>NZ_CAJUBO010000004.1 GCF_910584445.1 uncultured Desulfovibrio sp.
CGCTCTCGCGCGGGAAAGTAGGTCGCTGCCAAATCTTTACCAACGCCCCGGTTCCTCTTGGAGCCGGGGCGTTGACGGTTAATCCCCTTCTCCATCATTCCTCTTCAGACAGTGTCAGCGTCTCGCCATCCGCCGGGATACGCAGCCGCTCCCCAAAGCCTGCCCTGTCCGCAAAGGCGCGCAGGGTCGCGCGATCAAGACGGGCGTGATTGACCGCATCCATGTGGGTGGCTATCAATGTGGCCCACGGAGCGGCTTTCGCCACTTCTTGAACTCCGTCCACGCCCATAAGGATCGGCGTGCCGTCATACATCTGTGCATTGGCCGCATTGAGGGCAATGATTTGAGGGTGAAAGCGGGCAATGGCCGCCTGTACGCCGGCGAACCAGAGAGTATCGCCCGCCGCATAGAAAATGGGTTCTCCCTCTGTGCTCAGGACAAAACCGCACGCTGCGGCGGGCAGGCCGAATTTTTGGTAATAGTAGTCCGCGGTTGTGCCATCACCGTGGAGGGCATCCGTCCTGAATATGCGGACATGGCGAAAATCCGTGCCTTCCGGGCACAATGCCGAGACATTGCCAAAGCCAAGCGCCCGCATATCCGCTGCCTCTGCCTCTGACTGCACGAATACAGGCAGCGATTTGGAAAGCAGCCTGGCGGCAGCATCGTCAAAGTGGTCAAAATGGTGCATGTGGGTGACAATGACCGCATCCACAGTGACGATTTGTTCAATCGGGAGCGGCAGCTCCACCAGAGGGTTTGGAAACTCATTGTAGGGCGACGGCACGGGAGGAAAACTCCCCTTGGGCGCCAGAAAAGGGTCCACAAGAAGGCGAAGGCCGCCAAATGTCACGATGCTCGTTGCGCCGCGGATTTCCTGAAACTGCATGTTCATCCTCCTGTCGGAAAGTTGCAGGGCGGCGCATACGCAGGCCACCGCCCGACCGCCTCTGGCGGCATTCTGACGATACGGCCTATAGCAAATATAGAGTCAAGCGGGATCCGGCGGGAAAAAGGCGCGCGCCGCAAATATTTTGAAGCCCCGGATTCGCAAGAATCCGGGGCTTCCTCATAGCGTCCGGGGACTCCGCTGCCGGGAGACAGTGCGCCTTTCCGGCATGCGCGGCCGAAGTGAAGGGAACCGGGCGGCGTCGCGCCGTTATTGCACCTTTTTGATCTTCCCCTCCTTCTGGAGCCTGGCGAATTCGGCCTTGGCCTTGTTCAGTTGCTCCATAAAGGCGGCATTGGCGTGCAGATGAGCAACTGCCGCCGCGCCCGCCAGGCGCCCGGCATTGACATCGGACTGCCAGTGATAACCGCAGATCACGCGGCTCTGTCCCATGTCGAAACCGCGCTTGAGGATGGCTTCCTTGTTGGCGGGATTGATTTCCGAAAGGATGAGGGCCACAGCCCAGCCTCGGGCGCTGTGCCCGGACGGATAGGAACCGTTTTCCCGCAGGCGTTCCTCATCCTTCGGGTAGCAGGTCGGCGCATTGTACATGACATAGGGCCGCGTGCGAAAATATTTGCGCTTGGCGGCCCGGCAGGCCATGTCGCCCAGTTCTCCGCGCAGATTG
The DNA here is from genome assembly GCF_910584445.1 of uncultured Desulfovibrio sp. Lineage (GTDB taxonomy): Bacteria > Desulfobacterota > Desulfovibrionia > Desulfovibrionales > Desulfovibrionaceae > Desulfovibrio. The sequence goes on from NZ_CAJUBO010000004.1 coordinate 1,578, forward strand.
GTGATGAGCTTGTACAGCTCCGGCGTGTTTTCGGCATTGATGTCGATGCCGAACGGCTTTGAGAGCGACTCATTGACCTTTGGCGAAATAGCGTCGAGGACGGCCATTTCGCCCCGTTCGCCTTTGCGGAGTTGCAGACCTTCCTGATATTTTGCCTGATCCAGGAGAAATTCCAGGCTGTCAAAAGCCGGAGGCGGCGGCAGGATGGCGATGCTGTCCAGTCCCTCGGCATTGGTGGAATAATAGGATTCCGGTTTGCTCGTCGCATCTTTTCCCTCGGGGGCAAAGGCGATGGCATTTGCGGAAAGCCCGAGGGCGATCAGGCAGAATACAAGCGTTTTCATGCTCTCCTCACATGTTGACAAAGGTCCATCGTGAACCGGCGGCACGGAAGCCTTTTCCGCGGTGCCGCGACTCCGGTCCCGGGGGACGGATGCTGGAGTCATCCGCTACATAGCCCATATGCCAGGGGGCGTAAACACGGCGAGTGGCCCTGGGCAGCGGTGGGGTCCCCCTCCCGGACACTGGCGCATCGGGGAAATGCGCGCTATGTTTCTTCCGTTGCCGGGTATCGGGGGCTGCACGCAGTCATATCTGGCGTGGTGCTGCCGCAGGGCGCACGGCTTGTCGGCGCTCCGGAAGGATGAATGCTGTACTTTATACATGTCCGCCATGAGCAGCGGGGAGGAACCATGAAAACGTTCATGAAAGTGTGTAGTGTGGTTCTGGTGCTGGCACTGGCCGTTGCCCTGTGCGATCTGGCACAGGCGAGGGTCCGCGCGCCGCGCCATCATACGTCGCAGGAGCAGACGCAGGGGCAGCAGCCCGCCGCCACACAGCAGCCGCGGGAGATCAGGACAGAGTATTTCAGCCTGCCGCTCACCGATGGCTGGACGCTGCTCAAGCCCGTGAGGGCGCATGCGGGAAGTGTGGATGTCATTCTCGGCAGCCCGAAGAAGAATGGGGCCATTGCCATCAATGTCATGAAGGCCAACATGAGCGCCGCGGAAATTGCCGGCAATATGCGCGCCAATATGCAGAAGGACGGGGCGACCGTCGGGGAGCTGACGGAAAAGGACGGCCTTCAGGAATTCGACTTTACCAGGCAGCGCGCGAAGGGCCGCGCCTGGATCGGCGCCAACGGCAAGGCGGCTGCCGTGGTGACCATCTTTGGCGAACAGGAAATGGCAAAGGAAGTTTTGAAGAAGCTTGAGCCGAAGGCGCCTGGATTGTTCCCGAAGTTTTAGAGCGGGTCGGTACTGAATGTGCCCAAACCGCCCTGGCGACGCGTTCGCCATTAGCGGCTCTGCCTGCTTTCGCCAGTCGTTGCCGAATCTGCGAGCCTTGCGAATGGCGACAGCGGTTCCGTTGGCTGACTTTTTTGCCTGACGGCAAAATATCACAGGGGATTTTTTCGTGCGCGGCGTGATGCCGGTCGTGCGATGGTCTTCGCAAAAGGGAACAGGAGATGAAAGAAAAACCCCCGGCTTTCGCCGGGGGTTTCGTGCAAATCGGGAGAAACAACAGCGCGGACTACACGCAGCCGGTGGGCTTGGGCAGGCCGGCCATCTTGCAGGCGCCCTTGCCGGGACCGGAGGGGAAAAGCTCGTAGATTTCCTTGAGCTTGAACCCGGTGTTTTTGGACAGGATGCGCACCATGGGCGCGATGCCGTTCTTGCGGTAGTAGTCCTGGAGGAAGTCAAGGAGCTTCTGGTGATCGGCGGTGATCTCCGGAATACCCTCGGACTCCTTGACGTATTCCAGCCACTCCGGGCACCAGTCATCGAAGCGGAGCAGGAAGCCGTCTTCATCCACCTCAAACGTTTTACCCTTGAAGGCGATCTCAGCCATGCGCGTGTCCTCCTTTTTCGGAAAAAGCGTTGACTACACGCAGCCGGTGGGCTTGGGCAGGCCGGCCATCTTGCAGGCGCCCTTGCCGGGTCCGGAGGGGAAGAGTTCGTACACTTCCTTCAGCTTGTAGCCGGTGTTCTTGGACAGGATGCGCACCATGGGCGCAATGCCGTTCTTGCGGTAGTAATCCTGGAGGAAGTCGAGGATCTTCTGGTGATCAGGGGTAATATCGGCGATGCCTTCGGACTCCTTCACATATTCCAGCCACTCCGGGCACCAGTCATCGAAGCGGAGCAGGAAGCCGTCTTCGTCAACCTCGAAGCTTTTCCCTTTAAAGGTAATCTCAGCCATGCGTGTCCTCCTTGGACAGATAGTCTCACTCGACGGGACGGGATTGCCCTGACGTCGGCCAGCCGGAACCCATTCCGGCCGAGTTCCCCACTTGATCACGCGGCAGACTGCCGCAGGTACACGAGGGTTATGGCATAAAAAATTCTTGCTGGCAAGCATGTTCCCGATTCGGATGCACTCCTTGCCTTTGGGCCGCGCCCGCGGGTGCGCGCAGGGCGCCATGCGCGCCTCATGCCGGTTCCCGGCCGCCTGTCGCCCCGGCATCCTGAAGGCCCGCGCGCATCATGAGCTTGATGCGGTTGATCTGGTTGACCTCGCTCGCGCCGGGGTCGTAGTCGAGGGCGGTAATGGTGGCCCCGGGATAGCGGCGCTTGAGTTCGCGGATAAGGCCCTTGCCCACGATGTGGTTGGGGAGGCAGCCGAAGGGTTGCATGCAGAGGATGCCGCTGACGCCGCTTTCGAGCATGCGCACCATTTCGGCGCCAAGCAGCCAGCCTTCGCCTGTCTGATGGCCGAGGGAGATGAGGTTGCGCGTCCGCGCGCGCAGCTCGTGAAAGCGGGCGGGCGCGCTGAAGCGCCGGCTGCGGCTGAAGCCGAAGCGCATGCAGAGCCGCGTGAACTCAAGAAAGGCGATGCCCGCCATGGCTACGCGCGCGTCTTTGCGTGAGCCGGCAAGGTGCTTGTAATTGAAGACATGGTCGTAAAAATTGTAGAGCAGGAAATCCATGAGATCCGTCACCACGGCCTCGCCGCCCTCCTCCTCGATGATGCGGGCGGCATTGTTGTTGGCATCGGGGTGGTACTTGAGCAGGATCTCGCCCACCATGCCCACGCGCGGGCGGCGCTCTTCCGTGAGGAGCGGCATGCGGTCGAATTCGCGGATCATGGCGAGCATGTTGCGCTGAAAACGCAGGATGCCCCCGGTCGCGATGTTCTCCCGGGCTTTTTCCGACCAGGAACGGGCAAGCGCCTCCACCATGCCCGGCTCCCGCTCATAGGGGCGCAGGCGGTGGACCATGCGCATGAGCGCATCGCCGTAGTGCCCGGTCATGATCATCCGCTTGAACAAACGCGGCGTGAGCTTGATGCCCGGCGACTGGATATTGGTGGAGAACGAGGCGATGGGGATGTGCCCCAGCCCGGCGTCCTGCAGGGCCTTGCGCAGAAAGCCCACATAGTTGGTCGCGCGGCAGCCGCCTCCGGTCTGGGAAATGACCAGGGCCACCTTGTTGGTGTCGAACCTGCCGCTCAGCACGGCCTCCAGCAGCTGGCCGATGACCACGATGGCCGGATAGCAGGCGTCGTTGTTCACATGGCGCAGGCCAAGCTCGATGGCCTTGCGGCTGACGCTGGGCAAAAGCACGGCGTCATAGCCTTCGGACGCGAAGATCTCGCTCACGAACTGGAAGTGCATGGGCGACATCTGCGGCACCAGCAGCGTGTGGGTGTGGCGCATGTCCCGCGTGAAGACAGGGGCGGCATCGCCGGGGTCGCGGGGAAGGCTCGCGCCTCTCCAGCAGGCGGGGCGTTGCGCGCCGGTCTCGGCCGGAGCATCCGGCAGCCCCTGGCGCCGGGGCTGTGGCGCCGCGTCCGCCCTGGCGTCGGCGGCCGGCGCCTCCTGTCCTTCTTCCCGTTGCCGCCGTTGCGCCCGTTGTTCCCGCTGCTCGCGCATGGCCGCAAGGAGCGAACGGATGCGGATGCGCGCGGGACCGAGATTGGCCCCCTCGTCCACCTTGATCTGCGCGTAGAGGCGGCCGCCCTTGCGGACGATCTCTTCCAGCTGGTCCGAGGTCACGGCGTCCAGGCCGCAACCGAAGGAGAGCAACTGGAGCACGGCGAGGTTGTCCATCGCCGTTGTCAGGGCGCCCGCGCGGTAGAGCCGGGAATGATAGGCCCACTGGTCCACCACGCGCAGGGGTCCGGGATCGGGCATGAGATGGGCCACGGAATCCTCGGTGAGCACGGCAAGGCCGCAGGAGGTGACGAGTTCGGCCACCCCATGGTGGATCTCCGGGTCCGTGTGGTAAGGGTGCCCGGCAAGCACAAGCCCCATTTCCCCGGTCTCGGCAAGCTCGGCCAGGGCGCTTTCGCCGGCGGCGCGAATGTCGCGGCGGAAGGCGTCCATCTCATCAAAGCCGGCCTGGACGGCGGCCTCCATCTCGGCGACGGGGATGTCGGCAAAGAACGGGATCTCGCGCAGGCGGCGCCCCAGCAGCCCGCGCTCCAGAGGCAGGAAGGCATGGATGAGGGTCACTCCCGCTTCTTCCAGGATGCCCATATTCCGCGCGAGCAGCTCGGGATAACCGATGACCACGGGGCAGTTGTAGCCCGCGCCCCCGAAACCGGCGTTTTTCTGCTCCCGCTGGACGCAGGGGAAGAAGATGGTCCTGAGTCCCCGGTCCACAAGGTCGCGCACATGCCCATGCGAAAGTTTGGCGGGATAGCAGACCGTCTGCGAGGGAATGGTATCATGCCCCCGGTAGAAAAGTTCCTTGGAGGAGGGGGCGGAAAGCTCCACGCGAAAGCCCAGCCTGGTGAGCAGGGTGAACCAGAGCGGATAGTTTTCGAAGATGTTCAGCGCGCGCGGGATGCCAATGCTCCCCCGCGGCGCCTGCCCGGGCGCGAGCGGCACATAGGGATCGAAAAGCCGCCGCTGCTTGTAGGCATAGAGATTGGGGCGGCGCTGCGGCTCGTGTTCGGCGCCGCGCTCGCAACGGTTTCCGGAGATGAAGCGCCGCCCGTCCCCGAAGGTGGTGACCGTGAGCAGACAGGCGTTGGAGCAGCGCCGGCAGCGCGCAGTGGCCGTGCGGGCGCTGAACGCGGCCACCGCGTCAGGCCCGATGAGCGCGCTGCGCGCGCCGTCGGCCGGGCCGCGCTTCCGGGCGATGAGCGCCGCGCCAAAGGCCCCCATGATGCCAGCGATGCCGGGCCGCGTGACCCTGACGCCGAGTTCCAGCTCCAGGGCGCGGAGCAGGGCGTCGTTGCGGAAGGCGCCCCCCTGGGCCACGACGCAGTCCCCGAGTTCCGAGGTGTGGCTGATCTTCATCACCTTGAAAATGGCGTTACGCACCACGGCCCAGGAAAGCCCCGCGGCGATGTCGCCCACGGAGACGCCTTCCTTCTGCGCCTGCTTGACCTTGGAATTCATGAAGACCGTGCAGCGTGTGCCGAGGTCCACCGGCGAGGGGGCGGCCAGGGCCGCGGCCACGAATTCGGCCAGGGGCATGCGCAGGGACTCCGCGAAGTTCTCGATGAAGGAACCGCAGCCCGCGGAACAGGCCTCGTTGAGGCTGATGCGGTCGATGACGCCGTCACGCACCCGCATGCACTTGATGTCCTGACCGCCGATATCGAGGATGAAGGATACCTGCGGCTCGAAAAAGGACGCGGCCGTGAAATGGGCCACGGTTTCCACTTCGTCGGCGTCCAGGCGCAGGGCGGCGGTCAGCAGGGCGCTCCCGTAGCCGGTGGCCGCGGCGGCGCGGATGGTCAGCCCGGGGCGCTTGCGGCGGTAGATCTCCGCCAGCACGCCCAGCGCCGCTGTGAGCGGGTCGCCCTTGTTGGCCTCATAGAAGGAGTAGAGAAGCCGGCCCTTTGCGTCGATGAGCGCGGCCTTGATGGTGGTGGAGCCGCAGTCGAAGCCGAGCCAGGCGTCGCCTTCGGCCTGTTCCAGCTCCAGTTCCGCCACGGTGCGGCCGGCGTGGCGGGCGGCAAAGGCGCGGCGCTCTTCCTCGTTGGCGAACAGGGCGGGCAGGCGCCCGCAGCCGTCAGGGGCGGTGCCGTGCTCCAGCCGGTCCAGGGCGCGCGCAAAGGAAAAGGTGGGCGGCGCCATGTCCCGCGCATGCCAGGCCGCGCCCAGTGCCACGAAGAAATGGCCGTCCTCGGGAAAGACCGCTTCCGTCATGTCAGGCAGCAGGGCCGTGAAGCGTTCCCGCAACGAGGCGAGAAAGAAGAGCGGGCCACCGAGAAAGACCACCTTGCCCCTGATGGGCCGGCCGCGCGCCAGGCCGCCGATGGTCTGGCCGACCACCGCCTGCATGATGGAGGCGGCGATATCCTCGCGCGCGCAGCCCTCATTGAGCAGCGGCAGGATGTCGCTTTTGGCGAAAACGCCGCAGCGCGAGGCGATGGGATAGATGGTCGTGTGGCGCAGGGCGAGCCGGTCGAGTCCGCCCGCGTCCGTTCCGATGAAGGCCGCCATCTGGTCGATGAAGGCGCCCGTGCCCCCGGCGCAGGTTTCGTTCATCCGTTGTTCAGCGCCGCCGGTGAGGAAGATGAGCTTGGCATCCTCGCCGCCAAGTTCGATGACCGCATCCGCGTCCGGGATCTTTCTGCCGATGGCGAGGCTGCAGGCGAGCACTTCCTGGATGAACGGCAGCCCCAGCTCCCCGGCGAGCGAGATGCCGCCGGAACCGGAAATGGCCGCGCGGCAGGGGCGCCCGACGCCCAGGGCTTCCATCTCGCGCAGAAGCGCGGCCGTGCAGCCGCGCACATCCGAAAAGTGGCGCGCATACTTGCTGAAGAGGACCCTGTCGGCGGCATCGAGCAGGACGGCCTTGACCGTGGTGGAGCCTATGTCAAGCCCCAGATGGCAGGCGGTGTCCCTGCCGGCGGGGACGGCATCCCCGGGTCCGGGACAGGTGGCGGGGACCTGAAGGGCGGCGTCGAGCGGCGCGGGGGCGTCAACTTCCATCGCGGTTCAATACAGGTTGCAATGCGTTAGCGGAGTTTCCTGCGGGCCGGTCGCGGCGTTCACTGACGGCCGCGTATCCAGTAGGTTTCAAAACCGTCATCCAGGATGCCGTCCTCGATGGCGCTGAACCCCGCCAGGGCGAAGATGCGGCGATATTCCTGGCGGGTACGCCGCCAGCCCCAGAACTGTTGCCGCCTGATGCCGAGGCAGTGGAGAACGGCGCGGATGAGGATCTTGATGGCATTGACAAAGCTGCCGATGAACGAATCCTCCTCCAGCAGCGAGGCGGAAAGGCAGATCAGCTCCCCCCCGGGCGCGAGCTGGGAGCGAAGCTCCTCCAGCACATGGACGAGTTCGCGCGTGGGGATGCCGTAATCCACGGCGGAAAGATAGATGACGTCGTAGCGCACGTCCGGCGGCAGGCAGGCGGGCGGCAGGCCGATATAGATGCGCTCGGCGGGGATGAGGCGCCTAAGCCAGCGCATGCCCACGGTGCTCGGCTCGTTGACGTGCAGCTCGACATCGGGCAGCTCCTCCAGCAGGAGCTTTTCCATATAGCCCACGCCGCTGCCGATGGAGAGCACGCGCGCCGGGCCGTCGGCGGGGATCTCTCCCGACTCCCGCTCGCGCGTGACGATGTCGCGGATGCGTTCCGCGAGCCAGCGGGCGTCCTTGGCCTTGTTGGCGCGCCATGTGGCGGGCAGGTCGTTCCAGCCCTGGTAGCGGCGGAAGAGTTCTTCGTAAAACGTGGCGTAGAATTTGGGGTCCGCCAGATGGAAGAACGAAATGTGCGAGAATGCCGTGAACGGGATTCCCTGCCAGCTTTCCTGATAAAAACGCCGCACTCTCTTGCGCCTCCTCGCGGATGCGCCGGCAGGACCGGCCTGCATCCGCAGTCCCCCTGAATATAGCGCATGGCGCCCCGGGGCGCAATGCCCGGAATGGTGCGCGCCGGCAGCTTGCGCGTGCGCCAGTTTCCGTTTAGAGCATCTTTCCGGGGAAAATATCTGTACGGCAGGCACAGGAGGGATCATGGTCCATGACGCGGAAACGGGGCAGGCACCTGGACTGGCGCTTACGCCGGACAGGCTGGAGCGTCTGGCGGACCTCTGCAACGAGGCCGGCATGCTCAGGCGCACGCCGCGCAGCGGGTACGCCTTTCTCGGTTCCGGCCGGGAAAATGTGGCCGAACATTCCTACCGGACAACGGTGATCGGTTACATCCTCGCGCGCATGGCCGGGGAGGCGCCGTGCCGCGTGGTCATGCTCTGTCTTTTCCACGACCTGCACGAGGCGCGCACCGGCGACTTCAACTATGTGAACCATCGCTACGATACCTGCCGGGCGCGGGCCGCGCTGGAAGACGCCACGGCCGGGACCGGCCTGGAGTCCGATATCCTCGGCGGCTGGGACGAGCTGGAGGCCGCGCGAAGCGCCGCCGCGCGGCTTGCCCATGACGCGGACCAGCTCGACCTGATCTGCAATCTCCAGACGGAACTTGCCCGGGGCAACGAGTTTGCCCGCGAATGGCTGGACAGCGCCCTCCGGCGCCTGCGGACGCCTCAGGGGCGCGAGCTTGCCGAGGCGGTGCTGCGCGCGGACCCCAACCGCTGGTGGTACGGCCGGGTGGAGAAGGAGTGGTGGATCAGGCACGGGCAGCCGGAAAACCTCTAGAGTGTGTCGTTATTCAACTAAATTGATTTTCTTCGTGTGCGTGCATCGTCTTTCATGGAACTCCCCTGTTGGAAGGAAGTTCCTCAATCGTATGGCGCGATGGCTGTATAGGGTCAAGAGGGGGAAATCTATTTCTCTATGAACAGGAGGGTCCGTGCCAATATCATGCTAACATTCAGATATTTTTGAAGAAAATTTTGAATACTCTTTTTTCGGAAAGCTGCCTTCCTGGAGAGAGGACTTGATTGGTCGTGGCGTATGTACTAAAATTTGTACAAATTGGAGGTGCTATGGACGCCATCACCTATTCGGCTGCCCGGCAGAATCTGGCGCAGACCATGAACGCGGTCTGCGAGAACCATGCGCCCGTTATTATCACGCGCCAGAAATCGGAACCCGTGGTACTGATGTCACTGGCGGATTTCAACAGTATTCAGGAAACCGCCTATCTTCTGGGCAATCCAGCCAATGCCGCCCACCTTCGTGAATCGCTCGCACAGGTGGAACGCGGCGAAGTGGTATCCTGTTCACTGGATGAACTATGAAAATCCAGTTCACTCCCAAAGCCTTGGAAGACTATCACTACTGGAAAAACCATGTCCCGGAGAAAACCACCCGAATAAAGAAACTCTTGGAAGCAATCAGCGAGGAACCCTTTTCCGGAATTGGAAAGCCTGAGCCATTGCTTTTTGACCTGTCCGGATACTGGTCGCGAAGAATAGACAGAGAACACAGACTTATCTACAGAATTTGTGCTGATTCAATCATCGTCATTTCCTGCCGTTATCACTACAAAAAGTAGACGTGAAAAAAGGGAACCAGATTACCCTGATGTATTGAGGCCTGCGCCCAGAACGTTTACGCGATCTCCTGGCGAAAACGCTCCGATCACGGCGTCACCAGCGTCCCCAGGGGAGCGTCCTCAAGGAGGAAGCGCCGCAGGCTGGACGGCGCGCGTCCGTCCAGGATGAGGGCGCGTCCGCAGCCGGCGGCAAGGGCCTTGGCGCAGGACTCCACCTTGGGGATCATGCCGCCGCTGATGACGCCGGACTGCCGCAGCGCCGCGACCTGTCTTCCGTCCAGCCGGGGAATGAGTCGCCCCTGACCGTCCAGCACGCCGGGCACATCGGAAACAAGGACAAAATACTCGGCATTCAGGGCGCCCGCCAGCGCGCCCGCCGCGGTGTCCGCATTGATGTTCAGGGCTTCCTGGTCCGGGCCGGAGGCCACCGGCGCGACCACGGGCACAAAGCCGCCCTCCAGCAGGCAGCGGGGCAGGGCCGGGTCCACGCTGACGACCTCGCCCACAAGCCCGAGCGCGGGATCTTTCCGCCGCGCCCGCAACAGGCCGCCATCGCGCCCGGAAATGCCCGCCGCCGCCACGCCGCGGCCTGCCAGTTCGCTGACCACGGCCTTGTTCACCTGGCCGCACAGCACCATTTCCACCACTTCCATGGTGGCCGCGTCCGTGATGCGCAGGCCGTCCGCAAACCGGCTTTCGATGTGCAGACGCGCCAGCAGGGCGCTGATCTGCGGGCCGCCCCCGTGAACGACCACAAAGCGCATGCCCTGCGCCGCGAGCAGGGCGACATCCTCCGCGAACGCGCGGCTGAGTTCGGGCTTTTCCATGGCGTGGCCGCCGTACTTGATGACAACGGTGGACTGATGCATGTGAGGCTCCTGGGCGTTCGGGTTCTGACTTCAGCGGATGAGCATGGCATCGCCGTAGGAAAAGAAACGATAGCCGCGGCGCACGGCCTCGGCATAGGCCGCCAGTATCCGCTTCCTGCCCGCAAAGGCCGAAACGAGCATGAGCAGGGAGGATCCGGGCAGGTGGAAATTGGTCACCAGGGCGTCGATGACGCGGAACGGCCGCCCCGGGTAGAGGAAAATATCCGTCCAGCCGGCAAATGGGCGCACATCGCCGCACTGCGCGGCCACCCCCTCCAGGGCGCGCGCGCTGGTGGTGCCTATGGCGACCACCGGGCGTCCTTCCGCGTTTGCCTGACGCACGGCCCGGGCGGTCTCTTCAGAAATCTCCATATATTCCGAATGGATATCATGCTCCCGAATGTCACGGCAGCGCACGGGGCTGAAGGTGCCGTAGCCCACATAAAGCGTGACTTCGCGCCACGAAAAGCCCCGGTCCGCCAGTTCGCGGCGCAGTTCTGGCGTGAAATGAAGCCCGGCGGTGGGCGCCGCGGCCGAGCCGGTCTTGTCGGCCCGCGCGTAAACGGTCTGGTAGCGTTCGGCGTCGCCTTGGCCCGCGGGGCGGCGGATATAGGGCGGCAGGGGGATCTCTCCGGCCCTGATGAAGGCCGCGGCCAGGTCGCCCTGCCAGTCGAGGCGTACGGCATGCCGCCCGAACGGTCCCTTTTTCAGAATGGTCAGCCCGATGCCGCCGTTCAGGGAGAGGCGCTCCCCCTCGCGCAGCCTGCCGCCGCACCGCACCAGGCCCTCGGCGGTGGCCGTCCCGCGCGTCGCGGCCGGGGCGCTGTTCGCCTGAGCCTCTGCCAGCAGGAGCGGCAGGGGCGTGAGCAGGAGAAATTCCACCCTGCCCCCGGTCGATTCCCGCCGTCCGGCCAGGCGCGCGGGCAGGACCCGCGAATTGTTCGCCACGATGAGCGCCCGGGGGGGCAGCCAGCGGGCAAGTTCGCTGAACATGGCGTGCCGGGTCCGGGCGCCGGAGGGCGACTCGCGGCGATCCATGACCAGCAGGCGCGAAGCGCCCCGCACTTCGGGCGGAAACTGGGCGATGCTCGCTTCAGGGAGGGGAAAGTCGTAACTTTCCAGAAGAAAGTCTTCCGGTTCCGGCACCACGGCGCCGTCCGGGCGGCCCGCGGGGCCGGTCCCGCGCGGCGAGGCTTGCCAGTCCATGCCGGAGAGGCTAGGCTGCTCTGGCACCTGTTCCGGCGCAGGAGGCGCCATGTCCGTGCGCGCCGTGTCCGCGCTGGTGGAGACCATGACCGAGGCCCCTTCTCCCTGTCCTGATGGGTCGGCAACAGGCGCCGTAGCAGGCACATTCGGCGCCGCACATCAAAAAAATGAGTATAGCCATGCGTCGGCAGCTTGTCATCAGCATTCTTGCCCTCCTTCTCGGCGCTGTTTCCCTGCTTCAGGGGTGCGCGTCCATGGGCGTGGGCGCTCCCTTTTCCAATGATCCCCTGACCGGCGGCGTGGATACCGCCACCAGCGCCCTTCTCAACGTGCCGCTGCCCGCGGGACTCCAGCGCTATGCCTCCCACGGGTACAGCGCCCTGAATGCCGACGGCGGACGCGAGGGGCTTGAAGTCCTGCGCGGCAGGGTGAACGCGGGCGCCGCGGCCATGGAACTGTTTACGGCCCTGAAAAGCCACGGGTGGCAGCTGCGCCTTTCCCTGCGGAAGGAGGACCGTCTGCTCCAGGTCTATGAAAAGGCCGGGGAAATGGCCGTGCTGGCCTTTCGCAGCCAGGCCATGCTCACCATTCTGGATATCTGGCTCGGCCGGCGCCTGCCGGAGGGGGCAACGCTCCAGATGCCGGACGATCCCGGCCTGACAGGGGGCGGCGCGGAGCTGCCCGGCGAGGAATACGGCCCGCTGGATGGCGCCGGAGAACCGGACGCGGGCGGCGCCGCCTCCTCCACGACAACGGCCCCTGCGCCGGGCACCGTTGAGGAGTGGGGCGCCCAGGGGGGCGTCAGGGAGCGGACCCTGTGAACGAACTGTGGGATGCGACGCCCTTTGCGGCAAGCGGCAGATTTTCCGGGCGGCGGCTCCATCTCGGCGTGAGCGGTTCCGTGGCCTGCTACAAGGCCGTGGAACTGCTGCGCGCCTGGACCCGGCTGGAAATGGCAGTCTCGGCCACGCTCACGGCCGGCGCGCGCCGGTTCGTGACGCCGCTGCTCTTCGCCTCGCTGGGGGCGGATCCCGTATATGGCGATATGTTCGATCCGGGGCAGGAGGTGTTCGCCCATCTGGAGCCGGGGGAGAACGCGGAGGCCATGGTGATCGCTCCGGCATCGGCGGATGTGCTCTCCCGGCTGGCGTCCGGCGCCGCGTCGGACATGCTCTCGGCCCAGGCCCTGGCCTTTTCCGGACCGCTGGTGGTGGCTCCGGCCATGAACCCGCGCATGTGGGCGCATGCGGCCACCCGGGCCAATGCCGAGCGCCTGCGCGGCCGCGGGGTGGTCCTGGTCGGCCCGGATTCGGGAGAAGCCGCCTGCGGCGACCGGGGGCGGGGGCGGCTGGCGGCGCTGCCGGAGATCTTTTTCGCCGTCCTGCGCGCGCTGGCTCCCCAGGATATGGCGTCCCTGCGCGTCATGGTGACGCTCGGACCCACGCGCGAACCGTGGGACGGCGTGCGCTACTGGTCCAATCCCTCCAGCGGGCGCATGGGCGCGGCGCTCGCCGTCTGCGCGTGGCTGCGCGGCGCGGCGGTGACGGCCATCTGCGGTCCCGGCGTGCGCTGCCGATTCCCGGCGGGCGTCACGCGCGTGGAGGTGACGAGCGCGGCGGAGATGTTCAGCGCTGCCGCCGACATCTGGCCCGGCATGGACATGGGGTTCTTCAGCGCGGCCGTGGCCGATTTCGCCCCGGAGCGCCCGGCGGACGGGGGCCTCGGCAAGTACAAGAAATCCGGCGCGCCCGAGGGGTTCAGCATCGCCTTTGCGCCCAATCCCGACATCCTGAAGAGCCTCGCGGCGTCGCGGCGCCCCGGACAGCGCGTGCTCGGCTTCGCGGCGGAGATCGTGCCGGATATGGAGAGCCTGCTGCCGCTGGCGCGCCTCAAGCTCGAGCGCAAGGGCGCGGACGTGGTGGCGGCCAATCCCGTCAATGCCGGTCACGGCGCCTTCGGCGCCGAGGGCGCGTCCATGGCCGTGGTGGACAGGACGGGCCACGGGGAGATCTGGAGCCTCAAAAACAAGGCGGACATCGCCTGGGATCTCTGTTCATGGCTTTTGCGGATCTGAGTTTCGCCGCCGCGCTCTGGCATGGGCGCGGGCTGCGGTATCTGGCGGCCCCCGCCGACCTGCCGCCGGAGCTTTCGCTGTGCGCGGCGCCCTCTGCCGCGCGTCCGGCTGTTGCGGCCGGGCGCCCCCCCCGTCCCGCCGGGCATGACGCGGGTCCGGGGCGGCGTCCGCAACGGCCGCAACAGGCGCCGCGGGAACAGGTCCCCTCCGCGGCGGCCGCGGAGGGCCGCTGGCGCCCCCTGCCGCGCGCGGAGCTGCCGGAACCCTGGCGCCGCCGTCTGGCCGCCACCCGGCCCGGACTGGTCGCCTGGACCTACTGGAATCTGGGACCGGACCTCACCGCCGCTGCCGGCGATGAACGGCAGGAGGACAGCGGGGCGGAAGCCCGCGCCGCGCGTCGCGCCTTTCTGGGGCGGCTGCTCCGGGATCTGGCGCACCCCGCGGGCACGCATACCTTCTGGCCCGCCTGCCTGCCGGAAGTTCCGGAAGCCGCCGCTCCCCCTGCGGGGGGACCGGAGTTCGCGCCGCATGCCGAGGCGTTCTGGTCCGGCGCCGTCCATCTGGGGTGCCGGGCGGTCATCGTCATGGGGAGCGCCGCTGTCCGCGCCCTGGGGCTGCCGGGCACGGCGCGGCCTTTGGGCCAGTTGCGCTGGCGCGGGCAACTGGTGCTTGTGCTGCGGGATGTGGATGCCCTCGCGGGGGACATGGCGCGCTACGGTCCCACGCTCGCCTTTCTTCGTCAGGGGCTTGGTCCCGTGGCGCGGCTGCCGCGCTGAGACGGTCAGAGAGAGGAACGGGGGAATCACCATGTACATCGCCCTGGGCATCATGCTCTGCGGCATGCTCGCCGGACGCCTGCTGCGCGGAAGGCTCAGGCCGGAGGCGTTGCGGCGCTGGATCTTTCTCGCCATCATGCTGCTGCTGTTTTTCCTCGGCATCGCCGTGGGCGGCAACGCGCAACTGGTGCGCGATCTGCCGCATCTGGGGGGTGCCGCGCTGGCGCTTGCGCTGGGCGGCATCGGGGGCACGCTGGTCTGCGCCGTCCTGCTCCGGCGGGTCTTCGGCGGGGGAAGAGGGGACCGCCCCCACGGGGACGGGCGCCCTCAGGGCCGCGACGGCGCACCGGCATGAGCGCCAGCCTGCCCATCCTCGCCTGTTTTCTCGCGGGCCTGCTGCTTGCGCGTTTCGGCCTTGCGCCGGAGGCGCTGCTGCGGCATGACCCCACGCTGCCCGCCCTGTGGCTGCTCATGGCGCTGGTGGGGCTTTCGCTGGGGGCGGACAGGCGCCTGGGCGAGATTTTGCGTTCCCTGCGGCCCCGCGTCCTTTTGCTGCCGCTGGGGACCACCGTGGGCACCTTCGCGGGCTGCGCCCTGATGAGTGTCTTTCTTGTGTACAGTGTGGCGGACTGCCTGGCCGTGGGGGCGGGCTTCGCCTATTATTCGCTTTCTTCGGTCTTCATCACCCAGTACCGGGGGGAGGAACTGGGCACGGTGGCCCTGCTCGCCAATATTTTCCGCGAGCTGTTCACCCTCATCTTCACCCCGCTGCTCGTGCGGCTCTGCGGGGCGCCAGCGCCCGTCATGTGCGGGGGGGCCTCCACCATGGACACCACCTTGCCGGTCATTACCCGCGCCGCCGGGACGGCCTGGGCCTTTCCGGCCATCGTGCATGCCATGGTGCTTGATTTCAGCGTGCCGTTCTGGGTGACGCTGTTTTGCGGCCTGTGAGGCGGCCTTCGGCCCCGGCCAGCACCGACCGCCCGGCGCGGATGCCGCTGGCCCAGGCCCAGTGGAGATTGTAGCCGCCCAGCCGTCCCGTCACATCGAGCATTTCGCCGACGATGTGCAGCCCGGGGATGAGGCGGCTCTCCATGGTGCGCGGGTCGACCTCGCCGGTATCCACGCCGCCGGAGCAGGCTTCGGCCCTGTCCAGCCCCCCGGTGCCGGACGGCGTCACGCGCAGGGCGTGGACGGCGGCGGCCAGCTGGCGGCGCGCCTGACGGGAAAGCTCGGCGCACTTGCGCCGGGCCGGCTCCGGCGGCAGGACGGCATCGAGCAGGCGCTGCGGCAGAAAGCGGCGCAGGAGGGCGCGGGGCGTGCGGGCGCCCCCGACATCGAGCAGGGCTTCCGTATCCTGGCCCGGCAGAAGATCCAGCTCCAGAGCGTGGCCGTCACGCCAGAACAGGGAGGCGCCAAGGACGAGCGGCCCGCTCAGGCCCGTATGCGTGAAGAGCAGGTCGTCCTCCCAGATGCGCGTCTTTCCCTCCACGGCGTGGGCCAGCGTCAGGCGCGCGGGCAGGCTGATGCCCGCCAGCCCGCGCAACGCCGCGCCCAGGGGCGTTACCTCCGGGAGCCGCAGCGGCACCAGGGCCGGGCGCGCGGGCGTGAGCGTATGCCCCAGCGCGGCGGCGATCCGCCAGCCGGCGGCACTCCCCCCCAGGGCCGGACAGGCCGGGCTGCCCAGGGCAAGGACAACGGCGCGAGCGCGCCATATGCGCTTCCCGTCGTCCACGGCAAAACCGCCGTCTTCGCGCTGCACGGCGCGCACTTCCGCACCGCAGGCGAGACGGCAGCCGTGAGCGGCGCATTCGTCTTCCAGCGCGCGCACGAGCCGGATGGCGGGCACTTTCAGGAAAAGCCGCCCATGGTCGCGCTCTTCCACAGGCAGGCGCCAGCCCTGGATTCGGCGCAGCACGCGTTCCGGCGGAAGGGAGGCCAGGGCATGGCGGCAGAAGGCGGCGTCGGACCGGCAGAGGTAGTCCTCCGGCGTGACGGAGCGGTTGCTGAAATTGGCCCTGCCGCCACCGCAGGCGGACAGCTTGCGGCCGGGGCTTCGCCCGCGTTCGAGCAGGAGGACGCCCAGCCCCCGGCGGCTGGCCTCGCACGCGCAGGCAAGCCCGGCGGCCCCGGCGCCGAGGATCAGCACATCCACGCGCCCCGCGCCCGCCTCCGCGCCGGGGATGCGCGGTTGGCGCCCCCGCGCGGCGATGGCCGGACCGCCGTTTGCCGGACCGTCATTTGACATGCACGAAGACGGCGGCGTAGAAAATGACCGCGATCGGGCGTCGCATGCCGTCACGGGGGTCCTGTCCATGCCGATCCTTCCTTCTTCCTATCGTCCGCCCTGGTGGCTGACCAACGGGCACGCGGGCACGCTCTGGCCGGTCCTGTTCCGCCGCCGGCCGCGTCCGGCGCCGGGCATGGAGTCCGGGCCGGAGCGCATCCGCATTGAGACCGACGACGGGGATTTTCTTGATCTTGACCTGCACCGTCGCGCCGGGGCAAGGGCGCGCGGGCTGGTCATCATCTCACATGGCCTTGAAGGCAACAGCCGCCGCAAATATGTCCTGGGCATGATCCGGGCGCTGGCCCTGCGCGGCTTCGATGCGCTTGCCTGGAACATGCGTTCCTGTTCGGGCGAGATCAACCGCACGGACAGGCTCTATCACATGGGCGAGATCGGCGATCTCGGCGCGGTCATCCGCTACGCGGAATCGCTGGACCTGCCGCTGGCGCTCGCGGGCTTCAGCCTGGGCGGCAACCAGATCTGCCGGTACCTCGCCCGTGGCCCGGTCTCCCCGCTTCTGCGCGCGGCCGTGGCCGTGTCCGTGCCGTGCGAGCTTGTCAGCGCCGCCGCCAGGATGGACGGCCCGTCGTGCCGGCTCTATATGGCCTATTTCCTCCGCACCCTGCGCGAGAAGGTGCGCGCCAAGGCCGCGCGCTTTCCTTCCTATCCTTCCACGGAAGGGGTGGAGCGCATCCGCACCTTCGGCGTTTTTGACGAGCGTTTCACCGCGCCGGTCTACGGCTTCGCCTCGGCGCATGACTACTGGGCCGCCAACAGCGTCCTGCCGGACCTTCCCGAGATCCGCACGCCGCTGTATCTGCTGCTGGCGGCCGATGACCCGTTCTGCACGCCGGCCTGCTACCCGTGGGAGGCCGCACGGCGCAACGCGCGTCTGCATCTGGAAGTGGCGCCGCACGGCGGGCATGTGGGCTTTGCCCAGCCGGGCGGTCTCTATTACAGCGAAGCACGCGCCGCGGCATTTCTTGACCGGTGTTTCGCGTGAGGGGCGCGGGCGCTCCCGGGGGAAAACGCGGGGGTGGCGGTGTTTTTGCTGGCAATTCGGCCCGTGTCAGTGTATTGACACCTGAACAGCCAGTCAAACGCCCGCGCGGGCCGGCCAGTGGCCGCCCGGGGCCGTGAGCAGGAACGCCATGGATCTCGACACCAGCGGCATCATCGGCCAGAGCACCACCCTGGCCGAGGTCTTCAGGGTTCTCGGCAAGGTCGCCCCGACGGACAGCACCGTCCTTGTAACCGGAGAATCCGGCACCGGCAAGGAACTTCTCGTGCGCGCCCTCCATGCCAATAGCCGGCGCGCGGACAAGCCCTTTGTGCCCATCAACTGCGGCGCCATCCCCAAGGAACTGCTGGAAAGCGAGCTGTTCGGCCACGAAAAGGGCGCCTTCACCCATGCCATCCGCTCCCGGCCGGGGCGCTTCGAGCTTGCCGACGGCGGCACCATCTTTCTTGATGAAATCGGCGAGATGGATCTGAGCCTCCAGGTCAAGATCCTGCGCGTGCTCCAGGAAAAGGAGATCGAACGCGTGGGAGGCACCGGCAGCAAGAAGGTGGATGTGCGCGTGGTGGCCGCCACCAACCGTGACCTGGAGCAGGAGGTGGCCGCCGGACATTTTCGGGAAGACCTCTACTACCGTCTCAACGTCATTCCCCTCCACCTGCCGCCGTTGCGCGAGCGCGGCGGCGATGTGCTCCTGCTGGCCGAGCACTTTCTTGAACAGTTCTGCCGCAGGAAGGAACGGCCGCCGCTCGCGCTTGCGCCGGAGACGCGGCGCATCCTTGCCGCCTATTCCTGGCCGGGCAATGTGCGCGAACTCGTGAATTTCATGGAGCGGCTGAGCATCCTTGTGGATGGCGATACGGTCATGGCCGCCGACCTGCCCGCCAAGATCCTTGACCAGGTGGGGGATGTGGCTTCGCTGCCCGAGCCCGAACCGCCCGCCCCGGCGCCGGCCGTGGCGCCGGGCGCCGCCCGCGACGGCGTCCCCGGGGAGGGGGGCTTTGTGTGGCCCACCCTGTCCGTGCTGGAAGACAAGGGGATGAACCTCAAGGATTTTCTCGATACCGTGGAAGGCCGCCTCATTGACGAGGCGCTGGAACGCGCGGACGGCGTCAAGAACCAGGCCGCCGAATATCTGGGCATCAAGCGGACGACCCTCATCGAAAAGCTCAAGAAGCGGGGGGCATGAACCTGGCGTCCGATATGTGGGGGATGTGGCATTTTTTTTGCATTGTCTTGTGCAGGATGCTGCCCATGGCTGTTTTCTTCCGCCCCATACACACAGCGCCTGTCGCTGCGCGCCCCGCGCGGCTCGCTCCCGGCAACGGCCGGCGGGCCGCGTGCCTGCTGGTGTTCGTCTGCTGGCTGGGCGGCGCCGCGCCCGCCCTGGCCGCCGACAGCGGGGGCATGGCCGCCGTTCCCGGAACGGAGCAGGTGCGCGGGCAGCTCAATGGGCGGCAGACCGTCCCGTATTCACAACTGAATGCCCTGGGTGCCAGGGCCGGGGCGGACATGCCCTGGCCCGCCCCTGCGTCCGCTCCGGCGGAAACGCCCGGCGTGATGGCGCGGGCGTTCGGCGCGGCCCCGGCGCAGGCGGCCACGCCCGGCCAGCCCGGCGCGGCGGCCGGCGCGACAGCGGGACAAGCCCTGGGCGGCCGGGGCGTCATGGATTCCCGGCAATCGCTGCGGGGCAAGGTCAATACCGGGGGTCCGGAAGACTGGCCTGAAAACAGCGGTCTTTCCACTGCCACGGCCGATGTGCCCGGGGGAACGGCCGCCCCGTCGGCGCCGCCTGCGCCGGACCCCGCGCCACAGGCCGGGGCTTCTCCGGCGCGGACGCCGGGGGGCGCGGCGGGACAGCCTGTGCCCGGACCCGCGCCGGCGATGCCGCAGGCGGAGACCGCTCCCCGCAAGGCGCCTCCCCCGGCCGTTGAGGTGCCCCCGGCCTCTTCCGTTGCTGTTCCCGGGACCGCTCCGGGCGCGTCAGACTCTCCGGCCGGCGCGCCAGCCACACCGGCAGGCGCGCCGGAGGCGGCCTCCGCCGCGGCGCCGTCCACTCCCCCGCCGGCCGCCGTGCGCCACGAGGGACGCACAGCGTCCGGAACGGCGGTGCCCGGCACGGTGGGGCTGCCCCTCGGGCAGAAGGCTCCCGAGCCGCCGGAGCCTGAGAAGCCCCGTGAAGTCATCTATGTGGACGAGCAGGGAAATCCGGTGCCCAAGCCGCCGGAGCCGGACAAGATGTTCGCCGCCGCCGAGGCGCTCATTGACGAGGGCAAGTACGACGAAGCCCTGCCCGCGCTGGAGAATATCCGTCAGCTGCCGAATCTGCCGCCCGAGTTGCTGGAAAGGACGCTCTACCGCATCAGCGACTGCCTCTGGGCGCGCTATGCGGACAATCCGCTGGCGGGATTCGAACCTATCGTCTCCTCCACAAACGAGGCCATGAACGCCAATCTGCGTTCGCCCCGCGTGCCGGACGCGCTCCTGCGTCTGGGCCTTGCCAACGCCAATGTGGGCAATCTCGGCGAGGCCGGAGGGTATATCGTCGCCCTGCTGCGCCGCTTTCCCGATTATCCCGGCGTTGCCCAGGGCCTGACCGCCCTGGGGGAGGCCCAGCTCAAGAACGGGCGCAACGCCGAAGCCGAGCAGTCCTTTGGCATCGTGCTCGACAAGTATCCCGAATCCTCGCAACTCCAGGCCGCATCCGTGGGGCTGGCAAAGGCCCTTGTCAATCAGGACAAGCATGAGCGCGCGCAGGTCATCCTCGACTTCATCAGCAAGCGCTGGCCCCGGTATTATATCGATGATCCGGCGTTCCTGCTCCTTCAGGCGGCCAATGACGAAAAAATGGGCCGCGGTGACGCGGCCATGGATCTCCACTGGCTCTTTGTCAATCTGGACCCGAAACGCCAGGGCAACGACAGCCTGCTGCTCAGGATGGCCGATACCTACATGCGGCGGGGCAACAGCCAGGCGGCGAATTTCATCTACACGGATCTGGAACGGAATTTTCCCGACTCCCCGGCGGCCGTTACCGCGCGTCTGCGCCTGGCGGAAAAGGGCATCCACGAATCGCCCATCACCTATGAGGAAATGAGCAGGGTGTTCGCGCAGGGAGGAGAGCCGCCGCTCTGGCAGGTCTATTCCGATCTGGCCGCGTCGTCGGATACGACGCCCGAGGCGGTGCTCGCGCGGCTCAAGCAGGCCATGTGGCTCTATTGGGACCGCCAGTACCCCGAAGCCATGGGCAAGGCGGCGGATTTCATCGATGCGTATCCCGAGCATCGGGACGTGCCCGAAGCGCGCGAGATCCTTTGGCAGGCATTCAGCAAGGAGCTTGCCAACTCTCTGGCCGAACAGAACTACGGCCGCATCCTTCTGCTCTGGAACGGCTTTCCGCTGGTGCGCGAGCGCTATGGCGCGCCGGACGCAAAGCTTCGCTATGCGTTGGCCCAGGGCTGGCTGGAGCGGGGGGATGAAAAGAAGTCCTTCGAGCTGCTGGCGGATTTTCTCAAGGGTCCCATGGACCCGGACTATGGCGAGGCCGCCTTTTCCCAGTTTTTCAACCACTATCTGAAAAACGGCGCCTGGGACAAGATCCTCGACCTGAGCAAGCTCGTGGAGAACTGGGATCTTCAGCCGCAGTTGCGTAATCAGCTCGACTATGCCATGGCGCTTTCCGCGCAGAATCTCAATCTGGGCGGCCCGGCGCTGACCATGTGGCGGAAGCTGGCGGAACGGCAGGATATCCCGCTCTATCAGCAGGCCTATGCCACCTATTTTCTCGCGCGTGACGCCGAGAACCGCAAGGATATCCGCAACGCCTACGAGGCCAACCGCCGCGTCATCGAGCTTTTTACCCGCCTGCAGGACGAACGCTCCGACAAGGCGGACCCCCAGCGCATCAAGGAGGCCATCGCCGCGCTCATGGACATTTGCGAGGTGGGGAACCGCATCCCCGAGGCCCTGCAATGGGTGGAACGCTATACTGCCTATGTGCCGCAGGATTCGGCGGAGTATCCGGGGCTGCGCTTCCGCGAGGCGCGCCTTTACCGCAAGCTCGGGGATGCCTCCCGCGCTGAGGCGCTGCTGGAAGGCATTGTGCAGCGTTTCCCCGATTCGCCCTTTGCCCAGGCCGCGGCTGCCGAATTGCGGACCTTTGAGGTCTCGCGCGATCTCCAGCGTTTCATGCCGGGGCAGGGAGAAGAGAAAAAGCCTGCCAGCGATGCCTCCACCGAAGGCAACTGGAGCAGCACATCCGGCGGTCAGGCGCGGCAGCAGGGGGGCGGCGGAAGCCGGTAGAGCATTTTTTCGGGGAGGATGCCCGTCTTGCGGAGATGTTCCTCAGGCGTCGCTGCCTTCACCGCGAGCGTTTCAAATACTGACTTCCAGGACCCGCAGGCAGAAATCGCGCGTTCGCGTGGCTGAACCGTCGGCGAGCAGCTGCGCGGGCGCCCCGCGTTCAATGATCCTGCCGCGTTCCATGAACAGGATCTCCGTGGCGAGGGCGCGGGCAAAGTCCATCTGGTGCGTCGCCATGACCATGGTCATGCCCCCGGCCGCCAGATCGCGGATGACAGCCAGTACCTCGCCCACCAGTTCCGGGTCCAGGGCGGAAGTGGGTTCGTCAAGCAGCATGACCTTGGGGTCCATGGCAAGGGCGCGGGCGATCGCCACGCGCTGTTTCTGGCCGCCGGAGAGCTGGGCCGGATAGAGCAGGGCGCGCCGGGCAAGGCCCACCCGGGCCAGTTCGTCAAGCGCCCTGGCCCTGGCCTCCTTGCGGGACATGCCCCGCACCTTGCGCAGGGCGATGGCGACGTTCTCTTCCGCCGTGAGGTGGTCAAACAGGTTGAAATCCTGAAAGATCATGCCCACCTGGGCGCGAAAGTCACAGAGCCTGCGCCGGTCGTCGCGCTCCAGGCGTTCGCCTTCCAGCCATATCTCGCCGCTGTCGGGCGGGATGAGGCAGTCGATGCACTGGAGCAGGGTGCTCTTGCCCGCGCCGGAAGGGCCGATGAGCACCATGAGTTCCCCGCGGCGCACGGCAAGGGAGCAGTCATCCAGGATGAGCTTGCCGCCCAGCCGTTTGGAGACATGCTCCACGCGGAGCACAACGTCCTGTTCCTCCCTCATTGGTCCTCCCGTTCTAGGCCGGTTCTCCCATCCCCAGGCTGCCCCCGCCGGTGGAGTAGCCAGGCACATGGACCTTGTCCTCCAGGCGGCGCAGCAGCCTGAGCACCACCAGGGTAAGGAGAAAATAGATGGATCCGGCCGCGGCATAAAGCGCCAGGTGCTCATGGGTGCGCGCCGCGGCAAAGGAGGTGCGCGCCATGATGTCCTGCGTCCCGAGGACGAAGCAGATGGCCGAGTCCTTGAGAAGAATGGAAAATTCGTTGGCCCAGCCGGGAATGGAAAGGCGCAGGGCCTGCGGCAGGATGATGCAGGCGATGCCCGTGGCGTCGTTCATGCCCAGTGCCCTGGCCGCCAGGAGCTGCCCCCTGGGCAGGCTTTCGATGGCGCCCCGGAAAATCTGCGACTGGTACGCTGTGCTGGTGCAGCCGAGTACCAGGCAGGAGATGAAAAAGGGTTCAGCGGGCAGGCCGAGGCTGATGAAGAAGCCGTAAAACAGGAAGAGCAGGACCAGGATGGGCACGCCCCGGAAGAACCAGACATAGAGCCGCACCAGGCTCCGGCTCCAGCCGGGACCATAGACCTGGGCCACCGCAAAGGGAACGCCCAGGGCGAGTCCCATGGCGAGCGATGCGGCCACATTGCCCACAGTGACGAGGATGCCCGGCAGAATGGCGGGCAGCGCCTGGATGACGACGAGCAGAGAGTCCATGGGCGTGGCGTTTACGGTCGTTGCCGGGTGCTCCGGCGGGGGAGCGCGCCGGTGAAGGGGCGGCCGCCGCCGGCGGTGCCCGCGCATACGGCGCGGCCCCGGGCAGTCCTTCCGGCCGTGGGCAGGCAGGCTCCGGAGCCGCGCGCCGGCATCACTTGTGCAAATACTTCTTCTGCAGTTCCTGCCAGTACGGATCAGCCATGAGCTTGCGGTAGCCCTCGTCCACAAGGGCGCGCAGCTCCTTGTCGTTCTTACGCAGGGCCACGCCGAAGCCGTCGGGCTTGCCGTGGGTGCCGGCCTTTTTCACCGCGCGCCCCTTGGAAATGGCGTCGTCCGCGGGCAGCTCGTCCATGAGGGCGGCCTGGATGCGTCCATTGAGGAGGTCTTCCACGGCAAGCGGCGCCGAATCATAGAAGCGCAGTTCAAAGGGGTAGCCCTTGGTCTGCTGCTCCTGCTTGATGGCATTGGCTTCGGAAGTGCCCCGCTGCACGCCCACCTTGATGGGCTTGCTGAGGATCTCCTCCACGGTGAGGGAGGAATCGGCGGGCACGATGAACACGCGCGAGACCGTCCAGTACGGATCGGAGAACTGCACCATTTTGGCGCGCTCGGGCGTGATGCTCATGCCGGAGCAGACCATGTCGATCTGGTTGGCAAGCAGGGCCGGGATGATGCCGTCCCAGGCCATGGGCTTGTGTTCGATGTTCACGCCCATGGTCTTGGCGATCCAGTTCATGGAGTCCACATCGAAACCGGCGGGCTGGCCGGTTTTTTCATCCACATATGCGAAGGGCGGATAGTTGGGATCGATGCCGTTGACATAGGTCTTCGCCCCGGCGGCCATGCTGCCCTGCGCGAAAAGCAGGGTGAGGAGTCCGGCCAGGAGCGCGCCGCGGAAATGCTTTTTCATGCGTGGTTCCCCTCGGAAAACGTGTGGTGGCAAAAACGGGAAGGCCGCTCTTGCAGGAAGGCATCTTTTACCAGATGGACGCTTCCAAGGCAAGGCGCTCCGGGGGATGGGCGCCGGGACCCCGCCGGGCCGGGCTTGCGCTTTGGCGGTGCTTTGGTGTACTGAAGTTCAGGCATTCCGCAAAAATCTGCGGCAGAGAGCCTCCCCTGCCGCATGCCGTTCCCTCCGGCCGCTCCTGGTCCCAAAGGGGGGCGATACAACATTTTTGCCAAGGGGCGCCATGCGCCGGATCTCCCAGCTTCCTCTCCTCATGCAGCGCGCGGGTATTCCCGTGCGCGCCGCGGTGCTCGCGCTTTCCGATCTTGTGGCGCTTCTGGGCACCATGTTCGCCGTTCTCATGGCGCGCGCGGCGTTTGGCGACCTGGACCCCGCCATCTATCACTGGGTTTTTCCGCTGTTGCTGATCTCGCCGGTTTTTGCCGCCACCCTTGGCCTGTACCGGAGCATCAGCCTTCCGCCCTACCGGGAAATGAAGGGCATCTTCATTTTCGTCAGTCTGATCTATGCCCTCATCCTCCTGATGCTGTTCCTTTCCAAGACGGGCGACCTGTATTCGCGCCTGGTCATCATCGGCGGCTGGGGCGCCACGCTGGTGACGCTCCCGTTCCTGCGCGCCGTCTGCGTCCGGCTTTTTTCCCGCAGGTCATGGTGGGGCAGGCCGCTGCTCATCCTTGACCGCGGCGGGGCGGCAAAACGTCTCTGGCACTATCTCAGGCGCCACCCCAACCATGGGGTGCGGCCCGTGGAGATGCTTGACCTGCCCGCGGACGCCGAGCATCTGCGCACGCTGCTGAGCGGCGCGGCGCGGCGCTGGCCCGGGGCGGCGGCCCTGCTCCTGCCCAAGGCCGGCGTGCGCCAGCCTGTGGACTATGTCACGGAAGTGAGCCGCCATTTCGCCAAGGTCATCGTGGTTCCCGACCTGGAGGCGGGCTTCCGCCGGTACTGGCTGATCCCCTGTGAACTCTGCGGCGTCACGGCCCTGCTGCTGAGCCAGAACCTTCACGACCGCCGCCGCCTCGCCATCAAGCGCGGCATCGACCTCCTGTTCTGCCTCCTGTTGCTGCCGTTTCTGCTGCCGATCGGCCTTGTGCTCGCGCTGCTCATCCGTCTGGACAGTGCCGGACCCGCCCTGTACCGCCAGAGGCGCATCGGCCGGGACGGGCGTCTGCTCAGCGTGTACAAGTTCCGCACCATGGTGGCGGACGCGGATGCGAAGCTCCGGGAGTGGCTTGCCAGGGACCCGGTCCTCAGGGAGGAATGGGAGCGCGACCACAAGCTCAGGCACGATCCGCGCGTCACCCGTATGGGCCGCTTCCTCCGCAAGACGAGTCTGGACGAGCTGCCGCAGCTCCTGAACGTGGTCATGGGCGATATGAGCTTGGTAGGCCCGCGCCCCATTGTGGCCGATGAAGTGAAAAAGTACGGCGCGGTCTTTGACGAATATTGCCGGGTACGACCGGGCATCACCGGACTCTGGCAGATCTCGGGCCGCAACAACACGACGTATGCCGAGCGCGTGAGCTTTGACCATTACTACATCAATAACTGGTCTGTCTGGATGGACATCTGGATCCTGACCAGGACCATCCCCGTTGTCCTTACGGGCTACGGGGCCTATTGATGGCGTCCGAGCGCGGCAACCGGCTGCACCGCTGGCTGGACAGATATGCGGGCATCCCGCTGGCGGCCATGGCGGCGGCGGCCCGCGCGGCGGAGCGGCCACGCCGTTGCGGCGAGCCTTCCGCGGCGCGGCGGGTGGGCATCATCTGCCTGGGCGCCATCGGCGACCTGCTCCTGCTCTCCGGGCTGCTCAGGGGCCTGCGGCATGAACTGCCCCGGGCGTCACTGGAACTCGTGGTGTCCTCCGGCAATGCCGGGGCCGTCCCTCTTCTCGGGGAGGCGGACGCCGTGGCGGCATTTGACGTGCGGCATGCGGCGGCCATGGTGCGCCATGTGCGCGCCCGGCGCTATGACCTCCTGTTTGACAGCACGCAATGGGCGCGCCTCGGCGCCATCGTCAGCAGCCTTTCGGGCGCCGGTCTCACGGTGGGCTTTTCCACGGCGGGGCAATGGCGTTCTCTGGGCTATGACCGCGTGGTCACGCACAGCGCGCGGCAGCATGAGACGGAAAACTTTCTCGCGCTCGGCAGAGCGCTCTGGCCCGGCCTTGCCGGTGCCCCGGCCCTGCGCCTGCCCGCCGGGACGCCGCCGCTGGCGGCCGGGATGGCCGATGGCCGCCGCCATGCCTTTCTCCATATGTGGCCTGCGGGCTACAAGAGCCATCTCAAGGAATGGCCCCCTGAATACTGGGCGTGCCTGGCCCGCGAGCTTGCCGGGCGCGGCTTCAGCGTCTGGCTCACCGGCAGCGGGTCCGATGCGGCGCGCAACGCGGCGTTCGTGCGGGAACAGCTTTCCGGGGCGGCGCACATCCATTCCCTGGCCGGGCGGGCCAGCCTCCCCGATCTGGCGTGGCTTCTGGCACGGGCGGATGCCGTGATTTCCGTGAATACCGGCATCATGCATCTTGCCGCCCTGGCGGGCGCGCCCACGGTGGGGCTGCATGGCGCCACCGATCCGCGCCGTTGGGGTCCTGTGGGTCCGCGGTGCGTGAGCCTGCTGCCGCGCACGGGGCAGTGCGCCTATCTCAACCTCGGTTTTGAATATCCTTCGGGCGCCGAACCGGCGCTGGCGCATCTGCCCGTGGAAGACGTCCTGGCGGCGCTGGGGGGGCTGGGCGTTCTCTGAGGGGCATCGGCGGCAGAAAAAAACAGCGCCGTCGCCCCGGGATGCGGGCGCCGGCGCTGTTTGTCAATCGCGCGTTTTCTTCCGCTGCGCCGGTCAGGGTCCGGAGCGCGGGCGCGCGGTCTCAATCCAGGCCCATGGCCTTGCCGATCTTTCTTGCCGCGCTCTTGACCTTTTCGAGCGGTGTTTCCTCACCGGCGCGCTCAAACTCACGCAAAAGCTCTTCCTGCCGGGCGTTGAGACGCGTGGGCGTGACGACCTTGACGGCCACGAGCAGGTCCCCGCGCTGCTTGCGTCCGGGATAGGGCATTCCCTGGTTCGCAAGGCGCAGCAGCGCACCCGACTGGACGCCCCGGGGAATGTCCATGCCCAGGGGGCCGTCGATGCCCGGCACTTCCACCCGGCAGCCGAGAGCCGCCTGGGCGAAGCTGACTTCCTGCGTGAAGATCAGGTCCTGTCCGTGCCGTTCCCAGCGGGCGTCATCCTCAACGGTGAGCACCACGTACAAGTCTCCGGCCGGGCCGCCATGGAAACCCGCCTCGCCTTCGCCGCGCACGCGCAGGCGCGTGCCCGTATCCACGCCGGCGGGGATACGCACCATGATCTCGCGCGAATCCTCCACGCGTCCCTCGCCCTTGCAGCGGGCGCAGGGCCTGGAAATGATGCGGCCCGTGCCCCGGCATGCCGGACAGGGCATGGCGAGCTGGAAAAATCCCTGGCTGCGGCGCACCTGGCCGGTCCCGCGACACTGGCGGCAGGGTTCCGCCTTGCTGCCCGGGGCCGCGCCGCCGCCCTTGCAGTCGGGGCATTCCACATGCCGGGGCAGGGTGAGGCTGATCTCGTCCCCGTGGGCCGCCTGGGCGAAGCTGATGGTGAGATTGTAGCGCAGGTCCGCGCCCGCCTCGGCGCGGGAACCGCGCATGGACCCGCCGAAACCGAAAAGGTCGCCGAAGATGTCGCTGAAATGCGCGAAAATGTCTTCCGCGTTGCCGAATCCGGCGGCGCCCCCCTGCACGCCGGCATGGCCGAAACGGTCATAGCGGGCGCGTTTTTCCGGGTCCCTGAGGACCTCATAGGCCTCGGCGGCCTCCCGGAACTTCAGCTCGGCATCGGCATCGCCGGGGTTCCTGTCCGGATGGTAGCGCATGGCGAGTTTGCGGTAGGCGTGCCTGATTTCTTCGGTCCCGGCGTCGCGCGAGACGCTGAGCACTTCGTAATAATCGCGTTCTGTCATGATGTGGAGGGTCCTTGCGCGGGCGCGCGGCGTGAGCGCGCCCCGGCCCGTCAGTTCCCGGAGGTCGCCTCGTCGCCGGCGGTGGCGGCGGGCGCTTCCCCATCCGCCGGAAGCGGCGTATAGAGCGTCTTGTCGTCGGGCAGGATTTTGCCGGCCGCGATTTCGCGCAGCGCGGTGACGACTTCCTTGTTGCGCGATTCCAGCAGAGGCTCGTAGCCCTCGCGATACTGGCGCACGCGCTTGATAGCCATTTGCACGAGCAGGAAACGGTTGTCCACGCGTTCCTGACAGTCTTCCACGGTGATGCGGGCCATGCTGCCTCCGTTTACGGCGGAATCGTGACGAAAAACTATGGCCGCCCACGGCATTGTCAAGGGCGGCCGCTTGCCGGGGATGTCGCACCGGCTGAAACACGTTACTGTAGATGAGAGGGCCATGTCCGTCAAGTCCCGCCGCTGTTGAACGGCGCCGCGCGGACGACCCTCCTGCGGGAGCTGTATGGCACGCGAAAAACGGACATACGCGCAGGAAGTTTGCGTCAAGGCTGCCGGGCTAGCCATGCAGAAGGCGGCCATGCTCCGCCCCGGCTGCCGCGTTGGCGTGGCGGTTTCCGGCGGCGTTGACAGTTTTGTCCTGCTCAAGACCCTCAGGATCCGGCAGGGCATCGTGCCGTTCCGGTTCGAGATCATGGCGCTGCACTGCAACCCGGGCTTTGACCCGCTGGCGCATGCGGCGCTCTTGCCATGGCTGGCCGCCGAGGGGATCCCGGGGCATGTGGAGGTGACGGAGCATGGTCCCGAGGCGCATTCCGAACGCAACCGGAAGCGCTCCGCATGCTTCCGCTGCGCGTGGCTCAGGCGCAAGCGATTGTTCGACCTTTGCCGCCAGTACCGTCTGACCCACCTTGCTCTCGGGCACACGGCGGATGATCTGGTGACCACGTTTTTCCTCAATCTTTGCCGCAATGGCCGCGTGGACGGCCTGAGCATGCGCGAGGCCTTTTTCGGCGGCAACCTTGAGCTGGTGCGGCCGCTGCTCCTGGTGGAAAAAAAATACGTCAGCGCGGCGGCCCGCCAGTGGGGGCTGCCGGTCTGGAGGAATGCCTGCCCTTCAGCGGGGCATACCGCGCGCAGCGAGATGGAGGCAACGCTCGGGACGCTCTCCGGCGCCATTCCGGACGCGCGCCGTTCCATCCTGCGCGGACTCACCCGCTGGCAGCTGGGCAGGAACGCGGCGCCCGAGGGAGGAGCTAGCCATACAGATGGCGCGGGAGCGTCTGATTGAAAAAGCCCTCCACCGTGTCGGCGAGTTTGGTGATGGCGCCGTTGCGCTGCTCCAGATAATAGACGCTTTCGTCGTTCGGGAGCATCAGCAGCCGGTCGCCGGGATTGTGCAGATACAGCTCGCCGATGACGAGCGCCTCCGAGCCTGGCATGACGATGGGTCCGAATTCGCGCGCCCTGAGCGAAAGGCCGTTCATGGAAATGGCCGCGCAGTGGCGGAGGAGCCGCCTGAGTCCGGCCGGAAGGCGGAAGTCCAGCCGGGTCTCCAGCGCCGCGATGGCGCCGTCGTCAAGGCCAGGCTCCACCCTGAGATCCGGAAAGTCCCGCACGGCGGCGTAAAATTCCGGCAGGCAGGCGGCCAGCGCCTGTCTGCCCGGGTCGTCTCCGGGGGCTTGCGTCATGGGGTCCTGCGGCATGGATGCTCCCTCCCTGTGTGGTTGCGCCCGGCCCTGCGGCCGGAGCGCGCGGGACAAAGCATACACGGGCCGGGGCGCCCTGTCAGCAGGCACGGCGTGGCGCGGCCCGCATTGACAGCGTGGCGGCCGCCCTCTAGACTGGCCCCCTCATGCTTTTTGGCAAGTACCATATCGTCATCTTCAAGGAAGGCCGCAGCGGCAGCCGCAACCTGCATCTTCGCGGCTGGTTCGGCGTTACGGCCTGCCTGCTTCTGGCCGCCCTGGTGGGGTGCAATCTCTGGCTCTGGCGGGAATGGCTCGCTTCCCGGCACCTTGAAGAGGATCTCGCCGCCGCGCGGCGCACGGCCGAGGAGCAGCGCCGCCAGACGGTGAGCCTGGCCGGGCGCATCACCGCCGTGAGCCGCGACCTGCTCCGCATCCAGCGCTTTGACTCCAAGCTGCGCCTGATGATGAACATGGAAAAGGACCCGGCCGAAGTGGGGGACGGCCCGGGCGATTTTTCGCGCACCTATCTGCCGCTCCACCGGCAGGAGCTGGCCGCGCGCAAGATGCAGGATTTTCTCGGCCGTCTTTCCGAGGCGACCCAACTGGAGGAAGTGCGCCAGCAGGACCTTCTCCGCGCCTTGCGCGACAATCGCGGCATCCTTGCCGCCATGCCATCCATCTGGCCCGTGACCGGCTTTGTTTCTTCCAGTTTCGGCGGCCGGTCTTCGCCCTTCGGCAGGGGCGGCCAGTTCCACAAGGGCCTGGATATCAGCAACCGTGTGGGCACGCCCGTCGTGGCTCCCGCCGAGGGCACGGTCACCATGGCCGGCCGCGACGGCGCCTACGGCAACAGCGTGGAGATCGACCACGGCGGCGGCATCGCCACCAAGTATGCCCATCTGCAACGGGCCACGGTCAAGCCGGGGCAATGGGTGCGAAGGGGCGAGGTCATCGGCCATGTCGGCATGACCGGCCGCACCACAGGCCCGCACCTGCACTACGAGGTGCGGCTCAACGGCGTGCCCGTCAATCCCATGCGCTATATCCTGGAATGACCCCGGGGCGCGCCCGCGGCGTCCGACCTGGGAAAATCCCGTTGCTACCGCCTTGCGCGGGGCGCCGCTCCCGCCTATAGTGAGGGGCGCCCCGGTGTGCCGCAGGTGTGGCGCATGCGCCGGACAAGAGCCAGGAGGAGGTTCGCCATGGCAAAGATCGGAGACCTTTCGCTCATCATCAAACTGCTTGCCGGTCTTGTGCTTGGTGCCCTGCTCGGCTTTGTGGTCAATGAGGCGGTCATGGATGTGGTGGTGTCGGTGCGCCACATCCTCGGCCAGATCATTTTCTTCCTGGTGCCCCTTGTCATCGTGGGCTTCATTACCCCGGCCATCGTGCGCCTCGGCCAGAACGCGAGCAAGATCCTCGTGGCGGCGGTGGCGCTCGCCTATGTGTCTTCGGTGGGGGCGGCGTTCTTTTCCATGGTTTCCGGGTACCTGGTCATTCCGCATCTTTCCATCGCCACCGAGGCGGAAACGCTGCGCAAGCTGCCCGAAATGGTCTTCCGGCTGGACATCCCGCCGCTCTTCAGCGTCATGAGCGCCCTCATCACCGCGCTCTTCCTCGGCCTTGCCATCGCCTGGACGCGCGCCCGGACGCTGACCGCGCTGTTTGAGGAATTTGAAAAGGTCATCAGCTGGCTCGTGATCCATGTGCTCATCCCCATCCTCCCCGTCTTTGTGGGGCTTTCGTTCATGGGGCTTGCGTATGAAGGCTCGCTCACGCGGCATCTGCCCATCTTTGTGACCATGGTGGCGCTGGTCATCATCGGCCAGTTCATCTGGCTCGCGGTGCTCTACGGCATCGGCGGCGCGATTTCCGGGCGCAATCCCGCGCAGGTGTTCCGCTATTACGCGCCGGCCTATCTGACGGCGGTGGGCACCATGTCCAGCGCGGCCACCCTGCCGGTGGCCCTGGAGTGCGCGCACCGCTCGCCGGTGCTCAGCCGCACCATGGTGGAATTCATGGTGCCGCTGGGGGCCACGGTCCACCTGTGCGGCTCGGTGCTGACCGAGACCTTTTTTGTCATGACCATCAGCCTCATCCTCTACGGCGCCCTGCCGCCTCTGGGCACCATGATTCTGTTCTGCATCCTCCTCGGCATTTTCGCCGTGGGGGCGCCCGGCGTGCCCGGCGGAACGGTGGTGGCCTCTCTCGGCATCGTCACGGGGGTGCTGGGCTTCGATCAGACCGGCGTGGCCCTGCTCATCGCCATCTTCGCGCTGCAGGACAGCTTCGGCACGGCCTGCAACGTCACGGGCGACGGCGCGTTGACGCTTATCCTTGACGGCGTCTTCAATCGTCATGGTCAGCTTGGGCCGATGCAGCACAGCGACGGGACGGACGCATGAGCGGGCATCGGGCATTCCTTGAGCTTCTGCACCGCGAAGTGGTGCCCGCGCTCGGATGCACCGAGCCGATCGCCGTGGCGCTGACGGCGGCGCGCGCCGCCGAAGCGCTCGGCGCCGATCCGGAACGGCTGGACGTGGCCGTGAGCGCCAATCTGCTCAAAAACGGCATGGGCGTCATGGTGCCGGGCACCGGCGAAATGGGGCTTGGCATCGCCGCTGCCGCCGGCGCCCTGGGGGGCAAGAGCGCCCTTGGCCTGGAATGCCTGCGCGATCTTTCGCCAGAGCAGGTGGCCCGGGCCAAGGCCCTGCTTGCGGAGGACAGGGTCAACCTGCATCTGCCGGAGAATGAGCTGCTGCTCTACTGCAAGGTGGTCGCCCATGGCGGCGGCCACAGCGGCGCGGCGGAACTGCGGGATTCCCACGCCAATATCACCGCCGTGTGGCGGGACGATGTCCTTGTCTTCACCGGCGACGGAACGGCTGCGGCGGAAGAGGAGTCCGCTTCCGGCCAGTGGCCCCTGAGCCTGGCGGCCATCCATGCGTTCGCCACCACGACGCCGCTGCCCGAGATAGCCTTCATCCTCGAGGCCGCGCGCATGAACCGCACGGTGGCCGAGGAAGGGCTTACCCGGCAGTATGGCCTGGCGGTCGGCAAAAACATGGATGCCCAGGTGCGCCGCCATATCCTCGCCGACGACATGCCCACCTTTGCCGTCAAGCTCACGGCGGCCGCGGCGGACGCGCGCATGGCGGGCGTCATGATGCCGGTCATGAGCAATTCCGGCAGCGGCAATCAGGGCATCACCTGCACGATGCCTGTGGTGGCCTGCGCCATCCGCCTGGAAAAGAGCGACGAGGAGCTGGCGCGCGCCCTGATCATGAGCCACCTGACGGCCATCCACATCAAGCATCACCTGGGGCGGCTTTCGGCCCATTGCGGCGCCATGGTGGCCGGCACGGCGGCCGGGTGCGGCATCACCCTCCTGCTGGGGGGCGGCCTGCGCGAGATGGAAATGACCGTGCGCAATATGGTGGGCAATGTGGCGGGCATGATCTGCGACGGGGCCAAGAGTTCCTGCGCGCTCAAGGTGGCTTCGGCCGTGGGCGCGGGCATCCAGGCGGCCATGCTCGCTCTGGAAGGATCCGCCGTTCCCGGGAATGAAGGCATCGTTTCGGAAGATATCGAAGCC
This sequence comes from uncultured Desulfovibrio sp., assembly GCF_910584445.1. Classification (GTDB taxonomy): domain Bacteria; phylum Desulfobacterota; class Desulfovibrionia; order Desulfovibrionales; family Desulfovibrionaceae; genus Desulfovibrio. The sequence goes on from NZ_CAJUBO010000004.1 coordinate 35,249, forward strand.
TGCATCGCCAATCTCGGACGGCTCGGCTCGACGGGCATGCGCGAGACGGACAAGGTCATCCTCGACATCATGCTGCACAAGCAATGACATCACAGGCTGTTTCCGGCAGGCAGCGCGCCTGACAAAAAGGGAAAAAGCAGTACCGGGGCATTTCCTCGTGCGATGACAGATCGCGGAAGGAAATGCCCCGATGTTTTAATGCGGCTGGGACGCGCCATCGCTGTCGCCGGTATTCCGGATCGTGCTACAGGGCCGGTGCGCCAATGCCCGGCAGCGCCTGCTCCAGCACCTGCCCCACGCGCAGGAGGGAGGACTCGTCAAAGGCCTTGCCGATGAGCTGGAGGCCGACGGGCATGTGGCTCTCCCGGCCAAGCCCCACCGGCAGGGACAGGCCCGGCAGGCCCGCAAGGTTGACGGGGATGGTATAGGCATCCATGAGATAGGCCTGAAGCGGATCGGCCGCATGGCTCCCCAGGGGCCACGCCGTCACCGGGGCAACGGGCGTGCAGATGGCATCGCACGTCTCAAGGGCCGCGTGCCAGGCGTCGCGGATGAGGCGGCGCGTTTGCGCGGCCTTTCGGAAATAGGCGTCATAATACCCCGAGGAAAGGACATAGGAGCCGAGCATGATCCGGCGCTTGACCTCCTCGCCGAAGCCCTGGCTGCGCGAATTGACGTAGAGTTCTTCCAGCGTGCCGGATTCGGGCGCGCGCCGGCCGTAGCGGACGCCGTCATATCTGGCGAGGTTGGAGCTGGCCTCGGCCATGGCGATGATATAGTAGCTCGCCGAGGCAATGTCCGTGGCGGGCAGGCGCACGTCCACCAGTTCCGCGCCCAGTTCGCGCGCGCGGTCAAGGGCGGCTTCGCAGGCCGCGCGCACTTCTTCCGCCAGTCCCTCCCCGAAAAAGTCCCGCGGCACGCCCAGGCGCACCCCCGCAAGGCTGTCGCCTGCGTTGCGCGCGGCCAGGGTGAAGTCTTCCGCCGGACGCGGTTCGGAGGTCGTGTCGCGCGGGTCGTGCCCGGCAATGACCGTCAGCACGCGGGCGCAGTCGTCCACGGTGCGCGTGAGCGGTCCCACCTGATCCAGCGAAGAGGCAAAGGCGAAAAGCCCGTAGCGCGACACGCGCCCGTAGGTGGGCTTCAGCCCCACGCAGCCGCAGAACGCGGCGGGCTGGCGGATGGAGCCGCCCGTGTCCGAACCCAGCGACGCGAAGCATTGCCCCGCGGCCACGGACGCGGCGGAGCCGCCCGAGGAGCCGCCCGGCACCCTGTTCACGTTCCAGGGGTTGCGGGTGGCCCTGAAGGCGGAGTTTTCCGTGGAGGAACCCATGGCGAATTCATCCATGTTGGCCTTGCCCAGCAGGATGGCGCCGGACTCCTTCAGCCGCCGCACCACGAAGGCATCATAGACGGGCACGAAATTTTCCAGGATGCGCGAGGCCGCCGTGGTGGGGATGCCCCTGGTGGAGAGCGCGTCCTTGACGGTCACGGGCACGCCCCAGAGCGGCAGCGCCGGGTCCGGTCCCCGGGCGTCCAGTTCCGCCGCGCGGGCAAGGGCGCCTTCGGCATCCACATGGAGCAGGGCGCCGATGGCGGGTTCGGTGGCTTCGATGCGCGCAAGGCAGGCGCGCGTCACCTCCACGGCGGAAAGCTGCCGCTGCTGGAGGGAGGAGGCCACTTCACCGAGAGAAAACGAGCAGATGTCACCTGTCATGGCAATGATCCCGAGGCATGATCGTGGGGGCAGGGCCTGAAACCGGCAGCGCCCGGAAAAAGCGGCGCATCCTCAGACGATGCGGGGCACCACAAAGTATTCGCCGTCGGTCTCCGGCGCATTGGCAAGGATCTCCGCGCGTTCCCTGCGCTGGAGGGACTCATCGGGGCGGGTGGCCGCGGCATGTTCCAGGGGACTGTAGAGCGGTTCCACGCCTTCCGTGTCCACACGGGAGAGCCGGTCCATGTGGCCGAGGATCTCTCCGAACTGGCGCGCGAAGAGCCGTTCTTCCTCTTCCGTCACGGCAAGGCGGGAAAGGGCGGCCATATGGCGCACTTCTTCCCGGCTGACGCGTTGCTGATGCCGTTCTTCTGTCATGGTATCCTCACTGTCTCCCGACGGGGCGGACCGTATCAGCGGCTCCCCGGCAGACGAAGCTTGTAGGAGGGGCGCGGTGTGGTATCATAGGCCGGTGCCCCTGAAGCGCCTGCGGGCGGCGTGCCGGTGGTCTGCCCGGGATTTGTGGCCGGCGCTCCCGGCGCTCCCGGTGCGCCCGGCGCTCCCGGCACGAGCGGATTGCCCTGGGCGTCCACACTGGGCAGCCCCTGCATACGCAGGGCCGCGCGCTCCAGCACGGCGGCGCGTGTTTCGCGGAATTGCGTCGCGTCGAGCGGCTTCATGCCTCCCGGCGAGACCTGGAAGAGGTGGAGCTTTTGATGGGCGACGCCCGCATTGTCATAGGCCAGGGGCGCCATGGCGCGCGCCGCCGAGGCCGCGCGCCGCGCCCTTGCCGTGATCTCCGGCGTGGTCAGGCGCGAGTTCAGGGCCAGCGCCGCGGCGAAATTGACGAAATCGTAGCCAAGGGCCGTCCAGAAATCGTTGCCCTGCGCCCTGAGCGCCGCCGGGGCGCGCTGGGCGTTCCACGCGCCCGGAAAAACGGCCAGGGCGAAATTCTCCGCGCGGGGAACCTGCCTGCCGGAAAGGCTCTGCTCCCAGAGCGTGGTGCCGAGCAGGACGAGGCGGTCTTCGCCGTTGTAGAGCAGGCTCTGAGTGATCATGTCGATGTTTTTCCAGGAATCGGGCAGGAAGAGCGCCTCGAACTCCGTCTGCGGCACGGGTGTGCTGCTGCCTTCGGCGGTGACGGGGTTGATGAGCGGCGCGGCGGCATCGCTCCAGGAAGTGGGGTCCGCCGCGTTGTAGGTGGCCTGGCGCAGGGGGATGTTGCGCTTGCCGAGGGTCTGCGCCAAAAGGCCGGTCATGCGCGCGGCATAGGTATCCGCCGGATGAAAGGCTCCGTAGGAACGGATGCCCAGTTCGCCCGTGGCAAAGCCCACCAGAGCGTCGATCTGGTCCTGCGGACTCGGGAAAAAGCGCCAGGCCCTGGCGCCTTCATCGCCGGACTTGAGCGTGGGCATGAAGGAGAAAAAGGCGCGCTGCTCCAGGGCGCCGGATTTCTGCGCCTGCCCGTAGGTCACGTCACGCAGGGGACCGCCCACCACGGCGCACGCTGGGGGCAGCGCGGCCAGAGTCTCCAGCCAGTTGGCGGCCGCGGTATTGACGGTCTCCAGACGCAGCTTGCCGCCGGCGGCCGCCAGTTCCTGTTGCGCGGCAGCAGCGCCACGTTTGATCTTGGCGGCAATGGGCGCATATGGGCCGGAAGCGGGCAGGGCCAGCACCACGCATGTCTGCTGCGGCGCTTCGGGCGCTGTGGGCGTGGCATCGCGTTTGCCGAACGGAAACTGGCATCCGCAAAGGCCGAGAGCGAGCGCGAGGAGGAGCGTTCCGGCGAGCGCGCCCCTGCGGAGCGGCCGGAACCACGGAACAAGGGAAGTCATGGCGCTGGCGGGCATGGCGATTCCTTATGCACAAAAAATGAAAGAGGCATGAACAGAAATTCTAGTACAGCCGGGGCGCGGTGGCAAGCCGCCGAAAGCCGCCATGCCGGAGGCGTTCCGTGGGACAGGGGACGACGGCCGTGGCATGCCGCCATTCCATGGCGGCATGGGGAGCCTCCGGCGCGCCTTTTCCCCAAGAGTTTTTTGTCTCTCCGGGCATGGAGCCGATCATCCACGGCATAAACGGCTCCATAAACAAAAGCGGGCAGCCCCGAGGGGCTGCCCGCGCATGGTCGGAAAGCGTGGCGTTATTTCTTCACTTCGGTGAAGTCCGCATCCACCACGTCGTCGTTGCCGCCGGGCTGACCGCCCGTGGCGCCGCCGGCCGCTCCGGCATCGGCGCCGGGCTGGGCGCCCGCCTGCTGGGCCTGCTGCTGATAGAGCTGTTCGGCGAGCTTGTGGGACGCCTTGGCAAGTTCGTCAGCCGCGCTCTTGATGGCGGCCGCGTCTTCGCCTTCCATGAGCTTGCGAAGATCGGCGATCCGGCGCTCGATGTCTCCCTTGACGGTGGCGTCGGCCTTGTCGCCGAGATCCGCCAGGGATTTTTCCGTGCCGTAGATCAGGCTGTCAGCGTGGTTGCGGGCCTCGATAAGCTCCTGCTTCTTCTTGTCATCGCTGGCGTGGGCCTCGGCCTCGCGCACCAGGCGCTGGATGTCGTCCTCGGAGAGTCCGGAGGAAGCGGTGATCTTGATGGACTGCTCCTTGCCGGTGCCCATGTCCTTGGCCGACACGTTGACGATGCCGTTGGCGTCGATGTCGAAGGAGACCTCGATCTGCGGCACGCCGCGCGGCGCCGGCGGAATGCCCGTCAGGTCGAAGCGGGCGAGGGTCATGTTGTCCGCGGCCATGGGCCGTTCGCCCTGGAGCACATGGATGGACACCGAAGGCTGGTTGTCGGCAGCGGTGGTGAAGACCTGGCTCTTGCGGGTCGGGATGGTCGTGTTGCGGTCGATGAGCTTGGTGAAGACGCCGCCCATGGTCTCGATGCCGAGCGAGAGCGGGGTCACGTCGAGCAGGAGGACATCCTTCACGTCGCCGGTGAGGATGCCGCCCTGGATGGCCGCGCCCATGGCGACCACTTCGTCCGGATTGACGGAGCGGTTGGGTTCCTTGCCGAAGAACTTGCCCACGGTCTGCTGGACCAGGGGCATGCGCGTCATGCCGCCCACCAGCAGGACCTCGTTGATCTGGTTGGGATCGAGACCGGCATCGGTGAGGGCCTGGTTGCACGGTTCGATGGTGCGGTCGACCAGATCGCTGACCAGAGATTCCAGCTTGGCGCGCGAGAGCTTGATGAGCAGGTGGCGCGGGCCGTTCTGGTCCGCCGTGATGAACGGCAGGTTGATTTCGGCCTCCATGGCGGTGGACAGGTCTTTCTTGGCCTTTTCGGCGGCTTCCTTGAGACGCTGGAGCGCCATGCTGTCCTTGGAGAGGTCGATGCCGTTCTCCTTCCTGAACTCTTCCACCAGGAAGTTGATGATCCGCTGGTCGAAGTCCTCGCCGCCGAGGAAGGTGTCGCCGTTGGTGGAACGTACTTCCACCACGCCGTCGCCCACCTCGAGGATGGAGATATCGAACGTGCCACCCCCAAGGTCGAAGACGCCGATCTTTTCGTTGGCCTTTTTGTCCGCCCCGTAGGCCAGGGAAGCGGCCGTCGGCTCGTTGATGATGCGCTTGACCTCAAGACCGGCGATGCGGCCCGCGTCCTTGGTGGCCTGGCGCTGGGCGTCGTTGAAGTAGGCGGGCACGGTGATGACGGCCTCGCTGACGGTCTCGCCGAGGTAGGCTTCGGCGTCGGCCTTGAGCTTGGCAAGGATCATGGCCGAAATTTCCGGCGCGCTGTAAACGCGGCCGTCGACCTCGACGCCGGCGTCGCCGTTGGGCGTCTCCACGATGGTATAGGGGGAGTTTTCTTTCCAGCGATCGACCTCGGGGCTGTTGTATTTGCGGCCCATGAGGCGCTTGATGGCAAAAATGGTGCGTTTGGGGTTGGTCACGGCCTGGCGCTTGGCGATCTCGCCCACCAGCCGCTCCTTGTCCGTAAAGGCCACGACGGACGGCGTGGTGCGGCCGCCCTCGGGATTGGTGATGCACTTGGGGTCCTTGCCTTCCATGACATAGACGCAGGAATTGGTGGTGCCCAGGTCGATGCCGATGATCTTGGACATATGTTTTGTTCCTCCTCAGGAAAATCTTCAGGAAAACTTTGGTGCGCGAAACTTGCGCCGGGACGCCGGAAGTGGAGACCGGCGCGCGCCTTCCACGCAGGAAGAAGATAAGTCCTTTCGCGCCGGCGTCCAGAGGCGGCGGAAAAATTTTTTGTCCGCATGGCCCGCGCCCGGTCCCGGGCCGGTTTCTTCCGTGCGCGCTGTCCGTGCGGTCACGGGGCTGCCCGGCCGGGATGCGCGCGTGCGGCGCAAACGCGCGGGGCGGGAGATGGCCGGCGGATTCCTTGACGCCCCATCCTGCGAGTGCTAGTGATATTTTGCACATTCCCGTTGGTGGAGTTCCGGTTCGCGACGTTCTGTCGCGGGATTTTCAGCGCCAGGAGGGCATTATGGTGGAGTGTAACAGGCGGCATCTGCTCTGCGGTCTCGGTGGTCTTGCCGTGGGCGGTCTCGCGGCCGGCATGGCGGCTCCCGGTCTCGCCGCGGAGGCGCAGGCCCCCGCGGGCAAACGCTTTGCCCAGGTGAACGGCGAATTCGGCTGGAAGCCGCACAAGCTCGACCCCGCCGAGTGCGAGATCGCGGCCTATGAAGGCTACTGGTACAAGGGCTATGCCTGCGGATACGGCACCTTCTACAGCATCATCGGCGTCATGGGCGAAAAATACGGGGCGCCCTACAACCAGTTCCCGTTCACCATGCTCGAGGCCAACAAGGGCGGCATTTCGGACTGGGGCACCATCTGCGGCGCGCTCTACGGCGCGGCGGCCGCCTTCGCGCTCTTCTGGGGCCGCAAGGAGCGCACGCCCATGGTCAACGAGCTTTTCCGCTGGTATGAGACCACGGCGCTGCCCATCTACAATCCCGGCGACAAGGCCCAGGGCGTCAAGGGCGCCATCCCGAGCAATGTTTCGGACTCCGTGCTTTGCCACCTTTCGGTCTCCAAGTGGTGTTTCCAGAACAAGATCGAGGCCACGAGCAAGGCGCGCAGCGAGCGCTGCGGCCGCATCACGGCTGACGTGTCCCGCAAGGCCGTGGAGATCCTCAACGCCAAGATCGACCAGGGCAAGGACTTCAAGGGCACCATCCCCATGCAGAAGTCCGTGGAATATTGTGGCGAATGCCATATGACCAAGGGCAACGAGGCCAACTGGGCCAAGGGCGTCATGGACTGCACCCCCTGCCACAGCGGCGGCAAGGCGGTCTCCGACAAGTTCAAGGATCATCCGTAGCCGGTGGCCCGCACAGCGGGCCTGTGCTGAAAAGGAAAACGCCGGAACGTGTTCCGGCGTTTTCTGGTACATGAACGAAACGCGGCGGCCCGTGCGGACCGCCGCGTTTCGTTCATGCGGGCGCCTGTCGCGGACTGGCTAGGCCGCGTCCTCCTCCTCGCCCTGCTTGCGGATCCGTTCGAGGATGTCGGTGAGCACATGGGATTCCTGGACCATCTCGGCCATCTGTTCCACGGCTTCGCCCATGACGCGGGAGATCTCGGCGCTCAGGTGGTTCACCTCGGTGATGCTGCGGTTGATCTCCTCGGAGGCGGCGGACTGTTCCGTGGCGGCGGCGGCAATGGCCGAGACGCGGAGGCTGGAGTCTTCGGCAAGGCTGGAGATCTGCTCCAGGGCATTGCCGGATTCCTCACCGATACGGCTGGTATTTTCAATGGCCTCCACGGCGGTGTCCAGATTGGAGGAACTCTTGTCGGTGCCCTGCTGGATGGCCTCGATGGCGGATTCCACATCGCGGGTGGCGCTCATGGTCTTTTCCGCGAGCTTGCGTACTTCATCGGCCACCACGGCGAAGCCGCGGCCCGCCTCGCCGGCGCGGGCGGCCTCGATGGCGGCGTTGAGCGCGAGCAGGTTGGTCTGGTCGGCGATGTCGCGGATGAGGGTAAGGACCGTGCCGATGTCATTGGCCTGCTTGTCAAGGCCTTCCATGTCGGTCTTGAGGTTGACGGAAAGGGTCCGCAGGGTGCGCAGGCTTTCCACGGTGCGGAGGACGAGGGCATTGCCTTCGTGAGCCTGCGTCTGCACGGAGGTGGCCGCATCGGCGGCGCCTTCGGCGTTGCTTGCCACCTCAAGCACGGTGGAGTTCATCTCGTTCATGGCCGTGGCGGATTCGGAGAGGCGCGCCGCGGCCTCCTGCGCCTGGTTGCGGACTTCCGTCAGGGCGGTGTTGAGGCTTTCCGCGCCCTTGTCGATGCCGTTGACCACGTTTTCGAGCTGCGAGACCATGGTGGCGCGGGCTTCCGCCGCGGCGAGCTTGCTCTTCTTTTCCAGGGCGATGCGTTCGGTGATGTCCTCACCCACTTCCACATGGCCGATGACCTTCCCGGACGCGTCATGCAGGAATTCGAGGATGATCTGCATGGTCTTGCCGTTGGGCATGTGGTTGATGACGCGCTTGTTGCCCAGGCGCAACTGTTCGATGCCGCAGTTGGGGGTATTGCAGATATTGCCGCCCTTGGCCGAACAGTGGACGCCAAGCACCTCGCTCATGGAGGACTTGTTCATGGACTTGAGCGACGCCGTGTTGCAGAACGTCCAGTTCATGTTCTCGTCCGTGACGGCGATGGCCCAGGGCAGGGCGTTGAGGATGTCCTCGTACCAGTGGGTGCGCGTCTGCGAGCGTTTCACCATGCCCTGCACTCCTCTGGCGAGCGGGGCCATGGCGCCGCAGGCGGCCGGGTCCAGCCCGGGCAGCGGCTTGCCTTCCGCCGCGGCTTTGGCATACTCCGCGATCCTGGGGAGTTCGCCCACGCTTTTGGAGATGAAAACGGCGCCGATGACGGCCAGGACCGCCGCCACGGCGATGCCGGGCAACGCCGCGCTCCAGGCGGCTCCGCCGGAGGACATGCTGATGCTGACGATGCAGGCCACGCAGGCGAGCACCAGGAAGCAGATGAAGATAAGCACCAGTTTGGAGCTGATAGAGTTGCTCATGGCTGTTTCCTTTCCAGAATGCTGACTGAGCTGAACTGCCGCCCGGCATACTGTGCCGCTGGCCGCTGAGGCCCCGGCCCAAGATGGACCGGCGCCCTTGCCAAGGGTTGTCTCCGTCCCGAAGAGCGGACACCGCCCGAAAGCAGCGGGCGGCGGCGCGTGGCGGAATCTGAAGTTCTGTTCGGCTGCTGCCGGGGAAACTTTATATGGACCCCGCGTTTTTGCAAGAAAAAAGGGGGACGGCGCCGGTCACAGATCCTGGCGGAAACGGAGGGACTGGCGCAGGGTCTCTCTGTCCATGTATTTGACCTCGGCGCCCAGGGGGATGCCCTGGGCGAGGCGTGAGACGCGGACGGCGGGGAAGCGCCGGCGCACCATCTCACGGATGAACGCCGCCGTATTTTCCGCTTCCACCGTGGCGCCGAGGGCAAGGATGAGTTCGCCGATCTCTCCTTCGCCCAGTCTGCGGGCAAGGCGCTCCAGGTCCAGCGGGCTTTCCTGCGGCCCGAGCAGGCCGCCGAGGATCATGTACTGGCCGTGGTAGAAGCCCCCCTCGTCCAAGGCGAGCATGCTGTCCCATTCGGTCACGAGGCAGAGCGTGTCGCGGCTGCGGGCGGGGTCGGCGCAGATGGCGCAGGGGTCCGTGGCGGCCAGGCCGCCGCAACGGCCGCACAAATGGAGGTTGTCCCGCAGGTCGTGGATATTCCGGCCGAGACGGCGCGTTTCGGCTTCCGGCCATTTGAGCAGGGTCATGGCCGCGCGCATGGCGGACTTGGGACCAAGGCCGGGCAGGCGCGCCATCTGCTCCACAAGCGCCCGCAAGGGTTCCGGAACGCGGGTGGACATGGCTTAGAACATGCCGGGCAAACGGATGCCCCCGGAAATGGCGTTCATTTCGCGCTCCATGCTTTCGCGGGCGATGCGCGCGGCTTCGTTGACGGCGGCGAGGATGAGATCCTGGAGCATCTCCACGTCGCCGCCTTCCAGGGCCTTGGGGTCGATGACGAGCCTGCGGAGTTCCTGCCTGCCCGAAACCTCGGCCCTGACCATGCCGCCGCCGCTCGCGGCCTCATAGGTGCGTTCGCCCATTTCCTGCTGGAGTTTGGCGATCTTGTTCTGCATGACCTGGGCCTGACGCAGGATGTCGTTCATGTTGCGCATGGGGGTCTCCGAGCGCCCGGGGGCGCGTTGCTGTTAGGGGTTGCCGCCGCGCTCCGAACAATGGGCGAGCGAGGCGCCCAGAAGCTCGAAACAGGGCTGAAGTTCGGGGCGGCGGGAAAATTCGGCCATGAGCTCGTTCTGACTGCGGCGCGGCCGGGGGGCCACGATGTCCAGCGCGGGCGCCCTGCCGCCGCAATAGGCCGCCAGCGCGGCTTCCAGCGCGGCGCGATGCTTTTCCAGCTGATGCACCAGCTCGCGTGCGGGCGCGTGCAGGCGCAGGCCTTCGGGCCGCCACTCCACTTCCAGACCGCGCAAGGCGTGCAGGGGGGGCGCCTGGCGCCCCGCCTCGTGTTCGGCGGCGCAGAACGCGCAAAACGAGGCCCAGTCCGGCGGGGAGCTGCGCGGAGAGGCGTCCGGTTCCTGACGGGCAGCCGGTTTTGCGCCGGCGTCCGTCGCCGGCGAGGGAAGTTCCGGCGAGGGAAGCTCCGGTTCCGGCGCGGGCGGCGCGGGACGCGCTTCCCCGCACGCGTCGCCCAACGCGGGCGCGGCGTCCGCCCCGGCGTGTCGCGCCGGTCTCTCCGCGCTCCGTGCCGGTGGCTCATGACGCGGCGACCCCTCGCGGTCGGGTCCGGCCGTGACGGCGGGCGCCGCTTCCGGCATCGGTCCGGCAGGGGCGGAGTCCGCGCGGGGAGCGCCCGGCGGCGTGAGGGCATCCAGGCGTTCCACCGGCAGGAGCCGGGGCAAAAGGGCCAGATTCAGGAGCAAAAGCTCAAGCGCTGCCGCCGGTTCCGGGCTTTGGGTGATGCCGCGCTGGGCGTCGAGCGTCATCTGCCAGGCGGCATGGAGGTGGGGCGGCGAGAAGCGCGCCGCCATGTCCCTGAGCCACGCCGCTTCGTCGTCCGGCAGGGCAAGGGAGGGCAGGACAGCGCCGCCCGTCTGGCGGAGCAGGAAGAGATTGCGCCAGTGGCCGGCCAGTTCGCGGATGAAGAAGCCGATGTCCACGCCCCGCTGGAGCAGGTCGCGGGTGGTCGTCGCGGCTTCCGCGCAGTCCTGGGCGGAAAGCGCCACAAGGAGCCGGGTGAACAGCTCCTGCCCGGCAAGGCCGAGCACCTGCCGCGTGGTTTCCGCATCCAGGCGCGCGCCGCCCAGGGCCAGCGTCTGGTCGAGGAGGGACATGGCATCGCGCACGCTCCCGGCGGCGCGCCGGGCGATGAGGCGCACGGCCGCGTCCTCGTAGTCCCTGCCCTCGGCGCGCAGCGTCCGCACGAGATGCGCCGCCAGGGCATCCTCGCTCAGATGCCGGAAGACAAAATGCTGGCAGCGGCTGACAATGGTGACGGGGAACTTGTGCGCCTCGGTGGTGGCGAAGATGAAGACCACGCGTTCCGGCGGTTCCTCCAGCGTCTTGAGCAGGGCGTTGAAGGCGCTGCGCGAGAGCATGTGGGCCTCATCGACGATGAAGACCTTGTAGCGGCCGTCCATGGGCGCGTAGCCGATATGCTCCCTGAGGGCGCGGGCGTCCTCCACGCTGTTGTTGGAGGCGCCGTCGATCTCGGTCACGTCCACATGGGCGCCGGCGGCGATCTTGCGGCACTGGGCGCACTCGTTGCACGGTTCGGCGGCGGGGGCGTGCTCGCAGTTGAGCGCCTTGGCGAAGATGCGGGCAATGGTCGTCTTGCCGACGCCGCGCGTCCCGCTCAGGAGATAGGCCGGGGCCGGGCTGTCGCGTTCCGCGGCGCGCGACAGCGCGGCCACGACCATTTCCTGGCCGGCCACCTGGGCGAAGGTCTGCGGACGGTAGCGCGCCGCAAGCGAGAGGTGCTTCATGCCAATCCGCGCCGGGCAGCCCGGCCTGCTCAGAACGTGTAGTGCGTCAGCCAGTCGGCGTATTTCGGATTTTCGCCCTTGGCGATGGCGAAAAATTCCTTCTGGAGGCGTTTGGTCACGGGTCCCGCATGCCCGGCGCCGATCTGGCGGTGATCCACCTCGCGGATGGGCGTAAGCTCGGCGGCCGTGCCGGTGAAGAACGCCTCGTCCGCGGTGTACAGCTCGTCACGGGTGAACTGCTGCTCCTCCACCGCATAGCCGAGGTCGCGGGCCAGCGTGATGATGGAATTGCGCGTGATGCCGCCCAGGATGGAAGTGAGCGGCGTGGTCTTGATGATGCCCTCGCGGACGATGAAGATGTTCTCGCCCGTGGCTTCGGAGACAAAGCCGTTGGTGTCGAGCATGACGGCCTCGTCGTAGCCGTCTTCCTTGGCCTCGATCTTGGCGAGGATGGAGTTGATGTAGTTGCCCGCGGCCTTGGCCTTGGACATGCTCGTGTTCACATGGCTGCGGGCGAAGCTGCTCGTCTTGATGGAGATGCCCTTCTCAAGGGCCTCGGCGCCGAGGTAGGCGCCCCACGGCCAGACGGCGATGATGGTCTGGACGGGATTGTTGCCGGGGTAAACGCCCATTTCGCCATAGCCCACGAAGGAGAGCGGGCGGATATATCCGGCGGGGAGCTTGTTGGCGACCAGGGTCTCCAGGCAGGCGGCGGCGAGTTCGTCGGCGCTGTAGGGGAGGGCCATGCGAAGGATCTTGGCGGAATTGAGCATGCGCCGGCAGTGGTCGCCCAGGCGGAAGACCGCCGAGGTGCCGTCAGCGCAGGCATAGGCGCGGATGCCTTCGAAAATGGCGCTTCCGTAATGCAGGGAGTGGGTGAGCACATGGACCTGGGCCTGATCCCAGGGAACCAGCTTGCCGTCGAACCAGATGAATTGCGTTGTCTGCATGGGTATCCTCGCGCAGGGCACATTTGGCGCGTGCGGTTGGCGGACGAAAGTCCGCGCGGCCGCGCAAGGGATGAAATCTACTTAAAAGCGCCGGGCTTGGCAAGCGGGGCGTCAGCGCCGGACGCGGGCGGGCCGCCGGTTTCGGGAATGCCCGCGCGGCAGCGCAGGTCTTCGCAGTACGGGCAGGAGTCGGCGGCGCTCAGGCTGGCGAGGATGCCGCACCCCTCACCACATCCCGGTCCATGGGACGAGGCCGCGCGCAGGGCCACCAGTTCCGCCTTGAGGTGCTGGAGGGCCGAGATCTGGGCTTCCACATTGGCGATATGCTCGTCCACCAGACGGTGCACCCAGGCGCAGTCGCGCGTGGGCCGGTCGCGGAAGGCGAGGAGTTCGCGGACCTCCGCAAGCTTCATGCCGTGGCGGCGGCAGTGCATGACAAAGCGCAGGCGTTCGAGATCCGCCTCGCCGTACAGGCGGTAGTTGCCTTCGCTGCGTTCGGGGGGGACCAGCAGGCCTTCCTTTTCATAAAAGCGGATGGTCACCACCGGGCAGCCTGCCAGCTTCGCCAGGGCGCCGATCTTCATTTTCATGCCGTCTCCCGGGAGGGTCGCCTGTTCGTGATCAGCGGGAAGGTGGGCATTCCCGCGGCAAAAGTCAATGTTTCGGATGTGCGGCGACCGCCGCGTGGCTTGCAAGGGGGGCGTGGCCGTGCGAGAATGGCGGCGGATACCCTGTGCGGCCGACGCGCCGCGGGGTCCGAAGGAGAAGCCATGAAGATCGGCCTTGTGCGTTGCATGCAGACCGAGGAACTTTGCCCCGCCTCGCGCTGTCTTGAATATATGCGGACGAAAAAGGACGCCTTTGCCGGGGTGGAAGGCGAGATCGTCCTCGTTGGCGTGACCACCTGCGGCGGCTGCCCCGGCAAGAAGGCCGGCGCGCGCGCCGCCATGATGGTGCGCCGGGGCGCGGAAGCCATTGCCCTTGCCTCCTGCATCACCAGGGGGACGCCCATTGACTACGCCTGTCCCTTTGCGGGCAAGCTCGCAAAGGTGGTCAGGGCGGCCGTGGGCGAAAATGTGCCCGTTTTTGACTATACCCACGAACCGGCGCGGAAAAAGGACGCCCCCGCTGCGGTCGGGGACGGCGCGCGCGGCTGCGCCCTGCGCGAAGGGGACGCCTGATGCCGGCGCCGGCGCCGCACGGCGGCCTGGAAGGAAACGGCGTTTCCCCCTCCACGCGCCCTCCGGCTGCCGACCCGGCTGCCGGCCTTGACGCCGCCGCGGACCGCCTCGCGGACGAGACTGCGGACGCCATTGCCGCCGCGCCCGGAGACTATGCGGCGCACGGGCGTCTGCTCCATGATCTCAAGCTCGCCGTCGTCGAGCTGGCGGCCGCGGCATCTCCCCGTGAAGGGGACGGCGACAGCATGGAAGGGACGGCGCCTGCGGGCCTGCCGGTCTCCGGGGACCCTGCGGCCATGCCCCCCGCGCCGGACGTCGCCGGGGGCGCCGCCCATGCCGACATGGTCTGGGACCTGGCGCGGGCGCTGCCCGATTTCAGCACCGAGGCCCTGTACCAGAAGCGCTCCTCCCTGGCGGCCATGGCGGGCATGGCGCTGTTCGGCTGGTTTCTCGGCGGCCTCGCGTCCACGGTGCTCGGGTGGTTCGGGCTTGGCGGCGACATCCTGCGCGCTTTCGGCGTGTGGGCCATGTTCTGGCTTTCGGAATATCTTTCGGCCAATCCCAAGGCCCGGCACGGGCTGCTTGCCGTGCTCGGCCTCGGGGCGCTGGGCCGCTTCGCCGTGTCCGCCATGTCGGGCATGCTGCGTATCGGTTCCTGGGGGAGCCTGCGTCAGGCCATTTTCGGCGCGGGCAGGCTGCCCAATATCTTCAAGGCCGGCTGGCTCCTGTTCGGCGCGTTTTTTGTGCTCGTCTTTCTTTCCAAAAAGGTCACGGCGCTGGATATGACCGCTTTTCGCCATTCCCTGCGGGAACAGGTGGAAGGAAGGCTGGCTCTCGCGTCCTTCGTGCTCGGCGAGGTGGAACGCCGCGACGCGGCCCTGGCCGAGCTGCGGGACCGGCTGGACGAGGTCGCGGAAGGGGACGATCCGCGCCGCAACGGCGATGCCCTCGCCAGGGACCTGCTGGGCATGCTCGACGGCCTGGATGCCGATGCGCGCCGTTTCCTGCTCCAGCGTCTTTCGGCGGCGGGCTACGCGCCGGAACGCGCGGATGAGGACTGGCTGGTCTGGGAGCCGGAAACGCATGCCGCGCTCTATGATGCCGTAGGGCTTGTGCGACCGGGCGAGCGCTGCCGTATCCTGCGGCGCGCCATGCATACGCCGCGGGGTGTGGTCAGGGGGCTTGTGCAGCGGGCGCCCTCGGCCGCGTCCGCTCCGGAAGGAGGGCGCCCATGAGCGGCACCGCACCGCCGGCCGGGCGGGAAGGTTCCGGCGCCGGAAACATTCTGGGCATGGACCTCGGCACGAGCAATACCTATCTCTTCTCCTGCCGGGCGGACAGCGCGTCCCGGCCTGAAGCGGTGGTGGTGCCCGGCGTGAGCGACGCCGCGGGCAGCATTGCCACGGCCGTGCTGTATGAGGACGGCAGGCCCATCCTCATCGGGAACATGGCGGAAAGCGAACAGTACGCCAATGCGCTGCCCGGGCGTGTGCTCCGCAGCCAGTTCAAGCCGGAGATCGCCCATGGCGACGCCGAGGCCATGCTCTGGATGACGGATTTCCTGCGCCTGCTCGGCGAAGCGCTGCCGGAGGGCGCGCCCCGGCCGGGCACGCGTCTTTATGTGGGCATTCCGTCGCTCACGCGGGAGGACTTCAGCCTCAACCTTGGCCGCTGCTTTGCCGATGCCGGCTGGCCCGCGCCCGTTTTTGTGCGCGAGTCCGACGCGGCGCTCATTTCCTGTCTCCAGTCCGGGGCGCTGGATATCGACGATCTTGAACGGCGCGCCGTCATTCTCGATTTCGGCGGCGGCACCTGCGACGTTACGGTGCTCGACGGCGTGGATGCGCTTGCCAACGGCGGCGACCCGCTCTACGGCGGCCGCCTGTTCGACGATCTCGTCTTTCAGGTTTTTTGCCGCCGCGCTCCGGAGCTGGCGCCGGGGCTTGCCGGTTCGGCCTATGCCTATTTTTTCCACTGGATGGAATGCAAGACCGAGAAGGAACGCTTTTCAACGGCCATGAGCCACGGGCTGTCGCCTTCCGCGCCGGAAGCGCCGGGAGTGCCGGGAGCGCCGGGAGCGCCGGGAGCGCCCGAAGGCGTGAGCCTGCATGCGGTGTGGTACGATGCGGCGGGCGCGCGCCGCGATGCCTGGGTGCATGACTACACGCGCGAGGAGTTTATCCGCGATGCGGAAAACTATGCGGCCTCGCCGGAAATGCTCGCCATGCTCCGGCAGTATCAGGGCCGCGGCGGCCTGAGCCGCTCCGCGCGTGACCTGCTGGAGGGGCGCAGCATCGGCCTGATCTCGTGGCTGCGCGAGTTGCTCGGCACTCTGGACGGCCGCCGGGAGGTGGGGCGCGTCCTGCTCACCGGCGGCAGCAGCCGCTGGTTCTTTGTGCGCGACATGGTGCGGGAGCTGTTCCCCGCCGCCGCCTGCGCCATGAGCAGGCGCACCTATGAGGATATCGCCTACGGGCTGGCGCTGTACCCCGTGCTGGCGGCCTCGCGCGCGCGCGTCGAACGGCTGCTGCAGGAAAAACTCGGCGCCTTTGCGGCCGAGGCCGCCTCGGCCGCGCGCGCCCTGGTGGAAAAGAGCGGCCGCGCGCTGGCGCATCGCTGCACGGAACGCATCGTGGCGCGTGACATCATGCCCGCCCTGGAGGCCGCGCAGGGCGCGGGCACCACCGTGGCCGCCCTGGAGGCGGCCTTTGAGCGCAATATCCGTGAAGACGCGGCGCTGCTGGACATCGTGCGGGAAAAAAGCGCCGCCCTGCACGCGGAATTGCAGCGCGAACTTTCCCGGCGTTTCCGGGCATGGCTGCGGGAGAACGGCGTGCTGCTCGTGCCGCGCTTCGAAGTCCCCGCCCAGGCCATCAGCGCGGACTTTTTCAAGGGGGTGAGCGTACGGCTTTCGCGTCTGGATTCGCTCAACATCATGCGTTTTACCCTGACAGCCGTGCTGCCGTTGCTGGCCGGCACCGCCGCCGCCGGCGCGCTGGCCCATACCGGGGAACCTGTCTCCACCGTGCTGGGCGGCGGAATGGCCTTTGGCGGCGCGTGGCTGCTTGGCAGGGCCGCGCCCGGTTTTCTGGAAAAACGGAAACTGCCGGGCTTTCTCCTCAATGAAAGCAACCGCCGCAAGATCGTGGAAAAAAATTCGGCCTATATCGAAAAAGCGCTGAACGAGGCCTTCGCCGAAGTTCAGGCGGATATCGCCGACGGCATGGAGCGGCGGCTCAGGCATGCGCTGGAGTCCATGCTCGGCCGTCTGGGTGTGCTCAACCAGGTGCGTTGTCACCACTGAATCCTTGCGCGGGAAGAGGCGGGGAACGTCATGAACGGACAGATCGTCCTCGGTATCGACGCCGGGGGAACGCATACGGATGCGGCGCTGCTGGCGTTGCCGGAGCAGGGGGCCGCCTTTCCGGCGGCCAGGCTGCTGGCCTCGGCCAAGGTGCCCACACGGCATGAGGATCTGCCGGGCACCGTGCGCGCGGTCCTGGCGGCCCTTGGGCGGGCGGCGGCAGCGGCGGGGCTGGACGGCCCGGCCCTGCTCGCGCGTGTGGAGCGCGCCACCCTGGGCACCACGCTGGCCGTCAATGCTCTGGTGCAGGACCGGGCGGACACGGTGGGGCTTGCGCTGTCCGCCGGGCCGGGGCTGGACCCCGCGCATTTCGCCCTGGGCCGCCATGTGTGCATCGTGCCCGGCGGCCTTGACCACCGGGGCGTGGAGGTGACGCCGCTTTCAACGGAGGCGCTGGCCCGCGAGGCGGCGGCCTGGCCGGCGCGGGGCGTCGCGGCGGTGGCCTGCGTGGGCAAGTTTTCCCCGCGCAATCCGGAACAGGAGCGCCGCATGGGGGAGGCTGCGGCCGCCGCTTCCGGACTGCCCGTGACGCTGGGGCACAGTCTTTCCGGGCGCCTCAACTTTCCCCGGCGCATCGCCACGGCCTATTACAACGCCGCCGTCGCCCGGCTCCAGGGCGAGTTCCTCGATGCGGTGGAGGCCGCGCTGGCCGATGCCGGCGTGACCGCGCCGGCGCGCCTGCTCAAGGCGGATGGGGGCGCGGCGCCGCTGGCCTTCTCGCGGCGCGAACCCGTGCAGTCCATCCTGTCCGGGCCGGCGGCGAGCGTCATGGGCGTCATGGCCCTCTGGCCCGAGGCCGCGCGGGGCTGTTCCCTGCTGCTGGACATGGGCGGCACCACGACGGATATGGCCGTGTTCCACGAGGGATCGCCCGTGGTGGACAGGGATGGCATGCGCCTGCTCGGACGGCGGACCCTCGTGCGTTCCCTGGCGTCGGTTTCCATCGGCGTGGGCGGAGACTCCCTGCTGCGGGCGGAGGGAACGGCCGACGGCGCCCTGACTGTCCATGTGGGTCCTGAGCGCGAAGGGCCGGCCCTTGCGTTTGGCGGCGCGCGGCCGACCCTGCTGGATGCGCTCAATGTGCTCTCCCTCGCGGACGGGACCAGCGGCGATGCGGCCGCTTCCCGCGCCGGTATGGCGGCGCTGGCCGAAGAGGTCGGCCTTGGGCCGGAGCACGGGCCGGACGGCATTCGGCAACTGGCGCGCCAGGCTGTGGCCGACGCCTGCGCTCAGGTGGCGCGGGCGGCGCGGACTCTTGTGGAGGGCATCAATGCCCGCCCCATCTACACGCTTGCGGCGCTCAGGGCCATACGGGAGGCGCGCCCGCAGCGGGTCTGTCTGGTGGGCGGCCCGGCCCGGTGCGTGCGGGAGCATCTGGAGACGGCGCTGGGGCTGCCCGTGAGCATCCCGGCGCATTTCGAGGTGGCAAACGCCATCGGCGCGGCGCTGGCCGTGCCCACGGCTGTGCTGGAAGCCTATGCGGATACGGGACGCGGCATTCTGAATGTCCCGTCGCTGGACCACAGCGAACGCGTGGGCAGGGACCTGACGCTGGAGCGGGCGGCGGCGCGCACCCGGGAACTTCTTGAAGCGCGTCTTGTCGACGAGGGCGTGGACGATGCGGATGTGGAAGTGGTGGAGGCGGACCTGTTCGCCACGCTGGACGACGGGGGGCGCGGCTCGCGCGACATCCGCGTGACCTGCCAGGTGCGGCCCGGCATTGCCGCGCGGCTGGCTGCCGGGGAGTGAGTCGCGGTTTTTCGAGCGCGGAACGATGGAGCGCCCGGCGGCAGGTAGCGAAAGGATGCCGCGTTGTCGGTCACATGCCGTGTCGGCACCGGTCTGCCCCGTTCGGGAGGAAATGCGTGCGTGTCGTGCTGTTTGAGCCGGAGATCCCGCCCAATACCGGCAATGTGGCCCGGCTCTGCGCGGGCTTCGGCGTGGAGCTGCACCTTGTGGGCAGGCTCGGCTTTTCTCTGGAAGACCGCTATCTCAGGCGCGCCGGGTTGGACTACTGGCCGCATGTGCGTCTGCATGTCTGGCGGGACTGGGCGGCGTTTGCGGCCCGCGCCGGGCGCAGCGCCGCCGAGCGCTGGGTCCTGACGACCGCGAAGCGCCGGGCCGCGCCGCTTCAGGATTTCGCCTTCCGGCCCGAGGATGCCCTCGTTTTCGGCCCGGAAACGCGCGGCCTGCCCGAGGAGCTTTTCGCCGCGTCGCCGTGGCGGGTACGCATCCCCGTGCGTTCCATGGAGGAAGGCGGCGTACGCAGCCTCAATCTTTCCACCGCCGCGGGCATTGTCCTTTTTGCGGCCCTCACGTCCAGCGGATGCATCGGGCCGGGGGACACGCGGCCATGAACGGCCTTGCGGCACTGGGGGCCGCGCCCCACTGGCTCGTCCTGCCCTGGTCCGTATGGGATGCCTGGTGGCTTGCGCCCGCGGCCCTGGCCCTGGACCTGCTCCTCGGCGATCCGCGTCTGCCCTGGCCGCATCCCGTCTGTCTGCTGGGGAGGTGCCTTGCCCGGCTGGAGGCTCCGGTGCGCCGTTTCGGCGGCAGCGGCGCGGGCGCGCCCCCGCGTCTGAAACTGGCGGGCGCCTGCGCGCTTGCCCTGCTGTGCGCGGGCACGGGGGCGGTGGTCCTGCTTCTGATTTCGCTGCCGGTGGCGGGGGGCGCGTTTGCCCTGTATCTTGCCTGGTCCGGCCTCGCCATGGGCTGTCTGGCGCGTACCGGGCGTGAGGTATTGCGGGCGGTGGAGGGCGCGCCGCTCCCCGAGGCCCGCGCGGCCCTGTCCCGGCTGGTCAGCCGCGAGGTGAGCGCCATGGACAGGCCGACCCTGCGCAAGACCCTTGCCGACACGCTTTCGGAAAATTTTACGGATGCCTTCTTCGCGCCCTGGTTCTGGCTTCTGGCGGCGGGACCCGTGGGCCTGTGGGTTTACAAGGCCGTGAGCACGGGCGATTCCATGTGGGGCTATCTCAACGAGCGCTGGCGCTGGCCCGGATGGGCCGCCGCGCGCGCCGACGACATGCTGGCCCTGGTGCCCGCGCGGCTTTCCGTCCTGGCTTTGTGGCTGACAGACGCCCTCGCGCGCCTGCGCCCCGCGGCGCGTCCGTGGGACGGGCGCTGGCCCGGGTTCCGCGCGGTGGCGGGGCAGGCGCGGGGCATGCCAAGCCCCAATTCCGGCTGGTCCATGACGGCCTGCGCGTGGCTGTGCGGCTGCCGCATGGCCGGGCCGTCCGTATATTTCGGCACGCGTGTGGACAAGCCGTGGCTTGGGCCGCCCGGGGCGGAGTCCGCGCCCTGGGATGCGCGCCGTCTCGCCGCCCTGCTGGAGCTGGAGCGGCAGGCGGCGGTGTGCGGCGGCCTTGCGCTCTGGCTCGTTTGTCTCGGCATGCGCGCGTTCTTCTGACGCGGCGCCGGCTTGCGGTCGCCCGCGTTCCCGTGCTAGAGCGTTTACGCGATTTCATTGCGAAAACGCTCTGGCGGATGCGGGAGCAGACGCCCGCGCCGTAATACGGCGGAAAACCACGCTTTTCCGCAGAAATGACGGCAGCGGAAGCTGAGGAAAATATCTGTCTTGCAGATATTTTCCTCAGCAAAATGCTCTATGGGGAAGCGACGCATCCCGTTGAACTCCAGGCCCGCCGCTGAGACCGCAGCAAGAGTCCAGGATGGAGCAGAACACGCACAGCGCGAATATCGCGGCCATCTTCATCCGCCGCCCGGTGGCGACGGTGCTCATCATGCTCGGCATGCTCTTTTTCGGCATCACCGGCTATCGTTCCCTGCCGGTCAACCAGCTGCCCAATGTGGACTTTCCCACCATTTCCGTGCTGGCCGACCTGCCCGGGGCGGACCCGGAGACCATGGCCGCCTCGGTGGCAACGCCGCTGGAAAAGGAATTTTTCACCATTGCGGGCATTGATTCCATTTCGTCGGTCAATGCCACGGGCCGCACGCGCATCACCATCCAGTTCGCCCTTGACCGGGATATCGATGCCGCCGCGCTGGATGTGCAGTCGGCCATCGGCCTGGCGCAGCGGCGCCTGCCGTCGAGCATGACCACGCCGCCGAGCTTCCGCAAGGTGAATCCCGCTGACCTGCCCATCATGTATCTCTGCGTGTCCTCGCCCACGCTGCCGCTCTATCAGCTCAACGAATATGCGGACACGCTCATCGGCCAGCGCCTTTCCATGGTGGAGGGCGTGGCCCAGGTGGTCATTTACGGACAGAAGAAATACGCGGTGCGCGTTCAGCTTGACCCGGACGCGCTCGCCACGCGTGGCCTGGGCATCGACGAGGTGGCGGACGCCGTGGCCGCCGCCAATTCCATGCTTCCCACAGGCACGCTCGAGGGGGCGCAGCGCAGCCGGGCCATCAAGTCTTCCGGGCAGCTTTTTGACGCCCGCGCCTTTGAGGACACTGTGGTGGCCTACCGCAACGGCGCGCCCGTGCGCCTGCGCGAGCTGGGCACCGTGGTGGACAGCGTCCAGCAGGACAAGCAGCTCTCGTGGAGCAACGGCGGCATGCCGAGCATCACCCTGGCTGTGGAGCGCCAGCCCGGGGCCAATACCGTGGAGGTGGTGGACACCATCCGCAAGCTCCTGCCGGGTCTGGTGCGCCAGTTGCCGCCCTCGGTGAAGCTGGACATCTTTTACGACCGGTCGGAGTCCATCCGCGAGTCCGTGGCGGACGTGAAGTTCACCCTGGTGCTCACGGTCTTTCTTGTGGTGCTGGTCATCTTTCTCTTTCTTCGCAACCTGCCGGCGACCATCATCCCGTCGCTGGCGCTGCCCATGTCGGTCATTTCCACCTTCGCGGTCATGGCGGTCATGGGCTACAGCCTGGACAACCTCTCGCTCATGGCCCTGACCCTGGCCGTGGGCTTTGTGGTGGACGACGCCATCGTCATGCTCGAAAACATCGTGCGCCACCAGGAGATGGGCAAGACGCCGCTCCAGGCGGCCTACGACGGCTCCGCGGAGATCGGCTTCACCATCGTTTCCATGACCATTTCGCTGGCCGCCGTCTTTATCCCCGTGCTTTTCATGGGCGGCATCGTGGGGCGGCTGTTCCGGGAGTTCGCCGTGGTCATCATCGCGGCCATCCTTTGCTCCGGGGTGGTCTCGCTCACGCTCACGCCCATGCTCTGCGCGTATTTCCTCAAGGCAGGCGTCGCGCACAGGCCGGGGCACGAGGGGCTGTACGGCAGGCTTGAACGCATGTTCGACGCCCTGGCGCGCGGCTATGCGCGCTCGCTGGACTTTGTGCTGCGCCACCGGCTTGCCGCGCTCTGGGCGTCCTTCGCGCTGCTGGGGCTTACGGTCTGGCTGGCGGTCATCGTGCCCAAGGGGTTTCTCCCGGCGGAAGACATGGGCTTTCTTGTGGCAAGCACCGAGGCCGAGCAGGGGATTTCCTTCCAGGGCATGGTTGAGGCCCAGCACACGCTTGATGCCCAGCTGGAGAACGATCCCGACGTGGCCCGCTACAATTCGGTGGTCGGCATCGTTGGCTCAAGCCAGAGCATGAATGCGGGCAACCTGCTCATGCACCTCCGGCCGCACGGCGAACGCCCGCACATCAATGACGTGGCCCAGCGCCTGCGACGCGAACTCAATGCCTCGCCGGCGCTGCGGGTCTTCGTGCGCGTGCCCCCGGCCATCAATATCGGCGGCCGCGCGGCCAAGGCGCTCTATCAGTACACCATGTTCGGGCCTGACATGGAGGCGCTGTACGCCAGCGCGCAAAAGGTGGAGGACGCCCTGCGCGCGCTCCCCCAATTGCAGGACGTGAACAGCGACCTGCAACTGAAAAATCCCGAATTGCGCGTGCGTATCGACCGCAACCGCGCGGCGGCCCTGGGCGTGAGTCCCCACCAGATCGAGCTGGCCCTGCAATCGGCCTACGGTTCGCGCGAGATCTCCACCATCTATGCGCCCAGCAACGATTACAAGGTCTATGTCGAGCTGGAGAAGCGCTTCCAGCAGGACGATTCCGCGCTTTCACGCCTCTATGTGCGGGCGGCGGACGGCACCCTCGTGCCCCTGAGCACGCTCGCCACGCTGGAGCCGGGCGTGGGACCCATCGCCGTCAACCACAACGGGCAGTTCCCGGCTGTGACCATTTCGTTCAACCTCAGGCCGGGCGTGGCCCTGAGCGAGGGCGTGGCGGCTGTCAGCGCGGCCGCGGCGCCGCTGTTGCCGGACTCCGTGACTGCCGAGTTTCAGGGCACGGCCCAGGCCTTCCAAAGCTCCCTTGAAGGCATGGGCTGGCTGCTTTTTCTCGCCATTGTGGTCATCTACCTGGTGCTCGGCATCCTCTATGAAAGTTTCATCCATCCGCTGACCATCCTCTCCGGGCTGCCGGCGGCGGGCTTTGGCGCGCTCTTCACGCTCTGGCTCTTTGGTATGGAGCTTAATCTGTATGGTTTCGTGGGCGTCATCATGCTCCTCGGCATTGTCAAGAAAAACGCCATCATGATGCTCGATTTCGCCCTGGAGGCGCAGCGGCGCGACCCCACGGTGACGCCGCTGGCCGCCATCACCGAGGGCTGCCATGTGCGCTTCAGGCCCATCATGATGACCACCATGGCCGCCCTCATGGGCGCGCTGCCCATCGCCATCGGCATCGGCGCCGGGGCGGACGCGCGGCGCCCGCTGGGCATGGCCGTGGTGGGCGGCCTCTGCTTCTCGCAGGTGGTGACGCTCTACATCACGCCGGTCTATTATTACTATATGGAACGGCTTTCGCGCCGCATGCTCCGTTCCGGCCGGAAGACGCGCAAGGACGGGAGCCTCGCGGACGCGCGTTGACAGCACGGCGCACCCGGCCTACCCTTGCGGCGAAAGTTCCGGCGTCGCGCCGGAGGAGAAAACAAAGGACACATCATGCCCCTGAGTAGCGTTGAAGAGGCCGTTGCCGATATCCGGCAGGGCCGGATGGTCATTCTTGTGGACGATGAGGACAGGGAAAACGAAGGCGACCTGACCATGGCCGCCGAGCATGTGACGCCCGAGTCCATCAATTTCATGGCGAAATTCGGGCGTGGACTCATCTGCCTGCCGCTTGCGCCGGAACTGGTGGACAAGCTGGGCCTGCCCATGATGACCCAACGCAACGGCTCGCGCTTCGGCACCAACTTCACGGTTTCGGTCGAGGCGCGCGAGGGGATCTCCACCGGCATTTCCGCCGCCGACCGCGCCACCACCATCAAGGCCGCCGTGGCCGACGGGGCGCGGCCCGAGGACCTCGTCTCCCCGGGGCATGTCTTTCCGCTCCGCGCCAAGGCCGGGGGCGTGCTCGCGCGCACCGGGCAGACCGAGGGCGGCGTGGACCTGGCGCGTCTGGCGGGGCTGAAGCCCGCGGCCGTCATCTGCGAGGTCATGCGTGACGACGGCACCATGGCGCGCATGCCCGACCTGGAGATCTTCGCCCGCGAGCACGGCCTGAAGATCGTGGCCGTCAAGGACATCATCCGTTATCGGCTGGAGCGTGGGCAGGTCTCTGTGCGGCGCGACGCCACGGCGCACCTGCCGAGCATGTACGGCGATTTCATCGTGCATGCCTATGAGAGCGAAATGGAACCCGGCACGCATCTCGCCCTGGTCAAGGGCGACATCAGCGGACCGGAGCCTGTCCTTGTGCGCGTGCACAGCCAGTGCCTCACCGGAGATGCCCTGGGGTCCCTGCGTTGCGACTGCCGGGGACAGCTCGGCGCGGCCCTGCGCCAGATCGAGAACGAGGGCAGGGGCGTCCTGCTCTACATGCGGCAGGAAGGGCGGGGCATCGGCCTTGCCAACAAGATCCGCGCCTATGCCCTGCAGGATCAGGGCTATGACACGGTGGAGGCCAACCGCATGCTCGGCTTCCCCGACGACCTGCGCGACTACGGCACCGGCGCGCAGATGCTGGTGGACCTCGGCATTCACAAGGTCCGGCTTTTGACGAACAATCCCAAGAAGATCGTCGGCCTTTCCGGGTACGGCATCGAGATCGTGGAGCGCGTGCCCATTGAAGTGGAGGCGTGTCCGGAAAACGAGGCCTACCTGCGGACCAAGAAGGAAAAAATGGCGCACCTGCTCAAGGGCATCCGCTGCCATTGAGCGCGGATCGTCTCTACGGCGCGTTGCATGCGCGGGGCGCACGCCCCGCTCCCGCGGAGGGATGGCAGAGCGGCTGATAGCGGTGGTCTTGAAAACCACTTGGGGTTCACGCCCCACGGGGGTTCAAATCCCTCTCCCTCCGCCAAATGAGTATCCGTTTATGTTCAGGAAAGTCCGCAAAGCCTTGAGCCAAGCGGGCTTTCTTCGTTGTAGAGCGTTTTCGCAAGAAATCGCGCAAACGCTCTGGCGGATGCGGGAGCAGGCGCCCGCGCCGTAATGAGGCGGAAAAACCATGCTTTTCGCCGGGATGGAGGCGGCGAAATCTGATAAAAACAGTTGTCGTACAGATATTTTCCTCAGCAAAATGCTCTATGCGTTCGCTGTTATTCACCGCCCGGAAAGCCCTGAAAAATCCCGGCGGCGGACATAACCGCCCCGCCACTTGTCCGGCGCCGTCACATAGGCCACCAGCGAGCGGCGCGTCGCCTTCCACTGTGCGATCCACGTTTGCAGCTGCCGCAATGACGGCACCTCAACACGGATGCCCTTGTGCGCGATCGCTTCCAGCCGTTCGCGGATGCTGGAACGCCTGCGGCTGCAAGGACGCCTGCCACGCAGGCTCCTTACGGACGATGAATGCCTGAACCAGAATATTTTCGTTTCCCTGGCAAACTCCCGGCATCTCATCGAGGCGTGGCAGGAGGAGTATAATCGCGACCGCCCCCACAGCGCTCCTGGGTGGCAAAGCCCTGAGACCTACCGGGCGACCCATCAACCCTTAAACCTGACAGGAACCACTACCTTATCCTTGGTATCGAGAAGGGGGGAGGGTCACGCGCTTCTGCTTTTTATCCTTGGAATCAATGCCAAGCAGATCCAGAAAATCCGCGATTCTTTCTTTTTCCATGTCCGACCTCAGCTTATATTTGCAATTATACGCATTTCGTATTATCCATTTCGTATGATTCGCAGCTTTAAAGACAGCATGGCCGAAAGTCTTTTCTTCGGCTTCAGGGAAAAAGGCTTTCCTCCTGAATTGCAGCGCACGGCCATGCGAAAGCTCAAAATCCTTCACAACGCCGTCACGCTTCAGGATCTCCGCGTTCCTCCCGGAAACAGGCTCGAAGCCCTTAAAGGCGACCGCGAAGGTCAGCACAGCATCCGCATCAACGACCAATGGCGAATTTGCTTTGTCTGGCGTGACGGCAACGCTGAATCCATAGAAATCGTCGATTACCACTAGGAGCTTCTCATGAATGACCGTATGCCCCCCATCCATCCGGGCGAAATCCTCAATGAAGACTTTCTTAAGCCCCTGGGTATCAGTCAGACGCGCCTTGCTCTTGACACGGGCATGCCGCAAAGCCGTGTCCAGAACATCCTTGCCGGAAAGCGCGGCATCTCCGCTGACACCGCCGTGCGTCTTGCCGCCTATTTCGGCAACAGCGAGGCGTTTTGGCTCAACTGCCAGGCCACCTATGAGCTTGATGCCGTTGCCTGGTCTGGTCGGCGTGAAGAAATTCTGGCGCGCGTCCATCCCTGCCCCCTCAGTGTTCCGACACTTCCATGACCTTATGCCCGGTAGATGGTCAGTGCCGCGGTTGACACCCAGTGTCGCACAGGGCCGCCGCTGGGAGGCCGCGTATGCCGTTTGAACATACTGCACCGGGCTTCAGAAGTTTTTGACAGGACATCCTTGAGGATGGAGATATCCAGCGCCTGCTCGGCCACCATCTTCCTGAGCCGGGCGTTCTCCTCCTCAAGCTGGCGCAGGCGCATGGCGTCAGAAACATCCATGCCGCCATACTTTGGCCGCCACTTGTAAAAAGTGGCGTCCGAAATCCCGTGCTTGCGGCACAAGTCCACCACGCGCATGCCGGCTTCGGCCTGACGCAAGATCCCGATGATTTGCTCTTCGCTGAATCGACTCCGTTTCATGGCTGTGCTCCTATGCCAGGAACACTACCTTTTCAATGGATCAGTTTTTTGGGGGAGGGGTCACTGGAAAATCCCGGCGGGCATACAGGCGCCGGGACTGCTCACCGACCAAGAACTCTTTTTCAAGAAAGAAGCCATGTTTTTCCATCAGCGCGGAATAGTCATGCAAGAATATATAAAATCCGAGGTTGTCCTGTTGGATGCCTCTTTTTTCGCACTCATTTCTGGTGAGTTCGTTGATATAGATCCTGTCTGTCAATGAAGCAAGAATTTCCAGATGTTTCTTCAGACTTTCCTCATCGAGGTGTTGCATGACCCGATTGGAGATAGCGATATCGAAATGCCGTTGAGGATCATACTTTTCAAGGCTTCCCAAAAAAAGGGAGACATTTGAAAAGCCGCGCTTTCTGGCATAGGCAATAGCGGATGCGGAAATATCCTGCCCTATGACCTCCTCTATGCCCAGTTCCGCATAGAGGGAAAAATTTCTGCCGTTTCCGCAACCAAAATCAAACAGACGCCGGGGACGGACCTCACGCAGTACTTCCCGCAATGTCTCCTGACCGCCCCGCGAATGACCATATGTGGTGAACAGATCATGTCCCCGCCGTTTCCAGTACAGTTTTTTCCCCATTTCCGTTCTGTAGATGGAGCCAAGGAAAAGTTCCTTTCCTTTTTCCCATTGTCCATTCAAAGAATTTTTGCATGTTTTTAACCAGGTATAAACTTTTTCCGGGAAAAGGCATTTCAACATCATCTCCCCTGTCTTCAGCTATGGAAAACTGGAAATCGGTCGGAACTATCCATAACACCAAAATATCGTTATATTCTCCTGACGCAGTGTTACTTTTTCCATAACCCCAGTTGCACATAGCGTTGCAGGGAACGGGCATATGGCCGGGCCGGCCCGAGGAGCGTTTTCAGGAGCTGGAAGGTGGCGCGGCGCGCGCGGCGGCGTGCGCCTGTGCCCGCCAGACGCAGAAGCGACGGAAGCAGTCCTTGCCCGGCCGCCGCCCGCATGAGCGTCCACAGCTTCCTGTATTCTTTGCCGCGCAGGCATGCGCCGCCGGTATTCCAGACGCCACGGGCCAGGAATTGCCGTCCTGTTCCATGGCGCATAAAAAGATCTTTGTGTTTTTCATAGAGATATGCATGCAGATCGACGTCAAAACGCGCGCGTTTTGCAGTCAGAGAGTTTCCATGCCTTCTGTAGTACATCAGGGGCAGCGGAATATGGGCCACAGTGACGGCTTCCCCAAATGCCGCGAGCCAGAAGTCCCAGTCCTGGTTTCCGGCCTTGAGGCGGGGGCTTTCGTCATAGCCGCCCACGCGTTCGTAGAGCGAGCGCCGAACCATCGCCGTGCCGGGGATCCACTGCTCCAGCGTCATGTCTTTTTCCGTTCGCACCGTGTAATGCCAGCAGGTATTTTTTGCCCCGAAACAGGCAAGGTCATACATGACGATATCCGCCTCGGGCCGTTCGAGGGCCGCGGTCGCCAGCAACTGGAGCAGCCAGGGGTGCAGCACGTCGTCAGCGTCCTGGTACATGACATATTGACCGGAGGAGTGGGCAAAGGCGGTATTGCGCCCCGCGCAGGCCCCCCTGTTCGCAGCATGGCGCACCGTCCTGATGCGCGCATCGTTGAAGGAGGCGACAATGGCCGCCACATCGCCCCGCGTGGAAGCGTCGTCAACCACGATGATCTCCCAGTTGGGATATACCTG
This sequence comes from uncultured Desulfovibrio sp., assembly GCF_910584445.1. GTDB lineage: Bacteria > Desulfobacterota > Desulfovibrionia > Desulfovibrionales > Desulfovibrionaceae > Desulfovibrio. The sequence goes on from NZ_CAJUBO010000004.1 coordinate 64,216, forward strand.
CTGTTGCAGGGAGCGCAGCAGGTCCGGCAGGTATTCGGCGGCATTGTAGGCGGAGGTCAGCAGCGAGATGAGCGGACCATCGGGAAGTTTCCGCAGAACGGGAGGGACTTTCGCGGTTGGCCGCGCGATCTCCGTGTAGATCTCTTCCAGCCGCGCGCAGTACTTCTCAAAGGAATACTCTGTCCGGGCGGCGTCCAGGGCGCGGTCAAGCCGGCGCTCGTCGGCTTCGGGCCGTGTGAAGAAGGCGTCCAGCGCAGTGTCCAGCGCGTCGTCGGAAAACGGCTCCACAAGGGATGCGGTCCGCTCGATGAAGGTATTTTTGTATGCTGGGAGCAGTCGGGTGACGATGGGCGTTTTGGTTGCCGCTGCTTCCACAAAGGTAACGGGAAAGGCATCATTGCGCGGGATGTTGATGATGCCGTCCATGGCCCAGTAGAGCTGGTGCAGATCCTTCTCTTCCACAGCCGGGAGAAAGTGCACACGGTCCGCCAGTGGGGAACGGCGCGCCCTTTCACAAAGGCGTTCGGCAAATGCCTGATGCTCCGGCAGGGTTTCGAGTCCGAATCTCTTAAAATACAAATGGGCGTCCGGGTGCTTTTTTCCGACCCGCAAAAACGAAGCCAGGATCGCCTCATGCTGATAGCTGCTGTAAAAAGCGCGAGGGGAGAGCAGGGCGACATGCTCCCCGGCAATGCCGAAGCGCGCGCGTGCGTCGGCTCTTTCCCTGGCGGTGGGCGGCCGGAACTGGCGCATGTCCGCCCCAAGGTGCAGATGCTCGATGGGGGCACAGTCCGGGGCCACGAAACGGCATTTTTCGGACATGGCCTGAGCATCAACAAGAACGCGGGCGCAACGCGGCAGGGTGTAGGGCAGGTCCCAACGGACGAAGCTTTTGAATTTGCGGAGGAATGCCGAGCCTCCGGGGGCGGGGACAAAGGCATTGATGTCGCTTCCCCACACGGAAAGCACCACCGGCGCGATACCCGAGCGCAACACATGGTACGCCGCAAGGTCCGCATAATGAACATGGGCGACTTCCGGCGCGAAGACGCGCCCGATTTCCGCCAGGGTACCCATGATATGGTCGTGCGTAAGATCGTGCCAGATGTGGCTGAACCTGGTGTGCCCTTCGGGGAAGGGATTGACCCTGCCCAGCACCGCGACCTCGTGCCCCCTGTCCAGCAGATAGCGCAAGGGGCGCAGCACATGCGGCGAATGGGCCGCGGTGGAAACGAAAAGGATGCGCATCAGGAAGCCTTCATTTCGGAGATGACAGGATTTCCGCCAGGGCGGCGACAACGCGCTCAACATCGTTGCGCGAGAGTCCTGGATGCAAGGGGAGCGTAAGCGTCCGCGCGCTGTATTCTTCGGCGACAGGGAGCTTTCGGCGACCGATCTGCCGCTGGTGCCAGGCAAATCTGTGCCAGGGAGGATAGTGGACGCTGCTCTGGATGCCCCGGCTCCGCAACCCGGCCATGAGGGCGCCCCTGTCCGCTCCGGGGGGAAGCACGACCGGCATCAGGTGATATGTTGAACGATACTCCCGGCTGAACGGCACAAGAATGGAAGGAAGTTCCCTGTCCAGCAGGTCCCGGTACAGGGAGGAAAATTCCCCGCGCAGCCGGTTGTGCCGTTCCAGCCGGGACAATTGTGCAAGCCCCAGGGCGGCGCGGATGTCATCCAGGCGGTAATTCCAGCCCAGTTCCTCAATGTCGTAACCAAAGGCATGCCCCCTGGCGCGGGTCAGGGTGGGGGCGCTCATGGCGTGTCCGCGCAGCCGTCGCATGCGTTCCGCCAGGGACTCATCCCGCACAAGCACCATGCCGCCTTCGGCAGTGGTGATGTTCTTGTTGCCGAAAAAGCTGAATACGGCCGCCGCGGAGTATTTGCCCACATCGGGAAGGCCCGGGCAATGCGCCGCGTCTTCAACGAGGATCAGCTTGTTGCTCTCGGCAAAATCCTTCCATGCCGGAAGATCCACGCTGTACCCGCCATGGTGCATGACAATGACGGCTCTGGTGCGGGGGGTCAGCGCGCGCTCGGCGGCGGCGGGATCGATATGCGGAAGATGCAGGCCGGTAATGTCCACCGGGACGGGGACCGCACCCGTGTAGATGACCGCGTTGGCTGTGGCGACAAAGGTGATGCCCGGCACAAGCACCTCGTCTCCCGGGCCGATGCCGAGGGCGGCCAACGCCAGATGCAGACCGGACGTGCAGGAATTGACGGCAACGGCGGACGCATGCGGGTAGAGCCTGGAAAACGCCTGCTCAAATTCCGCCGTCTTCTCCCCCTGGGTCAGCCACGCGCCGCGCAGGACGGCAAGGACGGCCCGCTCCTCCTCCTCACCCAGGACGGCTTCCGAAAGCCCGATGATGCCTTCCCGTTCCATGCTATTCCCTCAGCAGGCTCTGGTTTTTGGCGATCGCTTCCTGCGCGCCGGCAAAATCCTGGGGGCGGCCCAGGTCCATCCACAATCCTTCATGGGGATACGCGTATATCGGGATATTCCTGTCCAGCAGCGCGTACATCAGGTCGTCAAATCCGAAGGGGACCTTTTCCGGTATATATTCCAGTATCTCAGGCTCCATGCAGTAAACGCCCATGCTGACGGTCTGGTGCAGGACGGGTTTTTCCCGGAACGCCGTTATCCGGTCGCGTTCAATGTCCATGACGCCAAGATTGGTGGGGATGTCCTTTTTCGTTGTGGCTACTGTCAGCACGCCTCCGTGGGCCTTGTGGAACGCCGCCAGCTCACGGAGGTTCAGATCCGTCAGGATATCGCCGTTCAGGGAGAAAAATGTTTCGGACAGGCGTTCTCTGCCCACAAGGCGCAATGCGCCGACAGTATTCAGCGGCGTGTCTTCCTGCACATAGGTGATGGGCAGGCCGTATTCCGAGCCGTCTCCGCAGGCCGCCCGGATGATCTTGCCCAGATAGCCAAGCGTGATGAACGCTTCTTCCACGCCGCCCCGGCAGAGCCAGCGGAGAAGGATCTCAATGATGGGCACATCCCCCACCGGGACCAGCGGCTTGGGCAACACAACGGTAAAAGGTCGCAGGCGCGTGCCTTTTCCTCCAGCCTGGATGACCGCTTTCATGGGCCGACACTCCGTCAGATATTGTATATGGAGGTTTTGTATGTGGCGAGATTTTCCGGGCGCATGAACCAGTCGATGGTGACTTCCAGGCCCCGGCGGAAACCCTCAAGGCCGCCATATTCGGGACGCCAGCCGCTCAGCGCGCGCAGGCGCGCGTTGTCGCCGAACAGGCGTTCCACCTCGCTGTTTTCAGGCCGCAGGCGCTGCGCATCGCACCGCACCGTGATGTCGGCCCGCATGATCTCGGCAATGAGCCGGGCAACGTCACCGATGGAGATCTCAAAGTTACTGGCGGCATTGACGATTTTTCCTTCCGCGTCGCGGGCCAGGAGCAGTGCTTCAAAGGCTCTGACCGTGTCCGCAACGTAGTTGAAGTCACGTGTGGGCGTCAGGTTGCCAAGGGAAATTTCCCTTGCGCCTTTGGCAATCTGGGTGATTATGGTGGGAATGACGGCTCTGGCCGATTGCCGGGGACCGTAGGTGTTGAAGGGGCGCAAGACGGCGACCGGTGTGCCGAAGGAGCGATGGAAGGAAAGCGCCACTTGGTCAGCGCCGATTTTTGAGGCGGAATAGGGTGATTGCCCCTGGAGAGGATGGTCTTCAGTAATGGGGACGAAGCGGGCGGTGCCATAGACCTCGCTGGTTGACGTGTGCACGATGCGTTGCACGTCAAGATCCCTGGCCGCCTGAACGATGTTGAGCGTACCTTTGATATTTGTATCTATGTATGTTTCAGGGGAATGATACGAATAGGGAATGGCGATGAGAGCGGCAAGATGCAATATGGCATCACATCCTGAAACAGCGCTACGCACGCCATAGGGGTCGCGGATGTCACCGCAGAAAACATCAAGTTCCCGTTGAACTTCAGGCGGGATATGGTCAAGCCAGCCCCATGAATTAAAAGAGTTATACAGAACAAATGCGCGGACGTCATACCCTTGACGTACAAGATGTTCGGTAAGATGACTGCCGATGAATCCATCAGCTCCTGTGACAAGAATACGCTTGTAGTTTGCCATATGGTATTTATCCATTATGTTATAATATGTTTTGCATCAATAGTGAACACAATACTGCATGCTGAGCGTGGAGGATGACTTTGCAGAGAGTGTCGCTGTAAAATCCAAATATGCCATGCCCGCAGTGGGATTCCGGGCGTTCATCGACAGACACACTGTCGAAGCCAGGGAGGACTTGCTTATGAAACTGCAATGAATTTACGCTGTTATATTCTGTTTTAAATTGACTTTTGACGAAGGAAAATGGGGAAACGAAAATTCTTGCCAGGAAAATGGGGATAGGCTAAGAAATGGTCGGTGCCATTGTCAGTGTGTCTGTTGACAATGCCATCCCCAAATCGGTTCTGTAGTTATTGAGGAATTTCGCCGCCATGTCCGTGCCTTCCTGGCGGTTCAGGCACAGTCCGGCGGATCGCGCCCGAAACGGAGCATTCCTCCTGTATGCAGGAATCTCCCTGCGGCAAACAGCCACGGCGGCACGCCGGTCAACGGACACTCCATGTTTACCGATAAGACCCTTCTCATCACCGGGGGCACCGGCTCGTTCGGCAAGAAATGCGTCGAGATCATCCTCCGAAAGCACAGGCCCAGGCGGCTCATCATCTTTTCGCGGGATGAACTCAAGCAGTTCGAGATGCAGCAGGTATTTCCGCAGACGACCTATGACTGCCTGCGCTATTTCATTGGCGATGTCCGGGATAAGGAGCGGCTGTACCGCGCATTTCGCGGGGTGGATTACATCATCCATGCGGCGGCGCTCAAACAGGTGCCCGCGGCTGAATACAATCCCACGGAATGCATCCGCACAAATATCGGCGGCGCGGAAAATATCGTCAACGTTGCGGCCGACTGCGGGGTAAAAAAAGTGGTGGCCCTGTCCACAGACAAGGCCGTTGCCCCCGTCAACCTCTATGGCGCCACCAAACTCTGTTCTGACAAGCTCTTTATCGCGGCCAATTCCTATACGGCCTGCGATACGGTGTATTCCGTGGTGCGGTACGGCAATGTCATGGGCAGCCGCGGCAGCGTCATTCCCTTTTTTCTCAAAAAGCGCGACGCCGGGGGACCCCTCCCCATCACCGACACGCGCATGACACGCTTCTGGATCACCCTTGAGCATTCGGTGCACATGGTCCTGCGTTCCTTTGAACTGGCCGGGGGCGGCGAGATACTGGTGCCCAAGATCCCCAGCATGAAGATCAGCGATCTGGCCGAGGCCATCGCGCCCGGCATGCCCACGGTCGAGGTGGGCATCCGCCCCGGCGAAAAGCTGCACGAGACCATGATCACGGCGGAGGATTCACGCCACACCATCGACATCGGCCATTATTATGTCATCAAGCCCGAGACCTTCCCCTACCGCGGCCCGGAAGGCCGGCCGGTGCCCGAAGGCTTCAGCTACAATTCCGGCACCAACGAGAGCTGGCTGACAGTGCCCGAATTGCGCGCCACCCTGCGGGAACAGGGGTTCGACGTCCAGCCATGAACGCCCCGCATTTTCTTCCCTATGGCCGGCAAACCATTGACGAGGACGACATCGCCGCCGTGGTCGAGGTCCTGCGTTCGGACTGGCTGACCACCGGGCCGGCCGTGGAGCGCTTCGAGGCGGACGTCTGCGCCTATACGGGCGCACGCCACGGCGTGGCCGTCAGCAACGGCACCGCGGCCCTGCATGCGGCCATGTTCGCCCTGAACATCGGACCCGGTGATGAGGTCATCGTCCCGCCCATGACCTTTGCCGCCTCGGCCAACTGCATCCTCTATCAGGGCGGCACGCCGGTCTTCGCGGACGTGGAGGCCGACACCCTGCTGCTGGACCCGTCCTGCGTTGAGGCTGTCATCACCCCGCGCACGAAAGCCATCATCGCCGTGGACTATGCCGGCCAGCCCTGCCGCTGGGACGCCCTGCGCGCCATTGCCGACAGGGAGCACCTGGCGCTGGTGGCCGACGGCTGCCATGCGCTGGGCGCGACCTGCAAAGGCCGCAAGGTGGGGACGCTGGCGGACATCACCGTCTTCAGCTTCCATCCCGTCAAGCATATCACCACGGGCGAAGGTGGCATGGCCGTGACCGACGACGCGGGGCTGGCGGCGCGCATGCGGGCTTTTCGCGGCCACGGCATCACCAGCACGGCCAGCCAGCGGGAAAAGTCCGGCGCGTGGTTCTATGAAATGACGGAGCTGGGCTACAATTACCGGATCACAGATTTCCAGTGCGCGCTCGGCTCTTCGCAGCTCAAAAAACTGGATGGCTGGATCGACAGGCGCAACGCCCTGGCGCGCGCATATGACGCGGCCCTTGCGGGGCAGGGAGCCATTCGCCCGCTTGCCCTGCGCGCGGACGTGCGCCATGCCTACCATCTCTATGTGGTACGCACCCCGGAGCGGGACGAGACCTTCCGCCGCCTGCGGGCCAACGGCATCGGCGCAAACGTGCATTATGTGCCGGTACACCTGCATCCGTACTATCAGCGATTGGGCTACGCAAAGGGTCTCTGCCCCGCGGCCGAGGCGGCCTATGAAGAAATACTGACGCTGCCACTCTGGCCGGGGATGACGCAGAAAAATGTTGAATACATCAAGAGGATTATCTGATGCATGAATTGAGTGAGCAGGAAGAGTTTTGGACTGGCGATTTTGGTAATGAATATATTTATCGCAATAGTCTTGATAGGTTGCTTGGGCCAGCAACAGCAATGTGGGCGCAAATTTTGCAATATTGCCTGGAGCCTCCTCGTTCCGCGTTTGAAATGGGCTGCAATATTGGCGCCAATTTGTATGCACTGAAAAATTTGCTGCCAGAAATTTCTCTTACTGCTGTTGAAATTAATAGTCAAGCAGCGAATCTGGCAAAGAATACACAGGCAACAATATATAACTGTTCAATCTATGATTTTGAATATCCTGCTGATTCCTTTGATTTAGTATTTTCCAGTGGCGTCCTTATTCATATCGATCCAAATTTCATTTCTGATATCTATAAAAAGATTTACGCACTTTCAAATAGATATATTTTGATAAATGAATACTATAATCCAACAGCAGTTTCTTTGACGTATCGCAACCATAAAAATAAACTCTTTAAACGCGATTTCGCGGGGGAAATGTTGGACATGTTTCACGATTTAAGACTTGTAACATATCGTTTTATGTATCATCGCGATGCTGTTTTTCCCAAAGGGGATACTACTTGGTTCCTTCTTGAGAAATCAAAAGTGGCATGACGAAATGAAGGTGATAAAAGGCTAACAGCACGTCATGGCAAGCAAAAATATATATGTTAATCGTGCAATAATTTTCGAGCGCAGGTCCAAACAGATTATCGCCTTTTAGTTTTGATTAGGTATTCGTGAAAATTGCTACGTCGACAGGACGTGGTAGAGAAACAACTCATGATTAAGGAGTACAGTTATGGGACATATAAGGACATGTAAAAAATGTGGTTTTATACTCGGTACACGCCCTGGACTCCTTGAAGAAAATGGCGTTTGCCTGGCGTGTATCAATAGTGAAGAAAAAAAACAAATCAATTTTTCGGAACGTCAACATTGGCTTACAAAATACCTAAAAGAAACGCGTGGGCGCAGTAAATACGATTGTGTGATAGGTGTTTCAGGCGGTAAAGATTCGCATATGATCGTAAAACGTCTGATGGAAAATCATGGCATCAAGAATCCATTACTTGTTTCTTTAGTTGATGAATTCACGCTCAGCAAGGCTGGGAAATACAACAGAGACAATATTTCACGTCATTTTGGCGTAGATCATATGCTTTTCCGCTTTAATCATGATGAATTTTGTGAACAGGCATTGAAAGATTTTAAAGAAAATTTGCACCCTCTACGTTGGTTTGAAACAAAACTCTATCAGATTCCTCTGGAGATTGCACAAAATTTTGGAATTAATACTGTTTTTATGGGGGAAAATGGTGCTTTTGAATACGGAGTAAAGAAAGAACTGGATATTTTTTGCCCTCTTTCCACTGATGAAACAAAAATTATTTACTTAGGCGCTATCTACCCATACTCAACACAGGATTCACTCAAAGCTGCAACATCCTGTGGCTTCAAAGACCTTACATGGTTTCATGAATGGTATCGACAGGGGACCATTGAACAATATGCACAGATCGATTCTTTTGGCTATCTTGTACATATTTGGTGTAAATTTCCTAAGTTTGGATTTCAACGAGTTTCAGACATGGCCTGCCGTTACGTTCGAGAAGGTCGCTTGACACGCGAACAGGCAGTTCAGCTCATACGAGATAACGATTATCTTCTTGACCCGCTGGCAAAAGATGATTTTTGTCGTACTTTGGAAATATCACCAGCTCACTTTGATGAAGTTGTAGAAAATCATGCGAATTACAATTTGTTATATAGAGATAGTAATAATGCTCTCAAACGCATTGACTTTAAATAAAATGAGTACTCTTTCTATGATTTCAATAGTACTTTATTGTGCATAAGGGATTATGTGATGAAAACGCTTGCCATCATCCCCGCCCGTGGAGGGTCAAAACGCCTCCCGCGCAAAAATATCCTTCCGTTCCTGGGCAAGCCCTTGATGCTCTGGACATGCGAGGCCGCTCGAGATTCCGGCTGTTTTGACGCCGTCGTCGTCTCGACTGAGGATGGGGAAATCGCTGACATTGCGCGCTCCAACGGCTTTGCGGTGGATAGACGCCCCGCGTCGCTGGGATCTGACACAGCGAGCTGTGCGGACGTCTGCCTTGAGTTTCTTGATCGCTCGGAGCGGGCCGGAGTCCATTATGAACGCCTTTGCTGTCTGTACGCCACCGCGCCCCTGCGAAACGCAAAGGATATTCAGCATGTCATGACACGCCTCACGCCTGATGCCGATGCAGTTCATGCCGTTTGCGGCTATACTCATCCTCCTCACCAGATGCTGTATCAAAATCTCGAGGGATTTCTGGTGCCCGCCTTTCCGCTGCTGGTTACCAGAAAATCCCAGGAAGTCCCCGAGGGGGTCATCGGCAATGGCAGTACCTATGCCATCCGCGTTGAAGCGCTCAAGAAATACCGCTCCTTCTATCCTCCCCGTATCAGAGGCTACCGGATGCCGGCCTTACGTTCCATAGACATCGACACGGCCGAGGATTTTGCCTTGCTGGAAGCCTGCGCGCATTTGCTTGAAAAGGAAGGACACAGCCATGATATTTGATTGCATGTCTTCCCGTTCGAAACGGCCGGTCAGCATTGTTTTTGAGGCAGGTCCCACCCACGATGGGCTTGTCACCGCCAAGGCGCTGGTGGATGTGGCTGCGGGAGTCGGTGCGGATGCCATCAAGTTCCAGATCGTTGACGCGAAAAAAATTGTCCCATCCAAAGAAACCTTGTTCACCTATGAGGTATTGAAAAGCAGGGACACCGGCGAAAGGGAAATCGTCACGGAATCTCTGCAAGCGATCCTGTCTCGGCGCGAACTGACCTTTCCCGAATGGGCGGAGCTTATTGCCTACTGTAAGGAAAAAAAAGTTCTTTTTTTTGCCACCATCAGCAATACCGAAGAAATGGAATTCCTCGCCGCGGCTGGCTGCGCGTGCGTCAAAATTTGTTCGGGTGACATCAATTACCACCATTTGCTCAGACTGGCAGCACGTTTTCCGTGGGTGGTGCAGATAGACACCGGCAACGCGACTATCGGCGAAGTGGAGCAGGCCGTGGACGTTCTGGAGCAGGCCGGATGCCGCAAGATAATCATCAATCATTGTCCCTCGGGCTATCCGGCGCGTCTTGAAAGCATCAATCTGCGAACGGTGCATACCTTGCGGCAGATGTTCCCCTATCCGGTGGCTTTTTCCGATCACACGCCCGGCGCAACCATGGACATTGCCGCTGTGGCTCTTGGTGTCGATATGCTGGAAAAAACCATTACGCTGGATCGCTGCATTCGCAGCCCCGAGCACATCATGTCGTTGGAACCGCACGAGGCAGCGGATTTTGTGCGGACCATCCGCGAGGTGGAAACAGCCCTTGGCAATCCCCGAAGGATCATGACACCAGAAGAGCGAAGCCAGCCGCCGGTGGCGCGACGCAGTGTTGTGGCCGCCCGGGATATTGCCGCCGGTGAAATCCTGAAACAGGAGATGCTCGACTATGCCCGTCCCGGTGACGGGCTTCCTGCCCACCTTGATTACCTTGTTCTTGGGAAAAAGGTACGAAGGACGGTCAAGCAAGGCGAAAAACTCTTCCCGGCGCATGTCGAATAACACTGTCCTCCTCATTCGTGCCGATGCCGCGCCCCGCATGGGCACGGGGCATGTGATGCGCTGCCTTGCGCTGGCGCAGGCGGCTCTGGACGAGGGCCTGGACGTGCGTATGCTCTGCCGGGCAAATGTTGGCTGGCTGCGGGAGCGGCTGGAAAAAGAACGCATCCCGCTGCATGTGCTGCCGGATGCGCCGCCGGCGGCCGAAGACCCCAAGGCCTTGCTGCGCCAGCTCCGGCAGGGGGGGCTGCCCGAGGCCGCCGGAACGGATACGCCGGCATGGGTCGTCCTTGACGGGTACCACTTTGATGCGGCTTGCCAGAAAGCCGTCATGGACGCGGGCCATCGGCTGCTCGTCATTGACGATTATGCGCATTTGCCCGCCTATCAGTGCCATGTGCTGCTGAACCAGAACCCCGGCGCTGAAACGCTGGAATATGGCGGCTCCATCGGCCGCAGGCTGCTGGGGCCGAAATACGCGCTTCTTCGGCGGGAATTTGCGGCGGCGCGGGAAAGCGCCGTGCCGCGCGTGCCGCCAGCGCAACCGGAGAATATCCTGGTCACCCTGGGCGGCGGCGATTTCAGCGACGCTCTGGGAGGCATCGGCGCGCACATGACCGGGTCTGAACTGGCAGGGCGCACCATTCGCGTCATTCAGGGCGCCATGGACGCGGAGCGCGTGCGCACGGCCTTCGCAAAGTGTCCGGCCCGGCTGGAGATCCTGCCCCGCGTGGACGACATGGCCGCCCTGCTGCTGGATACCGACCTGTGCATCACGGCAGGCGGTTCAACCTGCTGGGAGCTTTGTTGCCTTGGGGTGCCTTTCCTCACGGTCGAGGTTGCGGAAAATCAGCGGGAGATCTGCGCCTGGCTGGAAAAAAACGGCATTGCGCCACGCGTTTCAGCGGTCGCGGTGCGCGAGCGGTTGAGCGGCGGAAACACGGCCCCGGATTCGGTCGTCCAGGGCCTCGTCGATGGCATTGGCGCCCTGAGGGTCGTGCGCTGCATGCAAAACGCCCAAGCGGTATCGGGATCAGGGCCGCGCGCCCGTCGCATGTTGCCCTTGGGGGCAGGGCAATGAACATCCTGTTTCTCGGGCCAGAATGTCCCCGGCTGGAGTACTGCCTCGTCCGGCATGGGCACAGCGTCCATCGGGAGGAAGGCGCCATTGCCGGGACTTTCGTGCGGAAAGCGGGTTTTGATTTCGGTCTTTCCTACCGATACCAGCATATCCTGCGTCAGGACGTCATCGACTTCTTTTCAGGCCGCCTCATCAACCTCCATATCGCACTGCTGCCCTGGAACCGCGGCAGCGATCCCAATCTCTGGAGTTTTCTGGAAGACACGCCCAAAGGCGTGACCATCCACCGCATTGATGCGGGCGTGGACACGGGTGACATTCTTTTGCAGGAAGAAATGCGCTTCGACGAAGCCGTGGACACGCTCCGCACTACATATGCCGCCTTGTCCAGACGCATTGAACAGCTTTTTTGGGAAAATGCGCCTGAGCTGCTGGCAAACGCCATACCCGCCCGCAAACAGCGGGGAGCGGGAACCAGCCATAGGAGCAGAGATAAGACTCCGTATCTTTATCTGCTTGAAAAGGCCTGGTGGGACACGCCCGTACGGGAGTTGCCGGGAAAAGCCAAGCGACAATCATCAGGAGGAAGAGAGAAGCCAACGCTGGTCCCGGTAACACCGGACAATAAGGAATTCCTGTTTCATATCATCAATGACGAGCAGGTCAGGTCCATGTCTTTTGAAAGCGGCCCTGTGGACTGGGAAACGCATTGCAGATGGTTCGCGGAGCGTATGGAAGAAAAGAATCCTTTTTATCTTGGCATGTTCCAGAATGAACCGTGCGGATATGTGCGTTTCCAGGCACGGCGGGGCCGGTGGGAGCGGACGTGCCGGGATGCCGTCATCAGCGTGGCGCTGCATTCACGCTTTCGCGGCAAGGGGCTGGCAACTCCCCTGCTTCGGGCAGCATGCCATCATGTGCTGCAAACGACTAGTATACGCCGGATCCATGCGTGCGTTAAGGCGGAAAATTCTGCCTCACTGGCAACATTCCGGCGTTGCCATTTTTCTGAAGTCAGCACGGAGATGATCCACGGCAATGCCAGCGTTACTTTCCTCTATCCGGGCTATGGGGAATGAACGAAATGCCTCCGGACTCCATGGAGAGAAAAATGTTTGCCAGAGAAAGCACCTTCATCATTGCCGAGCTTTCCGCCAACCATAATGGCCGCGTGGAACGTGCGGAGGCCCTCGTCCGCGCCGCGGCCGATGCCGGGGCAGATGCCGTCAAGCTGCAGACCTATACGGCGGATACCATGACCATCCCCTGCGATAGCGAATGGTTCCGCATCAAGGGCACGCTCTGGGAAGGCAGGACGCTCTACGAACTCTATCAGGAGGCAGCCATGCCCTGGGAATGGCAGCCGCGACTCAAGGCTCTTGCCAATGGCCTTGGCATGGAGTGCTTTTCCACGCCGTTTGACGCCACGGCTGTGGATTTTCTGGAGACCATGGATGTTCCCTGTTACAAGGTGGCCTCTTTTGAAGTGGTGGATATTCCGCTCCTGAAAAAAATCGCATCGACCGGAAAACCGGTCATCATGTCCACCGGCATGGCTTGTCTGGCGGAAATTGACGAGGCCGTGACCACGCTGCGCGAAAACGGCACACGGGAGCTGGCCCTGCTCAAATGCACGAGCGCCTATCCCGCGCCGCCGGAGGAGGCCAACCTGCGCACCATCCCGCATCTGGCCCAGGCGTTCACCTGCGTGGCGGGTCTTTCGGATCATACTTTGGGCAGCTCTGTGGCGGTGGCAGCCGTGGCGCTTGGCGCGCGCATCGTCGAGAAGCATTGTACCCTCTCTCGCGCCGATGGCGGCCCTGACGGCGCCTTCAGCATGGAGCCGGACGAATTCAGGCAAATGGTGCGGGACATCCGCACCGTTGAAAAGGCACTGGGAACCGTTTGCTACGACCTGACGCCCCGGCAGCAGGAAAGCAAGGTCTTCCGTCGTTCGCTCTTTGTCGTCAAGGACATGCAGGCGGGCGAAGTTTTCACGGAAGAAAACGTGCGCTGCATTCGGCCAGGGTACGGGTTGGCACCCAAGTTGCTTCCTCTTGTTTTGGGAAGGACGGCACGGCGCGCCATCACCTCAGGTACACCTGTTACATGGAATTCAATAGGGTAGGGAAATGCAGGATAACGATAATATCAATAAATTTCTTGCAATTGAAGATACGGAAGAAATTCTCACATTTACCGTACCTGAACTTGATATGCCATTGTGGTTGTATATCAGGTTTCCTTTTTTTAGCAACTTTCCTCAGAAATGGTCGGTTGTTGAAACAACGTACCCTCCCTATCCGACGAAAAGAACTTTTCTTCGACATCTTCCTGAGTTGCTGTCTCCTTGGCCCAAGCGTGATATCTGGTTTATTTCCGATTTGCAGAAAAATTATTATAAAAATATTGATAATAAATATTTCGATATTTATTTTGAACCATTAGCAAATATTTTCCCTGGGGATAGTCTCTATATTTCCAGGAGTATTTATGCATCAAGATTACTTAAAAAGCCTGAATTGGAGTATAAATTCATTCAATCAGCAAGTATTCTTTGTCAAAAAATTTCTTCATGCTGTATAAGTAAGTTATGTTATCTTGAAGCTAATAATTTGATGGAATTTGTGCAGAATCGAATATATTCACTGTTCGGTATGCATCTCCATCAAGACCTTAGAAAATATTTTATGGATCGACTACTTCGTCAGGTAAGTTATGAATATATGCAATATAAATTCTATAAGTTGCTGTTTCGCTATAGAAAGCCAAAAATATTATTTATTACAGATCCAATATTGGGAAAGTTGGCACTGATCAAGTTAGCTAAAGAGTATGGTATCACAACCGTCGAATTTCAACATGGCACAAGTGGATTGGTGTCTGTTGGCTACAACTGGGCGAATACGCTTCGACAAAGCAAAAGGGTGCGGTCTCATGTTGTCGACTATTTCTTGACCTACGGCGATTTCTGGAACAATCGTTTTCAGCTTCCCTGCGAGCTGTATCCTGTTGGAAATCCCTGGTTCTCCACACAGTGTAAACGCCACGTTACTGAAGGACGGGCCATCCTCTTTTGCCTCTCGACCTCTTTTGCTATCTATCCGGACCTCATTCGTGATCTTGCCGCGGCGTTTCCTGACCGTAGGATCATAGTTCGCCCTCATCCTAACCATCGCCAGGCTTTTCTTTCCAGTGATGTTGCTGGTGTGGAAGGTATTTCTGTTGATGAAGAAACGGACGTTTACACAACATTTTCCCAAGCGGAAATTGTCATTGGCGATATATCGACCAGCCTGATGGAAGCTCTTGCTTTGGGAAAACGTGTCTATTCCTTGCGTAGCAGCCAGGCAGAAAAATATTTTTCCAATTTGGATGTGAGCTTTTTCAGTGATGCGCCCGAGCTGATCAACTTGATCAACGACGCAACTTCAGGGCGGATCCCGCAAACCCAACGAGATGCCCTTTTTTGCACTGACTGGGAAAAAAATTACACCACCTTCATCACTCAACTTCTCGCCAACTGAGGAACGGCCATGAACAAAATGTGCACCCGCTGTGTTATGGATAGCACCGACCCCAATATCACTTTTGACGCACTGGGGCATTGCAATCACTGCAATACCTTTTATAACAACGTCTTGCCCCGCTGGAGAAAACTTCAGGAATCGGGAAATCTTGAAAAGACGCTGGATGTCATCCGCAAGGCAGGAAAAGGAAAATCATATGACTGCATCATAGGTCTTTCCGGTGGTGTTGACAGCTCATACGTCACAGCATTGAGCAGGGAATACGGACTCCGCCCCTTGCTTTTTCATGTCGATGGCGGATGGAATACACCAGAGTCAGAAGCAAATATCCAGCACCTTGTTGAAATAACGGGTTTTGATTTTGACAAATACACTGTTGAATGGGAGAAAATGCGCGATCTTCAGCGGGCATTTCTCCAGGCGGCAGTACCCAATCAGGACATTCCACAGGATCATCTTTTTTTTGCTGTTCTTTTTCATCTTGCTAAGAAAATGAGGATCCGGTACTGGCTTTCCGGCAGCAATTACGCTTCGGAATCCATTTTGCCCTCCGCTTGGGGAAACTGCGCCATGGACAGTCGGCATTTGCTGTCCATTCACAAACACTTCGGTCAGATCGCCCTTAACTCCTTTCCCCTTCTGTCGTCCTGGGAGTACTGTCACTATTACCTCGGCTTGGGGCCGGCATCGATTACACGTATCGATCCTCTCAATATGGTGAATTACCAGGTCCCCACTGCCAAGACAACGCTCATATCGAACTACGGCTGGCAGGATTACGGGCGGAAGCATGGCGAATCTGTCTTTACCCGTTTTTTTCAGAATTACTATCTTCCCACCAAATTCGGTTACGACAAACGAAAGGCCCATTATTCCAGTCTGATCTGCTCTGGACAGATGACGCGGGAAGAAGCCCTGGAACGTCTTGCCGAACCCCTTTACGAGCCGACGCAGTTGGACGCCGATATGGCCCTGATCAGTGAAAAGCTCGGGTATTCGCGTGAAGAATTTTCCGATATTCTGGAAAGACCAATCAGTAACCACAGCAACTATGCTGATAATTCACGTCTTTTCTTCCTGGCGTCACAAGCAAAACGCGTACAAAGAGGACTCTCGCTTCTTGCCAAAGGTGATATTAAGACATTCGTTCACAAAATTCGGAAAAAATTTATTGCTCGAAATCCATGCTAGGAAAACGGAACTATCATAGAAAAATTTTTCTTTGGCATCATGGAACGCATGACAATGGCGAAGAGAACTCATCATTGATACACTGTTTTTCATGAGGAAGGCATATGCCATGCCGAAAAAATCTCTTCTCCTGATTTCCTTTACTGCGCTGCATAACGACCCTCGTCCGCACAAACAGATCCTGGCGCTCAGGGAGCATTTCACCATCACTGAAGTTGCGCTTGCGCCGTCGCCCTATGCCGAGCGGTTTATACAACTCACGGACATCCCCAAATCCAGGCCATGGCAAAAAATCACTAGGCTCTTCCACCTGTTGCTCGGAAATATGCGTCCATACAACGCCCGGTATGCCTGGGCGTTTGAACAGGAGCTGGCGCAAGAGCATTTTGATCTCGTCATCGTGCATGACATTGACCTTGCCCCCCTGGCGTTTCGGCTGGCAGGGACGACACCGGTGCTCTTTGATTTGCACGAATATCTGCCGCGGCAATATGAAAACGACTGGCGTTGGAAGCTGTTGTTCCAGCGCGGCATATATTCACTGTGCCGTGACTATCTGCCCAAGGGCAGTGCATGGCTGACCGTTTCCGAACCCATCGCCAGCGAATATGCCCGCGAATTCGGCATCCAGCCCCTAGTGACCTACAATGCGCCCATGTATTGCGCGTTGCAACCTTCGCCGGTCATTCCCTCCCGCATACGCCTGCTGCATCATGGGTGCTGTGCCCGGGGGCGGTCGCTTGAGGGCATGCTTGAGCTTATGCAGAAACTGGACAAACGATTTGAACTTCACCTCTATCTTGTCGGAAAGGGGGCATATTATGAAGCCTTCAAACGGCGTGCGCAAAACGTTCCCCGAGTCATATGGCATGATCCTGTTCCCATGTCGAAACTTGCAGGAGAGATCAACAAATATGACATTGGTCTGTTCATGCTTCCCGCCAACACATTCAATCACGATCAGGCCATGCCCAACAAACTTTTTGAATTCATTCAGGGCCGACTGCTCACTGCTGTATGGCCCACAAGGGGAATGAAACACATCATTGATGCCTACAAGACCGGTTTTTATACTACCGAATTTTCCGTGGATCAAATGGCTGCCCGTCTTATGGCCCTCACGGCCGAAGAGATCGCCGTCTTCAAGCGAAACTCCCATGCCGCGGCACACATCCTGACGGGCGAGCGCTCCGTGGAAAAAATCCGGGAGCTGGCCCTCTCACTTGTTGAAAACGCGAAATAAAACGTTGAGCATTTGCCGAATCATCCATGACCTCAGACTCTTTTGTGAGTGCTTTCGTGGCGCGCAAAACTCGGAAGTGTACGATACGCGTGTGCCCAATGTTGTGAGAAATGATGTGATTCGGGTGTCGCAGGCAGGAAAAACGGCAAGACAGATTCCACGCATTGCTAAATGTGGTCGATCCAGCGTTTGCGTTTTCGTCGTAACGGGCAGCCGGACGAGATCGTAACGCCTCGTCCGTTCAGCGAAAGACACGCCCCACTGCCGTAAGCGTACGGTCCATCACAGGCCGTACGCCCGGCACATGGCGGCTCCCTCATGTTCCCAGCAGAGATCCTTCGCCGCCATCAGCGCATTTTGCTTCATGCGATTGATGGTCTCGGCATCAAGAGCATTCAATTTTTCCGCTATCATCCCCGGTTCGCAGGCGTCCACATATATGCCGTGCCCATAGGTCTCCACCAGTTTCTTCATTTCGGGGAAGGCGGAAACGCACAGCGCCAGTCCGGCCATGGTATTTTCAAAAAATTTGTTGGGAAGCATGAAACGATGTTGGAGGGAATACTCGTCCACGACCTCATAGCCGATATCCGCCTGCGACGCCACTCTGATGATATCTGTAAACGAAACAGTTTCTGTGAAGTGGGCGCGATCTTGCACGCCGTAGCTTTGTGCCAGGCGCATGAGTTCCTCCCTATATCTTGCCTCTCCTGGGCCTCGTATCTCAATTTCAAAGCGGTCATCCATTTTCTGCAATGCCTGTATGAGAACTTCCAGTTTGCGTGACGGATCAATGCATCCATGATACAGGATACGGATCTTTTCTCCGCACGGGCGGAAAGGCATGGCTTCATAAAAGGGCACACTGCGAACGACGCCCGGCCGCACGGCAAGGCGATAATCCGCCTGCAAAAAATCGGCAATACCGTCGCAAACAGTCGTAATGCCCGACGCCAAGGGGAAATAGCGTCGCTGGATGGCGTCAGCATGCCGGCCATGCGCGTATTTTCCCAGAAAATCCCGCAGCCAGTGCCCTGTAGGACAAAACTCCTCACGGGCATATTCATGCACATCGATACCAAACGAAATCCCCTGCTCAGCCGCCAGAGAGCAAGCCAGGGGCGCGCATATCCAGTCATGCGCGATGATGTAGTCATAGCGCTCCCCGTCGTGATGAAATGCCTTCCGGGCCGCCCGGTTTTGCGGATGCAGAAACCAGGCAAAATCGGCGGGCAGGAGGAGGCGGGCAAGGGCCTGCGGTATCGTCCAGCAGCGCCGGGGAACGATCTTTTCAATAGCCAGCACCCGCATCCCGGCTGGGGGCTGTCCACCCGTGGCAAAGCCTGCCAGCGTGACCTTCCACCCTTTTTCGACAAAGGAGCGCGCCTGCCGCAGGATACGCGGCGCACACTCAAGAGGCTTGTAGGCGATGATGCATATATGCTTGCGCTTTTCAGTGACAGTCATGTGAAATTGCTCCCCGAAGGACCGGCAGGGACGCGCCAAGAGTCCCCTCTGAAGTCGCCAGTCCACGGTTGGTCCTCATTGATCCAGTTGTCGCGCCCCCGTCTTTTCGTGGCGTGCCTTCATTTTCAGAATATAAGGACAGTTTCTATCGCACGACTCCCAGCTTTCGCAGGAATATCTTGACCTTCCGCGCGCTGGCGATCAGCCCCGACCAGTTGGGGTACTCGCGGAACGTGCGGTTGGGCAACGCCATCAGGGACTCCCACTCGGTTGCCGAAAGTCCCAGCGTTTCGCGGACAAACGCGATATCCGCACGCAGCTCATCAGGATCATACAGAGGTTCCTCCAGGCTTCGCAGAGCCTCGTCCCGAGTCATGCGGCCGGAGGCAATGAGGCTGGAAAGATGGGCGCGCCGTTTGTCATAGCCGAATTTTACAGGCAGATAATAATTCTGGATAAGCTTTGTGAACCGGGATTCCGAATGCTTGCGGCCATAGTTTTCCCACCCCGCCTCACGGTGCAGCACGGCCTTGGCCTCATCCACATCATACGGCATCCAGTGCAGGGGGGTGACGGCCCGCACCGAGGGGAAGAAGGGGATGTCATTGTAAAACTTGCAGTAATCCAAAAAGTCCAGTGTGGGAAAGTGCCGCAGGGGGCGCGTCCCGAAACGCTTGTGGATGCTCTTCAGCTGGCGTGAATCCATGGCCGTGTACCCCCAGGCGCGGGGCAGGATGGATTCCGTCACCAGATTGAAGCCGGAAAGCCAGTAGCGAAGCCCCATCTTCGCCGCCGTCCTGAAAAGGACGGCAAAAAAGAGGTGATCCTGGGGAACATCCTGATTTGCCAGCGCGGACTTCAGATATGCCCGCTGCACATCGTGCATCTCTTCGCGGTCCACCGTCCAGGTATGCAGCTCATAGCCCAGATGCGCCACCAGGCGCCGGACATTCTGTTCCGCAATGGGAGAGTTCCACCCCGCGTCCACATGGAACACCAGTGGACGCAAGCCCCATTCTTTGGACTTGTATGTCAGCCAGGAACTGTCCACTCCCCCGGAAAGGCCGATGAGGCAGTCATACTCCCGGCCCTTGCCCGCGCGGCGCATCTCTTCAACAAGTTTTTCCAGCTTTTCCCGCCCCCGGTGATCGGGCATATACGACTGCTCAAGACGAATGAGCGCCTCTGTACAGTGGTTGCAATACCCGTTTTCATCAAAGGTGATATCGGGATCGCTGGTGTCCATGACACAGCGCGCACAAATCCGGTAGTCATCAGTACTCTTCATGATTTTTTTCCATCAGCTCCATAAGCGTCTTCCGCAGGAGAGTGTCATTCTGTTCCCAGCAGAGGGCATGCGCCGCGGCATTCGCATTTTTCTTGAACCTCAGTATCTCGTCCTTGGAAAGTCCGGCAATGCAGTGCGCGAATGCCCTTGGGGTGAAGTCGGCAGAGATGACGCCAAGATCGTATTCTTTCACCAGAGCTGCCATGTCCGGCAGCGGGGAAATGGCGATGGCAAGCCGCGCCTGAATATATTCGAAGAACTTGTTCGGCAGGCAATGGCGATGGTTGAAGGTATTGTCCGGCAAAAAAAAGATCCCCATATCATATGGAGTCAATTCTTTTACGATGTCCGACATAGGAACAGGAAGGCGAAAATGGATATTTCGTGTCCCTTCGGCCTGCTGCCGGAGTTTTCTGTAATATCTCTTGTTATTGGGCACAACCATGATGTCCAATTCCGCTTTTCCCTCCAAAAGTTTGAAGGCCTCGATCATGAGTTCAAGCTTGCGTCCGGGACTCGCCGTGCCATGATGTATGCACCGCAGCACAGAAGAGTCAGAAATTGCGGGAGATATTTCATGATAGTACGGGCAGCTGAACAGGAGCTTGCAATCCAGTCCGTATTCTTCGCTGTATCCTCGGGCAAGGCCCGGAGAGACGGTGAAGATTCTGTCAAGGCGCCGGAAATAGGTGCGGCAGACGTACTCATTGAGTCCGCCGAGCACCGTCCGCCAGGCGAGGTTCTGTTCAAACTGCCGGGGATAGTATTCGCGCGCATCCAGGATCACCGGGCAGGGAAGGCTCCGGTTTCGCCGGGCGTCACGCAGTGCCAACGCCAGCGGGACGAGTAGCCCCTCCTGGCAGATGATGGCCGAAAAATCCTGCCCCTTCAGCCTTTCAAACAGGTCGCGCAGAGAGGGGGGCCAGAGGTCGGCCTCGTAGCGGCGGCACAGCAGGTTGATGGCGCGGCTGACCCTGTGCGCCAGGGAATGCCCATGCCCCTGGAGCCGGTAAAAATGTTCCGGCGCAGCAAATCCCTCAACGGGAGGCGCCGAACAGACGGTCACGTCCCCCAGGGAACGCAGCAGGGAATAAACGCGTGTGGGACGCGGATCGCGCCCCAGCGAATTGAAAAAAAGCTGCAGAAAACGCACAAGGCTCCTCCCGGCAGCGGATTTGCCATGGATCTCGTCACGGGTATGCCGCCCCGGCACGATACGCATTCGCTGTCCATGCCGCAAGGGGTTTCGCCACGGCGACCGCGGACCCCGATTGTGCTTTGCCCGCACTTATGCTATAGTGACGCTCACTCTTTTTATGGCCCGGGTACCAATGAAAATCGTTTCTCTTGTGGGCGCGCGCCCCCAGTTCATCAAGGAAGCGCTTGTGGGCGCCGCCGTCCGGGAGCATGCCGCCTGGCGGCATGTCCTCGTCCACTCCGGGCAGCATTATGATGCCGATATGTCCGACGTCTTTTTTCAGGAGCTGGACATCCCGAAGCCGGACTACCATCTCGGCATCGGCAGCGGCAGCCACGCGCGGATGACCGCCGCGGCCCTCACCGGCGTGGAGGACATCCTGCTCGGGGAAACGCCGGATGCGCTCCTTGTTTACGGCGATACCAACACCACGCTGGCGGGCGCCCTGGCGGCCGCCAAGCTCCACATCCCCGTCATCCATGTGGAGGCGGGCATCCGTATGTTGCCCCGGACCATGCCGGAGGAGATCAACCGCGTGGTGACTGACCGCCTCTCGGTGCTCATGTGCTGTTGCTCCGAGCTGGGACGCCGCAACCTGGCCGCTGAGGGGCTGACAGACGGTGTGCATGTCACCGGCGACGTGATGTATGACCTTTTCCTGCGCATGCGCCCGCGCTTCACGCCTGAAAAGACATGCGCCGGGAATGGTCTGAAGCCGGAGTCCTTCGTCCTGGCTACCTTGCACCGCGATTACAATGTGGACACGCCCGCCTCCCTGCGCGGCATGCTGGAGGGCTTGGCTGCTGTACAGGAAGTCCATGCCCTGCCCATACTCCTCCCCCTCCACCCGCGCACGCGCAAGCGCATCCAGGATTTCGGCCTCGCGCCGCTTCTCGCCGGGCTTCGCATCTGCGAGCCGCTTGGCTATCTGGAAACCATGTCCCTGACCTGCGCTTCCCGCTTCATCATCAGCGATTCAGGGGGCCTGCAGAAAGAGGCCTACTACGCGGGCAAACGCTGTGTCGTCATGATGCCGGACACGGGCTGGCGCGAACTTACGGACTGCGGCTGGAACGTGCTCTGCGCGCCGCAGAGGGAGAGCATCCTCGCCGCAGCGGACAGGGTCATGGCGGCCATGCCCTGCCCGCAGGCGGTCTATGGTGACGGCGCAGCGGCGAAAAAAATTATCGACAGCGTGCTGGGCGCTCTTCATTCCACGCCCGAGACGCCCGCCCCGTAGGAGACCCTCAGGGCATGTGCGGCATTTTCGGCTGGATACCTTCCTTCGGGCAGCGCTCCCGTGATCCTGTCCCCACAGCTCTCTCCCTTGAGGCGGCCTTGCGGCATCGAGGGCCAGATGATTCGGGATTCCTGGTCTTTCCCGCCGAAGATCTCCGCCACCCTGTCGCTGGACACGACGCGGGCACAGGGATGCCCTTTGGACTCCTCATGGGGCAGACGCGTCTCTCCATCATCGACCTTTCCTCCGCAGGGCATCAGCCCATGCGCAGCGCCGACGGACGTTATACGCTCGTCTTTAACGGAGAGATATACAACTACCGCGAATTGCGCCATGAACTGGAAGTTCTGGGGCGTGTGTTCCGCACGGAGACTGATACCGAAGTCCTCCTTCAGGCGCTCATTGTCTGGGGCACCGAGGCGCTCCCGCGCCTGAAGGGCATGTTTGCCTTTGCGCTTTTCGACGCCTGCCGCCGCAGTCTGTTCTGCGCGCGGGACTGTTTTGGCATCAAGCCTTTCTATTGGCACAGCGGCGAGACCGGCTTCTGCTTCGCCTCGGAAATTCCGGCCCTGCTGGAGTTTCCTGGCGTGCCGCGCAGGGCCGCTCCCGCCGCGGCTTACCAGTATTTGTGCTACGAGCGGTATGATGTGGGCGCGGCCACCATGCTGGAAGATATCTTTGCGCTGCCTCCTGCCCATTATATGGAACTTCCCCTTGATGCTCCCGGATCTGTCGAACCCAGGCGCTGGTGGAAACCGGATATCGCCGATACCTGTTCCCTTTCTTTCGGGGACGCCGCCAGTTGCCTGCGCGAACTGTTTCTGGATTCCGTGCGCCTGCATCTGCGAAGCGATGTGCCGCTGGGCGTTGCGCTTTCCGGCGGCATTGATTCTTCTGCCGTCACCTGTGCCGTGCGCCATCTGGAGCCGGACACGGACCTGCATACCTTCAGCTTCATCGCAGCCGGAACGGATGTTTCCGAAGAGCGCTGGGCCACGCTTGTGGCGGAAAACATGCGGGCCATCCGGCATACCGTCACTGTTGAGCCTGCGGAGTTGACCAGAGATCTGGATGCCCTCATCGTGGCCCAGGGCGAACCCTTCGCCTCTACTTCCATCTACGCGCAATATCGCGTTTTTCAGTTGGCGCGGGAATGCGGCATCACAGTGACGCTCGACGGTCAGGGCGCTGATGAATTGCTGGCGGGCTATTACGGTTATCCCGGACCGCGTATGGCTGGGCTTTTGCGCCACGGCCAACTATTGCGTGCCATGAAAAATTTTCGCGCCCACCAGAATTGGCCGGACAGGACCGCTGCTTATCTTCTGCGTCAGATCGCGCGCGAGTTTACCCCCCGCTGGCTGACGCCGTTGGCTCTCCGGTGCATAGGTCGCTCCGCCGTGCCGCGCTGGCTGGATGCACAAGCTCTGCGACAGTGCCATATCCGCCTGGTGCGTGAGGATATGCGTAAACGGCTTTATGCGTCCGGCAGTCTGCTCAAGCGCACCCTTGCGACGGAGCTTGTCTGGGAAAGGCTCCCACACCTGCTGCGCCATGGCGACCGCAACTCCATGGCCCACTCCATCGAAAGCCGCGTCCCCTTCCTGACCAGGGAAATGGCCGAATTCTGCATGTCACTGCCGGAACACTATCTTGTGGATGACCATGGCTGCACCAAGAGTATCTTCCGGCACGCCATGCGCGGCATTGTTCCGGATGCCATCCTTGACCGTCGCGACAAGATCGGTTTTGCCACTCCCGAACGGCAATGGCTGAAAATTCTGGCTCCATGGGTCGATGCCACGCTGTCGCAGGCGGAGGATGTCCCATTTCTGCGTCTGGACATGGCGCGCCGCGAATGGCGGGATATTCTCACCGGCAGGCGCCACTTTGGCTGGCAGGTCTGGCGCTGGCTCTGCTATGCCCGCTGGGTACAGCTGTTCGCCGTTTCGGCATGATTTTTTTGACCCTTCCAAAAGCAGGGACTTTGTTGTACGACTTGCTCGATGGTCTTCCCGGTGCAGGCAGGCAAAGAAATCGTTTTTCCTGCTTCGAGATATCGGGGACTGAACCGTCGGTCCCATGCGCCAGATGGACAACAAGGCTCAGGAAAAAGCCCGTTCGCAACCCGAATTTGTCCAGGAGTCTCCATGTTCCCCACCATCACCGGCAGGAAGATCAGGAACGCCATTGTCGGCTGCGGCCGCATCTCCAAAAACCATTTCGGCTCCATTGAAAAGCATGCCGCCGACATGGAGCTTGCGGCCGTCTGCGACAACGACCCCCAGACGCTTGCCGTCCATTGCGAGCGCTACGGCGTTCCCGGCTACCGTTCCCTCACCGACCTGCTGGCCGCCTCCGACTGCGACCTCGTGACCATCTGCACGCCCAGCGGCCTGCACCCGCAAATGGTCATCGAGGCGGCCCGGGCGGGCAGGCACGTCATGACCGAAAAGCCCATGGCTACCCGCTGGCAGGACGGACTGGACATGATCCACGCCTGCGATGAGGCGCGCCGCCGTCTTTTCGTCATCAAGCAGAACCGCCGCAACGCCACCCTGCAATTGCTCAAGCGCGCGGTGGACGAAAAGCGTTTCGGCAAGATCTATATGGTCCATCTCAATGTCTTCTGGACGCGTCCGCAGGCCTATTACGACTCCGCCAAATGGCGCGGCACCTGGGAAATGGACGGGGGCGCCTTCATGAACCAGGCCAGCCATTATGTGGACCTGCTGGAATGGCTCATCGGTCCCATCGCCGACGTGCAGGCCATGACGGGTACCCTGGCGCGCGACATCGAGGTGGAGGACACCGGCGTGCTCAACGTGCGCTGGCGCAACGGCGCCCTGGGTTCCATGGCCGTGACCATGCTCACCTATCCCAAAAATCTGGAAGGTTCCATTACCATCATCGGCGAGAAGGGAACGGCGCGCGTGGGCGGCGTGGCCGTGAACGAGATCCAGCTCTGGGATTTCGCCGAACCCAGAGACTATGACGCCTCGGTGAAGGACGCCAGCTACGCCACCACCTCGGTATACGGATTTGGGCATCCCCTCTACTACCAGAACGTCATTGACGTGTTGCGCGGGAAAAGCGAACCCGATACCGACGGACGCGAGGGACTCAAATCGCTGGAGGTCCTCATCGCCGCCTACCGCAGCGCGCGGGACAACAGGACCATTTCCCTGCCGCTGGAATATTGACCGATGCCGCGGCCGGGCGTTTTTTCCGGCTCACGGCTCTCTGCCCCGGGAGGCTCCATGCAGTTCATCGACCTTGCAGCCCAGCAGGCCCGCATCCGCGGTTCCCTGGACGCCCGCATCAAGGCCGTCCTTGACCACGGCCACTACATCATGGGTCCGGAAGTCGCCGAACTGGAGGCGCGCCTGTGCGCCTTTACCGGCGCCCGGCACTGCATCGCCTGCGCTTCGGGCACCGATGCCCTGCTCATGCCGCTCCTGGCCTGGGGCATCGGCGCGGGGGACGCGGTCTTTGTGCCCCCCTTCACGTTTTTCGCCACGGTGGAGGAGCCGGCGCTGCTGGGCGCCACGCCCATCTTTGTGGATGTGGACCCTGTCACGTTCAACATGCGGCCGGACCTGCTGGAAGCGGCCATTGAAGCCGTGCGCGCGCGGGACGATTCCCGCTTCCCGCTGCCCGGGGCGGCGCGCGAACGGCAGTTGAGGCCCGCCGCCGTCATCCCCGTGGATCTCTTCGGGCAGGCCGCCGACTACGAGGCCCTGCTTCCTATTGCCCGACGCTACGGGCTGTCTGTTCTGGAAGATGCGGCCCAGTCCTTCGGCGGCAGCCGTCACGGCAAAAAGACCTGCGCCCTGGGCTGCCATGCCGCGGCCACCAGCTTCTTTCCGGCCAAGCCCCTTGGCTGCTACGGCGACGGGGGTGCCGTTTTCACGGATGACGACGGCCTGGCCGCCCTGTTGCGTTCCATCCGCGTCCACGGCAAGGGCGGGGACAAGTACGACAATGTGCGTCTGGGCATCAACGGCCGCCTGGACACGCTCCAGGCGGCCATCCTCCTGGCGAAGATGGACATTTTCCCGGAGGAGATCCAGGCCCGCCAACAGGTCGCCGGCTGGTATGACGAAGCCCTGCGGGACATTCCGGGGGTAGTGACGCCCACAGTGGCGCCGGGCAATGTCAGCGCCTGGGCGCAATACTGCATCCTGCTTCCCGAGGGCGCGCGATCCCGGGTCATGGCCCGAATGGAGGAGTCCGGCGTGCCCGTCAATATCTATTATCCCAAGCCGCAACACTGCCTCGCGGTCTTCGCGGACCTCGGCTATGCCCCGGAGGCCATGCCGACGGCCCTCCACGTTTCGCGCGCCATCCTGGCGCTGCCGTTCCATCCCTACCTGGAGCAGGACCAGGTGCGCCGCGTCGCCACAGCGCTACGTGAGGCGCTGGCATGAGCGGGCATGACTGGCAGGCCCACGAGACTGCCTGCATCGATGCGGAAGTCACCATCGGCGCCGGAACCAGGATCTGGCACTTCAGTCATGTGATGCGGGGTTCCGTCATCGGGCGCTCCTGCAATATCGGGCAGAACGTGGTCATTGGTCCCGATGCCGTCATTGGCGATGGCTGCAAGATCCAGAACAACGTCAGCGTCTACAAGGGGGTCACGCTGGAAGACGATGTCTTTTGCGGACCCAGCATGGTTTTCACCAATGTTTTCAATCCGCGCGCCCATATCCGCCGCATGGACGAGGCGCGGCCGACGCTCATAAAAAAGGGCGCCAGCCTCGGCGCCAACAGCACCGTTGTCTGTGGCGTCACCGTGGGGCGCTATGCCTTTGTGGGCGCGGGCGCCGTCGTCACGCGCGATGTGCCCGACCACGCGCTCGTTTACGGCAATCCGGCCCGGCGGCACGGCTGGGTCTGCCAGTGCGGTGAAAAGCTGGACAAGGCTCTCGTTTGTCCTGCCTGTGGACAGCGCTACGCTCTTCGGGACGGAGTTCCCGTCCCCGTGGCGGGATGACATCACGTCCGCGTACGCATGAACATCGTTCTGCTCAGCAACCACTGGTATCCCTCTCCCCGCAGGGCGGGATTCCATCATCTTGCGGATGCCTGGCACGCCCAGGGGCATACCGTCAGTTTCGTCACGGTGGGCTTTTCCTGGATATCACGGCTGCGTCGGGACTTCCGGACGCGTTTGCCAGGGATATGGCAGGCCTGCAATACCTGGCAGCACCTGCGGGAACGGTTTGATTCCTATGTCCTATTCACGGCGTGGCATCCGCATACGACGCTGCTGGCGCCGCTTGACCACCTGCTCGCCACCCGGTTGCGGCGGTATGACCGCCTGCTGCCGAAAACTCTTGGCGAACGCATCCGCAGTGCAGATGTCATCGTTTATGAAAGTTGCGTGGCGCTCTATCTCGTTTCCCGGTGTCAGGAGCTTGCTCCGCACGCCCGGCATATCTACCGGGTCTCTGACGACATCCGCACCCTGCGCTCCACGCCGGCGTCCATGATTCCTCTGGAGCAGCAGGTGGCGCCCCGGTTTTCCAGAATCAGCGTTCCCTGCCGCTGGCTGCTCCAGAAATTTTCCGGTCTGCCCCAGGCGCGTCTTGACCCGCATGGGGTGGACACGGGCCTGTTCGACAGATGCGGAAAGGACCCATATTCGCCCGATACTATCAATGCGGTCTTTTGCGGCCTGGGATTCTATGACGCCAGGGCGGTACATGCCATGGCGCGCGTCCGCAGGGACATTCAGTTCCACATCATCGGCATCGACGCTCCCCATGCCGGTTTTCCCGAAAATATCCAGTACCATGGGGAAGTTCCGTTTGCCGAAACCATTCCGTATATCAAATTCGCCGATGTGGGCCTCTACACGCTTTGCCCTTCTTCCCGCCGCCCCATGCAGCCGTATACCGACTCTCTCAAGATCCTCCAGTACCGCTATTGCGGGTTGCCCATCGTTGCGCCGGACTTTCTTGATCTGCATCGGGAAGGTGTTTTCTACTACACTGCCGGTGACGTGACTTCCTGTGCATCCGCCATGGATGCCGCCCTGAAACACGGGACACATCCGGAATACGCCGTGGAAGTCCACACCTGGGACGAAGTGGCCCGCGCGCTTCTGGAGGAATAGCCTCCGGAATGTGGGTTTCGGCACCTGCATCCGCCTGTCGCTTCTCGCAAATGTATAGGGAAATTTCTCCTGGGGCTGTCTTATAACGTATTGGCACTTTGCGCCTAGTGTTTAATTGCAAAAATTCCGCGCAGAATCCTGCGCGGAATTTTTGCAGGATCGTTCGCGAAAAAACGTGGTTTTTTGCGAACGATCCCGGCTGCGCCGCAAGCAGACACTAGGCGTTTGCCGCGGCGCACTTTCTCTTCAGCGCGTCCGCCACGGCCGCGCCAAGGGCGTGGCAGGCCTTGTAGTCGTCCTTGGTGGGTGCCCAGGAGCATTTGACAGGCTCGGCGGGCATGTCCATGTGCATGGCCGCCAGGCGCGCCTGAAGCTGCTTGGGCGCCTCGCCCGACCAGCCGTAGGAGCCGAAGGCGCCGCCCACGCGATTGAGCGGCCGCAGCCCTTCCATATAGGTGAGCTGGGCGGCCACCAGCGGCATGATTCCATTATTGTGGGTGGGCGAACCGGCGAGCACCGCGCCGCAGTCGGCCAGTTCGGTCATGACGGCGCTGTGGTGGTTGTGCTTGACGGACATGATGCGCGTCGGCACCCCGTTTTCCTCAAGACCGCTGCACACCGCGTAGGCCATGCGTTCGGTGGACTTCCACATGGTGTCGTAGAAGATGACGGCGCGCTGCTGCGGCTTCTGTTCGGCCATTTTGCGGTAGGCGTCGATGATGAAGCGCACGGCGTCGCGGCCCCGGTGGATGAGTCCGTGATCCGGAGCGATCATGTCGATGTCCAGCCCTTCCACCACGGGCAGGGCCTTGAGCACCGTGGGCGAATAGGGCAGGACGATATTGTAGTAGTATTCCTTGATGCGGCGGACAAATTCGGCCTTGTCGTCGAAATCGTCCGTGAAGCGGGCCGTGCAGGCGATGTTCTGCCCGAAGATGTCGTTGCTGATGAGCAGCTTCTCTTCCGGAATGTAGGAGACCATGCTGTCCGGCCAGTGGAGCATGCGCGTTTCCTGGAAGATGATGCGGCGCGCGCCGAGTTCAAGGACGTCGCCGCTCTTCACCGCCTGGACGGGCCAGTCCCTGCCCGCGAAATACCCGGCCATGGACTTCAGCCCCAGTTGCGAGACGAAGATCTTCTCCGGGCGGATGCGTTCCACGATTTCGGCCAGCGCGCCCTGATGGTCCAGCTCCATGTGGTTGCAGACGATATAGTCCACCTTTTCCGGCGGCATGGTCTTGGCGAGGCGGCAGAGCAGGGAACCCGCCCGGCCCGCGGGGACGCAGTCCACCAGAGCGTTTTTCTCATCCTTGATGAGATAGGCGTTGGAGGTGGTGCCGTCCGGGCAGCGGGAATAGCCGTGAAAGTCGCGGTGGTCAAAATCGACATCACCGACCCAGAAAATATCCTTTTTGATCTCTACTGGCTGCATGGAGTTCTCCACAAGAAAAACAGCGTGAGCCGGGACCCCGGCGAGAAAAACCGCGCCGTTTCCGGCGCGTATCCACAAACGCCCCGCCTCGCCGGGCGGCAAGACGGGGCGGCAATCAGGCTTGCGCGCCGCTGTGCGCGCTACATTTTGGTGAACTGGTCCTTGCCCACGCCGCAGACCGGGCAGGTCCAGTCATCGGGAAGGTCTTCAAAGGCCACGTTGTCATGTTCCTTGGGGTCGTATTCGTAGCCGCAGACACTGCAAACGTAATTGGCTGCCATGGGATTCTCCTTGAAAGGGCGCCCAGCGGGCGCCGTGACGGTTTTGTTCAGTTTTCGGCCTTCCAAAGCCCGTGCAGATTGCAGAACTCGCGGGCCGATACCTTGTCGGCGGTCACCTCGAAGAACGCCTCCGGCTCGTCGGCGGGCGTGAGGAAGCGCCTGTAGCTCACGCCGTCGGCCAGGAGTTCGATCCATTCGATGTAGTGTTTTTCCTCCATGGGATGCCGGGCGCTGCCCACCTTGACATGGTAGCCATTCTCCCGCTTTTCGATGACGGGCACATGCTTTTCCATGGCGCCGTCAGTGGAGCCTTCGCGCATGAGCTTCATGGGCTGCCCGCAGCAGACCAGTTCGCCGTCGCCGGCATGGAGGACTTCGACGATATTGCCGCACACATTGCACTTATACACTTCAAGCCTTTTGGTCATACGTTTCTCCGTGTAGGGTGGTCGCACGTTGTCGGGACCTGCCGGAGCGCGGTTGCGCCCGCCGCAGGGGCGGCGCGCAGCCGGTGCCCCCGGAGGGAGGAGCCAGGACCACAGGACGTGGCGGTCTCTTCCCGGCCGAGGAGGATTATGTCGAAAACCGGGGCGCTTGTAAAGACGCCTGTCATCGCCCGCGCGGGGCGCAATCGCCGTTTTTGCGTCGGACTCCCAGCACATTGGGCAGGAGCGCCTTGAGGTTGCCCGTCACCAGGAGCGAGGGCGCATGCACGCCGCCCAGCTCGCGCCGCAACGAGTGGGAGCGCACCAAAAGCCCGGCCTGCGCCCCGCCTTCCACATACATGACCGTGCGGACATCCAGCGGCAGGTGCAGCAGTTGCTGGGCGAAGGCATAGGCCTCCACCGGGGTGCGGCTGTGGAGAAAGAGTATCCTGCCCGCGCCGTCCTGCGCCACGGCGGAAATGGAATAGAGCGGGCCGCCGGGA
This sequence comes from uncultured Desulfovibrio sp., assembly GCF_910584445.1. Classification (GTDB taxonomy): domain Bacteria; phylum Desulfobacterota; class Desulfovibrionia; order Desulfovibrionales; family Desulfovibrionaceae; genus Desulfovibrio. The sequence goes on from NZ_CAJUBO010000004.1 coordinate 95,571, forward strand.
CTCCAGAGGATGCGCCGGTCGGCATTGATCATCCGGTAATTCTGGATGACGAGGTCATAGTGCGCGATGCGTTCCTTCCAGTCGGGCGCATCGCGGTCCACAATGGCGGCGGGGGGCAGGTCGTCGCTGTCGGGGCGGGCCACAAAGAAGGCGCCGAACCGTTCCACAAGGCGGGGATTGTTGATATGCCCCGCGTCGCGCATATAGCCGGTGCTCGTGGCGCCGTCCGGCAGGTACATGCTGGCGTTGATGGCGGCCACGAGGTCCCGTTCCTGTCCCCAGGTGTCCAGGGCGCGCGGTCCCTTTCCGTCGGCGGAACTGGCGCAGAGCAGAAAATCGAACCGCTCCGGTTCGATACGCAGCACGGTGAGTCTGAACTCCGCGCCTTCAAGTCGGAACTCGCCAAAATCCAGCCCCGGTTCCAGCGCGAGCCATTGCGCGCCGCCCTGCGCGTCGATGCCGACCTTCTCCCTGCCCGGTCCTGGCCTGGACCTGGCGGCGGGCGCCGGTCCGGCCATGGGGGCGGACGCGGCGGAAGCGTCCGGGGCGGCGGCCGCAGGGATACGGAGTCCCCTGTCGGTGCGGAGGGCTTCCGCGGCGGCGCGGGGCGCATCGGCGGGAATGTCCGCGGCCGCGTGGAGCGGCGGGGGACCCGCCAGAAGCAGCAGACACAACGCGCACGCCCCCCACAGGCGGCGGGCGGCGCCCGTGCCCGCGCGGGGGCGGCGGCATGGTGGATACTGGCTCGTGCGGCGGCACATGGCGTTGGCTGAGATCCCGCATCCCCCAAGGAGGCCGGGCGAAACGCGCGGCGCTGCGGGATGCTCCTTGTCCTTTCCTCTTTTTTAAGCCGCGGGCAACGCTTTGGCAAGGTTGGTGGCAGAGACCGGTTGACATATCAATATATCTTGATATAGGAATACCAACAAGGGCAACGCCGCGCGCGGCATGTCCGCGGAGACGGCGGCGGACCCCGGGAAACGGGCCGCCGGCTGGCGCCTCATGCTGCCGTGCCGGACCCATCGCAAGGAGCGCCCCATGCGTATTGGCACACTGATCCGACAGGCAGAGCGTCCGTTCTTTTCCCTGGAATTCTTCCCCCCGGCGGAGGAGAGCCAGCTCCCCGCCTTTTACGCCACGGTGGAGGAACTGCGCGCGCTCCGGCCGCTCTTTGTTTCCGTGACCTATGGCGCGGGCGGCTCCAAGCAGCGGAACACGCTCGCCGTCACCGCGGAACTGACCCGGCTCGGCTTCACGGCCATGGCCCACCTGACCTGCGTGGGGGCGCGCCCGGAGGACATCGCCGGGTTCCTGCGCGCGTTGCGCTCGCATGGCGTGGACAATGTGCTTGCCCTGCGCGGCGATCCCCCCCGGGGGACCACCTGGGAGGACGCCTGCGGACCCTTCCGCCACACGGTGGACCTTGTGCGCTTTATCCGCCGCAGCGAGCCGGACATGGGCATCGGCGTCGCGGCCTATCCCGCGCCGCATCCCGAATCCGCCACCTTTGCCCTCGACCGTCGCCATACCGCGGAAAAACTGGCCGCCGGCGCCGATTTCGCCATCACCCAGCTCTTTTTTGACGTGCGGGAATACGAGTCTCTGGTGGACGACCTGCGGGGGCGCGGCGTGGAGGTGCCGGTCATCCCCGGCATCCTGCCCATCCTGAGCCTGGAGTCGCTGCGACGGGTGCTTTCGCTCTGCGGCGCCAATATTCCCGGCAAGCTCTATCTGGAGCTGGAAGAAGCCCACGCCAAGGGCGGCACCGAGGCCGTGCGCGACGCCGGGCTGGCCTTTGCCCTGCGCCAGATCCGCAGCCTCATCGACATGGGCGCGCCCGGCATCCATCTCTACACGCTGAACAGGAAGGACATGTGCTGCCGCATCGCGGAGGAAGCGCGCTTCTGAGGGTACCCGGCATCGCGTCTTGACCGGCGGCGGGGAGGCTCGTAGGCTGTGCGGATGGGGATCGAAAAACGCCACCGTCCGCTTCTGGCCGCCATCTGCGCGTCTCTTTTCTGCATGCCGTTCATGCTTGCCGGGGTCAATGCGGTGCTCCCCGCCATCGGGGAGAGCCTGAATGCCAGCGCCCGGCAACTGGGCCTTATCGGCGCGTTCTATTCGCTGGGTCTTGCCGTGTTCCAGCTGGCGTCCGGCAGCCTGGGCGATATTTTTGGCCGTCGCCGCATTTTCCTGTTCGGCATCGTCATATTCGCCGTGGCCGGGGCTGCGCTCGGCTTTGTGCGCTCGGCGCCGCTCTTCATCGCCCTGCGCCTGCTCCAGGGGCTTGGCGGCGCCATGTTCAACGCCAGCGGCCTGGCCCTGCTCGCCTCGGCGGCTCCGCCGGAAGACCGGGCCGCCTACCTCGGCATCAGCGGTGCCGCCGTCTATGCCGGCATCGCCTGCGGGCCGCCCCTTGCGGGCCTTGTGGCGGGCACGCTTGGCTGGCGCTGGCTCTTCTGGGGCAATGCCCTGGCCTTTGCCGGCGTCTTTCTGCTGATGAAATGCACCGTGCGCCAGGAATGGCGCACCGCCGAGGGCCAGCCCTTTGATCTGACGGGCTGCGCCATCTATGGCTGCGCCATGGTCGCGCTCACCTTCGGCGCTTCGGAGCTGGCGGAGCGCGCCACGCTCGCCTGGAGCCTCCTTGCCGCCTTTGTGGCCCTGCTCGCCCTTTTCTGTCTGCGGGAACTCAGGAGCCGCTATCCCATCCTCGACATACGCCTGCTCGCGCGCAACCGGGTGTTCGCGCTTTCGTCACTGGCGGCGTTCGTCAACTACAGCTCCTATTTCGGCATGCTCTTTTTCTTCAGCCTGTATCTTCAGGTGGGGCGGGGGCTGGGCGTGGAGGAGGCGGGCCTTGTCCTTGCGTTCCAGTCCGCGGTGCAGGCCGTGACCACGCCATTGGCCGCCAGGCTCTGCAAAAGCTGGCAGCCGGGCCATGTGAGCGCCGTGGGCGTGGCCCTGTGCGGCCTTGGCCTGGCGGCGGCGGCCCTTGTGGACCTCGATTCGTCGCTTGCGCTGATTTTCGCGGTGCAGGGCCTGCTCGGCGCGGGCATCAGCCTTTTTGCCCTGCCCAATACCGCCATCATCCTGGAAAGCGCGGGGCAGGAGCATGTGGGGCAGGCGGCGGGGCTTACCGGCGCCGTTCGCACGGCGGGCCAGCTCTGCAACATGGTGATCATCACCCTGACGCTGGGCTTTTTCCTCGGCAACGCGCCCGTCGGTCCCGGGACTCTGGAGGGCTTCATGCGCTGCATGCGGGTGGACCTGATCGTGTTCTGCCTCTGCAACCTGGGAGCCGTCGGCTGCGTGCTCGCGCGGAACAGAAAGTGATTTTTCTTGTATTTCAGTTTGTTGCATGCAATATTGCGGACAGGGCGCAAAAAGCATAAAAAAAGTCTAAAGTTTCGCCGGGCATGGCCGTAAAGAGCAGCAGGATGGTGCCCTCATGGCTGATATGCACACCCTGCAAATGCGGATCATGCTCCAGTGCTATGAGCAGCAACTGCTGGCGGCGCGCCGTCTTGCCCGGTTCCGCGTGAAGCGGCGCCTGGCCGAGGGGCTGAAGCCCCAGGACCCCGATCCTTCTGTCAATCGCCGTGCCTTTGTGGAAAAAGTGGCACGGGAATTGTATGATACCCTCATATTCACGGGGAGTTCCAACCCCGTGGTGGAGGAGATCCGCGCGGAACTCAGCCAGGCTGTGGGCCTGGAAGTGGAGTTCACCTACCCGCCGGGGGCGCGGCTCCGCATCGTTGCCACCGGCCCGGACGGGCAGCGGCCCCTCGACGCGGAGGAAGAACGGCGCGCCCGGCATGCCCTGTGGCGCATCACGCGCCAGAAAGTTGACCAGAGCATGCTGGAGCGGCCGGAACGGCGCGAAGCCGCCATTTGACGCTCCCGTTTCCGCGGGGCGCAGGCGCGGCCGAAAAGCACGATATCCGGCGCGGGGCATGGCCCTGCCGAAGGAGCAATATCATGGAGATCCATAATGCCGGCATGGGCTACCCCCTGCTCGATCCTTACGGCAACACCGCGGCTTCCGGCGTGGACAGGAATGGCGAAACCGCCGCCATTCGTCCGAAGGCCGCCGATGACGGCGCTTCCGGCGGGGATACCATCAGCGTCTCGCGTGATGCCCTCCTGCTCACGGAGGCGCGCCGCGCGGCCCAGAATACGCCGGATGTGCGCGCCGACCGCGTGGAGGAGCTTCGCGCCCAGGTAGCCAATGGCACCTATACCGTCGATGCCCGCGTCCTTGCCGAAAATCTCGTGCGGGAAGAGCCTTCCCTGTTCCGCATCGTATGACACCCGTCGTCCTGAATCCGGACGGCGCAGCCCGCCCGGAGCACGGGGCCGCTCCTTCGGGGGCGGCCCTTTTCCTTAAGGCTTGGAGCCAGTCGAAGGAGCGAAAGCGACTGAGACAAGGAAGCACCCGCTATGCGGGTGCGCGACAGCGGTTATACCCAAAAAAGCACCTTTCCATTGCGATAGAGGTGTTCAAGCCTATCGTAACCTCAAGGAAAGGTGCTTAATATAGGAGCCAAAACTCAAAGCTTAGCTCAACGGAGCCTGTTACAAGTCGTAGAAGTTCCGTCACGCGGCCGGGACTCGGAATCAAGCATCAACGGACACGACAGAATTATCCACACACCAATGGGAATACGGAACAATGTATCAGAACACAATTAAAAGAGTGGGCATATGCATGTGCATATACCCACTCCCGGAAACGCACTCGTGACTTTTCCACATGGACGTACCGGTACAATTTCCCGTGTCCACTACGGCTCTTGGCAGGAATCCGCCAGCTTCCCGGCTACCGGGTGCGGGAACAACGGGTTGACCCTTTACACCTAGCCTTTCTTCATTTCCTCAATGAGCGTGACCAGGTCCTGGGAACGCCTGCGCAGGGATTCCACGCCATGGGCGGCTGTCTGCATGGCCTCCGAGGTGGAGAAGGTGATCTCGTTCACTTCGGAGATGGACCTGGTGATCTCTTCGCTGGCGGCGGACTGCTCTTCGCTGGCGGTGGCAATGGCGCGCACCTCGTCGGCCGTCTGCTCGACCATGTGCAGGATCTCCTGAAGGGCCTCGCCGGACTTGGCGGAGTATTCATTGGCCTGGGCGATGTTTTGCACGGCCCGCTCCACCTGCTGGGTGCTTTTGGCCGCGCTTTGCTGGATGGCCTGGATGGCGCTGCCCACTTCCGTTGTGGATTCCATCGTCTTTTCGGCCAGCTTGCGGACCTCGTCGGCCACCACGGCGAAACCGCGCCCGGCATCGCCCGCGCGCGCGGCCTCGATGGCGGCATTGAGCGCCAGAAGGTTGGTCTGATCCGCAATGTCGGAAATGACGCCCATGATCTTGTCAATGGAGCGCGCGTGTTCATCCAGCCGGGCCATGTCATCCTTGAGCGCCATGGATTGATTGTGCACTTCCTGGATGCCGGCGACAGACTGGGTGACGACCGCCGCCCCGTCCGTGGCCTTGTCCCGCGCGGAGGCGGAAATGCCCGCCGCAAGCCCGACATTCTTGGCTACTTCCAGCACGGTGGAGTTCATCTCTTCCATGGCGGTCGCCGTTTCGGAAAGGCGGGAAGCGGCCTTGTGCAGCGCGTTGTCCGAGTTTTCCACCTGGATCGTGATGGTATTGATGGCCTCGTCCAGCTTGGTGACGACGCTTTCGATCTGTTCAGCGGCGGCGGCCATGCCCTTTTGCTTGGCCTCCACGGCTTCCTGATGGGCAATGCGGGCCTGCTGTTCCAGGCGCTCGGCGTCTTCCGCCTGCTTGCGGGCGGCTTCGGCTTTTTCCGCGTTTTCCGCCGCAAGCTCGTCCTGCCTCTGCACCATGGCCCGCAGGGCATCGGCCAGCTCGCCCATGTCATCCCTGCTGTGCACATCGAGACGCGCCGCCTTGTCGCCACGGGCAATGCCCAGGACATAGGCGGTGATCTTGCGGATGGGCGCGCTGACCTTGAGTCCTATCACCACGGACATGAGCAGCTGGATCGCCAGCAGGGCCGCCGCCACAAGGATGGTGTTCCGAATGGCCCCGCTCTCCAGCGCCTGCAGGTCGGTCAGCGGCATGCCGACGAACCACATGCCGGCGATCTTTCCGTCCGCCGTCCGCATGGGCCAGTAGGCGGATTTGTAGTCGATGCCGTTGATGACATTTTTCGTGAACCAGGTCTTCCCCTCGTTCAGCACGGCGTTTTCGATCTCCGGCGAGTCCAGCCGGGTGCCGATGGCCCGCTTGCCGTCTTTCATGAGTGTGGTCATCACGCGGGTATTGCCCTTGAAGATGGTCACATCCATGCCGCTCAGCCCCTTGAGCCATTCAAGATAGGGCGGAGCCACCAGCGATGTGCCGATGGAAAGGGTGCCCACCAGCTTGCCGTCCAGCATGATGGGCTGGCTTGCGCGGATGGTGAAGGGGACGACCGTTCCGGAAACGATGGCCGCCGCCGGGCTTCCTTTGAGGGCCTGGACGACGGTTCCCTGGTTGAGGACGCTGTCTTCCCATTTTTTGGAATGCCCCCGGCCCACGACGATGCCCTTGTCGTCGGTGACCGTCATGAAATCGGAGCCGGATTCCTTCATGGCAACGGCCGCCAGACGCATGACTTCGTCATGGTCGCGGGCGCGGATGGCCCGGGCCAGATCCGTCTGGTGGGAAAGCAGCAAGGCGCTTTGCGCGTACCGTCTCGCGGTGGCGTCGTTGGCCGACTGGATGACGTTTTGCAGTTTCTGGATATTGAGGTTCAGCTCCTCTTCCACGGGCTTTTTCATGAAATAGATGGATACCGCGAGGACGACCACGCAGCAGGTGATGAGCGCGCCAAACAAAGAACCCACATATTTATACGTCAAGGTCAAACGCATGCGTCCCCCCTTTGAACCGGAGCGTTGCGGCAGCTTCACATTTTGTTCTTCGGAAGTCTCTGGAGGGAGTTTATAGGTCAGGAGAAAAGAGGTTGTAAATATTTTTGCAGGTATTTTAAGGGACTGTTTTTCCAGGAAAATATCGCGGCAGGCCCAGGCGCGGAGGTGGCGGAAAGCCCCGGTGGAACGCTCTTGCCAGCGGCGCGCGAAACCATGCGAAAGCCTTTGCCCGTTGCTTCGCCATGTCCCGGGCAGTCGATCGGCTCCGCATCTCCGATGTCCTCTCCTTACCCCCCAATGGCGGACATGCGCTTGCGGGCCACAGGGCCACGTCTGGCGGCAAGGATGTCCGCGCCCACGGGCTTGCCGGCCACCGCCTCCGCCATGATGCGGGCCACCGCTTCAGGCCCTTCCTTTCGGAGAACGTCGCGTATGGGGTATTCCCGATCGTCAAAGAGGCAGGTCCGCAAATGGCCGTCCGCGGTGAGGCGCAGTCTGTTGCAGGAGTGGCAGAAGCTCTGGGATACGGAAGTGATGAGTCCGAAGTGGCCCCGGGAGAGGCGCCCGTCGGGCGTTCTCAGCTTCCAGAGTCTGGCGGGTCCTCTTTCCTGGACTGTGGCGGCGTCAGCGCTCTCCCCGCTGTCGCGCACAGCTTCAAGGCGCCAGTGCGTGCGCGCGGCCTCCAGGATTTGGGCGGCGGGCCAGAAGGAATCGTTGGACCAGATGCTTTCATCGCCCATGGGCATGAATTCTATGAAGCGCACGTCCACGGGGTGCTCCATGGCAAGGGAGGCCAGGGCCGGCAGATCCGCCTCGTTCACGCCGCGCATGGCTACGGCGTTGATCTTCAGGGGGATGCCCAGCTCCAGCATGCGCCGCAGGTTGTCCGTCACAAGAGGCAGCATGTCCCTGCGCGTGATGGCCGCGAATTTTTCCCTGTCCAGGCTGTCCAGGGAAAGATTCACGGAAACGCCCAGTTCTTTGAGATCCTCGAGGTATGGCGCAAGGAGCGTGCCGTTGGTGGTCAGCCTGAGGGCCAGTCGGGGAAAGCGCAGGCGCAGATTTTTCAGAAAGCTCATGAAGCCCTTGCGGGCAAACGGCTCGCCGCCGGTGAGGCGCAGCTTGTGTACGCCGAAGTTCACGGCCAGCCGGACGATTTCCTCCATTTCCTCAAAACGCAGGATTTTTTCGTGCTCTATGAAGGGAACCTCCCGGGTGCGGCAATAGCGGCAGCAGAGATTGCAGCGATCCGTGACCGAGATACGCAGGTAGCGGACCGTGCGGCCATGACTGTCCGTGAGTTCCCGGGGCAGCGCTTTTTTCTCCATGCCTATGTCCTTCCGCAGTCGCTCATGTCTCCGTTCAGTTTTTCCAGCGCATGGGGCAGTATGGGCAGCAGGGCGGAGAGATTTTCCTGGGCCGCGCGGCGGCTTCCGGGCAGGGCGATCACCAGGGAGCGGCCAATGGAGCCGGCCAGGCAGCGCGAAAGCACAGCCCGGGGCGTATGGTTCAGGCCCTCGGCGAACATGACCTGCTCAAAGCCGGGCAGACGCCTGTCCAGCAGGGGGAGGAGGGCCTCCGGAGTCGTATCGCGGGGGGAGAGGCCGGTGCCGCCCGTCGTGACGATCATTCCCCAGTTTCCCTTGGCGAGTTCCTGTACCAGGCGGCGCAGGGCGCGGGTATCGTCCGGCAGAAGAAAGAGCTGGCTGCGCGCGGGATTAAGTTCCTCCAGCTGCCGGAGCAATGCCGGCCCGCTCTCGTCCGCGCGTTCCCCGGCATAGCCCTTGTCGGAAAGGGTGATGCAGGCCACGGCCAGCCCTTCTCCGTTCCAGGGTTCCGGCCGGGGCAGGGGTTCCGGCAGGGGACCTTCCGGAACATCGAAGAGCAGGGGCGCGTCCGCCTGGAAGAGTCCGCTCTTGCCGCCGCTTTTGAGGATGAGGCGCACCTCGCGGATGACCACGTCCTTCTGCACGGCCTTGATCATATCGTAGATGGTGGCCGCCGCCGTCTGTGCCGCGACGATGGCTTCCATTTCCACGCCGGTGCGGTCGCTGGTGCTGGCGGAGGCCTCCAGCACCACGGAAGGCGGCTCATCCACGACCTTGAAACGCACGTCCGCATGGGTCAGGGCCAGAGGATGGCACATGGGGATGAGTTCGGAAGTGCGCTTGGCGGCCATGATGCCCGCCACCTGCGCCACGGTGAGCACATCACCCTTGGGCAGGGCGCGAGCCTTGAGCAGTTCCAGAGTAGGGGCGTTCAGCTCCACCACGGCGCGGGCGATGGCCGTACGCCTGTTTGCCGATTTGGCGCTCACATCCACCATGCGGCTGGCGCCGGTGGCGTCCATATGGGAAAATCCGGGCATGCGGCACCTCCGGCCATCAGGCGAGGGTCTCGGGGCGGGCGATCACGCGGAAGGGATCGCCGGGCCTGACCACGCCGCCCTTGAGCACACGGCAGAAGATGCCGCGCCTGGGCATGATGCAGTCGCCCACCTGCTGGCGGATGGCGCAACCCATGTGGCATTCCTTGCCAATCTGGGTGAGCACCAGCTCGATGTCCTCGCCGATGCCGAAACGGGTCCCCACGGGGCAGGTGTGCAGTTCCACGCCTTCCGTGGTCAGATTTTCGGCAAAATCCCCGGGGTGGACGTCAGCGCCTTTGGAGCGCATGTATTCGATGTCTTCCATTGCCAGCAGGCTGAGCTGACGGTGGGTGCCATCGGCATGGACATCGCCTTCGATGCCATGATCGGCCACAAGGGTGGCCTGCTCGCGGTTGATCTTTTTCTCTCCCTTGCGGGTGCTGGTGGATACGGCAACGATGCGCATGCTATCTCCTGAGAGTTGGAGTTTTCAGAGCGGGCGGTCCTGGGCGTGTTCTCCACCAAGGCGCACTTCGCGCGGACCCAGGGCGGAGAACAGGGTCCTGTCATGAGTGGCGCAGACCACGCTCGTCCCCCGGCCGAGGCTCAGGCCCACGGCCTGGAGGATGGCGTTTTCGCTGGCGGCGTCCACATTGGAAGTGGGTTCATCCAGCAGGAGCACAGAGGGCACAAGGATGAGGCGGGCAGCCAGGGCGATGCGCTGCCTTTCGCCCCCGGAAAGTTCGCCCGGTCTCCGGGAGGCCATGGAGTCAGGGTCGGCAAAACCCGCCGCCCGCATGCTTTCCCCGTAGCCTTTGAGCAGGCGTTCCTTTTTGGCGCCGCGCAGGCGCAGGCCCAGGGTCACGTTCCAGAAGACAGAGGCTTTCATGAGATAGGGTTCCTGAAGCAGCAGGGTGATCTCGCGGCGTGGCTCGTTCGTGTGGCCGTAATAGCGCAGGCTGCCGGAAGTTGGTCTTTCCAGAAAGGCCAGCAGGCGGAGCAGGGTGGACTTGCCGCTGCCGTTGCGGCCGGTGAGGATGACGATCTCGCCTTTTTTCAGGCGGAATTCCGGCAGGTACAGGGCGGTGATGTCGCCGTAGCGCATGCACAGCCGGCTGGCTTCAAAAAGCAGGCTCATGCGCGCCCCTTGTTTCTGAACCAGGCCAGAAGGAAATTCACCACAAAGGCGATGAGCAGCAGCACGAGGCCCAGAGCTATGCCCTGGGCGAATTCGCCCTTGCTGGTCTCCAGGGAGATGGCGGTGGTCATGGTGCGGGTGGAGTAGCGTATGTTGCCGCCCAGCATCATGGCGACGCCCACCTCTGTCACCACGCGGCCAAAGGCCGTGACGCAGACCATGCCCAGATCGTAGCGTATCTCCCGTATCGTGAGCAGGGCCTGCTGCAGGGGGTCCGCTCCCAGGGTGAGCAGGGTCTGGCGGCAGCGGCTGTCCAGATTTTCCACCGCCTGGGCAGTCCAGGAAACGATGATGGGCAGCGCGAGGATGGTCTGGCCTATGACCATGCCCGGCACTGTGAAGAGCAGGCCGAATTCTCCCAGAGGGCCGCGCTTGGTGATGAAAACATAGACCAGGAGTCCTATGAGCACCGTGGGAAACGCCAGCAGGGTATCGGAAATGAGGCGCAGGGCCTTTTTGCCGGGAAAGCTGGTATAGCCCAGCAGAAAACCCAGGGGCAGGCCCATGAGCATAGCCAGCGCAAGGGCGCAGCCTGTGGAGAAAAGCGTGGCCTGCACCGCGGAGACCGTGGCGTCGTCCATGTGGACGAGCAGGTCCAGCGCTTTTTGTATGCCCTCGCTGAAATACGACATGGGGACCCTTTGCAAAGGGGAGGGGGCGGGCCGGAGGACCGGCCCGCGGAGATCATGCCAGAGGGAAACTATTTGCCGGCGTTGGGGAAGAAGAGCTGCTTGCCCTCCAGCTTGTAGTCGGCAATGCGCTTCTGGGTCTCGGGCTTCACCCACCAGTCTTCAAACTTGCGGGCCAGGTCTTTCTTGACCTTGGGGCACTGGGCCGGGTTGGTGGTGATGACGCTGTACTGGTTGAAAAGGGGCTTGTCGCCTTCCACGATGATGGTCAGGGGGTTGGCGTCGCCCTGCTTGTTGGCGAACTTGATCCAGGTGCCGCGGTCGGTCATGGCGTAGGCGCCCTTTTCGGCGGCGATAGCCAGAGTTGCCATCATGCCCTGGCCGGCGGAAATGTAGAACGGTTCCTTGTCAGGGCTGAGGTTGGCCTCCTTCCACAGCGCCATTTCCTTGACGTGCGTCCCGGACTTGTCGCCGCGGCTGACGAAACCGGCCTTGGCCCCGTAGATGCCCTTGAAGGCGTCGGCAGTGGTTTTCCCGGCGACCTTGGCGGGGTCCGCCTTGGGACCGACGATGATGAAGTCGTTATACATGATCTGGCGGCGATCTATGCCGTGGCCGTCTTCAACGAATTTCTTTTCCACCGCCGGGGCGTGGACCAGCAGCACGTCGGCGTCGCAGTTTTTGGCGATCTCAAGGGCCTTGCCGGTACCCACAGCGACCCACTTGAGGTCTATGCCGGTTTCCTGCTTGAAGGCGGGCTGGAGATATTCCAGCAGGCCGGAATCCTGAGTGCTGGTGGTCGTCGCCATCATCAGGCTGTTGTCCGCGGCCCGGGCCGGCAGAACGAAGGCCAGGGCGAGGAGGGCGCCGGACAGGCTTTTACCGAAATGCTTCATGGGAACATGCTCCTTGCGGTTTGCTCCGTCCGCAGAAAGCGGACAGAAAAATTGATGGCTATCAGCCGACAACGAGGCGCAGGCCGCGTGCCGGAAAGGAGAGGAACACAGGGCTGCCGGGGCGCAGGTGCAATCTTTCCAGAGCGGCTGTTTCCTGTACCGCGTCCACTCTGGTCCCGTCCGGAAGCTCCAGGACCAGGAAGCTTTCCACGACTTCCCTGTACAGCGAGAGCACGGTTGCCCGGAAGGGACCCTGCATGCCGCCGGGCGTTTTTTCCGCGGAAAGGAAGATCCGCTCCGGGTCCATGACCACCGTCACCACCTGGTTGAGGCGCAGCTCCATATCCATGAAGGCCTGCAATTCGCAGAGGGTGGAGAGCACGAGGTCCGAGAAGGTGGTCACCTCGATGCGGGCCGCGCGCATGCCGGTTTCCATGGCCGTGACGATACCCATGAAGGTATTGCCGCCTTCAGCCTGGGCCGCCGTCGTGCGGGAGGCGCTGTCGCGCACTATGCGTTTGGCTTCGCCACCGGCAAAGGCCAGAAATTCCGAGATCTGCGCTGTCTTCTGCTGGCCCAGGAAGGCCTGTACCACATCGAAGGGAACGTGCAGTTCCAGCAGTTCAAGGCCGCGGGCATACCGCAAGGCCCTGGGTCCGGCCATGCTGGAGGGCAGGCGCAGGGCGCGGGCAAGATCGTAGAATTTCCTGCGTACAAAGCCCTGATCGAAATGGAGAAAATTGTCGTCCGCGGCCTCCGGCAGGCTCAGTATGCGCCGGATATGGCGCATGCACGAAAGGGGGAGCAGCACGTCCCTCGCGCCTGGAGGAGGGATATGGAGCATGCCCGTGACGGTATCGAGCGCTTCCCTGACCCTGAGGTCCAGGGCCTCGCCCAGACGCAGGCCGCCGTAGCGGATGAGCAGGAACAAAAGATGCAGGCGGGCACGGGCGATCTTTCTGGCGGTCGTGCCTGCCTCGGCTTCCCACGCCTCCCAGCGAAGCGTGAGCTGTTCCAGCATTTCCCCGGTAAGATGCTCCTGTGCCAGAGTATTTCCCCCCCCCTCTTTGCTTTTGCCATGACAGGCTTTTTTTGCCAATATGATGAAGCGCTGGCGTTGACCATGATCTTTCTGCAATGATGGTGGCGCTGTACGGGCTTGTGAAAATATTCCCCCCGTCCCGGGCAGGACGGATATCTATAATATAGCCAAATTGCCGCAATGGAGCAAGATGCCGGGCGTTGCCCCCCCGGCGGGCCGGCCCGGAAACAGGGCCTTGGATACAGAAGGAAAATCGTGATGAAATCGTTTCTGACCCTGAAATCAGTGGAAGAAGTGCTTGCCCATATCCACGCCTTTGCCAGCCTTGGCGGCGAGGAAGTAGCCCTGGATGAAGCCCCGGGCAGGCATCTTTTGCGGGACCTGACCGCGCCCGAGGATCTGCCGGGTTTTGACCGCTCCACTGTGGACGGCTATGCCGTACGCGCGCGAGACGTTTTCGGGGCGCAGGAAGCCTCGCCCGCCCTGCTGGAATGCGTGGGCGACTGCCCCATGGGCCGGGCGCCTGATTTTGCACTGAAGGAGGGGCAGACGGCGCGTATCCTTACCGGCGGCATGTTGCCCAGGGGCGCGGACTGCGTGGTCATGGTGGAATATTCCCGCCCGGTGGACGACACGCTGGTGGAGCTTATCCGCACCCAGGCCCCGGGCGACCATGTGCTCATGCACGACGAGGATACAGCTTCAGGCGCCCTTGTCATCCCCGCCGGGCGCTGTCTGCGGCCGCAGGAGATAGGTCTCATGGCCGCGCTGGGCGTGCAGCGCGTGGAGGTGGCGCGGCGTCCGCGCGTAGCCATACTCTCCACAGGGGACGAAGTGCTGCCCATCAGCCGGAAGCCGGGTCCGGGCCAGGTGCGCGACGTCAATTCCCATTCTCTGGCGGCCCTTTGCCGCCAGGCGGGGGCGCAGGCGCTTTTTGCGGGACTCGTGCGCGATGATGTGCCGCTGCTGGAAAAGACGCTCAGAGAGGCCATGGAGCAGGCCGATGTGGTGCTGGTCTCCGGCGGTTCGTCAGCCGGCATGCGCGATCATACTGTGGATATTTTCCGCTCCATGCCGGAGAGCGAGCTGCTTGTGCACGGCGTAGCCATCAGTCCGGGCAAGCCCTTTATCCTGGCGCGATCCGGCGCCAAATGCCTCATGGGCCTGCCCGGTCATGTGAGCGGCGCCCTGGTCTGCGCGCGCGTTTTCCTCCTGCCTTTGCTGCTGCGCCTGCAAGGGGGGGAGAAAACGCCGCCGGCCGGAGTGCCCGCCGTGCTCTCCAGAGCCGTGGCCTCCGCCCAGGGGCGCCGTGATTTCATTCGCGTTCGTCTGGAAAGAACGGAAAACGGCTGGAAGGCGGAACCCCTTACCGGCCCATCGGGTCTCATTTCCCCTCTGGTCACTGCCGAGGCCCTGGTGGTCTGCCCGGAAAACAGGGAAGGACTCTACGCCGGGGAAGAGGTCTTTGCCGAACTGCTGAACTGAGACGCATTTTTTCTGCACCTGAAGCTCACGACGTGAGGACATCATGGCCCGACATACCTATCTCAGCATGAAAACTCCTAAGGAAGCCCGGGAACTCTGGTTTGCCGCCATAGAAAAAACGGGCATGGAAATGGGGGAGGAAGAGGTCCCCCTTTCCGAGGCCCTGCACCGCGTGCTTTCCCGTCCTGTGCAGGCCCTGCGTTCCTCCCCGGCCTTTCACGGCGCGGCCATGGACGGCGTGGCCGTGCGCGCGGAGGATACCTTCGCCGCCTCCAGTCGCGCGCCGTTGCGTCTGGAGGTGAACAGGCAGGCCTTCTGGATCAATACAGGCCATGCCCTGCCTGAGGGCTGCAACGCCGTGATCAAGGTGGAAGACCTCAATGTGGAGGAGGGCGGCGCCTTCGTGGTCACGGAAAAGGCCGCCTTTCCCTGGCAGCATGTTCGCAAGCTGGGCGAGGACATGGTGGCGACGGAGATCATCCTGGCCCCCGGCGTGGAGATAGGGCCGTATGAGCTTGGCGCTCTGGCCGCGGCCGGCGTCCTGCGTCCCCAGGTCTTCAGAAGGCCCCGGGTGGCGGTCATTCCCAGCGGCTCGGAGATCGTTGCCCTGGAAGAGGCCAGGGAGGAGGATCTCAGGGCCGGACGCGTTCTGCCGGAGTTCAATTCCCTTATTTTCTCGGCCATGATCCGGGACGCGGGCGGCGTGGCGGATGTCAGGCCCATCGTGCCCGATGATCCCGGGTCCATAGGCGCGGCCATCCTGGCGGCGGTGGAGGATGGGGCGGACCTCGTGATGGTGAACGCCGGTTCTTCGGCGGGCAGCCATGACTTCACCGCGGACGTGGTGGCGGAGATGGGCCAGGTGCTCGTGCACGGAGTGGCCGTAATGCCGGGCAAGCCCACAGTGCTGGGCATGGTCAGGGGCGCCGGGCGGGATGTCCCCTTCATTGGCAGCCCGGGGTATCCTGTGTCCGCCATCGTCTCCGTGGAGGAATTCGTGCTGCCCCTGCTGGCCCGCTGGCAGAAACGCCATGCGAGGCGCAGGGAGCGCATGGAGGTGACCCCCTGCAATCCCCTGCCTTCACGGCCCGGCATGGAGGAGCGCATACGGGTCAAGCTGGGTCTGGTGGAGGGGACCTGCTTTGCCGTGCCCCTGCCGAGAGGCGCAGGCACTGTGAGCAGCCTTTCCCGCGCGGATGCCGTGATACCCATTGCCAGAGACTGCGAGGGCATCAACGCCGGGGAAGCCGTACCGGCCGAACTGCTCCGTTCCCGCGAGCAGATAGAGGGCGCGCTGCTCATCACGGGCAGCCATGACAATACCCTGGATCTCATCGACAGCATGCTGAGGCGGGAGCATCCCGGCTTCAGCCTGACATCGGCCCATGTGGGTTCTCTGGGCGGCCTGCTGGCCCTCAGGCGCGGGCAGTGCCATCTGGCAGGCACTCATCTGCTGGACGAAGCCACTGGCATCTACAACAGGCGGGCCATCCGCGAACAGCTCAAGGATATCCCGGTCATGCTGGTGCGGCTGGTGGACCGGGAGCAGGGCTTCATCGTCAGACCGGGCAACCCCCTGCATGTGGAAGGCTTCAGCGATCTTGCCCGCGAAGGCGCGGACGCCCTGCGCTTCATCAACCGCCAGAAAGGCAGCGGCACGCGCGTGCTGCTGGACTATGAACTGGGCAAGCTGGGATTGTCGCCAGCCAGAATACCGGGCTATGACGACGAGGAATACACGCACATGAATGTGGCCGCGGCCGTGCTTTCGGGCAGGGCCGATGCCGGCCTTGGGGTGCGTTCCGCGGCGCAGGCGCTGGGGCTGGATTTCATTCCCGTGGGCGTGGAGGAATACGACCTGGTCATCCCCCTGCGCTATGCGGACGACCGGCGCATCCAGGCCCTGCTGGACGTGATCCGCTCCGAGTCCTTCAAACGCAGCGTGGACGCCATGGGCGGATACGGCACCAGCCGCAGCGGAGAAATCATCTGGGAGAGCGAGGCATAATGGCTGTTTCTGGGCCGCCTTTCAGCTCAGGGAAAAACTCTCCAGTTCCGGAAGAGAAACGTCGATGTGGAAAAGGCGGTCCCTGTTGTCGGCTTCCCTGCCAAGCGATCTGACAAGAAGAGCGGCCATGACGCATGCCGTGGCCGCCACAGTGAGACCCGTGGTGTTCATGTTGCCCCCGGTCGTTTCAGGGGCGGCATACAGGCGGGACATCATGGACCCTTCCCTGTCCAGAAAGGCAAAGCCCTCGTGCCGGGCCACGGCGCCATGCAGATAGGGCACGCCGGCATTGCGCGCGGCCCTTTCCAGCATCTTCTTCTTGTCCAGGGAATCCAGACAGTCCGCCACCGCATCCGTCCCTTTCAGCAGGCCCGGCAGGTTGTCCTCATCCAGTTCCCAGGGCAGGGCCTGCACCTCCAGATATGAGGCCATTTCCCGAAGTCCGTCGCGGCAGGCCTCAACCTTGGGATGGCCCAGGGTCTTCTCCGTGCAGAAGCGCTGCCTGTTCAGGTTGCTTTCCTCAAAAATGTCCGGATCGCAGAGCACCAAGCAGCCTATGCCCGAGCGCGCAAGCAGGGCGGCCAAATGACCGCCGAGACCGCCGCAACCGGCTATGAGCACGCGGGAGGAGAGCAGGCGGAGCAGAGTCTCTTCAGAAACGCTCTCCCTGCTGCGCAGAAAGCGTTCCGGCCAGATGCCCCGCGCCAGAAGCACCCGCATGGCCTGACCTTCGGTAAGCCCCAATCCATGGGCCAGACGGCGCGTGCCGTCCATGTCCACAACGGAAGGGGCGCCGGAAAATTTGAGGCAGGACGCCAGCAGGTCCCGCAGGGCGGCGGAGGCGGGGAAGCTATCCATGATCTTGCGGCCAGGCTCTCGCTCGGGAAAAAGTGTTTTTGACCATGTCCCTCGGGAAACAGAAAAAACTTCCCGCTCCGCAAGGCCGGGCATTCTGGCGAAAGCATGCCGCGCCAGACCATGGACCGGCGTGGAAGGGCATGCGGGTGGGGACTTCCGCCCTCATCCGCACGCAGGCTTTCGGTTTCGCACTTTCCTTGCGAAGCCGCTCTAGCCTCCGCCCACGGCAGGAAAATAGGCTATGCGGTCGCCTTCCGTCACGGCATTCCGCAGGTCTCCCTGGCGGCCGTTGATCATGACGATCTTGATCTCCGCGGCTGGAATGCCCAGGCGGGAGGCCAGTTCCCCGGCGGTGACAGCCTCTTCTCCGGGGGCCAGGTCGATATCGAGTCCCTCCTCCGGCACATAGCCGGGGACGCACTCCCGCAGTGTCGTGCTCAGTCGTACATGTATGCTCATGGCAAAAAGATCCCGCGTCCGCAGGGCAACGCCTGCGGACGCGGGACAGTTGGCTATCTCTTGATCCAGTTGAAGGTCGTCTTCAGTTCCTCGGGCGTAATGTCAAAGGTGGTGTTGTGGGGGGGCACGGGTTCATCGCTGAAGAAGTCCGGCAGATGGTCGGCGGCTTCGGTGATGCCGGCGCGACGGTTGAAGTCCACTTCTGTGGACAGGACGCGCTGCCCCAGGGTGATCACGTCGTCCCCGGTCAGCTTCCAGCCGAATTTGGCGTTGAGCATGTCCACGATTGCGGGCAGGGCGTCCGGTATATCCAGAATGGCGAAGGCGGTGAAGAGGCAAAGCCCCACGCTGTCCACAGAAGCCGTAGCTATCTGGAGATTGCGGGAAAGCTCGATCTGGCCTTCCTTTTTCAGGGGGTCCACAACGCCGCCGCAGCTGAGGATATTGGCGGTCACGGCATAGCCGGCAGTGTGGTCGGCGCCCATGGGGGTGGTGGCGTAGGTCACGCCCACGCCCTTCACCGCGCGGGGATCGTAGGCGGGCAGGCTCTGGCCCTTGACGCAGGGCACGCGGCGCACGCCGAAAACGCGGCCGGTGGTGGCCGTGCCGCAGCCGATGACACGGCCCAGGGGGGTGCCTTCGCTTATGCCCTTCATGGCTTCCATCACGGCCTTGCCATCGCCCACGGGGATGCCGCCGCCGGCCATGGCAACGCCAATAGCCACGCCCACGTCAATGGTGTCCACGCCGTAGTCATCGCACATGTGGTCGAAGGTGCAGATGAGGTCCAGGTCGTCGATGTTGCTGTGCGGGCCAAAGCACCACAGGGTCTCATATTCGGGCCATTTGCTCTTGAACTTGCCCTTTTCGTCAGGGAAGATGCCGCTGCAGCGGATGATACAGCCGCTCATGCAGCCGTGGGCCACCACGCCTTCGCCGCCGCGCTCCTTGGTGAGCTGGTTCAGGCGTTCGCCGGATACGGCTTCATGCCCCTCGAAGCGCCCCACTGTGAAGTTGCGGGTGGGCAGACCGCCGGCCTCGTGCAGGATGTTGACCAGAACAGCGCTGCCGTATTCGGCCAGGCCCTTGCTGGTGATGGGGTGGGTGGTGAGAGCGTTGGCGAAACGCTTGGCCGCGGCCTTGAAAGCCTCGGCATCCGCGATGGGCGGGGTCTGGCCGCCTTCGGGATCGATGATGATGGCTTTCAGGCCCTTGGAACCCATGACCGCGCCCACGCCGCCGCGCCCGGCATGACGCTGGGGCCGCAGTTCGCGGTCCGTGAAAGCGATGCTGGCGGCGGTGAGCTTGAATTCGCCCGCGCGGCCAATGGTGACGTAGCTGCATTTCTTGCCGTACTGCCCGACCAGTTTTTCCACAGCGTCAAAGTTGTTCAGGCCGGCTACGGGCGACGGCACCAGGCGGGCGCTGTCCTTGCCCACTTCCAGCTGCCACCATTCGCCCTCAGCGGCAATATCCTCCACGATGATTGCCAGAATGCCCAGCCTGGCGAGATGGCCGCCGGGCTGACCGCCGGAGTTGGATTCCTTGATGCCTTCGGTAAGGGGGCTTTTGCAGCCCACGGAAATGCGGTTGGCGTTCGGGCTGTTGGTGGCGCCCAGCAGACCGGGGGCAAAGACCAGCTTGTTGTGGGGACCCAGCGGAGTGCAGATGGGGTTGACCTCGCGGGCAACGATGGTGGAGGTCAGGGCGCGGCCGCCAAGGCCGGCGTATTCTTCGGGAACGTCCTCAAAAACGCAGGTCTTGTCGGCCATGTTCACGCGCAGGAAACGAAACATAGGGTACTCCTTGTGCAGTGCGTCATGCAGGAATGCAGGCGATCCTCGGTGTCCCCTGCGTAGACCGCCCGGCATTTTCCGTCAAGAAATGCGGAAAATAATCACGCTTTTTTGACGCAGGAGGGACCGTGCGCGACTCTTCGTGCCGAAACGGCTGTCAATGTCCCGTTTTCAGTGCCTGGCCGGCCTGCTTAAAAACAGGGCGACCCCGCCGGAGTCGCCCGTAAAATTCTGCGCCTGGGCGCAAGCGCAAACTATTTGTTGAGAGCAGCCACACCGGCCTTGGCAACGTTGGTGTCTTCCTGCACGGAGCCGCCGCTCACGCCGATGGCGCCCACGATGACGCCGTTCTTGTCCTTGAGAAGCTCGCCGCCGCCAAAGATGACCAGGCCGTTGTTGGTCACCTCTATGCCGAAGAGTTCCTGGCCGGGCTGGGAAGCGGCGCCCAGCTGCGCGCTGGACATGTTGAAGAGGCGGGCGGTTTTGGCCTTTTTCATGGAGACGTCGATGCTGCCCAGAAAGGCGCCGTCCATGCGGCAGAAGGCTTTGAGATTGCCGCCGGCGTCCACCACGGTGATGTTCATGGGAACGCCCTGTTGTTTGGCAAATTCCAAAGCTCCGTCCACTACTTTCTGCGCCTGGGCCAGGGTAAGGTCGCCAGGCAGCTGAAGCTTGGAAACGTCCGCGGCGGCAAAGGCGGGCAGGGCCAAAGCAAGGCTGAGAATGCAGGCGAGAAGAAGGCGACGCATACGATCCTCCATTTTTTCCGGTGAGTCCGGGCCGCAGCGAAAGCTGCGGACAGGCTTTTGCCGTTTGCTTTCTCTATAGCCCAGGGGCCAGGGCCTTTCAAGGTCCCCCACCTGCTGAAAGGAAACGTCAGGCGGGCGCACGGATCTGTTCCATGCGCCCGCGGATGTAAGAAGTGTTTTGAGTTGGCTCTGTCATACAATGCGGTTGAGAGATAACGTCCGTCTGGAGCGGAGCGACAGACGGGTGCTGGTTCCGGAAAAATCCTAAAAAATAAGATAGTTCGAGTCTGGCAAGGAAGAGAAAAATTTCGCGGGGAGTGTCCCCGGTACTCGACCGAGAAAAATTTTCTCTGACGCCGCCAGCCTCGAAGGAGCTGTTTTTGACGGAGAATTCCGGCAGTATCCGCACAGCGCAGGCGCGGCATCAACGCAAGAGCAGAACAGCGCCTTCCTTTTCAGGCATGGTTTCTGCATAAGCAGGGCAAGCATCCAGGGCGCCGTTCGCGCATCCCCGCGGTCTGTGCGGGAAATGACGTGATACCACCGGTAAATGGCTGACGGCGCGGGGGGAGTTGCCATGCACGTATTCTTCAAGATTTTGACGCCGCCGTTGCGCTGCCTGTGCGTCCTTGCTCTGGCCGTGGCCGTGCTTGGCTGGCCGGCTCCGGCCCGGGCCGTACGCATCAAGGACATCGCCACCTTCTCCGGCGTGCGCGACAACCAGCTTATCGGCTATGGCCTGGTGGTGGGCCTGGCGGGCACGGGCGACAAGAAGGACTCGGCCTTTACCATGAGTTCCATGAAGAACATGCTCGACCGCATGGGCATCGGGCTTAATTCGTCGGCGCTCAAGGTCAAGAACGTGGCGTCGGTCATGGTCACGGCGCGCATGCCCGTTTCCTCCAAGCCGGGCAGCCGTCTGGACGTGACGGTCTCCTCGGTGGGGGACGCCTCCTCGCTCATGGGCGGCGTGCTGCTGCAAACGGCCCTCAAGGGCGTGGACGGCAAGACCTATTGCCTCGCCCAGGGCGCGCTCACCGTGGGCGGCTATTCCGTCAACGGCGAGGCGGCGAGCACATCCAAGAATGTGAGCACGGTGGGACTCATTCCCGGCGGCGGCATCGTGGAGCGGGCCATTCCCTTTGAATTCAACCAGCAGGACAAGCTCACCCTGAACATGCGCGTGGGGGATTTTTCCACGGCGCAGCAAATCGCCGAGCGCCTCAATTCCGCCATGGGCGGTTCCTTTGCCCGGGCCGTGGACGCCATGAGCGTGAGCCTGGACGTGCCGCCCCAGTACCGGAACAATCTCGTGCCGCTCATGGCATCGGTGGAAAACCTCGAAGTGACGCCCGATTCCGCCGCCAAGGTGGTGGTGGACGAAAAGACCGGCACCGTGGTCCTCGGCAAGGATGTGCGTATCACGCGGGCCGCCGTTGCCCACGGCAATCTTCAGATCACGGTGCAGGAGAACGAGCAGGTCTCCCAGCCGGGACCGTTCTCGCAGGGGCAGACCGTGGTGACGCCCCAGACGGACATCAATGTGCGCGAGGAGAACCGGCGCCTGCACATGGTCGAGGGCGCGACGCTCCAGGAGCTTGTTGACGGACTCAACGCCATTGGCGCCACCCCGCGCGACCTGATTTCCATTCTCCGCAGCCTGCAGGTTTCCGGCTCGCTGCATGCGGATCTGGAGGTGATCTAAATGACGGCTCCTCTTGACGCCACGGCCCTGGTCCCTTCCGAAAGCGGCGCCGCCGAACAGTCCCGGCGCGAGCTTCAGGCAAAGCTGGCCGGCATCGGCGGCCTGGGCGGCCGCAAGATGACGCCCGAAGCCCGGGAAAAGAAGCTCCGCGAGGCCTGCGAAGGCTTTGAATCCGTCTTTATCCAGAAAATGTGGCAGGAGATGCGCAATACCATCCCCAAGGGCGGACTCATGCACGGCAAGGAGGAGCGCTTCTGGCAGGACATGTATGACCAGGAGCTTTCCAAGTCCATGACGAGCGCGGGCGGCATCGGCCTTGCGGACATGATGTATGCCCAGCTTTCGCGGAATCTCGTTTCCGCGAGCCGCAGCGCCGCCGGGGTGAACCAGGGACGCGCCTTCGCGCCCGGCGCGGCGCCGCTCATGCCCCCCCAGGCCGCGGCCGCGGCAGAAGGCACAGGGGACGGCGCGGCTTCCGGCGCCGAACACGCCTCCGTGGCGGCGGCAAAGCCCATGGCCGCCATTTATGATGGCGCGGCGCCGGGAGTGGCCGGCGCCCGGGAGGAGGCCGCCGCAAGCCCCGCTTCCGCCGCGCCCGCCGTTCCCGGGGCTGCCCCCCGGGGGCAGGCGGCGGCTTCCCATGGCGAAGCCGGAGTTTCCGGAGCGGCTGCCCGGGGCGCCGCTGATCCGGGCGACGCCGTGGAGCTGAATCCCGAGGTGGAGCGCGCGCTCGCGGCGTTGCGGGCGCGGCAGGCGCTGCACCATCGGCAGGAGGAGGGCGCCCCGGCGACGCAACAGGCCGCCACGGCCACGACGCAGCCACAGGCCGTCGCTGCGGGAAGGGCGCAACGTCAGCGCCCCATGGCGTCGTCAGGTATCGAGCTTGCCCAGGTGGCGCGCCGTGAAGCCGGTGACAAGCTCGGCTCGGGGGCTGTGCGTCCGCCCCTGCACCAGCCTTCGCCGCGTCACGCCGCTGACGCCGCGCAGCCGCAACAGGCGCAGTCCCCCCTCGGGGAAGAGTCCGCCCAGGCCGCGGCTGCCGCGGAGAACGCACCGGCCGCCGCCCGTCCCCGCACCGTGCGCTACAGCACCAACATGCGGCCCCAGGAACGCGCCAGGCGCGGCCTGAAGCCCATCCGCGTGCTCAATGTGGATAATGTGGGCGTCAACAGCAAGGCCGGCGCCGGGCTTGCCGCGTACCATGCCTCGCGCGACGCGCAGGCAGCCGCGGACGCGGCGGCGGCCGCCCCCACGCAGGGGATGCAGTCGGGGCAGGGGATGCAGCCGGGGCAGGGCGCCCAGGCGCCCCGATCCGGGCAACCCGCGCAGGGACGCGAGGCATCGCCGCCGGCTGGCGCCGACGACTCGGGCAATTTCAGCATTCCGCCACTGACGGCGGCGGATGCCCGGGGCTAGGGGCGTGAACGGCAGGGCAGCGTTTCGGGGACGCTTCCTCATGATGTCATATTTTTGGCATAATTCTTGCTTCAGCGCTGGCATACCCAGACTCCCCGGCAGGTTCTGCCTGCCACGTCCGCAAGTGAGGGCAGGATGTACCAGATGATCCACGAAAGCTTATCCCGTCAGGACAAGGCCCTGGCGTTGCTGCGTGACCTCCTTGAGGAAGAATACCGCATCCTCATCGGGCGGGACACGGATGGCGTGGCCGCGCTGGAATTTTCCATCCAGGAGCTTATCCGCCAGATCGCCGTGGAAAAGACCCTGGTCATCCGCACCCTCGGGGGCGTGCGCGTGAGCGAGTACGCCGCCGGGTTGCCGGAAGAGCGGGGCGTTGCGCTGCTGACGCTGTTTGCCTCCGTGGACGCAGGCGAGCAGGAGGTCTCGCGCCAGGCCTCGCGCAATGCCCAGCTTTCCCTTGCCCTGCTCGATCAGAGCACGCGCACCCTCCAGGCGCTCACCAGCCAGGCCGCGCCGCCGCGCGCGGGCGTCTATGGGCGCCATGGCGGCATGCGCCACGAAATGCACCCGCAGGCGGCGCTCATTTCGGGGAGGCTCTAGGCCATGCTCAACGGACTGCTCAATATCGGCCAGTCGGCCCTCAACGCGTCGCAGGCGTGGATCTCGGTCACGGGCAACAACCTTGCCAACGTGGATACCGAGGGCTATTCCCGCCAGTATGTGGACCAGAAGGATGCCGGCGGCCTCAAGTACAAGCCCGGGGCGCAGCCTCTGGGCGTCAACGCGCAGCAGATCATGCGCTTTTTCGACGCCTTTCTTGAGCGCTCCTATGTGAAGCAGTCCACCAATTCCTCGCGCTGGGACCAGCAGGACACCATCATGGCCTCGCTGGAAAACATCTTCAACGAGGCCAACCGCGCGGGCGTGAGTTCCGCGCTGACGAATTTCTTCAACGCCTGGCAGGACCTGGCCCTGCGCCCGGACGACACGGCCGTCCGCGAAAGCCTGCTTTCCCATGCCGACAACCTGAGCGACATGTTCGGCAACACCATGGACGCCATCAAGAACATCCAGAACGAGATGGATGTGTCCATCAAGCAGGGCGTTGACCGCGTCAACGACATCGCGGTCGCCATTGCCGATCTGAACCGCCAGATCACGGCCCAGACCGTGGACGGCATCAACAACCCCAACTCGCTGCTCGACAAGCGCGACCAGCTCGTGCGCGAGCTGGCTACGCTGGTGGATGTGGAGACCATCGACCACGGCAAGGGTGACTTCCGCGTCCAGCTTTCCACGGGCCAGCCCCTGGTGGACGGCATCGTGACCTACGAGCTGGAGGTCATGGGTCCGCGCGCCGAGAACCATCTCAAGTCCGGCTCCGCCTATGCGGGCACTGTCAACTTCGTGGGCAACGACAGCCACGAATACACGGTGGAGATCGTGCGCGGCGGCGATGCCGGCGGCGCGGAGCCTCCGCAGTTCCGCGTTTCGCTGGACGGCGGAAAGACCTGGCTGCGCGGCGAGGACGGCCAGGAACTGCGCTTCGACATCACCAACAGCGGCAAGACCGATGAGAACGGCAACTCCATCACCGACGAGGTGCTGGTCAAGGATCTGAAGATCTCCTTCTCCTCGGTGGAAAATTTCCATGCGGGCGACCAGTTCGACATCATCCCCAAGGATGGCCTCTACTGGATCGAGCCGTCGCGCGGCCCGCAGAACATCACCCCGCAGATCGGCTTTGACGGACAGGACAACAAGAACCGCGTCACCGGCGGCAAGCTGGCGGCCTATTACAATATCCGCGATGACAACTGCGGCCGCTACATGGACGAGCTTGATGCCGTGGCCTCCACCCTCGTGTGGGAGGTCAACCGCATCCACAGCCAGGGCGCGGGCCTTTCCAAGCTCACCTATTCCCAGGGCCAGCAGCGCGTGGAAGAAACGGATCAGCCCCTGGGTTCGCCCCAGGCCATCCTGCCCTTTGCCGACAAGCTCCAGAGCGGCAACGTCAACTTCCATTTTTATGACAGGACCACGGGCGCGCATATCGACTCCGCCATGCTCGATTTCGGCGGTGGCGCCAATTTCGACCCTTCGGTCCACAGCCTCGAGGATGTGCGTAACGCCATCAACAACATGGAGCTTGAAGACGGCACCAAGCCTCTCGTCGCCACCATCCAGGACGGCAAGCTGCTCATCGAGACGGCCGCCGGGTCGGACATCGAGTTCGCCATGGGCGCGGACAGCTCCGGACTCATGGCGGCCCTGGGCATCAACACCTTTTTCAGCGGCAGCGGGGCGGACGACATCGCGGTCAACAGCCAGGTGCACAACAATACGAACCTGATCGCCTCGGGCCAGGTCAACGGCCAGTTCCAGATCAACGCGGGCGACAACGCCACTGCCACGGCCATCGGCAAGCTGGTGGACAAGCCCGTGACCATCACCACGCTCTGGAAGACCGTGGACAACCAGACCATTTCGCAATACTACGCCAACCTCGTCACCACCGTGGGCGCGGACAGGCGCCTTTCCAAGACCAATACCGAATATCA
The DNA here is from genome assembly GCF_910584445.1 of uncultured Desulfovibrio sp. Lineage (GTDB taxonomy): Bacteria > Desulfobacterota > Desulfovibrionia > Desulfovibrionales > Desulfovibrionaceae > Desulfovibrio. The sequence continues at coordinate 121,631 of NZ_CAJUBO010000004.1, forward strand.
CGGCGCGCTCACCGACGACCTTTCCGAGCGCGTGGCCTCGGTCACGGGCGTGAACATGGACGAGGAGATGAGCAACCTCATCAAGTTCCAGCATTCCTATACGGCGGCAGCCAAGCTCATCACCACCGCTGACCAGATGCTGCAAACCCTGCTCGGCCTCAAGCAGTAAGGGGGAAGCCATATGGCTATCCGCGTCACCCAGAAAACCATGTACAACGACATGGTCGGCCAGATGCAGAAGAATCTGGCGGGCTATATGGAAAGCGTGCAGCAGGGTTCCACCCAGAAGAAGATCAACCGCCCCTCGGACGACCCGGCGGGCACCTACCGCGTGCTCACCACCCGCGTGGACCTCACCAATACGGCCCAGTATCAGGAAAATGTGGACACGGCCAAGGGCTGGCTCAATCTGGAGGACAGCGTCCTCTCCACGCGCGTGCCCACGGTGCTCCAGGACCTCATCACCCTGGCGGAGCAGGCCTCCACCGGCACCTATGACGCGAGCCAGCGCAAGATCATGGCCGACCAGGCGCGCCAGCACTTCGGCACCCTGCTCAACCTCGCCAATACGGAATTTGAGGGCAAGAGCATCTTTGCCGGCCATAGGTACGACCATAACGCCTTCGAGGAGGGCCTGGCCCTCACAAGCTGGGACGAGGACTGGGCCGAGGCCATCAAGGCGGGCGGCTACACTCTGCAGGGCGCCTCCAGCGAGACGGTCATCATCCAGTTCACCGAGGACGGCGCCCTTGAAAATATGCCCTCCTTCCGCTGGTCCAATGACGGCGGCGACACCTGGCAGGAAGGCAGCTATGAGAAGGACGTGAACGGCGACCTCGTGACGGATGCCAACGGCAATGTGCAGATCGCGGCCAACGGCGTCATCCTCACCGTGCCCAAAACCATGGAGGTCAAGGCCGCGGAGACGACCGATGCCGATGGAAAGGACAACGGACCCGGCGCAAAAAACGGGACGCTGCTCTATATCCGGCCCACGGCCATCTATCAGGGTGACGACAAGGACCCGCCCGTGGATGTGACCATGATGGGCGCGCCGAAGGACCTCACGGCCACGGCCACCGGCGACTTCGGCAAAAATGTGCTGGTGCGTATGGATTCGGACGCGGACCTGGACACCGCGGGCAGCGAGTTCACCTGGTCCTACAGCACGGACGGCGGCGCCAACTGGGTCACGGCCAAGGGGCAGACCAGCGGCGGCGGCACCATGCGCCTGCCCGTGCCCGGCGGCTATGTGGACTTTGACGCCACCGGCGCCGGCGGCACCATCACCGCGGGCAGCCAGATCATGATCCATCCCTCGCGCGCGGATCTCGACTACGAGATCATGAAGGACACCTATATCTCCGTGAACAGCGTGGGCAAGGACATCTTCGGCGGCTACTACGAGGGCAAGCCCGCGCTGGACGGTGACAACAACCTCTTCGAGGTGGTGGGGGCCTTCATCGGCTATCTGGAGGGCAACAACCAGGAGGGCGCGCAGAAGACCCTTGCCGCGCTCAAGGAAGCGGAAAAGCAGGTCCTTTCCGCGGCCACGGCCGTGGGCGGCAAGGAAAATCGCGTCCAGACCGCGGCGGACGTCCTTTCCTTCCAGAAGCTGGACCAGCAGGAACGTTTGAGCTATGTTGAGGACATCGACCTGACGGAACTGCTGACCAAACTCACGCGGCAGCAGCTCACCTACCAGACGGTCCTGCAATCATCGTCCATGATCATGAAGCTGAGCCTCGCCAACTATGTGTAAGCGCGCCCCTGGCGCATCGGACGCCATGCCATGCTCATTTTGACGCGACGCCCCGGTGAAAGCCTTTACCTGGGTGAAAATATCCGCATCACCGTGCTCGGTATCCAGGGGCGCCAGGTCAAGCTTGGCCTGGAAGTGCCCGCGGAAACCACGGTTTACCGCGAAGAGGTCTACGAACGGGTCATTGAGGAAAACCGCCGCGCCCTGGCGACAAAGAACGAAGATTTCATGGTGGCTGCTGAACTATGGCAAGCGAAAAAGAACTAGAGATCGAGACCCGCCTCGGGCGGCGCTCCATCGATCCGGACAAGATCATTCGTTTTCCGCGCGGGCTGGCCGGTTTTGAGGATGAGCACGACTTCATCCTCCTCCAGATCCGTCCCGAGGCGCCCCTGCTCATTCTCCAGAGCGTGACCAATCCCGGGGTGGGGCTGCTGGTGGCCGATCCCTACAGTTTTCTTCCGTCCTATCCGGTCATGCTGGGCGATGCGGAGCAGCAGCTGCTCCAGATCGACCGCACGGAGGACGCGGCCATTCTGGTGACCGTGTCCATCCCGCCGGGCGAGCCGGAGAATGCGACGCTCAACCTTACAGGGCCGATCGTCATCAACCATCCGGCGCGTATCGGCCTGCAGGTGCCGCAGGGGTTTGACGGACCCTCGCAGGTGAACATGCATTCGCTGGAGGCTCCGGCCGCCGAACCCGCACAGAAAAACGGCGGGGAAGCCGCCCCCGGGCGGGGGTAGCCCGGCAGCGGAGAAGATCCTCAGTGTCCTTCAAGGCCCCCTGGCATCCGCCAGGGGGCCTTCGCGTTGCAAGAAGGCGCGAAACCGAGAAAAATTAATAACTATTTCACCATATTGCACCGACACTAGGAGAACTTTTTTGCGCCTCCGCATTGACGGGGCGGAAAGTTTTGAATAGTTCTAGAAACGCGAAAGCGCCGTTGGCTCAATAGGGAATCCCGTTGAAATCGGGAGCGGACCCGCCGCCGTGCGCCGAAGCGCGAGCCGCCATGCGCGGTCGCGCCCCGTTTTTCCCCGTGTGCCACTGGGCAAGCGCCCGGGAAGGCCGAAAAACGGTCGGCAAGCCGGAAGACCTGCTTTCGCGGCAGTGGCGTCGTCACACGCCGAAATTGTGGGGACCGTCGGCAACGGGCTTTTGTCGCGGTTTCGCGCCTTGCGTCGCGTTCGCGCCGCGGTTGGCACTTCTTGCAAAAAAGCCCCCCGTTTTGGGAGTAGTCCATGCCCGCGATGATCATCAAACGGGACGGCGCCGCCGTGCCCTTTGACTCGAAAAAGATCCTCAGCGCCATCACCAGGGCCAACCAGGCCGTGGATGGGGAGGACATGTCCCCGACGGATCTGCTCTTTGTCACGGAAAAGGTGTGCCGCAAGCTGGACGAGCGCAATCTCCGCCATGTGGAAGAGATCCAGGACGTGGTGGAGGAGACGCTCATCCAGTTCGATTATGCCAGGACCGCCAAGGCCTATATCCTCTACCGCGCGGAGCACGCCAAGATCCGCAACGCGGAATCGGCACTCATGGAGATCTACCAGCGCCTCACCTATTCCCCGGCCGTCGCGGAGGACATCAAGCGCGAGAACGCCAATATCGACGGCGATACGGCCATGGGCACCATGCTCAAGTATGGTTCCGAAGGCTCCAAATACTTCGTGGACAGCTACATCCTGCCCAAGGACGCTTCGGCGGCGCACATCCATGGCGATATCCATATCCACGACAAAGATTTCTACATGCTCACGGAGACCTGCTGCCAGATCGACCTGATCCCGCTGTTCCGCAACGGTTTTTCCACAGGCCACGGTTTCCTGCGCGAGCCGAACTCCATCGAGAGTTACGCGGCCCTTGCCTGCATCGCCATTCAGGCGAACCAGAACGAGATGCACGGCGGCCAGAGCGTGCCCAATTTTGACTGGGCCATGGCCCAGGGCGTAGCCAAGACCTGGCGCAAGGAATACCGCCGGGCGCTGGAAGCCTGCCTGCGCCTGGCCGGAAACCTGGACGCCGGCGCGGCGCAGGCCCTGGCCGACGGGCTGCTGGCCGGGCGCGAGCCGCGCATGGGCGAGACGGCGGCCCTGGGGGAGGCGTTGGCCGCGGCCGCCGCGCCGGAACAGCGCGCGCTGGTGGAGCGCGCCCATGCCTATGCCGTGGAAGAGGCGCGTCTTCGGACGGAAACGCGCGTCTATCAGTCCATGGAGGCGCTCATCCACAATCTCAATACCATGAATTCCCGCGCCGGGGCGCAGGTGCCGTTCAGTTCCATCAACTACGGCACCGACACCTCGCCCGAGGGCCGCATGGTCATGAAGAACCTGCTGCTCGCCACCCAGGCGGGCCTCGGCAACGGCGAGACCTCCATCTTTCCTGTCCAGATATTCAAGGTGAAGGAAGGCATCAACTACGAACCCGGCGAACCCAACCATGACCTGTTCCAGCTTGCCATGGAGACGTCGGCCAAACGGCTCTTCCCCAATTTCAGCTTTCTCGACGCGCCCTTCAATCTCCAGTACTACCGCCCCGGCGACTATAACAGCGAAGTGGCGTACATGGGCTGCCGCACGCGCGTGCTCGGCAATGTCCACGATCCAAAGCGGCAGGTGACGTGCGGGCGGGGCAACCTGAGCTTCACCACCATCAATCTGCCGCGCCTTGGCATTGAGTCCAAGGGCGACATCGAAACGTTCTTCAACCTGCTGGATTCGGCCATTGACCTGGTTTTTCGCCAGCTGCTCCACCGTCTCAAGATCCAGAGCGCCAAAAAGGCGCGTAATTACCCGTTCCTCATGGGCAACGGCATCTGGATCGATTCCGGCGATCTGGATCAGGAGGACCGCATCGGCGAGGTGCTCAAGCACGGCACGCTCACCGTGGGCTTCATCGGGCTTGCCGAAACGCTGGTGGCGCTGATTGGCGAGCATCACGGCCAGAGCGAGGCCGCCCAGGCCCTGGGCCTCAGAATCATCGGCCACATGCGCCGCCGCGCCGATGAAGAGGCGGAAAAGACGAAGCTCAATTTTTCGCTCATCGCCACGCCGGCCGAAGGGCTGAGCGGCCGCTTCACCGCCCTGGACAAGGCGCGCTATGGGGAACTCCCCGGCATCACGGATCGCGGGTACTACACCAATTCCTTCCATGTGCCGGTCTATTTCCCCATCCGGGCCTTCAAAAAGATCCAGATCGAGGCGCCATACCACGCGCTCACCAATGCCGGGCACATCACCTATGTGGAACTGGACGGCGACACGGCGAAAAATCCGGCCGCCTTCGAGAGTATCATCCGCTGCATGCACGATGCGGGCGTGGGCTATGGCTCCGTCAATCATCCGCTCGACCGGGACCCGGTCTGCGGGTACACGGGCGTCATCAATGATGTCTGCCCGCGTTGCGGCCGCCGCGAGGGCGAAGGCGTGAGCGCGGAAAAACTCCGCGAGCTGCGCAAGCTGCACCCGGACATGCCGCGCTGGAACTGACGGGTCCGCACGCGCCAAAGCGGCGGTGGACTTCACACCATTTGCAGAAGAGCTGGACGAGGAGGAAAGACGCCATGCTGATGAAATCGCGCCTGTTCGAGGGAACGCAGCCCGGAGAAGAGGCCGCGGCCGCCACGGCCGCCGCGCCTGAAGCCCTGGTGGGTGACGGCGTGGGTTTTGAACGTATCCGGCGCATCACCGGCTATCTCGTGGGCACGCTCGACCGTTTCAATAATGCCAAACGCGCCGAAGAGCACGACCGCGTGCGCCATGCCTGAAGCGGGCGCGCGCCGGCCGCGCCTCGCCTCCCGCATCCCGGCATCCCCGCCGACTGCGGCGGGGGCTGCGGCCACGCTCCGGCTGGCGGGCATAGTGGAAGATTCCATCGTGGACGGACCCGGCTTGCGCCTGACGCTGTTCACTCAGGGGTGTCCGCATCACTGCCCGGGTTGTCACAATCCCGAGACGCATGCCCTCGCCGGGGGGAGCCTCCACTCTCTGGAAACGCTCGTGGCCCGCTATGCGGAAAATCCGCTGCTCTCGGGCGTGACCTTCTCCGGCGGCGAGCCTTTTCTCCAGGCCGCCCCGCTGGCGCAGCTCGCTGCCCGCATCCATGCGCTCGGGGGCACGGTCATCACCTATACCGGCTATATTTTTGAGGATCTGGCGGCGCGCGCCAAAGAAGATGCGGCCGTGGCCGCCCTGCTGGATGCCACCGACCTGCTCATCGACGGCCCGTATGTGCAGGCCCTGCGGAGTCTGGACCTGCCATTCCGGGGTAGTTCCAATCAGCGTCTGCTGGACAGGGATGCGCGCGCCGCGCTGGGGGGGACGGTTCCTTCCGTCTGAGTTTTCCGGCAGTGAACTGCACGACGAAACGCCGGGATGTGATGGCATCCCGGCGTTTCTGGTTTTCCTGCGCCGGATCGGCTCATTCCGTCAGCGTCAGGCGCTGCTTGTTGGCAAGGATGGTTTCGCTCGGGCTTTCGCTGCGATCCGAGTAGCCGGTGTGCAGAAGCTCGTGGGCCTTGTGCGAATTGGGTTCGTCAAGATAGTCCGCATAGAGTTTTTTCACCTGCGGATTATTGTGCGACTGGCGGCGCGGCATGGCGCGGTCCAGGCTGTAGAGGCCCTGCTGGCGCGTGCGGGCATGGGGGTGGTACTGGCCCTTGACGCGCGAGGTGCCGCCCCCGTCCACACAACCGCCGGGGCAGGCCATGACCTCGATGAAGTCATAGGGGGATTCCCCGGCCAGCGCCTGTTCGGCAAGGGCGCGGGCATTGCGCAGGCCGTGGCAGATGGCGACCCTGATGCTGCCGTGACCTTCGCCGAGGTCGATCTCCGCCTCGCGCACGCCGTCCATGCCGCGCAGGGGGATGATCTCGATATGTTCCAGTTCCCGGCCCGTGACCACGGCATGCACGGTCCGCACCGCCGCTTCCATGACGCCGCCCGTGGAGCCGAAAATGACCGCGGCGCCCGTGGATGCGCTCATGAAGGGGTTGTCGAAGGGTTCGGGTTCAACAGCCGCCAGGTCCACGCCCATGCGTCGCAAAAGACGCGCAAATTCGCGCACCGTGAGCACCACGTCGGTGTCGGGCACGCCGTCCCGCGCCAGCTGCGGCCGGGCGGCCTCGTCCTTTTTGGCGATGCAGGGCATGATGGAGATGGTACGCAGCCGCTTCGCGTCAAGCCCCATGGCCTGGGGGAGATAGCTCTTGGCGAGCGCCCCGAGGATGCCCTGGGGCGAGCGCGTGGAGGAAATGTGCGGCAAAATCTCGGGGCAGTGCTTTTCCGCATAGTTGATCCAGCCCGGGCAGCAGGAGGTGAACATGGGACCCGGAGTGCCGTTCCTGAGCCTGCCGAGCAGTTCCGTGCCTTCCTCCATGATGGTCACGTCCGCGGCAAAGTCCGTGTCCAGCACGACATCCGCGCCGATGCGCCGGAGCGCGCCCACGATCTTGCCCTCCACATTGACGCCGGGGGCGAAGCCGAACTCCTCGCCCAGAAGGACGCGCACCGAAGGCGCGAAGCTGAAGACCGTGGTGACCTCCGGGTCGGCGAGCATGTCCAGCACCGTGTCGTTCTGGTCGCGCTCCGCCAGGGCGCCGGTGGGGCAGACCAGGGTGCACTGGCCGCACTGGATGCAGGCCGAGGCCCCGTGATTGTCCGCCATGCCCACGCCGATGCAGGCGCCCAGGCCTTTGCCGTCCACGGTGAGGGCGGCCACGCCCTGGATCTGGCGGCAGACCTCCACACAGCGCAGGCAGCGGATGCACTTGCGCATGTCGCGCGTCATGCCCGTGGCGCTGTCATCCAGCGGGCGCTCGGCCGCGCTCGGGCGCAGCCGGTGGAGAAAGCGGTTGCGGGCCAGCCCCACGGCCTCGCCAAGGTCCTGAAGTTCGCAATCGCCATGGCGCGCGCAGGAAACGCATTCCTGATCATGGTCGGCAAAGATCATTTCCACCTGGGTGCGCTGCATGTCGCGCACATGGCGCGAGAAGGTATCGATGCGCATGCCGTCGGCAAGCGGCGTCTCGCAGGAGGCCACCATGCGCGTGCCCTTGTCGTCGCTCACCTCCACGATGCAGACGCGGCAGGTGGCGGGCTTGTGCGCCAGCGGTTCGAAACGGCAGAGCGTGGGGATGAAGACGCCCGCGCGTCGGGCGAGCTGAAGGATGGTTTCCCCTTCCTCGAACGCGTATTCCTGACCATTGAGATAGGCTTTCATGGAATGTCCTTTTTCTGTCCGCGCCAGGGGCCTAGGCGGGATTGCCGGGGATGGGGTCGCGCGTGATCACGGAGAGCACACGATAGCAGCGCATGCAGCGCGAGGCCTCGGCCCATGCCTCCTCGCGCGTCATGGTCTGTTCCACCTCATCAAAGTTGCCGGCCCGGCTTTCGGGAGCGATCTCCCGCACGCCCACGCGTTCCTGCCGGGGTTTGGCCGGAACGGGCGCGGCATCGTCAAGAAGTCTGCCCCGGGCGATCCATTCGCTGAGCCGCCAGCGCGAGTCGAAGGGCACCTGATCCGTGGAAAGGAACTGGTCAATGGAGCGCGCCGCGAAATAGGCGTGCCCCATGCCCATGATCATGGTCGTCGGCCCGGAGGCGCGCGGGCCGCTCGTGCAGTCGCCGCCGGCGAAAACCCCCTTGCGGCTCGTTTCGTGCGCCGCGTTGATGAGGATGCAGTTCTTGCGGTCGCGTTCGATGGACTCGTCATTGCGGAGCATGGCCGCATCGGTCTTCTGGCCGATGGCCGCGATGACATGGCGGCACGGGATCACATGCGCGGACCCCGCGATGGGACGCACGCCGCGCCGTCCGCTGGCGTCCGGTTCGGTGCGTTCCATGTCGAGGACACGCAGGCCCGTGATCTCGCCGTTTTCCACCTCCAGGGCGTCCTGTCCGCAAAGGAAGTGAAACTGGACGCCCTCGGCCCTGGCGGCCGCGATCTCTTCCGGGTCCGCCGGGGCATCGGACTCGGTGCGGCGATAGATGAGGTGGGTCGTGCCCGTGGCAACGCGCGCGGCCGCGCGGCAGCAGTCCATGGCTACATTGCCGCCGCCGACCACCACCACGTCGCCATCCAGGACGGGCGGGGCGCCCGCCTCCACGCCCATATAGACGCGTTCGAGGAATTCGATGCCGTTTTCATAGCCGGGCAGGCTCGTGTCTTCCCCGTCCATGCCGAGATAGGCGCCGTTGGGACAGCCGCAGCTGATGAAGACCGCGCCGTAGCCGCGCCGGAAAAGCTCGTCCACGTCAAAATCCCGGCCCAGCTTCTGATTGAAGAAAAATTTGCCGCCCATGGCCTTCACGATGTCGGTCTCTTCCTGGAGCGTGTCCTTGGGCAGACGGTAAATGGGGATGCCGTAGCGGATCATGCCTCCCGCCTCGGCCTTGGCCTCGAAAATGTCCACGGGATAGCCGCGTTCCAGCAGGTGGTAGGCGCAGGAGATGCCCACCGGGCCGGCGCCCACGACGGCAACGCGCGCTTCCTTGCCGGGCGCGGCGGCCTGCGGCTTGAGCATGCCCGAGGCGATGGCCCTGTCCGCCGCGTAGCGCTTGAGGTTGCGGATGGAGACCGGCGCATCCACCCTGCCCCTGCGGCATGCGCGTTCGCAACTGCGGACGCAGACGCGGCCGCAGCTCCCGACCAGCGGATAACTCCGCAGGACGGTATTGGCGGCGAGGTCGTCATGCCCGTCCTTGATATAGTCGATGTAACGGGGAATATTGACGAGACCGGGGCATGCCTCGATGCAGGGGCTGGTGATGGCGCTGTAAAATCCGCGCCCGTCGCCGCACTCTCCGGGCCGCAGGGCGGCCGGAAAATGCGTCAGCGCGGCAAGCAGGGGCAGCGCGCCGGTCTTGCCCACCCCGCACAGCGAGGTGCGGCACATCTGGGCGGCAATGTCGCGCAGGTCCTGCCAGTCCACGGCGTCGCCATCGCGGGCGGCGGCCAGCGCGTCGCGGAGCAGGGGCGCGCCGGTGCGGCAGGGCGAACACTTGCCGCAGGATTCGGAGGCCACCTTGTCAAAGTGCTTCCACAGCGCCCAGAGCAGGGGCAGCTCGGGATCAAAAACGAGAAAACCTCTGTCGCTGAGGAACGAGCGGGCCGGATTGCCTTCGTTGAAATCGTCAAAGACGGAAAGATCGAGACCGGGGGGCGTGCTGTCACCACCGGCGCGGTTATCATAGACGGTGCCGTCCCAGACTCCATAGACAAGTCGCGGCATGGGCGCTCTCCTCAACAACGGCGCTGGTCCTGCCGTGCGCCGGTCGGTTTGCTGTGGGCGGAAGATCCGTAAGGGTATGGCACCCCTCTACCACAGGGCGCCCGGCAGTTCAATGGCTGCCTGCGGAACCACAGCAACATGGGAAAAAAAAGACATGGCCGGAAAAACACGAAAACCAGTCGCATGCGCGGCGTAGCGCGTGCTCCTGGTTTTCGGGGACGGCCATCTGTCGCCGGCCCTGGCGGCGTGGAAATGCCGCCGCGAAGAGTGTCGCTCCCGTCCGCTGGGGGATTTTCCGGCTCCAGGCTCGTGCCGGGAGCCGGAAAACCTTGTGGGGAGGGGAGAAGTGCCGCCGCGCGGACGGGGCTTGGCCCGTTTACGCGGCCATGGTGTCGAAAAGTTCCTTGGCGTTGCTGTTGGCCGGGTTTTCGCCAAGCACGGCTTCCAGATGCTGCCTGGCCTCGTCGTTGCGGCCCAGATAGATGAGGCATCCGGCCAGCGTCACGCGCACGGCCTCTTTTTCCTCACTGGCTTCAAGCGCCGCTTCGAGATAGGGGAGCGTGGCATCCACGCGTTCCGTCTGATACGCCTCGCGCACAAGGCAGTTGAGCGCAACGATGTTGGCCGCGGATTTCTCCAGCGCGCGGGCGAAATACTCGAACGCCTCGCCGTGGTTGCCTTTTTCCATGTGGACAAGTCCGATGCCGCACAGGGCCTTGTCGGTCTCCTCCACGGCGGCCGCCTTCTGGTAGAGCGTCAGGGCCTTGTCCAGCTCGGAGCGCTGCACGGCCACGGTGGCAAGGCCCATATAGGGGGCACTGCTGCGGGAATTGCCCGCCGCGGCCTTGCGATAGTATTCCTCGGCCTTGTCAAAGTCGCCCATGAAAAGGTAGCACTCGCCCAGTTCCTTGTTGATTTCGTAATCCAGCTGATTTTCCATTTCATCCTCCCCTTTGAGGCGTTTCCCACATGGCGCGTTGGCGCCGGTGAAGTGCCTCATGCTATGCAGGGAGCATGCCATCGAAAAAAAATTCTTAGAAAACAGTGCGTTGTGTTTATTTGGAGTGACGCGGGATGGAAAATATGCCCGGGATCCGCCAAAAATATCGCCCCATGGCCCGGCCCGGCGTCGCTCCCTTGACGGCAGGGCGGCAGATCTTGCCGCCCTGTGCGGCGGCGTCCGCGCGGAACGCGGGGCGCGCCGGGAAGTGCCAGAGCGTTTTCGCAAGGAAATCGCGGAACGCTCTGGCGGCTGCGGGAGCGGACGCCCGCGCCGTACTACGGCGGAAAACCACGCTTTTCCGCAGAAATGCAGGCAGCGAAACCTGAGCAAAATGCCCTAGCTGCCGGCAAGGGCGTCGCGTCCGCCGTTGGCTTCCATATGCTGGATGAGTACCTGGAAGACGCCATTGATATCCAGCGCCGAGGTATCCACAATGAGCGCGTCCGGGGCGGCCCGCAGGGGGGCCACCGCGCGTTCGCGGTCCATGGTGTCCCGCTGGCGGATCTGTTCCGTGAGGGTCGCCAGATCCTCGGACTGGCCGCGCTGTTCCAGATCATGGAGGCGCCGCCTGGCCCTGGTTTCCGGCGTGGCGTCAAGGAAAAACTTGAAGCGGGCGTCAGGGAAGACCGTCGTGCCCATGTCCCTGCCTTCGGCCACCAGCGGACCGCGCTCGCCCATGCGCCGTTGCGCTTCCCTGAGGATCTCGCGCGCGGCCGGCACTGTGCCCAGCCTGGCCGCCAGCAGGCCCACGGCCTCGGTGCGGATCTCGTCGCCGACGGGGACGCCGCCGCAGAAGAGCCGGGTTTCCGCGCCGCTACCGGCAAGCGTGAAGGGCCAGGCCGCGCAGCGCCCGCGCACCACGTCAGCCGGCAGGGTCTCAGCCCCGGGGCCGAGCCGGAGGGCCAGGCTGCGGAACATGGCCCCGGTGTCCAGATAGGGCAGGGCAAGGGCTTCGGCCATACGGCGGGCAAGGGTGGTTTTGCCCACTCCGGCGGGGCCGTCCAGCGTCACCACCGGCAGCCGCGCGGCTGTCGTTCGGGCGGTCGCTGTTTCGGCAAAGACGCGCGCGGGGTTCATGCGTCCTCCGTTGCGCGCAGTTCTTCCTCCAGAGCGTGGAGAAACGCGGCGTTTTCTTCGGGGTTGCCCACGCTGACGCGCAGGCAGTCCGGCAGTCCATAGCTCGTGAGTGGCCGGATGATGATCCCGCGCCGCAGGAGCGCGTCAAAACAGGTCCTGGCAGTGTGCCCTTTCGGCAGGCGGAACATGAGAAAGTTGGCCTGGCTGGGCCAGACCCGGCAGCCCAGACGGGCGAGTCCGTCAGCCAGGGCGCGGCGTCCCGCGCGCACGGTCGCCAGCGTGGCGGCGCGGAAGGTCGTGTCCTCAAGGGCGGCGAGAGCCGCTTCCTCGGCAAGCACGTTGACGGAGAAGGGCAGACGGCAGCGCCAGAACCCGTCCGCAAGGGACGACGGCACGATGCCGTAGCCGAGCCGCAGGCCGGCCAGTCCCCAGCTTTTGGAGAAGGTACGCAGCACAGCCACATTTTCCGGCAGGGGACCGTCGGCCAGCAGTGAGGTGGCGGACTCGTCCTCCGCAAAGTCCATATAGGCTTCATCCACCACCAGGAGCGCCTCCGGCGCCTTCTCCGCGAGCAGGCGCGCCAGCCGGGCAACGTCCGCGCGCGGCGGACAGTAGCCGGAAGGATTGTCCGGAGTGGTGACAAAGACAAGCCGCGTGGAGGCGTCGGCAAGGGCCGCCAGCCCGTCGAAATCCATGGAAAAATCTTCACGGAGGGCGCACCGGCGCAATTCCACGCCCGCCACGCGCGCCTGGATGGGGTAGATGCTGAAGCAAGGCAGGCAGCAGACCAGGGAATGCTCTCCGGGCGCCGCAAGCATGCGTATGAGGAGGTCGATGATCTCGTCCGAACCGTTCCCCACGACCATGCGCTCCGGAGCGACATCGTGCAGTCGCGCCAGAGCCTCTGTCAGGCGGGGATTGCCCCCCTGCGGATAGCGAAAGGCAAGGCCAGCGTGGCGGCGGATGGCCTCCTGCGCCAGCGGCGAGGCGCCAAGGGGGTTTTCGTTGCTCGCGAGCTTGATGACCTGGTCCAGGCCATGGCGCTGCCGGATCTCGGCAATGGAAAGTCCGGGCGCATAGGCGTCCAGGGCCTGGATGCGCTCAAGGACCGAAGGTGCGGACATGATGACCTCGAAAGCGGATGCTGCCGGGCACGGCAAGACCGGGCGCCCTTCCCGCCGCAAAAGCCGCCCCGCGAGAGGGCGCGCCCCGCGCGGGAGGCAGGCATGCGGCGGGTTTCTTACAGTCGCGGACAGATGGAAGCCGGGACCCCGGGAGTACGGCGCCCCGGCCTGTCTGCTGCGGATGGTTCCGGTATTCCGGCGCCCTGCCTCAGTCCGCGGGAGCTTCGGTCGGGCGGATGGTGAGCACGGGCATGTCGGCGTTCTTGACCACCTTTTCGGCCACGGAGCCGAAGAGGATGCGGTCGATGCCCTTTCTGCCGTGCGTGCCCATGACGATGATGTCCACCTTTTCCTCGTGGGCCCGGTTGAGGATCTCCTCGGCGGCGTAGCCGATGAGGACCTGCCCCCTGGCCTCGATGCCCGCGAAGTTTTCCGCCACAAAGGCTTCCATGGATTTTTCGGCGCCGGTGACGATTTCGCCGACAAAATTCTCAATGGTATTGGGCGGCACATGGAAACCCACGTACTGGCTCAGCGAGGGCGCGGTATAGACCACAATGACGCTCGCGCCAAGCCCCTTGGCTAGCAGAACGGCATAGGCGGCCACATCCTTGCTGTGTTCGGAGAGGTCCACAGCGCACAGGATCTTCTTGATTTCCTTCATGGCATTCTCCTCGGCATGGCCCTGATGGCGCGGACGCGCCAGGCCGTTCAAACTCCATGTATAGAAAGGATAGAAGGTTTTGGAAAAATAGACAAGTGCGGCCCTTGACGCTACAGTGCCGGGAAGAAGGACGTTCATGGAACCGGACGATGGTGTTCCCGGCGGTGCCGGGCGTCAGGAAGAGCGGCCGGCAGAAATTGCCGCCGCCTTTTTGGAAAAAGTCTTGAAAAATGCCCCGTTGCTGACCGTTCGTTTTTGGCAGAGATTTTGCACACTGCCGGGGGAAACGCCAACCCTGGAGGCGATATGGAAATAAATGCCGAACAATTGGAAGCGTTGCTGCGCGTACAGGAACAGCAGGCGCGGAACGCCCGCAAGCCGGAAGGACAGCCGGGCGCCTTTGACGCCCTCCTTGCCCGGCAGCTGTCCGGCCAGGAGTCCGGCCAGGCGCGTGGCGCGGCCGCCAGTCCGCTCCCACCGGGAACACAGACCGCGCTGTTCAGCCAGATACTGCTGAACGGCGCCGAAACGAACCAGGCGACCGACCCGGATGCGGCGGTGCTGCAGGCTGCCTTTGAGCAGGCTTCAGGCACGCTGGATCTCTGGGACACGTATGCCAAAACCCTGGGTTCGTCCCCGGCGGACGGCTCCCTGCGCGAGGCCTATGCCCTGCTCGAAGGCATCGACAGTGAGGTGACGCGGCTTCGGCAGGACACGGCCGGCGTGCGTGGCAAGAATTCTGGTCTGGATGACTTGCTGAACGATCTGGAAGTGCTGACCGCAACGGAAAAATTCAAATTCAACCGGGGCGACTACCTGATGTAGCAGCCCCACAGCAACAGTCTGGAAAAAACCGCGGGCTTCAGGGGGTCCGCGGTTTTTTTGCAGGCAGAAGCCATTTCATGCTTCGTATGAAATGGCTTCTAGAGCATTTTGCTGAGGAAAATATCTGCAAGACAGATATTTTCCTCAGGTTTCGCCGCCTCGCTCCAGCCGTTGCGACGCAGGAAGCTACGGATGGAGACAGCAATTGGTTACCGCGACAGCCAGTCAACGGAACCGCTGTCGCTATCCGTACGCAGGCAGAGCCTGCCAACGGCTAGCGCCATTTCCCCGCAGAGCGGGACAAGCGGCGGAAAAGCGTGGTTTTCCGCCTTATTCCGGCGCGGGCGTCTGCTTCCGCAGCCGCCAGAGCGTTACGCAATTTCCTTGCGAAAACGCTCTACCGCCAGACGAGAGTCTGGCGCGGCGCGAAAAGCGCCGTGAATGAGCCAAAAATCACGTTTATTGGCGAATGATTTTCCTCCTTCAGCCCTTGGGCTGAAGGAAGTAGGAAATGCGTTCCCGACACTCAGGAGAGGCAGCACGCGCGCATGGCGTCGGCAGGGGCATCGCACGGCACGGCGGCAAGCCGGGCAAGGAGCATGGCGCGCGTTTCGCCGTAGTTGCCATCTTCCGGCAATCCTTCCAACAGATGCCGCGCATGGCCGTCAGTGGCGAACTGGCGGCGGCTCGCGGCAAAATGCATGTCAAAGAGCCAGGTGCCGAGAAGGACGCGCAGGTCGTTGACGCTCCGCAAGTCCGCGTACGAAGCCACCCTCCGCTCGCGGGCGGCGCGGAGCACCGTCTCGCTCACCAGGGCCGGCGAATCCGGGAGGCCGAGCACGACGGTGGGGTGATACGGCTTTGGGCCGCACAGGCTTTCGTGCATGATCCGCAGGATATCCAGCTTGTCCGCATCGCGCACCACATGGGTGACGAGGGCGGTCTCCCCGGGCAGGGCCGGAGGCAGCGCAAAGCGGTTGTGCAGGCCCACAGCCGCCAGGACACGCTGACGCAGGACGCGCGGCTCGTCATCCAGCCGCCGTTCCCGCTTGAGGATCTTGACGCCCATGAGTCCGTGATTGCAGGACTCCCGATCGCGGAACGTGCGGTAGCGGCGGTATTGCTCAAATCGTGCCACATCGTGATACAGCGCCGCCAGCAGGCAGGCGCGCCGCAGTTCCGGGGGCATGGGGCTTTCCGCCACGATGGCGCGCGCCGTACGCAAAACCTCAAGACTGTGGCGGAGCTTGAGATCTATGGGACCGGGGTCGCCCGTCTCCAGCGCGCGCTGTTTCCGGGCATATTCCTGAAACCAGGCTTCATGTTCCGCAATATCCATGCCCGTCCTCTACGCCTTGCACGACGCGCTGGCAAGCGCGCCTTGCATAATTTCCGAAACAACGTATCCTCTGCTCCGAAACCGGCGGCGCCCCGCGGGCGCGCTTCCGGCGCGATGGTGTTTCACCGCGCAGCCGAACGCCGGATTCACAAATTTTTTCGGGCGCCCCCCAGCGGCGCCTTCATAAGGAACTGCATGACTTCCGAGCAAAATTTCCCCCCATCGTCGACCCCAGAAACCACAAACTCCAGCCAGCAAGACCTCTCTTCAGCCGTTGCTTCCCCGACCGGGGAGGAGACGGCGCCCAGGAAGCCCCGCCGCCGTCCGACCGGGCGCAAGGCGGCTGCCCCGGGCGCGGAAACGGCGCACGAAGGCCAAGCCGATGAGGCGGCGACGCCGTCGCGGCGCGGTCGGCGCGCTTCCTCCGGAACTTCCGGGACATCGCGCCCCGCAAGCGATGAGGCGCTTCAGCCCGGCGAGGCCGGCGAACAGCCGGATGCGACCCCAGAGGAGGGCGGCGCCCGCAAACGCGGTCGTCCCCGGGGGCGCGCCAAAAGCGTTGCTGTTCCCGCCGCCGGGGACGTTGCCGCCATGGGGGACGCCACGGCTGTTGCCGGCACGGACGCCTCCGAAACGGATGCCGCGAATGCCATGAATGCCGCGTCTCCCCGCGGGAGCCGTCGCGGACGCCGGTCCGCCGTTCCCGCGGAGGGCGAAACGCCGGCGGATGACGGCACGAAAGCGCCCCGGAAGCGTGGCAGGCGTTCCGCCGGAGGCGCCGCCGCCACGGATGCCGCGGCGCCGGCTGCGCGGACCGTTCCGGAAGGGGAGGCGCAGGACGCCGTCGCGGCGCAAGGCGCCACCCCCGGGCGCGGTCGTCCCCGCGGGCGCGCCAAAAGCGCTTCAGGTGCCGCTCCTGTCCCCGGAGAAGGGGTCTCCCCCGATGCCGTCCCCGCGGTCGATGCCGGGCAGGCGGATGTTGCGGAACCGGCGTCTGCGCCGCATCCCCGGGATACGCTCCAGGCAGCGGCGGCCCTGCCCGCGGACGCCGTGGAGGCGCCTGTGACGGACGCTGACGCCCCTGCCGACAGCGGAGCGGCGCCGGAACCTGAAACAGGCGAGACCGCCAGGCGCAAAAGCCGTCGCGGCAGGCGCGGCGGCCGCGGACGAGGGCACAAGAACCGTGCGCCGGAGGGCCAGGACGGCGTTGAGCAGCCGCAGGAGGCGGCCGCTGGTGAAGCGTCGGCCCCTGATGAGGAGGAACGCGCGGAGTCGTCAGGCGCGCCGGAGGCGGCCGCTGGGGACGACTCCCGCGACAGTGGCGCGGGCAAAAAGTCCGGCGCCAGAAAAAGCCGGGAAAAAAGCGGCGCGGAAAGCAAGCGCATGTTCATCAGCGTGCTTCCCGGCGAGCAGGTGGAAGTGGCGCTGGCGGAGAACGGCGTCCTGCTCGAGTATTATCTGGACATGCTCCACCAGCGCAAGCTGAAGGGCAATATTTACAAGGGCGTCATCCATAATATCGACGCCAACCTTCAGGCGGCTTTCGTCAATTACGGCGCCGGCAAGAACGGCTTCCTCCAGATCGACGAGGTGCATCCCGAGTACTGGCAGGCGCCGCACGAACCCGCCAAGGGCAAGAAGTTCCCGCCCATCCAGAAAGTGCTCAAGGCCGGTCAGGAAGTGCTGGTCCAGGTGGTCAAGGAACCCACGGGCAACAAGGGCGCCTTTCTCACCACCTGGCTTTCCCTTGCCGGCCGTTTTCTCGTGCTTACCCCGGGGCAGGAGCAGATCGGCGTTTCGCGCAAGGTGAACGACGAGGAGGAGCGCGCCCGTCTGCGGGAAATGATGAACGGCATCGACCCCGGGAGCGGGCTTGGCGTCATTGTCCGCACGGTGAGCGCCGGCACCACCAAGGGCACGTTGAAGAACGATCTCCAGTATCTCAAGCGGCTGTGGCGCGATATCCGCAAAAAGGCCACGGAGGTGGCCGCCCCGGCGCTCGTGCATCAGGAGCCGGGCCTTTCCGAGCGGGCCGTGCGCGACTATCTCACCGATGACGTGGCCGAGATATGGGTGGACAACGAGGCCGAGGCCGAAAATGTCCGTGGCATGGTCAGCCTGCTCTTCCCGCGCAAGAAGGACCTTGTGCGCCTGCATGGCGATCCCCGCCAATCCCTGTGGGATCGGTTCAGCCTGCGCCGTCAGCTCGAACAGGTCTATTCGCGGGAGGTCGTCCTGCCGTCGGGGGGCCGTCTCGTCTTTGACCAGACAGAGGCCCTCATGGCCGTGGACATCAATTCCGGCAAGATCTCGGGCAAGGGCAATTTTGAAGCCATGGCCTTCAAGACGAACATGGAGGCCGCGGAAGCCATCGCCCGGCACCTGCGGCTGCGGGACATCGGCGGCCAGGTGGTCATCGACTTCATTGAAATGCGCGACAAAAAGCATGTGCTGGAGGTGGAAAAGACCCTGCGCCAGGCCATGAAGAACGACCGCGCCCGGCACGATGTGGCCCGGATGAGTTCCTTCGGCCTGCTGGAGCTGGTGCGCCAGCGCATGGGTTCCTCGGCGCTTTCCATCACCCTTGAGCCGTGTCCCGCCTGCGGCGGCACAGGCTTCAGGAGAAACCTGGAATGGCAGGCCCTTCAGGCGCTCCGGGATCTCCGCGCGCGGCTGCAATCCTCCAACGCGCCTGTCTGCGTCTTTGAAACGGCGCGCGAACTGGGCCTGTACCTGCTCAATCACAAACGCGACACCCTGCGCGACATGGAGCAATTGTTCGGCAAATGTCTGGAGATCTCCATTCAGCTCTAGGCCCGGAGGTTCCGCGCGCGCCGGAGGAGGCGGCCCCGCTCCTCCTCCACGCCTGTTGCGGCCCGTGCGCCATCATGCCGACGGAACGCCTGCGTGACGCCGGGTTTGCCGTCACGCTCTGGTATATGAATCCCAATATTCATCCGCTGACGGAGTATCTGCGGCGGCGCGAGGCAGTGGGCGAGTGCGCGGCGCATCTGGGCGTGGAGGTGCTCTACGCCGATGCCGCGTGGGACATCCGGGCGTGGCTCGGCGCGCCCGAGGCGCGGACAGTGCCCCCGGCGCGTTGCGAATGGTGCTGCGGCAGCCGCGTGCGGGCCGCGTATGCCGCGGCAACGGCGCTGGGCTTTCGCCATTTC
Source organism: uncultured Desulfovibrio sp. (assembly GCF_910584445.1). Classification (GTDB taxonomy): domain Bacteria; phylum Desulfobacterota; class Desulfovibrionia; order Desulfovibrionales; family Desulfovibrionaceae; genus Desulfovibrio. Next base: position 140,834 of record NZ_CAJUBO010000004.1, read on the forward strand.
AGCACGAGCCTGCTGTATTCGCGCTACCAGCCCCATGCGGCCATCGCCGCCACAGGCCGGGAACTGGCGGCCAACGGCGGCCCGGAATTCGTGTACGGAGATTTTCGTGAAGACTGGCAGGCGGGCATCGACCGCTCCAGGGAATGGGGGCTGTACCGGCAGCCCTATTGCGGCTGTATCTTCAGCGAGGCGGAGCGGTACCACAAGCGGCTGGAACGCTGCATCCGGAAAAGCGCCGGGGATTGATCCGGACATGGATTTTTTGCTTGACCTTGTTCCGTGTTTTCCGTAAAAACGCTTTTGCAAACGATCCCCGATAGCTCAATCGGCAGAGCGGGTGACTGTTAATCACTAGGTTGGCGGTTCAAGTCCGTCTCGGGGAGCCAATTCCAAATCCAAGGAAGCCCCACAAAGCCCAAAAGGCCTTGTGGGGCTTCACTTTTCTCCTTGTTGACGCTCCACGGCCATCCGGTAACGTCTATCGACATACCGACCGTCAGGTCGGTATAATGTTCGGTATCCGACACGGCCTGGTGCTACCGCTCTGCGGGATACCGACAGAAGGAGAAAAGCTATGGACAGCAAGACATTTACGCACAAAACAGCGGAAAACGCCAAGCCGAAGGATGCCCCCTACAAACTCTCCACAGGACGAGGATTCTATCTGTTGGTCACGCCCACGGGCGGCAAGCTGTGGCGGTATGACTACCGTCTGAACGGCAGACGTAAAACAGCCAGCTTGGGTTCTTTCCCTGATGTCTCCCTGAAAGAGGCCGCGGACAAACAGGTGGAATTCAGAAAGCTCATCGCGCAAGGTATTGACCCCATAGGAGAGAAAAAACGCGTCAGGGCACAGGCGGTACAGAATGCGGCGGAACAGGCGCGCACTTTCGAGGTAGTGGCGCGAGAGTGGTTTGCCAAAAGGATGATGAGCAGATCGCCACGGTATCAGCATCAGATTCTTTCCCGGCTGGAGAACCATTTGTTTCCGTTTATCGGGGCATGCCCCATTGCAGAACTGGAAACCAAGGACTTTCTCGCCGCCCTGCGTGTAACCGAGGCGCGTGGCGCACTGGAAATGGCCCACCGGCTTGCGCAACTGGTGAATCAGGTATGTCGCTATGCCAAGGTGGCTGGCTATGTGAAACATAACGAAGCGGCGGATATTTCTGAAGCTCTGACCTCCAAGGGGGAAAGGCAACACCGCGCCGCCATAACAGATCCCACGAGAATCGGGGATTTGCTGCGGAGCATTGACGAATATCCGGGCGACATTTCCACGCGCTATGCGCTGCGCATAATGCCCTATGTTTTTGTGCGATCCAGCGAACTGCGCTGCGCGACATGGGCGGAAATAGATATGGACAAGGCCGAATGGATGATTCCCGCAGGGCGTATGAAAATGCGCATAGCCCATGTCGTGCCGCTTGCTCCGCAAGTGGTGAAGCTGCTGACCGAGTTGCGACACTGGACAGGACACGGCTCACTTCTTTTTCCTTCACCCTACTCTGCCAGCCGGCCCATTACGGATGTAGGACTGCTCAACGCCCTCCGTCGTCTGGGCTATGGCCGCGAAGAAATGTGTATTCATGGCTTCCGTACCACCGCCTCTACCCTGCTCAACGAACAGGGTTTCAGGCCGGATGTGATCGAAATCCAGCTTGCCCATAAGGAACCCAATGCCATCAGAGATGCCTACAACCGGGCTGAGTATATGGCGGAACGCCGCGCGATGATGAATGCGTGGGCCGACTATTTAGACTCACTACGCAATACTGGACGAGAGAAAAATGTCAGCATGGAGGAGAATTCATGAAAGAAGGCGCTATCAGTCCCTCTATTGTACTGGCCTCTGCGGAAGATGATGTGGTGGGGGAAGAACCTCAGATTGGCATCGCCAATACTGGTTGGAGTGAGGAAGAAATGGAACGGATGAGGGCTATGGGTTATGACGGCATGGACATAATTCGGGCCTGGTATAGTTGAGCAAGGCATTTTTTGTTCCAATGAGTGGCCTATCGGGATGAACTCCAGGAGCGAGGAAAGAAAAGTTTCAATAATCACAGCATATTGACTTCAGCATATCCTCAAGGGCTTTCCATATCGGAAGCCCTTATTTTTTATTTCAAAAATTTCAATAAGATACAATCTGACGCCATTGAATCCCAAAAGTTGTCAAGAAGAAATTTCATTTTTTTCTTGTACCTATAGAAATGTATCTGGATTTCTCTGGTTTGACGGAGAAAGCGTTTTCAGCGCCATAAATCAGCCTTTCTAAAAACCCGTGATAGGCTTCCATGAAAGAAACATCATGGAGGTTTGTCATGTCTCAACTTCCCTCAAATGGATTCCTTCGTCTGCCGCAGGTGCTCGCGCTCATTCCCGTCAGCCGCAGCGCGTGGTGGGCGGGTTGCAAGAGCGGTCGGTATCCGAAACCCGTCAAACTCGGCCCGCGCACAACAGCGTGGAGAGCGGCGGATATTGCCGCGCTTCTGGAAAAACTCACCGCCGAACCGGAGGAAAAATGAACATCGTTTCTTCCCCGGCTCTTCGTCCGTCACACCCGCATGGGTGCCGGGAGCGGGCATTCCATCAAGGCCAAGCCCTTCGGGGCCGCTTCGCGGGCCTTGACCTGATGCCCTTGTTTTCCGGCTATGGATACTCGCGGGTGACGGACGAGGAAGCCTCCGGCGGGGGCTCGGTCAAAGGAAGTCCGCAAACCGAAAGCACAAAGACACAAAAAAGCGTTTCCCGCCGCTCACGGTTTTCCCGCATACCGACATGCGGGGATAACAATACTTGCACAGTCGCCCCGACTTGCATTCCTCAGAGTTCTCCCCATACATGCGCTGAGACCGCCCGCTCGGCGTTCAGATGCCCGCGTCGTCATGTGCATCATACTGACCATAGTATGCGCCGGATACTGATTGGGCGGCCTTTGCATGGCGCACAGTCATTTGCCGCATACCGTCTCCCCATGTGCCGGATGCTTATCCCATGTCCGCGCCATACCCACCAGCGACACGCCGGATACAGCTCCGCTCCACGCCCGATACGCAGCCGCCATATTCTCGATGCCCGCATCATGCGTCCTCGTTTTTGCGCGGATGCCTGTTCATTCGTCCGGCCTTGTCTCCGAGGGCCAGCCTACGTTTCGTCTATACGCTGCGCGTATAGCCTCACGGCTGGCAAGGGGCGCTGCCCCTTTGAACCCCGGAAAACCCAAAGGCAGGGAATGCGGTGAAGCGCGTCAAGCCCGTTCGCACCGCCGCCGTTATCGTGCGCATGTTCCCGGAGGAGCGCGACATCCTCCGCTTCAACGCCGGGCTGCACGGCATGAGCATGTCGGAGTACATCCGCCAGACCTGCCTTGGCATCCGTCTGCGAAAAACGCCGGAAGAAAAACGACGGTTGCGGGAACTTGCTCGCATCGGCGCGAACATCAATCAGCTTGCGAGATGGGCCAACACATACAAGCGAGCGGCGGAAGCCGTGGAGGTATTGGCGGCGCTGGCGGCCATCGAGCGGCGTATTGCCGGGTTCGCATCATGCGCTTCAGCGGAAAATAAACCGGAGGCGGAGCCATGCTGATGAAGGTCTTTCCGCACGGCACTGGAGAAGGCGACAAGCCCAGCCGCTATCTTGTACGCCCAGATTATCCGGGGAGAGACACAGCCCCGCCTCAGGTGCTGCGCGGCGACCCCGCCATGACCCGCGCGCTGATCGACAGCATAGAGCGGCGATGGAAATTCACCTCAGGCGCTTTGTCGTGGCATCCTGATGAGAAGATCAGTGAGGCACAGGAAGAGGAAGTCATGGACGCCTTTGAGCGCGTGGCCTTCGCCGGGTTGGAAGCGGATCAGCGCAATATCCTTTGGGTGAGGCATATCCATGCCGGGCATCACGAGCTGCATTTCCTCATTCCGCGCCTGGAGCTTTCCAGCGGCAAGGATTTCAACGTCTGTCCTCCCGGCTGGCAGAAGGACTTTGATGTCTTCCGCGACCTGTTCAACTGGCGCGAAGGCTGGGCGCGGCCGGACGATCCGGCACGAACGCGGGATGAGCTTCCGAAAAAGGCCGACCTGTTCAAGGCGCGGATGGCGAGATGGGGCAAGGAAATCAGGGAAAGCGACCGCGACCGGGCCAAGGAGGTTATCCATGCTTTCCTCAAGGAAAAAGTGGCGCAGGGACTTGTCCGGAACCGGGAAGATGTTCTGAACGCCCTGAAGGAACAGGGACTGTGCATCAACCGCGAAGGCAGGGACTACGTCAGCGTCATTGCCCCGGACAGCGGCATGAAGATGCGCTTCAGGGGAGGCTTTTACGCCAGAGGCTGGACGCCCAAAGTCGTTCAGGATGAAGAATCCGAAGAAAAGAAAAAGGAAACGGCGCGGCGCATGGTCGCCCGTCTGCAACCGGCTTTTGAGCGCGTCATTGAAAAACGCGCCGCCTGCAACATCAAACGCTATCCGGCAAAATGGAAACAGCTCCCCGACGAGGAAGCCCTCCTTTTGCCCCAGCTTCAGGAGGATACCATTTATGACCGAAACCGAACGGATGCTGATGCAGAGCCTGAAACGGATGGAGGAGAACTGCAATGCCCGGCTGACAGCCTTCAGCACGAGGCTGGACAGCCAGGAAGACAAGCAGATGCTGATTCAAGCGGAACTGCGTACCTTGAAGCGATTGTTCACCGATGTCAGCGAAGTGTACAGCAGCTTGCAGACCTTGTTGGCGTCCTTGAAAAACGGCGCATAGAGCGGGAACGCCAGAGCCGACCGCGCAGGCGGATGCGATAGGCGGGAGTGGCACATATGGGAAAGTTCAAACGTATTCCGGTGAAAGACATCAATGCCATGCGGAAAATCCTTGACGATCTGCCGGACAGGAATCTCGGCAAGACGCGGGAGGAAGCCGCCGAGCTGCTCAACGCCCATATCCTGAAAGCGATTGAGAAGGGATACACGGTGAAGGAAGTGGCGGCAATCATGGCCGGGGGCAATGTGGTCATTCCCGCGCCTGTCATCCGGGCAAAGGTGCTTCCCCAAAAGGAGACGCGACAAAAGCGCGAGTCGAAGCCCCGGCCTGAAACCGCGAAACCCGTTGCGGTTCCTCCCGCCACGCCCCACGCACAGGAAGAAACTCCGGTCTACTACACGCCGGACATACCCGATACGGAGCTTTGATCATGAACATCCAGACCAGCGTATTCTATGTCGGCGGCAGCAAGGGCGGCGTCGGCAAGAGTCTCTTTTCCTTCGCCCTCGTGGACTATTTGCTCGACAGGAACGCGAATATTTTGCTTGTGGATACCGATACCGACAACCCGGACGTGTTCAAGGCGCACAAGGAACTTGCCCTGCCGAATCTGCTCTGCCGTCTGAACAGTCTGGACGATGCTGACGGCTGGGCGGATTTACTGGACACCGTGCAGACCTACCCTGATCATGCCGTGGTCATCAACGCCGCCGCCCGCACCAAGACCAGCACGGCCAGCTACGGCGACATCATGAAGGAAGCGTTGCGGGAGATGCGGCGGGAATTGGTTGTTTTCTGGATAATCAACCGGCACCGCGACTCCATAGAGCTTCTGCATTCCTTTCAGGAAGTGTTCACGGACGTGCCTGTCCACGTTTGCCGGAACCTGTATTTCGGCGAAGCGCGGCGTTTTGATATGTATAACAGTTCCAAGGCGCGGGAAGCGGTGGAGAAGAACGGCATGACGCTGGACTTTCCGGCAGTCGGCAACCGCGTGGCCGACTGGCTGTATTCCAGACGCATGTCCATCCGCGCCGCCCTTCCTGAAATGCCCTTCGGCACACGGGCGGAATTGCAGCGTTGGCGAGGGCTGTGCGCGAAGATGTTTGATTCCGTCATGGGAGAAGCGTCATGAGCCTGGATGATATGATTGACCTCGGCAAGGCGTGCGGCAGGGAATTGTCCCAGGCGGAGGCGGCTCGTTTGCGGGAGGTCGGCAGCAGGCTGAATCTCCGGGAGGACGACGCGCTCTGGCCGTTGCTGGCCGCGATGGAATATCAGCGCATCTACTACGAGGCGTTGCCGGAGAAAATTGCCGGAGCGTCCAGAGCCATCATGGACGGCATGGCCGCAGCCGCCGAAAGGGAAACCGCCGCCGCGCAAGCCAGGCTCACCAAAAGTGTGGTAAAGGAGGCGGAGTATCTCGCCTCAAAGATTCAATATGGCAGGCTGCTGCCGCTGTGGCTGCTGGCCCTGATTTGTCTGCTGGCCTACGGAAGCCTGATGCTCTGGGCGGGCTTCCGTATCGACACCGGGCGGGATTTACCACTGGCTGCGGTTTTGCACATGCCTGCTGGTTGGCTGATCAGTGGGCTGTGCCTCGCGGCGGGTGTGTTTTGCGGAGGAGTGGCCGCAAAGGAGTTTGCCGAGGCGGAAATGGGGTGGTGGAGAAAAGGGAGCATTGCTATTCTTTTCGTAATGCTCGGTGCTTTTGTATTGATTAATGTTTTCTAATAGAATAGAAATTATTTTATATTTCGTATGAAATGAACTATAATCAAACAAAATCTAACTAAATATCCCAAAGGAGGCTTTCATATGAAAAAAGATGATGCCCCTGTCCGTCTTTTACAATCAATAAATAAAAATAAGAAATTCAGTGGATTATGGAGAAGTATAGATGAATATAGAGATCGAGAAAGGAATAATTGGCCTGCGTGGTGTTTTCTTCCTTTAAATGTATGGCATATATTAATGGTAATGGCAGAACCAAAATTTGCCCAAAAGAATGATTCTGTTACACTAGGGACAATAAATTCCTTTTCCGCAGTATTGGCTGCTATTGGTTCTTGGAGACCTACACAGGATATATTTGTTTTTGACAATGAAGCTTTTGAAGCCATCGCAAAGTCAGATATTGATGCAAAGATTTCAGTTGAAAATATCCTTCATCTTCCCGCATGGAGTATCTATATAAAATGGGGAAAACGTGATTATGACGGATTTTTTGCTACACTCATATATGAAGCTGGAGAATCAAAAAAATATCTTGATCTGGTATTCCTGTATGACAATGATTATAACTTCCCTAAACCAAATTTTGTCAGAATTCCTTTGCAAAAATCATTATCAGTATATGAAGCGATAAATTCTTATAAACAGGAGAATATCAAGAAACAGCAGAAAATAGGAATCAACTCTGCGTTGACAGAAGAGTATTTTGATGAAATAAATGTAAATGATGTTGCTGTTGCAGTATCTTTGATTTTGTATATCTGCTCGGAGTCTCCAGAAATAGATGGTATAACGGCAACAGCCACCATTAATCATCCTCGGTCACAAAAGATCAAAAATGGCTGGAGAATTTTTCCTCCTGAGAACCCAAAGATTCATGTTGTAGCTGAAAAAATAGGCTATAATCTACGAAAATATAAAAGTAAAACTCAAATAGAATTATCAAATCAAAAGATGCCACCTCATATTCGGCGTGGACACTTCACGAGATACTGGTATGGGCCACGAAGTAGTCCACACCGCTGCTATGATTTTAGATGGATTCCACCTCTTCCAATAAATATGCTGGAAGATGAGGGGACTGAGGAAGGCTAACAAAACAAAGATGATGGAATATTACGGTTAGCCATGGTTAAATATACTGGGAAATCTCCAGTCTATGCCGGGGGACTAGTAGAGTTTGACTTATGCGGAAGTAGGGACAAGCCTCCTCATTGTGAGCTGCTCAGTGCGAGCAAGAGGAGGTTTATCCGTGAAGAGAAATTCAAGCTTAAGCCATACGGTATGGGACTGCAAGTATCATGTAGTCTGGATTCCCAAATACCGCCGCAATGTAAATTACGACAGTACTTGGGAGATGTGCTTCATGAATTGGCGCGGCAACGCGAAAGCCGGATAATCGAAGGAGATCTTTGTATCGACCACATACATATGTGTATTGCGATTCCGCCCAAACATTCTGTAAGCGAGGTGGTTGGTTTTATCAAAGGGAAGAGTGCCATAGCGATAGCCAGAGATGTAGGTGGAAAGGCGAGAAATTTCGTTGGACAAAGCTTTTGGGCGCGTGTAGTGGGTTGTGATGAGGATGTGATTCGCGAGTATATCCGCAATCAGGAAGCTGAGGAGAGGCGTCTGGAACGAATAAGTCTGTTGAAATAGCCGCCTTTAGGCGGCTCAAATATTCAGCCGCTTTGAGCGGCTCACAGCACAAAACCTCTGCTTTACCGGGGGCCTGACTAGTCGTATCTAAAAACTTTGAAATGGCGAGTCTCACAATGGCATCTTTAGTTATTTGGCATCCTTGATTTTATTTAGGTTTTCCACGATCAAGAAGTTTTTCTTTGTAGAGTGTAAGAAGATTTTTTATTCCTTCAAGATAGCCATAAAATTCTTCTTTTGAAACTTGTCTTCCATCACCGTGCGCTATAGAATTTCTACAGCCGACAAAATTATTTATATATTTTTCTCTAAGCTCAAACCATTCTTTTCCTAAATTCAAGAAGGATGAAATTTTTGATAATACAGTAGAATCTAAATTTGATTCTGTGGAAACGAGGTCTTCTATGTCAGATTTAATCTCCTTATTCATGTCAATATTTTCAATCACGCTTTTTCCACATTCATATGCAGTGCATGTTTTGCTATATTTGTTGTGTATTTTTATATAATGAGCAATAACTATACTATGAGGAACATCTTTTATTTTTTCTCCCTTAAAGCATTTCATATATTCCTTTGCTGTATTTTTTATAAAACCCTCCCAGTGAGAATATAATAAAACAATTCCTATGCGATATAATAGCCTAACGGGAGGCTCATTATTATTGCATAGATCCTCTGGAATCTTTGTTTCACTTTCAAAAAGAATATCTTTAAATTTATCTATTTCATGAAGTCTCCATGCCCACTGACGAGATACTGTTTCCTCTAGCTGTGAAAATTTATTGATATTCATGGAAGTACTTGATCGAGCAAGGTATAGTTTGAAGAATACGTGTACTAGCCCGTACACCAGCACCACTTGCCTGCAAAAAAATTGTATTTTCAGAAAATTTTTCGATAGCCTCGCGTAACTTATCATTAGATGGAAAAGAATCCATATTTTTTGCTATTCCCACTGAAAGTGCCTCAAACAGAGCTATAGAAAATCCACCTTTGTGTTTTTTTTCTTTTATATAATATTTTCGAAATGCATCACTTCCCATTACTTGATAAATTAGTTTAAAAGTCTCTTTAAATGTATTTGATAAGTCTGTAATATTTGATTTGCTTTTAGCAAGCTCACAAATTTTATCATCTAGAAATGTTGTTATATCTGGAATTTTGATATTATTATTTTCAGATTTAATGTATGTATAATATACCATAAACCTTACAACAAGTTCCATATGGTATTTCTCAAGCAGTTTATCATCACTTATAGATATTGAGTCTATAAAATACTCATATCGAGACAATTCTTCTAAATTTACATAGAAATCCCGGTTTATCATAAGTAAAATACAATTTCGCACTTCTTGGTCTGTCAGGGGAGCTCCCCCTGTATTAATCCTTTTAAATAGTTCGTATTTCGTGTCAGGTGTACTTTCCTTTTTTATGATCTTGAAATCTATCTTTTCTCTCCGAAAGGCGAGTTTCATTGGCTTTGTAAATTTTTCTTCATCATTCCATTTTACACCAGCAAGAGATTTTAAGTAATCCCCTGCTAGCAACTCGAGAGGTGGTTCACGTTCCTCATTTTCATCTTTTAGCTCTCCCATAAATGATAGTATTGTAGAAAAACGTTGTAATCCATCTACCAAATCCCAAACACCATCATCTCTTTGTGATACGAAGAAAGAAGGAATAGGAATTCCTAGCAGAATCGATTCTATAAATTTTGATTTTTTTTCATCATTCCATCGAAAAACTCTTTGAAATTCAGGATGAATTTCAAGTTCTCCATTTTGATACATACTGACGGCTTCACCAATTGACATGGGGTACGCATCGGAACGTATTTCTTTCTTGTGTTTGGTGATTTCTTCTTCAAGAATATTCATGATGTTCTCCTGGATGCTTTCTGAAAATTGTGTATATCATTCTGAACAAAGCCCCGGAAGTTCCCTCACGATCTTCACTGTCTCCACGCTCACTGTGATCACGCTCAGAAGCAAGTCGAGGATGTACCTCGGCTTTTCATGCTCCTCCGTCCAATCGTTGGGGTCGTTGGTGATGCCGCTGGCCTTGTCGATTTTGAGCTGGTAGCGCTCCATAACCCATTCGATAGCGGAACGTCCATTGATCACATAGTCGTAGGCTTCCAGGGGGATATTTGAGACCCGAATCCACGGGTTGTACTCGATGACCGATTTGTCTCCCTTATTGGGGAACCGCATTTTCGTCACATGGAATTTTCCGCTCTCCACCCCTTCCACTTTCACCTCAGGCAGGGCAGGTTGGGATTCATAGTTTAGGTGTAAATCGGCCAGCGCGCGTCCCGCCTTGCTGAAGGCCCAAAAATCCGCAGGTTTTTCCACAAGCGGCAGACGCGGCAGCATTTTTTTCAAGTCCGCCGCAAATGCTTGACGGTAATCCTGTGAGTGCAGCAGGCCGTATACGTAAAAGAAGATATCTTCCTTGTTAACCTTTGGGCCGTAGCAATCCCGGCAGCGTTTCTGAATGAAATCAGTTATACCATCCTTACGGGCGTATTCATCCTTTTCAGCGTTAAACAAAGTCCCTTGGGATACGGCTTCCTTTTTGTAGTAATAGAGGGGGAAACACTGCCCAGTTTGTAGGGTATGCAGATCAGGCAATAGATCCGTCATGAGTGTAGAAAAATCTCGCTGTGACCCAACACCAGCTATGCATATGACAAAATTTTTAACATCCTTCATTGGAAAAATTCTAGGCATCTGATATTGCATTTCATTTAGATCCGCAGAGAAGTAAACGTACTCTTTACAAAATGGTCGATATAGTGCTTCAGTGATATAAGATACAGAAAAACTTTTTTTGCGCTTCTTCTGAAAGTCATTTTGAAATGCACGTGTCCAGCTAATCCGCCTAGAATTAAGCTGTGGCTTTTTTTGTCCAGATTCTATTATCGCATTATAATAATTAATAGTATCTTGAATGTTATGCATTAGCTTTATCTTTGAAAAGTTATAGCACCACGCATCGCGCTGCGTTTTTAGTCCGCTGGAATACCAAGGTACAAAAAAGGTCTGCTGGTTATCCTTGTTGTCCTTGTCACCAAGAGGAATAAAGCTGCGGAATGTGTCATTGCGCTGATTAATCCAGTCACCCTGCGCGTTGGGACGGAGTTGCGTCCAGTTCATGGCAGGATTGAGGATGCTGCGCATTTTTGTAATAATGGAAAGTTTTTCTTCTCGACTCAGATAATCACCAATATCATAATAGTTAATAACGG
>NZ_CAJUBO010000005.1 GCF_910584445.1 uncultured Desulfovibrio sp.
CTCTTTTATGGCGCTGTAGCGGGTCGTATTGGAGTAATACTTGGTGTTCGTGCCGTTGGAAATAACAAAAATCTGCACATATTCATACAGTCCGCAGCCAGCCCAAAAGCTGTCCCGCTGGTAGCGGTCTATCTGGTGGAACGCCTCCTTCAGAGCGACGCCCCGCTTTTTCAGCTCCACATGGACCATAGGCAGGCCATTTACCAAAACCGTCACATCATAGCGGTTATCGTATCTGGCCCCGTCCTCTTTCCCGACAACGTACTGGTTGATGACCTGGAGGCGGTTGTTGTGGATGTTCTTTTTATCAATGAGGGTAATGTTCTTGCTTTCGCCGGTGTCTCGCCGGAGGACCTGGATATAATCTTCCTGGATACGGCGGCTTTTGTCCTCGATCTTATCGTTGGCGACAGCAATACAGGAAGTGAAAAACCGCTCCCATTCGCTGTCCGTAAAGGTGTAGTGGTTCAGCTCCTCCAGCTTTCTGCGGAGGTTGGCGATCAGCTCCGCCTCGGAATGGATAGGGAGATATTCATAGCCCTGTTCGCAAAGGAGGCGGATAAATTCTTTTTCCAGCGCGGCCTCGCTCTGGTAGCTGTCGGAACGGGTCTTGACTGGTTCATATTCCGTCACCACTGTGTTTTCGTTTGTCTGGGCCACAACGTTGAAATAGCTCATGGGTTCAGCTCCTTAAACGTCAAGAGTTTGTCCCGGTAATATTCATACTGCCGTTGCCGCGCCTCAATCTCGGCGGGTAGGCCGGAAGTCAGGTCGTTGCAGAGGGCATCAAAGCGGTCGAGGATGGAGACAACGTTTTCTTGCATCTTTAGCGTAGGTATCGGCAGTGCCAACCTTTCAATAACTGTGCGCGAAAGGCGCGGAACACTTGCCCTTCGCACTTTTGCCAAAATAGTGGTTTGTTTGCTTTGCAATGCGTAATATAAATAGCGGCTCTTTACACACTCCGAACAATCAAGATATAAACAGTCATCCGCAGCCCAAAAATCAATAGAGCTAAAGCCAATCTCGCCAGCCGCCCCAGCGGATATAACAAACGCAGTGTTGGCAGGACAATTCGTTTCATTGTAGTATCCCAGGGGTGTCATACTGTTTTGATAGACAGGATATTTGCCCGTGGAAGAAAGCTGACTCTTTATCACCCGCACACCACGTTTTACATCGGCCACAGCATTAACAGGCAGCATCACATACCCAAACACATATTGCAGCAGCTTAATTACATCCCGGCGCTCCGGTCTCTCTCTCTCTCTCTCTCTCTCTCTCTCTCTCTCTCTCTCTCTCTCTCTCTACTTCCTGTAATCTTGGTCTGAACCGCCATTGTTCGTTCCGCGGCCCCGTCCCACTCGTTGTCGATATGGATGGGAGCCTGCTCATGACGGATAGCCTTTGGGAATGTTTTTGGGCGCAGGCGGCGCGGCGGCCATGGCTCCTTTTTTGTGCCCCTTTCTGGCTTGCGCGGGGGCGGCTGTATTTCAAGACGCGAATCGCGCAACTGGGTCCTCCGCCTGAAATGCCTCTGCGACAGGAAGTTCTGGAGTATTGCCGGAGAGTCCGTGAGGCGGGCCGTCCGTGTATTTTAGCCACGGCAAGCCCGTTGTCTGTCGCTCAGGTTGTGGCGGACAGGTGCGCGTTTTTTGACGAGGTTTTTGGCAGTTCGGACGCTGTCAACCTGAAGGGGAATGTCAAGGCCGAATTTCTCTGTGAACGTTTTGGGCGCGGGCATTTTGATTATATTGGCAACAGCATGGCGGACCTCCCCGTTTGGAGCGTGGCACGAACTGCCATCGTTATCGGATCGGAAAGCCTTGCGACCCGTGTCCGGGAGATTAATCCGCATTGCGACCGGATTCCCGTCAAGGAACCGGATTTGAAGGATATTCTTGATCTTTGGCGTGTTCGTCAATGGATCAAGAATCTATTGATTTTTTTCCCTGTTATACTTTCCCATGACTTCACAGTACATAGTTTCGGATTGGCTGTTCTTGCTTTTTTCAGTCTTAGCTGTATGGCAAGCGCGATTTACACATATAATGATATTTGTGATATTACAAGTGATAGGATGCACCCTGTAAAATGCTTTAGGCCATTTGCTTCGTGTAGTATTCCAATCCAAAGCGCATTTTTATTTTTCTTTATTCCATTTTGCATTTCAATCGCTATTGCACTTCTCCTGCCGACTACGTTTTTTATGCTGCTTTTTCTCTATCTTTTTGTAACGCTCATGTATTCGTCCTGGTTGAAGCGGCTGCTCGTGCTTGATGTCCTCACGTTGACGGTTCTGTATTTGCTGCGAGTCGGCATGGGATGTGCGGCAGTAAGTACAGATTGTTCCCAGTGGGTGCTGGGCTTTTTGGGTTTTCTTTTTCTCGGCTTAGCGCTGATCAAGAGGATCGGGGGGTTGGTAACCGCTGTTCCCCAGGTGCCGATGGGGGAGCAGGCCATGCCGGGCCGGGCCTATCTTCCCATTGACCTGCCTCTTTTGGAAAGTTTGTCCATATCGTGTGGTGTGGCTTCATGCATAGTTCTTGTTTTTTATGTGGATTCAATCAAGGCGAGTTCGCTGTATTCCCAGCCATTTTGGCTATGGGGGGAATGTTTTCTCCTGCTGTGGGGATATATCAGGTTGGCTATCCGTGTCGTTCGTGGACAAGTAGCAGATGATCCTGTTTCTGCTGTCTGCAAAGATAAGACATATGGATTAATGGCAATCTTGGCAATTTTTCTGTTTATATTAGCGTTGTAGCTGGAGGAAATTGCATGTTGACCTTCAGAAGTATATATAATGATTATACGTATTTCTTAAAAAAGAATATTTATATATTGGTGTTTATTTTTTATAGTTTTTTTCTAGTTAAAAATGCAATAAAGCTTTATAGGTATTTTCCAACATATAGTATATGGAATGAGCTTTTTAATTCTTATGCTGGTGGGTTTGTGCGGCGAGGCCTTATCGGCGAGATTCTATATGTTTTTTCAGGGTTAGGAATAGATATTCGTATTCTAGTTCCTATAGTTGTTGTTATATTTAATGTCTTATTTGTATTTTTTTGTATTAAATTTCTTAGAAAGAAGGTAGACACGGTATTTGCCTTATTTATTTCTTGTTCACCTGGGATTTTCTTTTTTGCTTTCTTTGATCCTGGGGTCCTTGCTCGTAAAGATGGAATCGTTGCCGCATCATTCATTCTCTTGTTTTTTATATCCAAGAAAGATACTTGGATAGTTCGTATTCTCATACTTGTGATATCGGCAGTGGGGATGCTCATTCATGAAGCGTTGTGGTTCTATCTTCCCATGCCACTTATCCTTTTGTATCTCAGTAGTCGTCGGGAAAATAAGACCACAAGCTTTTATATCTTCTCTGGATTGTTATTATTTGTGAGTCTCATGTTGATACTCAAATTTTCAGGAACTCAGGAACAGGCAAAGCTGATAGATGAGTCATGGCATATGATGATACCTGGGTATCCAGACAAAAAATTTTCATATTATATTGGAGCTACTTTGCAAGATGTTAACCCATGGCTCAGCTTGAAATATTTTAAATTAAAAAGTATGATTGGCATCATACTAGGGTTTATTCTAACTTTACTTCCAGTATTTCTGTGGATGAAAAAAAATGATTTATTTGCAAGATTGAATCAAGAGTTCTCCACAAAAACCGAAAAATTGATGCTTTTGTGCGCGGTTATATTTCCCTGTCTCCTCATTTTGCTTGAGAATGATTTTGGGAGGAGAATTTCACTTTTTTCTGAAGAACTACTTTTCTTCATGTTATTTTTTTGTTCTTCAATAAATTTAACTACATATAAGAAATATTATATATCGCATATAATGATTTATGCTGTTATATTATATTCATTTACATGGAATATGTACCATTACACTGCTCCTGGATCTAGTATTGTTAAATTTTCTCCTGTATTTGCTGTAAAATTTTTATTATTTTCATTTTTCGCTTATGGTTTTTATAATGTAGCGAGATACATAAAATCTAGTCATTGGTACGATATGTGCATAACCAAAATTACGTTGCATAAATAAAAAATGTGCATTTATATTTATAGATGCATGTAAGTCATTGTAGATTTCTGTGTATATCAGAACAGAAAATGGCCTCATCTGTTTGTATGTATATGCTATTTCCCATTATGGCAGTGCCCGTTGACATTACTGACATTAATGGTTCGACAAAGGAATTGACGGTATGGTTGGTGCCTGAATTCTTGTATCCTGCCGCCGAGTTGGGCCACTCTCTACATCGTCTCTGAGGTGCGGTTCGTGCCCTATGACATGTGCGCCGTAGAGTTCCCACGCGCATGCGATATTCCTGCGGATGACGAAACTGTGGGGTTTTGTTGCAAATCTTGCGTTTTCCCGATGTCCGCATTGACTTTTGCGCCCGCATGTCGGAAAGTGCGCCCACGAAAAGGAGGCGCATGCAACCCCGTTCCCGAATCGTGGCCGCCGTGGCCTTTCTTGGTGCCGGGGCTGTCCTTGCCGTGGCCGGTTTCTTTTCCGGCGCGCCGGGTCTCGATCCGGCGCAGGGCGCCGCCGTGGGCTTTCTCGGCCTGGTGATCGCGGCCCTGGGCGCCCTGCTCCTGCGGCGGGGCCTTGCCGGACGCGCCGGGTCGGTCTCCGCCGCGGCTTCCGATCCCCTTCCCCTGCCGTACTATACGCGCAACTGTCCGTTCTGCGGGCGCCGGCTCGGACTCAAGGCCGAAAAATGTCCCGATTGCCGCCGCAGGCTCCCCGATGACGCCACCTGCTCGGCCGGCGCAACGGACGCCGCAAGCGCGGTGGCCGCCTTTGCCGCCGCGCGGGAAACGGCGCTTGCCGCGGGCAGCACCGGTTATGTCTGGCGCGCGACACATGACGGCGCCGCCTGCGAGCGTTGCGCCAACAACGACGGCCATGTCTTTCTTTGGGAACAGGAACCCATCGGCGGCCACGCCGGGGCGCGGCCCCGCTGCCGCTGCCGTCCGGAGCCGGTGTTTCCGGCAACGCCCCCCGCGCGGGAGACGCCTTCCCCTGCCCGCCAGGCATAGAACGGTTTGGTGATGCAAGCAGCCAGACCGCTCTGGCGGATGCGGGAGCGGGCGCCCGCGCCGCAAGACGGCGGCAGTGAAATCTGAGGAAAATGCTCTAAGGATCAGCAGGATGGAAAAGTACACAGCGTCCTTTCTCGGCCGGGACTGCCCCGGCGTGGTGGCGGCCGTGAGCCGCCTGTTCGGCGACATGGGCTGCAATATCGAGGCCATGGCCCAGACCATGCTCTCCGGCGCGTTCGCGGCCATCTTCGTGGTCAGTGCCCCCGGACCGGACGCCGGGACCCCGCGCGACGAGGGCGTGTGCGGCGCCGACTGCCTGCGCCTGCGCCTTGAGGAAGGGCTTGAGCGCGCCGGGGTGGACCTTTCCGTCCTGGTGCGGCCGGCCATTGCGGAGCAGTGGGGCGCGAACCTGGATTGCGAACCCTTTGTGGTCACGGTGGACGGACCGGACCGCCCCGGACTCATCGGCGGCATGAGCCGGGTTTTCGGCCGTCACGGCGTGAACATCGAAAACCTCAAGGCCATCCTCGGCGAAGGCGGCGAGGGCAAGGCGCTCTTCGTCTTTGAGGTCATGGTGCCGGACAGCGTGGATCTGGGGCGCCTGCGCCGCGAGCTTGCCCTGGAGGCGACCAACCTCAAGCTGCGCGTGAGCGTCCAGCACCGCAAGATTTTCGAGGCCGTCCACCGGGTCAGTTCGTTCTAGGCGCGGATAGCGGAAAAACGCGGTTTTTCGCCCGCTCGCGGCGGCTGCGCCGCCGCATGGCCCGGACGGGTCGCCGTGTCCGCCTGTGCGGGCACGGCCGGCGTTCAGCCGCAGACCGGCCTTCAGGCCGCAAGCCAGCAGGATCAGTATGCTTTCCGAACGTGAAGTCACCAGTACCCTGAACATGCTCCGCAACGAGCACCTTGATGTCCGCACCGTCACCCTGGGCGTGAGCCTTTTTGACTGCGTGAGCCATGACCTTGAGCTTTTCGTCGCCAACGTGCGCGCCAAGATCCGCCGCCATGCGGCGCAGCTCGTGGCCGTCTGCGACGAGGTGGGCGACAGGTACGGCATCCCGGTGGTCAACAAGCGCATCAGCGTCAGCCCCGTGGCCGTGGTGGGGGCGCCCTTCGGGCCGGACGGCATGCTCCGCATCTGTCAGGCGCTGGACGAGGCCGCCACGGACGCCGGGGTGGACTTTCTCGGCGGCTTTTCCGCCCTGGTGGAAAAGGGCTTCGCCAAGGGCGACCGCGCCCTCATCGAGGCCCTGCCCGACGCGCTCGCCCAGACCGAGCGCGTCTGCGCCTCCATCAATGTGGCTTCCTCGCGCAGCGGCATCAACATGGACGCCGTGGCCCTCATGGGCGAACAGATCCTGCGCGTGGCCCGTGCCACGGCGGACCGCGGGGGCATCGGCTGCGCCAAGCTGGTGGTCTTTGCCAATATCCCCCAGGATGTGCCCTTCATGGCCGGCGCCTACCTGGGCGTGGGCGAGCCGGATGTGGTCATCAATGTGGGCGTTTCCGGGCCGGGCGTGGTGAAGAAGGCCATCGACCGCGCCCTGGAGCGGGGCCGCAACGCCCAGGGGCGGCCGCTCACCCTGCTGGACATGGCCGAGGTCATCAAGGCCACGGCCTACAAGGTGACGCGCGTGGGCGAGATCATCGGCGCCGAAGTGGCGAGCCGGCTCGGCATCCCCTTCGGCGTGGCGGATCTTTCCCTTGCGCCCACGCCCGCCGTGGGCGACTCGGTGGGCGAGATCTTCGAGAGCCTCGGCCTTTCCAGCATCGGCGCGCCGGGCAGCACCGCCGTGCTCGCCATGCTCAATGACGCGGTCAAGAAGGGCGGCGGTTTCGCCTCCTCCTCGGTGGGCGGCCTTTCCGGGGCCTTTATTCCCGTCTCCGAGGATTCGAGCATCGAGGCGGCCGCGCGGGCGGGGCGCCTGAGCATCGAGAAGCTGGAGGCCATGACCAGCGTCTGCTCGGTGGGGCTGGACATGATCGCCATTCCCGGCGACACGCCCGCGTCAACGCTGGCGGCCATCATCGCCGATGAAATGGCTATCGGCGTCATCAACCACAAGACCACCGCCGTGCGCGTCATCCCCGTGCCAGGCAAGGGCGTGGGCGAGGAAGTCTCGTTCGGCGGCCTGCTCGGCAAGGCGGCCATCATGGCCGTGCCGGGTGGCGACGCCGCCCGCTTCATCGGCCTTGGCGGCCGGATACCGGCGCCCATCCACAGCCTGAAGAACTGATCCCGCCGCGGCGGAAGACGGAAAGCGCCCTTGTCCCGGCATTGGGGCAAGGGCGCTTTTTCGTCCGCGAGAGATTTCAATGCCGGTGAACGTGGCGCCCGTGGCGGTGCGCCTGCCGTTCCACGGCCCTGTCCTCCCGCAGGCAGAAGGTGAGCGCGAGGGCAACGGCGAAGCTCACGCCGAAAAAGATGTCGGAAAGGGCGTAACTGCCGCAGATATCATAGGATATCCCCATGATCGGGAAGCCGAGGCTGCGGATCAGGATGAAGATGGCGACGAACTTGTACACGGCGAGAAAGTTGGGACTGCCGAAATAATAGGCGACCACGGCGGGCAGCACCACCCACAGGCCGCCCACGCACGAACCGAAGGTGAGGCCGAAGGCCGCCATGGACGCGAGACTTGGCGGCAGAAGCAGGAAGCACATGCTCCCGAGGCCGCAGAGCATGAGGGCGCGGGCCGCCATGATGGGCGTGGCGCGGTCGCAGACCCAGCCCCAGAAATACTTGGCGAGCGTGCCGAACAGCGCCGCCAGGCCAGCCAGGATCATGGCCGGATAGGCATCGGCCCCCATGTCCGTGAAGCGGGGCTTGAGCTGGCTCAGCACTCCCGAGCCGACCATGAGCGCCAGCCCGAAGGCAATGCCGATCCACCAGGCCGCAGGCCGGCGTATGAGGGCGGCGAGGGAAACGGCGCGCGGAACCCCCTTGGGCGGCCGCGGATCATGCTGCCGCCCGTCAGGGTGCAGATGGAGCATCTGCGGGGAACGCCGCACCAGCACCCAGGAGAGCGGCGCCAGCAGCAGGGTCGCGCCGCCGAGAATGGCGTAGGCGGTCTGCATATCGAAATGGCGGATGAGGACCAGGCTCAGAAAGGGCAGCACCATGCCCGCGAGGGAGGTGCCGGAATTGGCAAGCCCGAAGGCGATGCCCCGGAAGTGGCTGAACCAGTTGCTCATGAGGGCGTTGGCTACCACGCCGCCGCATACCTGGGACGCCACCCAGAGCAGCACCATGCAGAGCGTGAACAGCCGTATGTCCTCGGCAAGGCCCATGGCCCAGGTGGCAAGCCCGCCCGCCACGGCGCCCACGGTCATGAGCATCCGCAGGGAATACCGGGTGGAAACGGCGGCGGCCACGGGCATGGCGAGCTGGCCCATGAAGGCGGCCACGCCCAGGCTCATGTTCAGGCCCACGCGCGTCCAGCCGTGCAGGTCGCACAGGGGTTCCATGAAGGCGTTCATGCCGTAGAGGGCGCTGCCCTGCAACATGAAGTTGCCCCCCAGACACAGGGCGCTGATCTTCCACCCGTAGAACATGGACTTCTCCGTTCGGCCTCCGGCGCCGCAACGCCGGCCTGCCGGAGCATGGCCCTCCCCCGCGCCCGGGCAGGCCGGGCCGGCGCTGCGCCGGAGAACGCCGGGGGAGCGGCCGTTTTTCGCTGCGGGGCGCCACCCCGCCCCGTTGGGATCCCATGGACCCCACCCCGTTTGCGTTTTTCCTGCTGTGTTGCAGCGAGAGGAACGAGCGTGAACGGGGAAGGCCGCTGTTTCTTCGCAGAAGTTCCGAAACCGTGAGTCAACGCCCCTCTTCCATTTTCCGCCCGGAGCAAAGCGCAGGGCGGGGGCTGTCGCCACAAGGATCTGGATGTGGAATGTCGATACGGTGTTCGCGCTCCCGGGAGCCGGTGGGCGCAACGCCCGTGGTCCGCGCCGGGCCGGTGGACGCGCGCAGCACCAGATGGTGGCTGTATTCCACCCGCGTCACGCTGGAGGCGGGGGTGGAGCCGAAGATCCTGCCGCGCAGGATCTCAAAGGCATTGCGGCTTTTCTCGACGAGATGGTGCTCCACCGTGGTCAGCCCCACGGACAGGAACCCCGAGGGAAAGATATTGTCAAAGCCGCAGACGCTGTACTCCTCGGGCACGCGTTTCCCGGCCTCGGCCACGGCATCGAGCACGCCGTAGGCCACCATGTCGTTCACGGCCATGAGCGCGGTCAGGCCGGGCACTTCCAGACACTGCCGCGCCAGGTCGCGCCCCACCGCATGCTCGATGGAGATATTGCCAAGCTCGGTTGCCGGCGTCACGTCCACGGTCTTCACCAGCACCTGGCCGCCCACCTCGGCAAAGGCGGCCTCCACCCCCTCCAGACGGCGCACGCGCGCGGAATTGGCGGCATTCAGCGGTGTGGAGAGATAGGCCGCATGGCGATGCCCCAGGCCCGTCATATGCCGCCCGAGCGCCAGCCCCGCTTCATAATTGTTGAGTTCCACCGTGTCCACATTCAGGCTGATGGTGCGGTCGCCGATGACCACCAGCGGCTTGAGGCGGCTGACGCGCTCGGCAAGTTCCACGCATTGCGGCAGCATGGTGAAGATCAGGCCCGCCAGGTCGGAGCGCGCGGCCTCGTCGAGCAGGCGCTCTTCAGCCGCCCTGTCGCGGTAGGTGGTCTCGATGAGCGTGGAAAGGCCCGCCGCCGCGGCCCCCTGCTGGATGGCCTGGATCATGGTGGCGTAATAGGGGTTGCCCACATTGGGGCAGATGATGAGCACCCGCCCGGCGCCCAGGCGCCCCCGGCTGCGGCGCGGCGCGGCATAGCCCAGGCTGGCGGCGGCCTCGCGCACCTGGGTCACGGTCTGCGGCGCAAAGGCCATGTCCGTGCGGCCGCCGAGGATCATGGAGACCGTTGCCAGCGAAAAGCCCGACTTTTCGGCCACGTCCGCCAAGGTGACTTTGCCCCGTCCGCTCACAGGCCCCCCGTTCGTTCACGCCAGAAGACTATAGGAGGCCCGGAGGACCACTGTCAAACGGCCAGGAGCTTAAAATTTAAAGTATCTTTTCTTTTTGGGCTTTTTGGGGGGCAGAAAATAAAATTTTAAGAATCCTTCGCATCCGCCGCGAAAGCGCTTGCCAGAAATACGATTCCATGTAACGCTTGAGTTACGCGAAATTACGCGATGGCACGGGGAGAGGAAAACCAGCGTTTCGTGCCGACACTGGTTTTTACAGACCATTAAAATTTTAAGCATGGATTCCCGGAACTCCCGGGACAGCGGGGAGGACGCATGAGCGCGCCAAGCAAACGCGAGATCCGCAAGGTGGTATTGGCAAGCCTGCTCGGAGCGACCATCGAGTGGTATGATTTCTTCCTCTACGGCGTGGTCGCGGGCATCGTGTTCAACAAGCTCTACTTCCCCACGGAAGACCCCTTCATGGGCACGCTGCTCGCCTACAGCACCTTTGCCATCGGCTATCTCGCGCGCCCCTTCGGCGGTTTCATCTTCGGCCATTTCGGCGACCGCGTGGGCCGCAAGAGCATGCTCATCCTCACCATGCTCATCATGGGCCTGGCGACCATCGGCATCGGTCTTGTGCCCACCTATGCCCAGATCGGCATTGCGGCGCCCATCATCCTCCAGACCATGCGCCTCTGCCAGGGCCTGGGCCTGGGCGGCGAATGGGGCGGCGCCGTCCTCATGACCTATGAATACGCCAGCAAGCGCGAGCGCGCCTTTTATGCCAGCATCCCGCAGATGGGCCTGGCAACGGGGCTTTGCCTGTCCTCCGGCGTGGTGGCCCTGCTCTCCTGGGGGCTTGACAACGAGCAGTTCATGAGCTGGGGCTGGCGCCTGGCCTTCCTCATCAGCGTGGTGCTGGTGGCCGTGGCCCTCTATGTACGCATGCACATCCTGGAGACGCCCGATTTCCAGAAGGCCCGCGAGAGCGGCAAGACCGAGCGCAAGGTGCTGCCCATCGTGCGCGTCTGCAAGGAGCATCCGGGCAATATCGCCCTCGGCGTGGGCGCGCGCTGGATCGACGGCGTGTTCTTCAATGTGCTCGCGGTCTTCGTCATCAGCTATCTTGTGCAGTACATCCAGGTGGAGCGCACCTCGGCCCTGACCATCGTCATGCTCGCGGCGCTCATCATGTGCCCCTTCATCCTCATTGCCGGGCGCCTGGCCGACAGGTTCGGGCGCGGCCGCATCTACGGGATCGCCAGCCTGCTCTGCGGCCTTTCCATCTTCCCCTCCTTCTGGCTCATGCAGGGCAGCGGCGGCAATCTCCTGCTCATCGCCCTCGCCATCATCATCCCGCTGAGCATCTTTTACGCGGGCGTTTTCGGCCCTGAAGCGGCGGTCTTTTCCGACCTCTTTCCGCCGGATGTGCGCTATACCGGCATTTCCATCTGCTACCAGTTCCCCGGCTTCCTCGTGGCGGGCATCGTGCCCGGGCTGTGCACGGTCTTCATCAAGTGGGGCGACGGCGATCCGCTCTATATCTGCCTCTTCACCCTCCTGGCGGCCTTGACCAGCGGGCTTTCGGCCTTCATTATCCAGCGCAAGCACGATGCGGCCGTCCGCAAGAGCGGACTCGACGATGTGGAACACATCTAGTGTCTACTTGCAAAAATTCTGCGCAGAATTTTTGCAGGATCGTTCGCGAAAAAGCGTGGTTTTTCGCTCACTCACGGCGGCTATGCCGCCGCAAAACCCTTACGGGTTTTGTAGTGTCTACTTTTGCAAGTAGACACTAGGAGCGGTCTGGTCAGGAAAGTATCCACACCGCTCCGGCGGCAGCTGTAGCTGACGCCCGCGCCGCAGGAGCGCCCGGACCACGTTTGGGACGCGAGATGCGGTAGCGAAAAGTGATGGAAAAGGGATATCTTCAATCAAACAATGCTCTCAAGGCCCGCGCCGGAGCTTCCCCGGGGGAGGCTCCGGCGCCCTGCCGAACTTCAAGGAAGGCAGACATGCGTATCCTCCAGCTTTCCGACTTCCATCTGCGCGGCGATGGCAGGCGTTCCTACCGCGTGACCGACACGCGGCGCTGTCTCGACGAGCTGGTGCGCCATCTGGAAGCCCTCACGCCCGCGCCGGACGCCATGGTGCTCACGGGCGACCTGGCCGACAGCGGCGATGCCCGGGCCTACGAGCTGCTCCGTGAGGCGCTGCTCCCCTTGTGCCGCCGCATCTATGCGCTGCCCGGAAACCATGACCGCCGCGACAGGATGCGCTCCATCCTCGGCGCCTGGTGCGCGCCGGACCCCGGCATCCCGGAATTTCTCTGCCAGGCCGTGGAGGACATGCCCGTGCGCCTGCTGCTGTTTGACAGCATGAGTCCCGGCTCGCATTCCGGCCACTGCCCGGACGCCGCCGCGCGCTGGCTGGAGGCGAAACTCCGGGAGCGCCCCGGCGTCCCCGCCCTCGTCTTCATGCACCATCCGCCGTTCAAGAGCGGCATGGGCGCCATGGACGAGCCGTTCGAGAATGTGGCCGCGCTGGAGAAGATCCTCGGGGGGGCGCCCTGGGCCACACTGGCCTGCGGGCATATGCACCGCCCCATCTTCACCCGCTACGCGGGCATTCCGGCCATGACCTCGCCGGCGGTGGCAATGCAGCTGGAACTGGACCTTTCGCCAGAAGGCGGCGACACCTTCCGCATGGAGTGCAGCGGCTATCTGCTGCACCACTGGGACGGCGCGCAGCTCAACAGCCACGTCTGCCAGATCCCCGGCACGCCCGGCTTTGATGGGCCGTATCCGTTTGTGGACAAGGTGAACCCCACCGAAGACTGACGAAACCGCACCCTCCAAAAACGGCACTGCCGGCAGTGCCCGTGAAAAAGGGGGAGCCACGGCTCCCCCTTTTTCCACAACGCCGGGCTGGACCCGGGGCGCGCCGCCTGGAGCCGGCCGCCGTCTGCGTGGTGAGCTGCCGCCGCGACGGCGCCAGCGCCCCCTTTGACCGGCTGAACAAGCATTTCACCATCGCCCGCATGCCCGTGATGGCCTCCCAGTACTGGAACTCCATCCACGACAACGCCCCCGAAGAAGCCGCGCAGGATGCGGAAGGCCCGCAGACCATGCGTACTCTGGGCGACAATATGGCCTGGCTGCTCAAATGCATCGCCGCCGGCAAGGCCGCGGGCATCATGCCGCCCACGCCGGAGCCGTGGCAGGCGATGAACTCCAGCCGCTGAGGACTTTGACCTTCGGCTCTCTCCCAGAACTCTTTGCCCTCCGCTTCCGGAGGCCAAGCCCTCCAGAGATTCCCGAGACGGCGCCCGGCATGCCCTTTCGGCCCAGAGGCCGGAAGGGCATCACGCGGAGGCATCGCCACCGCCGAAGTTTCCTGATTCAGTTTTTTTTAAACTTTTCCTGAAAATGCTTTCGTTTTGCTTTTATATTTATCTTTTTTGCAACGAACTTTATAAATTCCTCATAATCGTTAATACAATTAAGATTATATGCATACTCAAGTTCATCTGCAGTAAAGTATCCCCGCGCGTTGACCCTCGGGAATGCTGCTATCCCCGCCTGAAGATAAGGTATCCATTCCTCGCTATTGTCATCTGAATACACTTGTATATTTGGATATGATGCACAATAATTACCCTGCGAAATTATTTCCCTATACTTTTCCGTATCAAATTCAAATCCACAAGTAGTTCCTTCATAACCTAAGTCTTGCAATTTATCCCGTATTTCGTTCAATTCATCACGATTCAGAGTATTGTTCAGCAGCCAATCTTTTGGAAGAAATGGTGAGAAATATGGAGTTCTGAATTCATGTTGATATACATCACATTATTCCTTTGCAAACCTTGCAATAGCTAAAATTTCATCTTTATTATCGCGTGTAACCATTGTTATAAAATGAATATAAGGATGATTTCTAACCTTAGAAAACTCGTCAACCAACACTTTTAAATTTCTATAAAAATTCCCTTGTGAGTTTTTTGTAATAAATTTATATTTATTTTCGTCAAGTGTTTCCAAACTTATATTTATATGATGAAAATTACACTGTGCCATTCTATAGAAATACCCATCTGAAAACTTTCTGGCGATATTAGATGTAAAAAATATTTTATCTTTTTTGTTCTTAGGTATATATTCCATAAAATCTAAAAAATGTGGATGAAGCGTCGGCTCAAAAAGACATGAAATCAATATCCAATCTTCAACATAATCATACATATGATCGATAATAATTTTAAAAATATTTTCTTCCATCAATGCCGGTTTATCCCATCCATTAAAACAGAATACGCAACGATTATTACAATGATTTGTAATATCACATAATAACGTACGAAAACGATCCATTACCCCCTCCAGAAAATATGTATCTTATGAACAGAACATTTCCTCAATGAAAACTAGGACCGTTGCGAATGTCCTATGCCTCGCCCGCGGCATCCGCGGCCAGGGCGGACCCCAGCTCGCGGGCCTTGCGGCAGTCGAGGGGAAACTCCAGCTCCCGCTGCCGGGCCTTTTCCTCCGCGGAAAAGATCTCCATCTTGTATCTGGAATAGTCCTTGAACTGGAGGGTGTCGCACACATGGAGCAGGCGCGGCTCCGAACCGAACAGGCGGCCCACATAGGACTCCATGGCGGCGAGCCTTTGCGGATAGCCCCGCTCCTCCATGCGCCCGCGCGGCAGGTTCATGGTATAGACGAAGGCCGTGGGGATCTTTCTGGGCGCCAGGGAGCTGTGGTCCTTGTCATACACGAGGCAGGGGAAGAGCAGGCGCTCCAGAAAGGCGCGCAGCATGCCGGTCACGTCGCCGAAATAGATGGGCGAGCCGATGACGAGCGCGTCAGCCTGGAGAAGGCGGGGCAGGAGCGCGCCCAGCTCGTCGCGCACGGCGCACCGCCCATAGGACGGACCGCCCAGGCGCTTGCACTCGAAGCAGCTCACGCAGCCCTTGTAGTCCAGGCTGTAGAGGTCGATCATTTCCGTGAGCGCGTCCTCCCGGCTTTCGGCGAAGCCGTCGAGCACATTGCGGAGAATGGTGGCCGTGTTCCAGTTTTTGCGGGGGCTGCCGTTGATGGCGTAGATCTGCATGGTCTTCCTCCTTTCGGATGCTCTCGCGTCCAGTATTCGCGCAAAGCCGCTGGCTGTAAAGCCCCGGCGGCGGCTCCCGCGCCCGCCCATCCCCGGCGCCGCATTTACGGCTTGACCGGAGAGACGGGGCAACGTAAAAAAGGCTGTTTGCCCACCTGCGCGGCACGGCGTCCTTGCCGCCCGCGCGTTCCTAGCCGCAGGGAGAGTTCATGCCCAAGCGAACGGACCTTCACAAGATCCTCGTCATCGGCGCGGGCCCGATCATCATCGGCCAGGGCTGCGAGTTCGACTACTCCGGCTCGCAGGCCGTCAAGGCCCTCAAGGAGGAGGGGTACGAGGTCGTCCTCGTCAACTCCAATCCGGCCACCATCATGACCGACCCGCAAATGGCCGACGCCACCTATGTGGAACCCATCGAACACGACACGCTGGCCGCCGTCATCCGCAAGGAGCGGCCCGATGCCCTGCTGCCCACACTTGGCGGGCAGACGGCATTGAACGCCGCTCTTGAACTGTTCAAGAGCGGCGTTCTCGCGGAATACGGGGTGGAGATCATCGGCGCGCGGGCCGAGGTCATCGAAAAGGCCGAGAGCCGCGAGCTTTTCCGCGAGGCCATGGAGAACATCGGACTCAAGATGCCGGCCAGCGGCATCGCCCATGATATGGACGAAGTGCGCCGCCTCGGCAATATCCTGCCCTTCCCGCTCATCGTGCGCCCGGCCTTCACCCTGGGCGGCACGGGCGGCGGCGTGGCCTACAACCTGGAAGATCTGGAAGCCGTCGCCGCGCGCGGTCTCGCCGCCAGCCCCACCTCGGAGGTCATGATCGAGCAGAGCGTGCTCGGCTGGAAAGAGATCGAGATGGAAGTCATGCGCGACCAGAAGGACAACTGCGTCGTCATCTGCTCCATCGAGAATTTCGACCCCATGGGCGTGCACACGGGCGACTCCATCACCGTGGCCCCGGTGCAGACCCTCTCCGACGCGGAATACCAGAAGGTGCGCGACGCCTCCATCGCCATCATGCGCGAGATCGGCGTGGAAACCGGCGGCAGCAACGTGCAGTTCGGCATCAATCCCGTGGACGGGGACATGGTGGTCATCGAGATGAACCCCCGCGTCTCGCGTTCCTCGGCGCTGGCCTCCAAGGCCACGGGCTTTCCCATCGCCAAGATCGCGGCCAAGCTCGCCGTGGGCTACACCCTGGACGAACTCGCCAACGACATCACCCGCGAGACCGTTGCCAGCTTTGAACCGGCCATCGACTATGTGGTGCTCAAGGTGCCGCGCTTCACCTTTGAAAAGTTCCCCGGCGCCAGGGACGAGCTGACCACGTCCATGAAGAGCGTGGGCGAGGCCATGAGCATCGGCCGCACCTTCAAGGAGGCGCTGCAGAAGGGCCTGCGCTCCATGGAGATCGGGGCGCCCGGCCTCGGCTGGGACTTCCGCGCCGAGCTGCCGCCGGTGGAGGAGATCCTGGAAAAGCTGCGCACGCCCAACTCGCGGCGCATCTTCGCCCTGCGCCAGGCCCTGCTGGCAGGCGTGAGCGAGGAGGAGATCTTCGCCGCCTCGGCCATCGACCCCTGGTTCATCCGCCAGCTCAGGGACATCGTGGACATGGAGGCCAAGATCCGCGATTTCGGACTCGCCAACGACATGACGCCCGCCAATCCGCTGCTCGCCGAAGTGCTGCGCGAAGCCAAGGAATACGGCTTCTCCGACCGGCAGCTGGCGGAAATGTGGAAGCGGCCGGAAGGCGACATCCGCCGCCTTCGCAAGGAGCTGGGCATCCTGCCCACCTATTATCTGGTGGATACCTGCGCGGCCGAATTCGAGGCCTATACCCCCTATTACTACTCCACCTACGAGACCGGCGACGAAATGGCCGTGAGCGACCGGCGCAAGGTGCTCATCCTCGGCGGCGGACCCAACCGCATCGGCCAGGGCATCGAGTTCGACTACTGCTGCTGCCATGCCTCCTTCGCCCTGCGCGACGCGGGCATCATGGCTATCATGGTCAACTCCAATCCCGAGACCGTCTCCACGGACTATGACACGTCCGACCGGCTCTATTTCGAGCCGCTCACCTTCGAGGACGTGATGAACATCGTGGAAAAGGAAAAGCCCGAAGGCGTCATCGTCCAGTTCGGCGGCCAGACGCCGCTCAATCTGGCCGTGCCGCTCATGCGCGCGGGCGTGCCCATCCTCGGCACATCGCCGGACGCCATCGACCGCGCCGAAGACCGCGAGCGCTTCCAGGCGCTCATCGAAAAACTCGGTCTGCTCCAGCCGCCCAACGGCACGGCCATGGATCTGGACCAGGCCATGGAGGCGGCGACGCGCATCGGCTACCCCGTGGTGGTGCGGCCCAGCTATGTGCTCGGCGGCCGGGCCATGGCCGTGGTCTATGACGCCACGGAACTGGCCGACTACTTCCGCGAGCAGGTGCCGGAAAAGCCCGAGCACCCCATCCTCATCGACAAGTTCGTGGAACACGCCATCGAGGTGGATGTGGACGCCCTCTCGGACGGCAATGAGGTCTATGTGGCGGGCATCATGGAGCATATCGAGGAGGCGGGCATCCACTCCGGGGATTCGGCCTGCGTGCTGCCCTCCTTCTCGCTCTCCTACGACCATGTCGCCAACATCGCCGCCCAGGCCGAGGCGCTGGCGCGCGAGCTGAAGGTGGTGGGCCTGATGAACATCCAGTTCGCCATCAGGGGGGACGACATCTACATCCTCGAGGTCAATCCCCGCGCCTCGCGCACCGCGCCCTTCGTCTCCAAGGCAACGGGCGTGCCGCTGCCCTATCTTGCCACCCAGGTCATGCTCGGCAAGACCCTGGACGAGCTTGACCCCTGGAGCCTCCGGCGCGGCGGTTTCACCTGCGTCAAGGAAGCGGTCATGCCCTTCCAGCGCTTCCCCGGCGTGGACATTGTCCTCGGGCCGGAGATGCACTCCACCGGCGAGGTCATGGGCATGGGCGCGGACTTTGCCGAGGCCTTCCTCAAGAGCCAGATCGCGGCCGGGCAGCGGCCGCCCCTTTCGGGCAAGGTCTTCCTCTCCGTCAATGACCGCGACAAGCCCTATGTGGCCGAGGTGGCGGCCATGTTCGCGGCGCTCGGCTTCGACCTCCTCGCCACGCGGGGCACGGCCCGGGTGTTGCGCGAACGCGGGCTTGCCGTGGAAGAGGTCCGCAAGGTCTATGAGGGGCGCCCCAATATCGTGGACCTGCTCATCAACCATGAGGTGGCGCTGGTCATCAATACGGCCTCGGGCAAGAACACGGCCAGGGATTCCAAGGCCATCCGGCGCGCGGCCCTGACCTGGAAGGTGCCCTACTGCACCACGCTGGCCGCCGCCAGGGCGACCGCCACGGCCCTTGCCGCCCGGCGCGACGAGACCCATGTGGAAACCCTTCAGGAATACTATGCGCGGGACGCGCGGGGGCAGGAATGAAAGCAGTCCTGGTGCTGGAAGACGGTTTCGCGCTTGAAGGGAAGTCCTTCACCGGCGAATTTGAAACGGGCGGTGAAGTGATCTTCACCACGGGCATGACCGGCTATCAGGAGGTGCTCACCGATCCCTCCTATACCGGGCAGATGGTCTGCATGACCTACCCGCTCATGGGCAATTACGGCATCTGCGCGGCGGACATGGAATCCGCCGGCATCCACGCCGAGGCGTTCCTGGTCAAGGAATGCTGCAAACAGCCCTCCAACTGGCGTTCCGCCATGTCCCTGCCGGACTTTCTCGTTGAACACGGCACGCCGGGCATGGAAGGGCTGGACACCCGCGCGCTCACGCGGCATCTGCGCCTCCATGGCGCCATGCGCGGCGTCATCTCCACGCGCGCCCGGGATGTGGAGGAACTGCGCCAAAAAGCGCAGGCCCTGCCCCCCATGCAGGGCCGCAACCTGGTGCCGGAGGTGGCCGCCAAGGCCCCGTATGCCTGGTACGACAACGCGCCGCACCCCGTGGCCCTCGGCGCGGACGGGGGCTATGCCTGGCGCGGCGCCGGGCTGCCGCTGGTGGTCTATGACTACGGCATCAAGTGGAACATCCTGCGCCACCTCGTGGCCGCGGGCTTCGAGCCGCTGGCCGTGCCGCCCACCTTCAGCCCCCGGGCCGTCAGGGCCACGGGCGCGGGCGCGGTCTTTCTTTCCAACGGGCCGGGCGACCCCGCCACCCTCGGGGAGGAGATCGCCATTGTCAGGGAACTCTGCCGGGACATGCCCGTCACGGGCATCTGCCTCGGGCACCAGCTCATCGGCCACGCCCTGGGGGCGCGCACCGAAAAGCTCAAGTTCGGGCACCACGGCTGCAATCATCCGGTCAAGGACCTCACCACGGGAAAGATCGAGATCTCTTCCCAGAATCACGGCTTCCATGTGGTGCTGGACGGCGTGGCGGATGTGGAGGCCACCCACGTCAACCTCAACGATCATACCCTTGAGGGGCTGCGCCACACGAGCCTGCCCATCATGAGCCTCCAGTACCACCCGGAGGCCGCCGCCGGCCCGCGTGACGGCAATCATCTTTTCCTCCGCTTCCGGGAAATGATCGGCAGGGCCACGGGCAACTAGAGCGTTTTGCTGCGGAAAATATCTGTAACACGGGTATCTTCCGCAGATTTCGCTGCCTGCATTTCCCCGCAAAGCGGGACAAGCGACGGAAAACGGGAAAAGTCCTTTACACGCTTCGCGGCCATGCGCTAAACTCGATTTTTACGATACGACATTCACACCGACATTCCGCAACCCTGCGGCAACCCCCTCCGGGGTTGCCGCTTGCTTTGCGCGGCACAGGCCTGCCGCGCGGCGTCAACCTTTTTTTGCGAGGGACCTCATGGATGTTTTCGATCAGGCGACGGAACTGGAACGCATGGACAGGGAATCCGCCCTGGTGCGGGCGCGCGCGTCCATGGACCGCGGCGGCCCGGAATGGATCGATGGCGTGGCCTGCTGCCGCGAGTGCGGCGAACCCATCCCGCAGAAGCGCCTGGACGCCCTGCCGGGCGTGGGCCTGTGCCGTGCCTGCCAGGAGGAACGCGAACAGGGCATGCATTAACGACGCCCCGGCCCAGAGCGATTTCGCACGGAAATTGCACAAACATTCTGGCGGATGCGGGAGCGGACGCCCGCAAAAAATGCTCTAGGCTCAGACCTCATTAAACTCCGTTATGGTTTCTCCAGTGCGGAAAAGAGGTTTTTCCGCTGGCCGCCCGAAGCGGAGCGAAGGGCGGGGGCTGTCGCCGCAAGGATCCTAAAAAATAAGATTTTTTTGTGCTGGCAAGGAAGTGGACGATTTTGGGAGGGAGTGTACTTAAGTACATGACCGACAAAAATCGCCCAGTGACGCCGCCAGCACAAAAAAGGCTGTTTTTGACGGATGATTGTGGCATTGCATAAGCTGCCGCAGCCCAGGCCAGCAGCCACATCAATAGGTCCAGACTCTAAAGAACAGCAGCCTCCTTCCGATAAGTCAGAGAGAAGGAGTACTCCCATGCCACGTTTTCCGCACATCCTGTCTTGCCATATGTGCCTTGCGCTGTGCCTCGGTTTCGGGTCCGGAGTGGCCCTGGCCGCGTCCGCCGCGCAGGGTACGGGTTATGACTCCGTGCCGGCGGCCGTTGCCGCGCCCTCCCGACAGAACGTCGCGCCCCTGCCGCCGCAGCTCCCGGCCTATTTGCCCAACGGCGCCGTCAACCTCGACGAGGCCTGGGTCCAGGACGGGGGCGCGCGCCTCTACTGGAACACGCTGCTCGTCCCGCGCCAGTTGAAAATGGCGGGCGCCACCTGGATCGACCCCGCGCTCACGCCCCAACTGCTGGCGCCTCCGGCGAAAACGGCCCCGCCCAGGCGGTGGAAGCCGCGCCGCAAGGCCGCGCCCAAATCGGTGGTGACCGTCAAGGCTCCGGAGGGCGCCGGTTCCACGGCGCTCATCTGCGTGCCCGCCGCTCCGGGCCTGCTCCCGCTGCCGTTCCCCACAACGGCGAAGGCCGCAGCGCCCGCCGCGCCCACGGCCCCGGCGGAACCCGCCAAGGCGTCCCCGACGCCCCCGACCGCGCCCGCGACGCCCACCGCCCAGGCGCCCACCATGCCGGTTCCCGCGCCGCCGCTTCAGTAAACCCGGCTCCTCTCCCGCGCTTGACGCGGGTCTTTTGGCCGTGTATGTAGCCACATTCGGCACAATGCCAACGCGCGAACCGACGCCGCCCTTCCCGTGCGCGGGAAGGCCCTGTCACGCCGGAAACAGCCGGCCTGCGCGCCTCTCACATACTTCATACTCCAAGGGGAGCACGCCATGAAAAGGACCTATCAGCCGAGCAAGATCCGCCGTGCCCGCACGCACGGTTTTCGCGCGCGCATGGCTACGCCCGGCGGCCGCGCCGTCATCCGCCGCCGCCGCGCCAAGGGCCGCAAGCGCCTGAGCGCCTGAGTTCCGCCGCACTGTTCCGGGAGAAGATCCGTTGCGGCCGGCCGCACACCGCGTCCCGTCCCGGGGCTATCCCAAGGGGGCGAGAGTCCGCCGCAGGGCGGAGTTCACCGTCTGCTACGAACACGGCCGCCGCTTGCACAGCGCGCATTTTCTGCTTTTTCTGCTGCCGCGCGCAGACGGGCATGGCCGGACGGGCATGGCGGTTTCCCGCAAGGTGGGAAACGCGGTGATGCGCAATCGCGTCAAGCGGCTCCTGCGGGAATTTTTCCGCCTCCATGCGGAGGAGTTGCCCCGCGCTGATGTGGTGGCTGTCGCCAAGCGTCATGCCGGACAGGCGGGGCTGGATCTGACGGCCGTGACCGGGGAGCTTCTGCCGCTGCTGGGCGCACGCCCACCCCGCGCGGCACAGGGTCCGCGCGCCCGCGGCAGGCGCCCGTCCGCGCCGGAGAACTAGGCGCCGTGGCCGGTATCGTCCGCAGGATCTGCATCCTGCCGATTCGCCTGTATCAATGCTGCATTTCGCCACTCTTGCCGCCGGCCTGCCGCTTCACTCCCACCTGCTCCGCCTATGCCGCCGAGGCCATTTTGCGCCACGGCATCGTGCGCGGCAGCTGGCTGGCCCTGCGGCGACTTGCGCGCTGCCACCCCTGGGGCGGTTCGGGGTATGACCCGGTGCCGCCCCCCAGACGTCGCCCTGGCGACCCGCCTTCGTCCGAGGAGTAGGCTTTTCCATGCAGGACAACAAAAATCTCATTCTTGCCATCGTTCTTTGCCTCATCATCCTTTTCGGCTGGGGCCATGTGGCCGAATACATGGGCTGGGCGCCCAAGCCCGATCCCGCCCAGATGGCGCAGCGGGAGGAAGCCGCCCGCAAGGAGGCGGAAAAGGCCGAAGCGCGCAAGGCGGAAGCGGCGCGCACCGCCACCCTGCCGACCTTCACCCCCTCGGCCGGGCGCGACATCACCGTGGCGTCGCCGCTCTATGAGGCGGTGCTCCATACCGGGGGGGGCACCCTGCGCTCCTTCCGGCTCAGGAAATATCAGGCCGGCCTTGCGCCGGATTCGCCGCTGGTCAACCTGGTGGACGAGCGCACGGCCGCCGTGGCGCCCCTGGGCCTCGTCATCAACAGCCAGCCCTCCTGGAGCACCGGCCAATGGGCGCTGGAAGGCGCTGACGGCCTGAAGCTCGACGCCGGGCAGCAGGGCACCCTGCGCCTCACGGGCATGGTGGACAATCTGCGCGTGACCCGCGAGCTGACCTTCAGCGCGGATTCCTATCTCATCAGGGAAAAGATCCGGCTCATCAATACCGGCGACCAGGCCCGCAGCGTGCGCGTGGCGGCCACATCCGCCCTGGACGCCAGCAACGCCTCGGGCAGCCAGTACGATTCCATGCGCGTCGCCTGGGACGATGACGGCAGCGTGGATGAGGAATCCTCCAGCAAGACCCTGGGCACCACCGGCGTCCAGGCCAGCGGCAAGATCTACTGGGCCGGTCCCATGAGCACCTATTTCCTCGCCGCCGTCATTCCCGGCAACCCGGACGGCGTCACGGTCAAGGGACTCATGCAGAACACGGTCTATCGCGCCGCCGTGGAAGAGCCGGAATGCCTGCTCGCCCCCGGCGAGGAGCGGGAGCTTTCCGTCTCCTACTGGTTCGGTCCCAAGGTGCGTTCCGAACTGACCGCCGTTTCCGACCAGCTGGCCCTCAGCATCCAGCTCGGCTTTTTCAGCATCATCGCCAAGGGCCTGCTCTGGCTGCTGGAATTCTTCTACGGCTTTGTCCACAACTGGGGCGTTGCCATCATCTTCCTCACCCTGCTCATCAAGGCCGTGTTCTGGCCGCTCACGGCCAAGAGCTACGCCTCCATGGAAAAGATGAAGCAGCTCCAGCCCATGATGCTGGCTATCCGTGAGAAGTACAAGAACAACAAGGAAGAGATGAACAAGGAGGTCATGGCGCTCTACAAGACCTATGGCGTCAACCCCGCCAGCGGCTGTGTGCCCATCCTCATCCAGCTGCCGGTCTTCTTCGGCCTCTACCAGGCCCTGCTGACGTCCATCGCGCTCCGGCACGCCTCCTTCATCACCTACCTGCCGGGCACGGACATCCTCTGGCTCGCCGACCTCTCGGCCAAGGACCCGCTCTACATCACCCCCATCATCATGGGCGTGACCATGTTCCTCCAGCAGCGCATGAGTCCGCCCCCGGCCGATCCCATGCAGCAGAAGATCATGCTCTTTCTGCCGCTCATCTTCACGGTGCTCTTTCTCAACTTCCCGTCGGGCCTCGTGCTCTACTGGCTGGTGAACAATATCCTCTCCATCTTCCAGCAGTGGCTCATGATGCGGAAGACCAAAACCGGCGGCAAGGCCCACCAGGGCACGCCCGCCGCAAAATAGCGATGAGGCACGGCGCAAGCCGTTCCGGCGAGGCTTGACATGGACGGATTCAAGGAATTCCAGGGCAAGGACCTGGACAGCGCCATAGCGGAAGCCTGCGGCTATTTCGACACGCCGCGGGAACGTCTGGAAATCGAGATCGTGCAGGATGCCAAGAGCGGCATCTTCGGCATCGTGGGCGCGCGCAAGGCCAAGGTGCGCGCCCGGCGCGCCCAGCTGCGCGAAGCGGTGGAAAGCGTCCTCGGCCCCAGGGGCGGCCAGCGCGCCGACGCATCTCCGCACGAGGACGGCGCGGGCGCCGAACGGCGCGCCCGGCGCGAACCGCCGCAGGAAGGCGAAAGCCGCGCCGCGCCCAGAAAACCGCGCGCGGGGCGGCGCCCGGCCAGGGCCGAAGCCCGCACGCCGGATCAGGAGGCGCCCACGCCTCCTGCCGACCTTCCGGCCACGACGCCGCCGGCCGAGGCAAAGCCCGCCGGGGAGCGCCCGGCGGAAACGGCGACCGCAACGCCCGCCGCGGGCGGCAACCGCAGGGCGGGAGGGCGCCCGCGTTCCGCGCCGCAGGCGGCTCCGGCCGCCGCGACGGAGCGGGAACACGCGCCCGCGGCGTCCCCTGCGCCGGCGCCCGGGCTTCAGCACGCCCATGAACTCGACGCCGACGACGCGCCGGAAGGACTGCCGCGCACGCCCCTCGAGGAGCTGGACCCCCAGCGGCTCCAGCGCCTCACCGAAGAGACCGTCAAGGAACTGGTGCGCCCCATCACCGGCGGCCAGGTGCCGGTCTCGGTACGCGTGGAGGACGGCCGCGTGCGCGCCAATGTGGACTGGAGCGGCGATGCCGGCCTGCTCATCGGCCGTGAGGGGCAGACCCTGGCGGCGCTTCAGTATCTGGCCTCGCGCATGGTTTCCCACGGCATGGATGCCGCCGTGCGCGTCCAGCTGGATATCGGCGACTACCGCCTGCGCCAGGACGAGAAATTGCGCTCCCTGGCCCTGAGTCTGGCCGAAAAAGCCCGCGCCACGGGGCGCGCCTATTCCACGCGTCCGCTGTCCTCCTACCATCGGCGCATCATCCACCTTTGCCTTCAGGATGCGGAGGACCTGCAGACCCGGAGTTCCGGAGACGGTCCCCTGAAACGGGTGATCATCGCACGCCGCAAGCCCGAAGACGCGTAACCCGGCCCGTTGCCGGAGGGCGCCATGAGCACCATCGCCGCCATAGCCACGCCCCCGGGGTCCGGGGGGATCGGCATCGTGCGTCTTTCCGGACCCAGGGCCAAGGAAGTGCTGGCGCGCGTCTTTCTTTCCCATTCGCCCGATTTCGAGAATTTCCGGCCCTGGCGCCTGCACCGGGGGCGCATGCTGGACAGGCACGGTGAAGAGCTGGACGATGTGCTGGCTGTTTTCATGCCCGGCCCCCGCACCTTCACCGGCGAGGACATGGCGGAACTCCACTGCCATGGCGGCCCGTTCCTGCTCCAGGCCGCCCTCGAGAGCGTGCTCTGCCTCGGCGCGCGCCAGGCGGAGCGCGGCGAATTTTCGCGCCGCGCCTTCCGTAACGGCAGGATGGACCTCAGCCAGGCCGAGGCCGTGGCCGAACTCATCGGCGCCACCTCGCGCGAGGCCGTGCGCCTCGGACTCAATCGCCTTGACGGCCAGCTGGGGCGCCAGACCGTGGCGCTCCGCGAAGAGCTGGAAGACCTGCGCGCCCATGCCTGCCTGGGCGTGGACTTTCCGGACGATGAAGTCCCCGCCCTGGCTCCGGACGCCTTCGCCAGCGCCGTGGAGGGCGTGGCGGCCTCGGTGCGGCGGCTGCTCGCGGGCAAGCGCCGCGCCCGGCTCATGCAGGAAGGCGCGCTGACCGTCCTCGTGGGAGCGGCCAATGCGGGCAAGTCCAGCCTGCTCAATGCCCTGCTTGGCCGGGAGCGGGCGCTCGTCACGGACATTCCGGGCACCACGCGCGACTTTCTTGAAGAGCGGTGCGATCTCGAGGGGCTTCCCGTGCGCCTGGTGGACACGGCGGGGCTGCGGACCGCGCGGGACGGCGCCGACGCGGACCCTGTGGAGGCGCTGGGCATGGCCCTGACGCGCGACAGGCTGGGCGCGGCGGACCTGCTCCTCGTGGTCCTGGACGGCGCGCGGCTCGGCGAGGCGGGCGCCCGGGCAACGACCTGTCCGGACCCGGTCACGGCGGAGATCCTTGCTCTGGCGGCCCATGCCGGGGTGCCCCCCCTGCTCGTCTGGAACAAGTGCGATCTCTGCGCGCCGGACGCCCCGGACAGCTGGCCCCCGCGCTGGGGGCGCCACCTTCCGGCGTGCATGGTCAGCGCCACCACCGGCGCCCATGTGGAGGAGCTTGCCCGGCTTGCGCGCAGGCAGCTGCTGGAGGACGCGGTCCCCGGCGACGGCGCCCTCGCGCCCAATGCCCGGCAGGCGCTGGCTCTGGAGCGCGCGCTGGAAGAGCTGGAGGCGCTCTCCGCCGACATCGCGGCCGGTCAGCCCCACGACTGCTGCCTGGCCCGCCTGGACACGGCGGCGGCGGCACTGGGCGAGGTCACGGGACTCGGCACGGCCGCCGAGGTACTGGACCGGGTTTTCGAGCACTTTTGCATCGGCAAGTGACCATGGACCTCTCCGCGCTCAGCCGCCGCCCCAGCAGCGAAGAAATCAACGCCATGCCCCTGCGCCATTACGAGGGTCCGGTGGAGGTGGTCCGCACCGCCGAAGGCTGGGCCAGGGCCGAGGCGGACATGCGCCGCGACGGCATCCTCGGCTTTGACACGGAGACGCGGCCCACCTTTCGCAAGGGCAAGCTCAACGCGCCCTCGCTTATCCAGATTGCCACGGCGGGCACGGTCTATCTCATCCAGCTTGCGTGGCTGCCCTTTGGAGCGGCCTGCGCCGCCCTGCTCGCCTCCCCGGACATTATCAAGGCCGGCGTCAGCATTGGCGACGACATGCGCGCGCTGGCCCGGCTGCATCCGTTCACGCCCGCGGGTCTGGTGGATCTCGGCCAGGTGGCCCGCGCGCACCGGCTCCCCAATCAGGGGCTGCGGACCCTGGCGGCCAGCCTGTTCGGCTGGCGCATCTCCAAGGGGTCGCAATGCTCCAACTGGAGCCTCATGGAGCTGAGCCACCGGCAGATAGAATACGCCGCCACCGATGCCTGGATCGGCCGCTGCATCTACCTCCGGCTGCGCGAACTGGGGCTTGCCGACGGCAGCGCCTGCGATGCGGCCGCCCGGAAACGGCGGGGTCCCGGCGCGTGAGCCTGCCTCGCCACGACGCGCCCCCCCGGGATACGGGCACGGACGCGCGTCCGCTCTTCTTTTCCGGCGGCACGGCCCTGCGCGAGACCAGCCGCGCCCTTGCCCGGCGCACCCGCCATTCCGTCCACCTGCTCACCACCTTCGATTCCGGCGGCAGCTCCGCCGCCCTGCGCCGCGCCTTCGCCATGCCCGCCGTGGGCGACATCCGCAACCGTCTCGTGGCCCTGGCCGACGACACCGCCGTGCCCCCCGCGGCGCTTGCGTTCTTTGTCCGGCGCCTGCCGCCGGAAGGCGATGCCGACGAACTGCGCGCGTCCCTGGCCGCGCTCGGCCTGGCGGGGCATCCCGTCTGGCGTGACATGCCCGAAGTCTACGCGCGGGCATTCCGTCTCCACCTCGGCTGTTTTCTCCGGCGCATGCCCCCCACGTTCGAGCCGCGCCTCGCCTGCCTGGGCAACCTGCTGCTGGCGGGCGGCTATCTGCGCCACAAACGCGACCTGACGCCCCCCATCGCGCTCTTCAGCCGCCTGCTCGGCGTCCGGGGCACGGTCCTGCCCACGGTGGACGAGAGCCTCCACCTGGCCGCCGAGCTGGAGGACGGCAGCCGCGTGGTGGGACAGCACCATTTCAAGTCGCTCCCGAGTCCCGTGGCCCGGCTCCTGCTCACTGTCCACGAGCCTGACCGTCAGGGAGCGGACGCCGGAACGCCCGGCGCCTCCACGCCCTGCCGCCCGCGGCTTTCCGCCATGGCCGCCGAACATCTGCGCGCGGCCGATGCCATCTGCTACCCCATGGGCAGCTTTTATTCGAGCGTGCTGGCAAACCTGCTGCCCAGCGGGGTGGGCAGGGCCGTGGCCGCGCGCTCCTGCCCCAAGGTCTTCATCCCCAACACGGGAACAGACGCGGAACTGCGCGGCCTCAGCGTGGCCGGCCAGGTGGCGGCCATCCTGCGCGCATTGAGGCAGGACGCGCCCGGGGCGCGTACGGACGAGCTGCTGGATCTGGTCCTCGTCGACAGCCGCCACGGCCGCTACGAAGGCGGCCTCGGCCCGGAGGTCCGGCGTGAGATCGAAGCCATGGGCGTCCGTCTGGAAGACCGGGACATGATCCGGGAGGCCGAACCCTGCCGCCATGATCCGGAAGCCGTGGCCTCCCTGATGCTGGAGATCTGCGCCCGGCGGAGTCCGGCGTGAACGCCCCCGACGGCGGGACGGAGGCGTTGCCCCGCGGCTGCCTGCGCGTCACCGGGGAAGATGGCGGGACGCGGCTGGACCACGCCCTCGCCCGGCTTGTGGACGAAGGCCTGCGGGGGCGCCGGCGCCGCATCGCGCGGCAGGGCGTCCTGATCAACGGCATCCCCTGCCGCGACCCGGCCCGGCGCCTGCGGCGGGGCGACCTTCTTGCCCTTGCGCCGCCGAACGCCGCGCCCTCCGCGCCGGAAGCCACGACGCCCGCGCGCCTGCTCGCGCGCGTGGGAGACTTCTGCGTGCTCTTCAAGCCCGCCGGTCTGCACAGCGCGGCCCTGGCCGGAAACGACGGGGACAGTCTGGAAGCGCGCCTCCCGGCCCTGTGCGGCCCGGTGCTGGGGCCGGGCGAGACGCCGGCCCTGCTCCAGCGGCTGGATCACGGCACCTCGGGACTCGTCTGTGCGGCCCTGACGCCGGAGGCGGCCCGCGCCTTCCGCGCCGCCGAAGCCGCGGGGAACTGCGAAAAACGCTATCTGACCCTGCTCACGGGCGCCCTGTGCGGCCCGCTGACCGCGCGCGCCCGTCTGGATACGGACCGGCGGCGCACAAGCCGCCTGATGACGGACGATGACGACCGGACGCGCTGGACGGAAATCTTTCCGCTGCATGTCTGGGAAGCGGACGCCGCGGCGCGGCTCCGCCTGCTGCTCGGCGGTCGCGGCACCTGCGGCGGACAGCCCGAAGCGCTCACGCTGGCGGCCTGCCGCATCCGGCGCGGCGCCCGGCACCAGATCCGCGCCCATGCCGCCGCTCTCGGGCATCCCCTGCTCGGGGACAGCCGCTATGCCGGAACAGGCACGGCGCAAGCCCTGCCGGAACGTTTCCACCTCCACCACGGCTTTCTGGCATGGCCGGAGGGCAGCTGCGCCGCGCCGCCGCCCTGGCCCTGGCTGGAGGCGCTCCTGCCGGCGGTCGCCCTGGCCCGTGTGCGGGAGTGGCTGCGTCTGGAAGGCGAAAAGGGGACTCCCCCCGGAAGCCCCCTGTTTCGCAGGGGATAAGGAACCGACGCGCCCTACCCGCAGCGGGAAAAGCCGCAGGCCGGGCAGATGAGGCAGCCTTCCTGAAAGACCAGAGCCTCCCCGCACTCGGGGCACTTCTGGCCGTCGATGTCCGTGACCGCACCCAGGCGCTCGTCCTTGAGATAGCGCTTTTCCAGCACCCAGGCGATGGCGTCGGGAATGGAGAGCAGCAGCCCCTTGCCCCGGAAGACGGGGTGCTCGCCGCCAATACCCTTGATCTGGGCCACCACGTCGCGCACGGCCACGCCCGAGCGCAGCGCCAGGGAAACGAGCCGCCCGATGGCCTCGGCCTTGGCCGTGATGGAGCGGCCGGACTTGCCGATGGTGGCGAACACCTCAAAGGGCTGCCCGTCCACCTCGTTGACGGTGAGGTACATGGCGCCCAGACCGGTCTGCACCTTCTGGGTGAAACCCTGCACCACATCGGGGCGCCTGCGGACGCCGGATACCGGAGCGGCCGGGGCCGCCGGCGCGCCATCGGTCCGGGTGCCGTCCATCTTCTTCTGGCCTTCGCCCGTGGCGAGCACCTGGACGCTCTTGCAGCCGTCCCGATAGACGGTCACGCCCTTGCAGCCCTCCTGATAGGCGAGCCAGTAGATATCGTGGATGTCCTTTTCCGTGGCGGAATTGGGCAGATTGACGGTCTTGGAGACGGCATTGTCCGTGTGCCGCTGAAAGGCGGCCTGCATCCGCAGGTGCCATACCGGCGCGATGTCCATGGCCGTGACGAAGGTCCTGCGCAAGGCCGCCGGAAGAAAGTCCATGTCCTGGATGGAGCCTTTGGCCGCCACGCTCTCCATAAGCTCGGGGCTGGCAAGGCCCGCGTCGGCCAGGGCGGATTCAAAATACGGGTTGACCTCCACCAGCCGCTCGCCGTCGAGGATATTGCGGGTGAAGCAGAGCGCGAAGAGCGGCTCCACGCCCGAGGAACAGCCCGCGATGATGGAGAGCGTGCCCGTGGGCGCGATGGTGGTCACGGTGGCGTTGCGGTAGGGGCCTTCGCCGCGCGCCGAGTAGATGGATGTGGGCCACGCCGGGAAGGGGCCGCGCTCCCTGGCGAGCTGCGCCGAGGCCTTGTGCCCCTCGCTCTGGACAAAGGCCATGAGCCGCTCGCCCAGGGCCACGCCCTCCGGCGAGTCATAGGCCACGCCAAGCTCATAGAGCAGGTCGGCAAAGCCCATGACGCCCAGGCCGATCTTGCGGTTCCGGCGCACGGTCTCGTCGATCATGGGCAGCGGGAAGCGCGAGGCGTCGATGACATTGTCGAGAAAGCGCACGGCCAGGTGGACGGCGCGGGCAAGGCCCTGCCAGTCCACGCCGTTGTCCGCCGGGTC
Organism: uncultured Desulfovibrio sp.; assembly: GCF_910584445.1. GTDB lineage: Bacteria > Desulfobacterota > Desulfovibrionia > Desulfovibrionales > Desulfovibrionaceae > Desulfovibrio. Next base: position 30,868 of record NZ_CAJUBO010000005.1, read on the forward strand.
CTTCCCGGCATCGTGCCCCGGCACATAAAAGCAGGACAGGTTGATGGAACCCAGGTTGCAGGCCTCGAACGGCAGCAGGGGCTGCTCGCCGCACGGGTTGGTGGATTCGATCTCGCCCTGGTCCGGCGTGGGATTGTCGCGGTTGATGCGGTCAAGGAACACGATGCCGGGATCGCCGGACTGCCACGCCTTTTTCACGAGCAGGGCAAAGATCTCCCGCGCGGGCAGCCTGCCCGCCGATTCGCCCGTGGCCGGCAGGCGCAGGTCATATTCCTCACCGCGCTCCACGGCCTGCATGAAGGCTTCGGTCAGGCCCACGGAAAGATTGAAATTGTTGAATTCGCCTTCCCGCTCCTTGGCGCGGATGAAATCCACGATATCAGGATGGTCCACGCGGAGGATGCCCATGTTGGCGCCGCGCCGCGTGCCGCCCTGCTTGATCTGCTCGGTGGCGGTATTGAAAATCCGCAGGAAGGAGACCGGCCCGGAGGCCACGCCGCCGGTGGAGCCGACGCGGCTTTCCCTGGGCCGCAGCCGCGAAAAGGAAAAGCCCGTGCCGCCGCCGGACTTGTGGATCATGGCCGCGTACTTGACGGCGTCGAAGATCTCCTCGATGGAATCCCCCACCGGCAGGACAAAGCAGGCCGAAAGCTGGCCCAGGTCCGTGCCCGCGTTCATGAGCGTGGGAGAATTGGGGAGAAACCGCCAGCTCGTCATGAGGTCGTAAAATTCGCGCGCCAGCGCTTCCGGCGTGTAGGGCGATTGCGGATACTTGACCTCTTCCTCCGCCATGGCCGAGGCCACGCGCCAGAACAGGCCGCGCGGGTCTTCCGCCAGCGCTCCATCCAGATCCTTGCGGAGGTAGCGCTTTTCCAGCACGACTTCAGTATTGGGCTTGAGAGAGGGCCTGGGCAAATTTCTGGGCATGGGCATCATGGCGCGAGATCCGTGGGCTTGTGTCGGTGAACGAAGGGAAAGGCCGGAACCAAGGCGGCCTTATACGCCAGCCGGGTCCGAAACAAAAGCCCCGCCAGCCCGCTTGTCTCGGATAACGAGGCGTATTAATGAAGAAATTTTTACGATTTTTTCCCGAATTTGCCGCACGGGCCGCCCCGCGCGGGCGCGGCGAAAATCTGCGCCCCGCTTCTGTGGTCGCGCCGGGGACGCGATTCCCGCCCCGGACCCTCCCCACCGGCGACAAGCCGCACGCAAGCCCCGGAGGGGAGCGCGCCGGCATCCTCCAGCAGGGCGAGTCCGCAGGCCGCGCAGGCATAGCGCGCCTGTCCGCGCACGCCCGGGACCGCAAACGGCGAGGAAAGCACGCGCGCTTCCGGCGCGGCGCTCCCGTCGCCGCGGGATCGCCCGAAGCCGCCTTCTTCCCCGGGCGCCCCCAGCAGAAGCGGCGAGAGCGAAAGGCTGCGCTTGGCGAGTCCGGCGCGCGCCGAAAGCGCGGCCAGCCACTGCGGCGCGCCCTCCGGCGAAAAGGTGAAGTGGCACCACGCCCCGCGCGCCAGCGGGCAGGGATCGTCCTGCGTGCAAGGGGCATACGCCGAAAGGCCGCCGGCAAGGGCCGCCTCCCGCAGGCGCATCATGGTCGTGCCACCGAGTCTGGTGCCCGGTTCCACAAAGAGCAGGGCGGGCGATGCCCCGGCGTCCGCGCCGGCGCCGTCGTCCCCGCGCCGGACCGGAGCGGCCAGCAACGGTGACCAGGCCTCCAGCAGCCGCTCCAGGCGCTCGTCCACACGATCCCCCGCATCGGCCTCCCAGGCGTCCCCCGCGTCCTCATCACGGACGCCAGCGCCGGCATGGCCGCCCCGCGCCGGGCGCACTTCATTGAGCACATTGGCCGCCGTGATCAGCCAGGGACGCGCCCGGGCGCCGCGCACAAGCGGCAGGGCGCGCGCCGCAAGGCTTTCGAGGGGACCGCGCTCCAGGCGCACCGGCCAGCCCGGCGCGCCCAGCAGTTCCGCCCAGGCCGCAAACAGCGCGCGCCCCAGCTCCAGAGGCTGCGCCGCGCTGTCCAGCGCGAGCACGCGCACCGGCGCCGAGCGCCACTCGGGCCGGGCGAGCCAGAGCGCCAGGGGCACGGTCAGCGGCCCGGAACCCGCGTCCATGAGCAGCGCTTCCCCCTGCCCCGGCGGCGGCAGCGGCAGGCCCCTGAAGAGCCGCGTCAGGCGCACCAGATTCCAGGGAAGGAAATAATACAGATAGGCGCTCACAAAGGCCGGGCGGCTCCAGTAGGGCCGGCGCAGTTCCGCCCGCTCGGCGGTGAGCGCGCGGGAAAGGGCCGCGATGTCCTCGGGCAGCGAGCGGCGGTGCGCGGCCGAGAGCGGGCGGACGCGTTCCAGGGCTTCGGGCAGGCGCGCCAGGGCCGTCTGCGCGGCGGCATCCAGCGGCGGAAAGAGCATGCCCGTCACCGGCCACGGCGCGGCCACGGGGCGCCCGGCATGATGCCCGGTGCCTCCTCCCCCGCGCCCGGTCCCCCGCGGGCGGCGCGGCGGCGGAACTGCCGGGCCGCGCTTGCGCGCGGGTGCGGCGGCTGCGGAGGACGGAGCGGCGGCAGCGGGGGGTGCGGAACGACGCGGCATTTACTCTCCCAGACGCATATGGGCAAGATAGGCCCGTTGGAATGCCGGATCTTCCGTAAGCTCCAGCACCACGGCGCGCTCACAGAGGGCGGCGAGGGACTCCAGACGTTCCGGGCATGCGGCCAGGAGGCACGCGCCCTCAAGCGCCGCATTGCCCACGGCCGCGATGCGCCCTTCCGGCACGCCCGGCGCAAAGCCCAGTTCCTTGAGGTCTCCGGGCCGCACATGCGCGCCCAGCGCCCCGGCGAGCGCCAGGCGCCGCACAGACGAAGGCGCCACGCCCCCGGCGGCGCACACGGCCTCCAGCGCCACGGCGAAGGCCGCCTTGACCTTGAGCAGCAGCTCCACATCGCCGGCCGAAAGCCAGAGGCCCAGGGGCAGGCGCAGCCGCGCGCCGGTCGGCGACAACTCAAGGCGGCGCCCGAGGGCGCGGGCCAGCGGGAACGCACGCTCACCGGCGTCCGCAAAGTGCCCGTCCGCATCGAGCACGCCCAGACGGCGCAGCAGGGCCAGAAGCGAGAGATAGCCCGTGGCGCTGATGCCCGCGGCCCGGAGAGGGGCGGAAGCGCTCTCCCGCCCCTCTCCGGCGAACAGCACAGGCGCGGGACCCTCCGGCCCGAGGCGGAACTCCGTGACCACGCCGGGCGCCGCCATCCTGCCGCATTCGGGACCGATGCCTTCCAGCGCGGGACCAAGGGGCACGCTGGCGAGGAATAGCCTCTCCTCTGCCGTGAGCAGGGCCAGCTCGCCATTGGTGCCGAGATCGGCCAGCACGAAGGGGCGCGGCATCCCGGCCGCCAGCATGGCGGCAAGCCCGGCGCTCAGGTCTCCGCCCACAAAGGGCGCGGGCAGCGGCGGGATGAGCACGGGCGCGAGTCCGGGCAGCTCCGTCAGGCAGCCGCCCGCATGCGAGCGCCGGTAGGGCGCGGCGCACAGGCCCGTCACGTCGCGTCCGAGAAAAATATCCGTCATGGCGGTATTGGCCGCCACGCAGAGACGCACCGGCGCAAGCCCCGCGCGGCCCAGGTCGGCGGCGATGCGGCGGACCGCCGCGCGCGCCAGTTCGCCGAGCGTGGCAAGGCCCCCGGCCTGACGGGCGAAGGCCAGGCGCGACATGACGTCCGCCCCGGCCCCGGCCTGGGGATTGAGCATGCCCCCTTCGGCAAGGACGCGCCCGGGCCGCGCCCCACCGCCCTCCTCCCGGGAAGGGAGCGCCACGGCGCGCCACTGGAGGGAGGTCGTGCCCAGATCCACGCCCAGGACTACCGGCCCGGCATACGCAAGCGGCGGGGTGACGGCGGCGTCCGCAGGGGCAGGCGTCTCCGCCGGCACTTCCAGCTCCAGCGGTCCCCCGGCGCCGTCTTCCGGCGGGACGCGACGGCGGCACGAAAGACGCCAGCCGTCGGCCAGTTCCTGCGGGGAAAATACGGCGCCTTCTTCCGGCAGGGGCGGCGGCGCGTCCCGCCGGTAGCGGACGCGGCAACGCCCGCACCGGCTCAGGCCCAGACAGAGCGGACGCGGCGGCACCGCCCCGGAGAGCCAGATGGCGCTGGCGAGATCGTCCCCCTGCCGGGCGGAGACCTCGATGCCACGGGTCCCGGACCGCGCAGCCTCAGCCGTTGCCGGGGCCGGGAACAGGCGCAGGCGCACGCCCATCCTGTCCGCTTCCGCTTATTTCCAGAGGTTGCCGTACTTGGCGGCGATACCGTCCGTGCGCTCCACCAGCTTGTCCACCAGGGCGTCCAGGTCGTCGGCGTTGACCGTGCCCACCTCGCGCGCGAGCAGATAGCCGAGGTAGCCCTTGCCCTGGCTGAAGACCCAGCACACGCCATAGACGGAGCCAACGCCCGGACGGCTCGGAAATTCCGGCGCGGTGTTCAGCAGGACGCGCAGTTCCGGCGCGTCCCGTTCCTCATCGGCATTGAGCCGGAAAAGGCTGCTCTGGTTGAAACGCTCCTTGAGCCTGGTGCTCAGGCGCGCGCCGATGCTGTCCGTGCCGTCCACCTGCACGCTGACCACGGTGGTGCGGTCCGCGCTTTTCTGCGGCGCATCCTGGACAGGCTTGCCGGCCTGGGGGGCAGCGGCCTGGGCGGCGGACACGGGGGCGGCCCAGAAGCAGGAAGCCGCCAGCAGCACGGCGGCGGAGCAAAGGAAAAGCGGACGGATGGCGTGCATGGGATCCCTCACTGGCTGGAGATGCGGTCGCCCTTCACCGGGGCAATGACCGGAAAAAGTCTACACTTTTTTTGGAAAAAGGCCAAGGGCGGACGCGGGGGGAGGCGAAGCGGCCCGCCGGAAGCTTTTCCGCCGGGAGCTTTCCCCTTCCGTTTTTTCCCCTCGCCTCCCGGGCCGGAACCGGCAGCATCCGTGAGAAAATGGCATATCCCCATCCCGATGGCTTGTGCGTCGTTTCGTTTTCGTGTATCTTCAGTCCCTCAAAACACCATCCGCCGGGAAGGATGTGTGGGGGCTGATGGTTGAAGGCAGGGTCCGGTGCCGATGCCGGGCCGCAAACAGGTTTTTCACAGGAGGGAATGGGATGTCTCAGGAAAACTCAGACATCGTTGTCGATCGGAGCAAATCGCAGTTCTCCGATCTCTGGAAGAAGGAAGACTACTGGGCCATCTGGATCGGCCTCTTCCTGATCGCCGTGGCGGCGTTCCTTGTCTTCGGCGGCCGCCAGGGCCTGGAGGCCAAGTACGACCAGTACGCGGCCACGCTCAAGGCTGAAGCCGCCAAACCGTTCAAGACCATCGAGTGGTATGAGGCTTCCGCCGCCCAGAAAGGGCTTCAGGGCCAGAAGCTCCCCGCCGTGGCCTCGCTCATCAACTACATCAAGACGCCCGCGCGCTGGAGTTCCAACCCCATGCAGGCGCTCGTCCTGAGCAAGGCTGACGCCGACAAGATGAACGCCGCCACGCAGCCCAAGGTGGACGCCGCCAAGGCCGCCGAAGCCGCCGCGCTCGACGCCGCCAGGGCCGCCCAGGCCGCCGCCGCTGAGGCCGGCTTTCAGGAAGCCCCGCTGAACGAGGCCGCCACCGCCGCCATCGCCCAGTGGCAAACCGCCAAGAAGGCCACCGCCGACGCTTCCAAGAAGCTCGTCAAGCCCTTCAACCGCATTCCCACGCTCATCGTCCTCGGCCTGTGCCTCGGCGTGCTCGTCACCATCGGCGCCACCGTCATGGGCTTCAATCCGGTCAGGTTCTTCCTGGCCTTCCTTGGCGTGTACATCCTCTGCATCATCGCCAACATCCTCGGCAACCAGGTGACCATGCGCCGCTACGGCGCCAACGCCGAGATCTGGTCCATCGCCCTCGGCATGATCATCGCCAATACCATCGGCACGCCCAAATGGCTCAAGGACGGCGCCCAGGTCGAATACTACATCAAGATCGGCCTGGTCCTGCTTGGCGCCGACGTGCTCTTCCACAAGATCATGGCTATCGGCATCCCCGGCATCTTCGTGGCCTGGGTGGTGACGCCCATCGTGCTCATCAGCACCTACATCTTCGGCCAGAAGGTGCTCAAGATCCCCTCCCGCACCCTGAACATCGTCATCTCGGCCGACATGTCCGTGTGCGGCACCTCCGCGGCCATCGCCACGGCGGCCGCCGCCCGCGCCAAGAAGGAAGAGCTGACCCTCTCCCTCGGCCTCTCCATGACCTTCACCGCCATCATGATGATCGCCATGCCGGCCTTCATCAAGGCTGTGGGCATGCCCGAGATCCTGGGTGGCGCGTGGATCGGCGGCACGGTCGACGCCACGGGCGCCGTGGCCGCGGCCGGCGCGTGGATCGGTCCCAAGGCCCTCCAGGTGGCCGCCACGGTCAAGATGATCCAGAACGTCCTCATCGGCGTGACCGCCTTCTGCGTCGCCATCTACTTCACCACCAAGGTGGATAACAGCGGCGAAACCGTGGGCGCGGGCGAGATCTGGAACCGCTTCCCGAAGTTCGTCATCGGCTTCCTGGCGGTCTCCATCATCATGTCCATCATCAGCGCCAACCTTGGCGGCGATTTCGCCAAGATGCTCGTGGACAACGGCGTCAACAAGGTCGCCAATCCGTTGCGCGGCTGGTTCTTCTGCCTGGCCTTCATCTCCATCGGCCTGACCACCGACTTCCGCGCCCTTGCCAAGTACTTCAAGGGCGGCAAGCCGGTCATCCTCTATGTCTGCGGTCAGTCCCTCAACCTCTGCCTGACCTTGCTCATGGCCTGGATCATGTTCTACAAGGTCTTCCCGGAAATCACGGCGCGCATCTAGCGCTCCGCACAACTGCAAAAGCCGCCGCGGCCGCAAGCCGCGGCGGCTTTTTTTGAGACGCCATGCCGCCGGTCCTTCACAAGCTGTTCAAACTCTGCTGCTGTCTGGGCGCGCTGTGGTTCTTCTTCGCCGTTGCCGGGCCGTGGCTGTTTTCGCTTTCGCCCGCCTGGCAGCGCTACGACGCCGTCCAGGAAGAATACAACATCCACAGCGGCGCCATCTACTACACGGACGTACCTGTCACGCAGGAATCCGAAGAGGCCACGCGCAAGGCCGTGCGTGAAGGCATGGCAACGCGCATGCAACGCCGCCTTGAAGATCGCAAGACGGCGGAACAGGCCCATGGGTCCGCGCGCTGAAGCCCTGCCCGGCGATGCTGCCGCCGCAGGCGGCGCCCCGGCGGGAGCGCCCCGGCCGCGCTATGTGGTGAGCGGGTGCCTGGCCGGGATCGCCTGCCGCTACGATGGCGGCAGCAATCCCTGCCCGCAGGTGATGCGTCTGGTGGCGGCCGGCCTGGCCGTCCCCCTCTGCCCCGAAAGCCTGTCCGGCCTGCCCGTGCCGCGCCCTCCCTGCGAACAATGCGCCCCGGGCCGGGGGGAGCATGACGCCATCCGGGTCCTCTCCCGCGACGGACGCGATCTGACGGCGGCCTTTCTGCGGGGCGCGGAACGCGCCTTCAGGGCCGCCAGCGCCGTCGGCTGCCGCGAGGCTATCCTCAAGTCCCGCTCCCCGTCCTGCGGTGTGGGCCAGGTCTATGACGGCACCTTCAGCCGCAGCCTCCGGCCCGGCGACGGCCTGTGGGCGCGCCTGCTGCGTGAAGCCGGCTTCACCCTCTGGACGGAGGAACATCTGCCGCCAGAGCGCTTCCTCAATTCCATTGCGAAAACGCGCTAGCCCCTGGTGATGGTGAACTGCCTTTTGCCGCCCTTCTTGCTCTGATACAATGCCGCATCCGCGTTTTGGTACACTTCGATGAAGCGGCTGCCCGCAGCAGGAGAAATGGCGACACCGATGCTCGCCGAGAGCTTCCATTGCGCTGTTCCGTCACTGCACACGAAATTCAGGGCCTCAACAAGCTCCCGGGCTTTTTCCTCCGCCCATGCGGCATTGGGAATGGGGATGAAGGCCACAAATTCATCGCCGCCGATGCGCCCCACGATATCGTGTTCCCGAAAATGTTTCCTGATGCGGGAAGAAAACTCCCTGATGCAGCGGTCCCCGAATGCGTGCCCAAACCCGTCATTGGCCTGCTTGAAATTGTCGATGTCAAAGATGAAAAAGGCATGCGCCGCATCGGGATGCCGCATGAGCGCGCGGTCGATCATGCGTTCCGTGGCTTTCTTGGTATAGCATCCGGTCATCTCATCGATATTCGCCAGGGCTTCCTTCCGTTTTTCCGCATCGATGTTCTTCCTGTAGGTGAACATATGCACGCAATCATCATCGGGGGAATGAAACACATGGGCATCGATCCGCATCCAGTGCCAGTTTTTGCCGTCCTGCGCGATCATGAGGTCATAGCTCAGGCGCTGGTTTCCCTTGTGAAATTCGCGCAAGACGTTTTTGGCAGTGAACAGGTTGACATATCCCTCCCTGAATTCGGGGTCGATCTGTTTTTCGGCAATGACCCGCAGCCCTTCATCATAGGAGAGGCCCTCGGCCCCGATGCTGGAAAAATACTGCTCCGTATTTTTTCCTATGCAACGATTTGCGGTTATATTCCATTCATAGATATTGTCATATAATTGTTCTGTCGCTTTTCGGAAAAGCACCAGCCGTTGTTCAATGACATTGGTGATCTTCCTGTTAAAATTCCTGATCACGATGGTGATGATGACAAGCACGCTTGCAATGATCAGCAGGATGACAACAAGCGACTTGAATACCTGCGATTTGATGTTCCTGACAAGCTGAGAGGTATTCTGCTCGACGAGCAGATACCAGGAAAGCCCCGGCATGTATCGGGCAACCACATACCACGATTCCTGTCCCTCAAGCTGGGACGACGCCCATACCCCGAAATTTCTCTCACTGTCGTGACTGTCAAGGATGCTGCTCTGTATCTGCTCCATGCCATAGGTTTTGAACCACTGTTTTTCCTCATCGCCGGTGTGGCCGATGGAGACCTGGATATTGCCGGCCTGATCCAGAAGAAAAACCTCGACACCATATTTTTCCTCATACTCTCTGAGGATACGCTTCAAGTATTCCGTATGGATGCCAATGCCGACGACTCCGACGACATTTCCCCCGGCATCGAAGATCTTGCAGTTGACAAAAACGGCGATGGCATTTTCCGCGCCCGCCACTTCATCATTATCGACATTCAGCGAATACGTTTCCCGGGAGCGCAGGAATTTGTAATACCAGCCGTTTTCGGGGTTCTCCCGGGAGAGCACCCTGTCGATGCCGTTGGGGCTGTAATAGCGTCCCGTTGCCGTGGAAATCAGGAATACCGAATCAAAATGATCCATTTCGCGATATGCCGCGAGATAGGTCTGGATGGTACGCACATACGCCGCATCCTCAAGGCGCGCCGGTTCGCGCGTGAGGTGCTCGATGAGCAGGCTGTCCTGCGCCATGGTCTGGGCGATGTTCACGGGCCGCGTCAGGAGGGAGGAAAGCTGGTAGTAGATGCCGTCCGCGGTGAGGGAGGAGATCTGCTCGATGGCGTTCAGCGAGGCGCGGTAGTTGGCCTGATGGCTGAAAAACGCGGTCAGGATGAAGCCGATGAGCATGATGCCGCTCACCAGCAGATTGGTCTTGAGCACGTTGCTGTGCGTCATGGGGACAACGCTCCTGGTCCTTTGCGCCGGTTGCCCGCCACCGGGGCATGCCTTCCAGCGCGGCTGGCGGCAGATCGTCTGTTCCGCATGGCGCACCACGCAGCGGCCATCACCAGATGTTTCAGGAAGCCGCCCGCGGCGCCGCCCTGATGCCGCGCCGCCCCAGTTCGGCCACCACCTTGGCGCAGAATTCCGGAAGCCGCGCCTCAAGCTCGGGCGTCAACTCAGGGGAGAGGGTCTGCCAATCCCGGGGCTGGATGCCGAAGACAACGGCGTGCGGCCTGTGGCCGGCCAGCTCGCAGCTCACCAGGGTGTCCACCAGATCGGTCTGGTGCATGGAATCCCTGAAGCTCAGGCTCCGGCGCAGGTCCTCCCCTTCCAGAAGGTAGATCGTGCCCGGCGCCTCCGGGCCGAGCACCACATCCAGCACCACCAGCAGGTCGCAGTCCATGATGTCGGGCATGAGCATCAGGCCCTGGGTGGCGCCGTCGAGCAGGCGCACCGTGTCCGGCCACACATAGTCGCGTTCGAGCCGCTCCACGGCGGCCACGCCGAACCCTTCGTCACTCAGGAGGATATTGCCCACGCCAAGCAGGAGCACGCGCGGTGTTTCCACAGGCCCTCCGCCTCTCCCTGTCCCCGGGCGCCCCGGGATACGGAAAGGGCGGGCCTGCGCCCGCCCCCGATCATGCCATGACTCGCCGCGGCCCGGCCCTTGCGCCGCTGCCGCGCGATGATTTCCTACAGGACCTTGAACTTGTGGACCTGGTTGGTCTGCCCGTCGATGACATGCACCGCGCAGGCGATGCAGGGGTCAAAGGAATGGATGACGCGCAGGATCTCCACCGGACGCGCGGGATCGGCCACGGGCGTGCCCACAAGGGCTTCCTCGCCGGCACTGGGGATGTCCTTGGCGTCGCGCGGGCTGAGGTTCCAGGTGGTGGGCACCACGAGCTGGAAGTTGGCGATGCGCGCCTCGTCGTCGGTCACAAGCCAGTGCGAGAGGCCGCCGCGCGGCGCATTGACGAAGCCCACGCCCCTGGCGTTTTTGGGGGCTTCGTAGTTCTCCACGATCTGCTTGTCGTTGATGATATTGTTTTCGTACTGCTTGATCCAGGTCTCGATCTGCTGGGCAATGGCGAGCGTCTCGATGCCGCGCGCGGCCGTGCGGCCAAGCGTGGAGAAGAGCGCCTCCGGCCCGATCTGGAGCGTGGAGAGGACCTTGTCCACCAGAGGCTTGATGGCCCTGTGCTCCTGGCCGTAGGCCACCAGCACCTGGGCGAGGGGTCCGGTCTCCATGGCGATGCCGTCATAGCGCGGCGCCTTGAGCCAGGAATACTTGTCCTTGTCGCCCATGCTCGTGAAGTGCGGCACGGTCTCCCCTTCATAGGGATGGAGCGCCTTGTCGCCCTCATACCAGCTGTGGCGCACGCCCTCGGCGATCTTGTCGGGGTCCATGCCGCGCACCTTGCCGATCTTGCGGTCAAGGATGATGCCGGGTTTGAGCCAGCGCTTCTGAAGGTCGCGCTCGCCGCCCGGATCGGGAAATTCGCCAAAGGCCATGAAGTTGCGCGTGCCGCCGTAGGTGGCGCACTCCTTGTACTGGCTGCCGATGGCGAGGAGGTCGGGGATGTAGTAGTCCTCGATGAAGGCCCGCGTTTCCTTGTACAGGTCGGTGAATTCCTTGATGCGCTCGGGGGTGAGCGCGTCATAGCAGGTCACGCCGCCGCCCACCGTGAACTGGGTGTGCGGGTTCTTGGCGCCGAAAACGGCCATGGCGCGCGCGGCCTTGACCTGGACGCGCAGGGCCGCGAGATAGTCCGCCGTGCCGATGAGGTTGAGTTCCGGGCTGAGCGTGTAGGCGGGGTGGCTGCCGAGGAAGTAGGCATTGGTGAAGGGGCCGAGCTGGCCGCTGTCCACAAAGGCCTTGAGCTTGGCCTGGACGGCGCGGTAGTCGTCGGCCGTGACCTTGCGGTTGGAGATGGAGGTGGCGATCTTCGCGGCCTTGACCGGGTCGCCCTGCAGGGCATTGACCACATCCACGAAATCCAGGGCGTGCAGGGCGTAGAAATGCACGAGATGGTCGTGGAGGAAGAGCATGCCGAGGACAAGGTTGCGGATGAAGGTGGCGTTGGCCGGGATGGGCTTGTTGATGGCGTCTTCCAGGGCGCGGGTGGAGGCCAGCGCGTGGGTGTAGGTGCAGACGCCGCAGGTGCGCTGGGTGAAATGGGGCGCGTCAAAGGGGTCGCGCCCCTTGAGGATGATCTCCAGCCCGCGGAACAGGGTGCCCACGCAGCGGGCTTCCTTGATCTTGCCGTTTTCCACCTCCGCCTCGACGCGGAGGTGCCCCTCGATGCGGGTCAGCGGATCGACCACGACCGGACCGCTGTAGGTGCTCTGGGGCGCTTTGATGACCTGGCTCATGGTTTCCCCCTAGTTCTTGTAGAATGGCGTCATGTCGTCCCAGAAACCCGGTTCGCTACAGCCGATGCAGGGACTGCCGGCGCCCACGGGCCAGTTGGTCTGGTTGAACAGCACCGCCGGGCAGTTGTTGTAGGTTTGCGGACCCTTGCAGCCCAGGTCATACAGACACCAGCCCTTGCGCGCCTCCTCGGAATTGAAGGAGGGGGCGAACTCGCCGGCGTCAAAATGCTTGCGCCGCTCGCAGCGGTCATGGACGGTCTGCCCGTAGAACATGAGCGGACGGCCAAGCTCGTCGAGCTTGATGTCAATGCCGTTGAGATAGGCCACGATGGTGCCCACCATGTTGATGGGATTGGGCGGGCAGCCCGCGATGTTGATGACCTTAACGCCCATGTCCGCATAGGCCTCGCCCACGCCCACGGCCTCGGTGGGATTGGGCTTCGCCGCCTGGATGCCGCCGTAGCAGGCGCAGGTGCCGATGGCGAGGTTGAGCTTGGACTTGGGCAGGATATCCTTGCAGATATCATACATGGTCTTGCCGCCCACATAGCCGTACTTGCCGTCCATGCCCGTGGGGATGGCGCCTTCCACCATGCAGATGAAGCCCTGCGGCGAATTGACGGCCTCCTCGAGGGCCTCTTCCGCCGCATGGCCGGCGGCGGCCATGATGGTCTCCTGATAATCCAGAGAGATGGTGTCGAGGATGAGGCTGTCGATATACGGCTTGTACATCCGCAGGAGCGCCTCGGAGCAGCCCGTGCATTCGGCGGTGTGGAGATAGACCACGTTGGGACGGCGCCCGGTGAGGGCGGCGGCCACGTCATCGGCGAAGGCCGGTCCCATGCCCATGGTAACGGCCACGGCGGTGCAGAATTTCATGAAGTCGCGGCGGCTCACGCCCTGGCGTTCCAAACGCTCCTCTCCGCTCTGTTTGCCCAGACCCACGGCAATACGCATAGTCGCCTCCTGGCAAAAAAGTGCATGGCGACCAGACGCGCGTGCCCCCGCGTCGCCAGCGGCCCAGACCAGGCCATCGCCATTTGCCCGCAACGATACACCCATGGACCCACGGGGTCAACAGGCGCAGGACTTTTGCACCGCCTCTGCGGACCCGTCCGCCTGGCCGCAAGCCCTCCGGCCCGCGCCGGTGCGGGATTCCCCGCTGTTGGTCCCGTTTGCGCTTCCCGATCCCGGATCAGGCCTCAAGTTTTTTCGAGAACTGCCGATGAGGGACAGCGAAGGCTTCCGTCCTTCCTGGCTGATGCCCGGCCGCCGGCGGGAAACGGCGGCACCGCCGCGTCACGGCGCGGCCGCGCCCGGTTTTTCGCGCCGCCGGAGGCGCGAACCGCCCCGACGGACCCGTGGCCCTTCCCCTGAACCTTTGCCCATTTGGAACCTCTGCCCCGATGATCGACGCCCTGCACAGCATCAGTGCCCGCCCTGTCGGACCGGTCAGCACCGCCGCGGGCGCCGGGAGCGCCCCGGGCCAGGCATTCGCGGACGCCGCCGCATTGCCGGGCCTGGGCGACTACGGACGCCGCGACAGGAACGGCGCGGCCCTCACCGGCGCCCACGTCGGCGACAAAAACCGCCTGAGGGGCGATCGCCCGGAGGCGGGCGCCACCGGGCAGGGCGCGGACGCCGCCGAGGGAAGCGCCACGGGCGATTCCCTGCATCTCAGTCAGGAGGCTCAGGACCAGCTTCGCAGGCTCAAACAGCGCGATGCCGAGGTGCGCGCCCATGAGCGGGCGCACATGGCCGCCGGCGGCCAGTATGTGTCCGGCGGCCCGAGCTATACCTACCAGCAGGGTCCGGACGGCCGGCAATACGCCATTGGCGGCCATGTTTCCATCGACGTCTCTTCCGTGCCGGACGATCCCGAGGCGGGGGCCGCCAAGGCGCGCCAGGTGCGACGCGCGGCCCTGGCCCCCGGCGACCCCTCGGCCCAGGACCGGGCCGTGGCTGCCAAAGCAGCGGCGCAGGAGGCGCGCGCGACCCGCGAGAAACGGGAGGATGCGGAAGAGGACGCCACAGGCGTTGCGGAAGGCGCCCGCGCGGCGGCACCCGCTGCCGATCCGCGCGCCCAGGTCTCTCCGTCCGCCACGGGGACCGGCAGAGACGAGACCGCCGCCGTCAGCCACGAGACGGACGCCCATGCCCTGACGCGCGCGGCGGAAGCCTACGCCGCCATGGCGCAGCGCGGCGTCATGCCCACGGCCCTGGCGCCCGGGGGCACGGGCATTTCCCTCCAGATATGAAAAACGCTGTCATTCAATAGAAAATAGCCACCAAACCATCTGAAAAGCCGCGCCGCGCGGGCGCAAACGCGCTTGCGCGGGCACGGCTTCCGCCCCCGGCGGCAGACCCTATTCATGCGCTGCCGGTTCGGGATGTGGCGGGTTGTGTACTGCCACAATTCTCCGTCAAAAACAGCCTTTTTCACCGGCAAACGAAAAATCATAGCGTACTTTGTCTTTTTAATGCGGCCTGAGTCTGGGAAACGTTCCCGCTATTCCGCCGCCGCATACTCCCGCGCGCGGGCCAGCCGCGCCAGCGTCTCGGCCCGGCCCAGGAAGGCCATGATCTCATTGAGGTGCGAACCGCCCATGAAGCCCATGAGCGCCGTGCGCAACGGCGGCGCCACTTCCTTGAACTTCAGGCCGTTGTCCGCCACATAGGCGTTGAGCGCGGACTCGATGGAGGGCGCGTCAAACGGCTCCACTGCGGCAAAAACAGCCGCCAGCGCCGCCAGATGCTCCTTGCCCGCCGCGCTGAAGTGCCTGTCGGCATCCTTTGCCGCATACTCCAGTTCTGCCGCGCCCACCAGAAGCGGACGGAAACTTTCCGCCAGGGCCGCCAGATTGCTCGCCCGCTCGCGGAACATGACGCACAGCGGCTCCAGCCGGGCATAGGGATCGTCGCCCAGGCGCTCCCACAAGCCGGCCGCCCTGGCGAACGGCTCCACCAGTTCCACCAGCTGGTTCAACGGCAGTTCGCGCATGAAGCGCGCGTTGCACCACTCCAGCTTGGCCGGGTCAAAGGCGGCGGCCGCCGGATTGAGGTTTTTGCCGTCAAAGAAGCGCACCAGCTCTTCCATGCTGAAAAGTTCCTGGTCGCCGTGCGACCAGCCGAGCCGCGCGAGATAGCTCACCAGCGCCTGGGGCAGGAGTCCGTCATGCTGATATTCCACCACGGCGCGCGCGCCGTGACGCTTGGAAAGCTTCTGCCGGTCCGGCCCGAGGATCATGGGCACATGCCCGAAACGCGGCACGGGAAGCCCCAGCGCCTCGTAGATGAGGATCTGGCGCGGCGTGTTGGAAACGTGGTCGTCCCCCCGGATGACGTGGGTCACGCCCATTTCGTGATCGTCCACCACCACGGCCATGTTGTAGGTGGGCATGCCGTCCGCGCGGCGCAGCACCATGTCGTCAAGCTCTCCGGCATCCACGGCGATGCGGCCCTTGACCATGTCGTCAAAAACGATCTTGCCCGCATGCGGCGCCTTGAGGCGCACGCACCGTCCCTCGCCCGGTCCCAGGCCCAGTTCCCGGCAATGGCCGTCATACCGGGGTTTGCGGCCCTCGCTGCGCGCGCGCTCGCGCATGGACTCCACCTCTTCCGGCGTGCAGGAACACCAGTAGGCGTGCCCGCTCGCCAGCAGCCTGTCCACATAGCTGTTGTACAGCTCGGTGCGCCGGGTCTGGTAGGTAAGTTCGTCATCCCAGTCAAGCCCGAGCCAGCGCATGGAGGCGAGGATGGAGTCCGTATATTCCTGTTTGGAACGCAGCAGATCCGTATCCTCGATGCGGAGATGGAAACGGCCGCCGTAGTGCCGCGCGAGCAGCCAGGAAAAAATCGCGGTACGCGCGCCGCCGATATGCAGATGCCCGGTGGGGCTGGGCGCGAAACGGGTAACAACGTCTGCCATGTGGTCTCCCCTGGCGCACGCGGCTGTAGAGGCATGCGCTCTCAAAAGGCAGGCTGGTCCGGCGCCCGGCGCGCGCATCCGTGACACGCGCGCCCGGCGGCAGCCGCCTGCGTTCATGATCGACAGGCGCTTCAGGAACGAAGCCGCTCCGAAGCGGGTCTCCTTTCGCCAGGCAGGCAAGCGCCGGCGTCAGCGCGCCTCGCTTTCGGCGCGCGCCAGCAGTTCCCGCGCCTCGGCGTTGTCCGGGTCCAGTTCCAGGGCCGTACGCAGGAGCGGCAGCGCGTGCATGCGGTCATTGGTCGCCAGAAAAACGGTGGCGAGGTTGATGGCGATGCGGGCCGAGGCGCGCGGCAGGTCGGGATTCAGCGCCAGGGCCTTGAGGCAGGCCCCGCGGGCCGCCTCGGCCTCCTTGCCCTCCAGCCAGGCCATGCCGAGATTGTAGTACAGGCCCTCGTCGTTGGGCGCGATGGTGAGCGCCTTCTGGTATTCCTCGGTGGCATCGCGCCAGCGCCCGGCGCGCCGCAGGAGCATCCCGAGCCGGTTGAAGGCCGTCAGGTCCTCGGGACCCCAGAAATCCTTGCGCGCATCCAGCGCCCGGCGCAGGAAACCGGCGGCGGTCTCCGGGTCGGACTCGGCATACAGGTCGGCCACGCGGGAGGCGACCCCCGCCACGCCCTCTTTCGCCTTCTGGTTGGAAAGCCTGACCGCTTCGCCAAAGACCTTGCGCGCCTTGTCCGTCTGGTTGAGCCGGAGATTCAGCTCGCCGATACGCAGCTTGCGCTCCAGATCCAGCGGCGAGATGCCGTCCATCCGTTCCAGGCATTCAAGCTCCCGCGCGGAGTCGCCCTTTTCGGCGTGCAGCGCGGCGAGCTTGCGCAGGGGATCGAGAAACATGGACGAGACGCCGGCGGCCTTGGCATAGGCGTCGGCGGCCTTGTCAAGCTCTCCCATGGCCTTGAAGATATCGCCCATGAGCAGGAGTCCGGCGGCGGCGTTGCTTTTCTGTTCCAGGGCCTGCATGCAGACCTGGAGCGCGCGCAGGTTTTCGCCCTGCCCCAGCAGAGACCGCGCCCACTCGAGCGAGCGCTCCACCTGGCCCTGCGGCCTGACGGTCAGGGCCACACGCTCCAGCAGGGCCGCGGCATCCACGGGCTTGATGATGCAGCCGTCCACCCCGCTCTCGTGCAGGAGGACGACGCGCTGCCGCTCGCTTTCGCGGGCGAGCATGAACACCTTGAGTTCCGGGTAGCCGTTCTTGAGCAGCCGCACGGCAAAGGTGAGGTCGCGACCCTTGATCTCACGCTCCACGAGGAGCAGGGGCGCCTGCCCGGCGTCCACCGCCTGGCGGGCGAGGCGCACGAGCATCTCGGCGCCCGAGGTCGCCACAAGGCAGGACACGGGCATCTTGAGTTCATCGCGGATGATGCCGCGCAAGGTGCCGATGAACGCCTCGTCATCGGAAACGCAGATGATGCGGCCGCCGTCGCGCAGATAGCCGATGACGGCTTCCTCATAGCCCTTGCGCTGGCGCGCGCCGTCCACCTTGGCGTCAGCAAGGCTCCTGTCGGCGCGGCGCATCTGGATGCGCCGGGCAAGACCACTTTTTTCCGCGTCCTCGTTCATGCAGTCCCCCTGTGCTGGCAGCGCGCTCGCGCGCGGCACGCTGCCGCGCACAGCCGTCAACGATAGTCAAAACCGCCGCCAACGTCCAGCGGACCGGGGGCGGAGTGGCCGTCCGGGAGCGGCATGCCCGGCGGCCGGTGCCCTATGCCCCGTTGACCACGTTGACGGGCCGCCCCTCCAGCCAGCGCCGGATATTCTCCGCGGCAAGATCGATGATCTTCTGCCGCGCCCGCACCGTGGCCCAGGCCATGTGCGGCGTGATGAGCACATTGGGCGCGCGGAGCAGCGGATTGTCCGGGCGGGGCGGCTCCGTGGAGAGCACATCCGTGCCCAGGCCGCCGAGGCGCCCGCTCCTGAGCGCCGCCGCCACCGCCGCTTCGTCCACAAGGGCGCCGCGTGCCGTATTCAGCAGCAGGGCGCCCGGGACCATGCGCGCAAGACGCGCGGCATCGATGATGTGCCGCGTCTCCGGCGTGAGCGGACAGTGCAGCGAGACCACATCGGACTCGGCCAGCAACTCTTCCAGCGGCGCGAAGGCAAACGGTCCCCAGGGCGGAGGATCGCGCGGCGTGCGCTGGCAGGCCAGCACCCGCATGCCGAACGCGTGCGCCAGTCTGCCCACGCACCTGCCGATGGCGCCGAAACCGACGATGCCCATGGTCATGTCCGTAAGGCAGATGGGCGTGCGCTGCCAGTAGCACCAGCGCCGCGCCCGCTCCCAGTCGCCATCGAGAACGCTGCCGGTGTGTTCCTGGGTGTGGTGGCAAAGTTCGAGCAGGAGCGCCATGACATGCTGGGCCACGTCGTCCACGCCGTAGGCTGTCACATTGCAGACGGGGACGCCGCGCTCGGCAAAGGCGTCCACATCCACGTTGTCATAGCCCGTGGCAAGCAGGGCCACCAGCCGCGCGGCGCGGAAGTGCCCCATGTCCTCGCGCCGAAGCTCGGTCTTGTTGGTGAGGAGGATGTCCGCCCCGCGCGCGCGCTCCGGCAGCTCCTCCCGGGTGGTCTCCGGGTGGACGGTCAGCTCGCCCAGGGCCGCGATGGGACCCCAGTCGACATCTCCGGGATTGAGGACGGCACCGTCGAGCACAACGATCTTCATGGAGTCCCCCGGCATCAGGCCCTGTTGTTCATCCCGCGCGCGCCGCCCATGGCCGGAGCGTGCCCGCCATTGGGCATCGGCTGTTCAGGGATGCCCCCGCGGGCGCCCGCGCCAGCATAGCGGATTTTCCGCGCCCGATGCAAGGGGATACGCGGCGCAAAGAAGGCCGGGCCTCCGGCCACCCCGCGCGGACGCCCCGAAAACGCAAAAGGGCCGCCCCGGAGGGCGGCCCCGTATTTCGCAAAAAACCCGGAACTAGTGGGCGATGACGCGGAAGTCGTCGCGGCGGTTCTTGGCCCACACGGCCTCGCCGGTGCCCTGCACAGCGGGATTCTCCTTGCCGTAGCTGATCATCTCAAGCTGGCTCGGGTTGACGCCGTTCTGCACGAGGTACTCGTAGGCGGCACGGGCGCGGCGCTCGCCAAGGGCGAGGTTGTATTCCTGGGTGCCGCGATCGTCGCAGTTGCCTTCGATACGCACGCGGATGGTCGGGAACTGCTTCAGGATCTCGGCTTCCTTCTTCAGGACCGCGTCATACTGGTTTTCGATGTTGTACTTGTTGAAGGCGAAGTACACGCGCGAGTCGGAAATCTGCTGGACGGCGGCGCGCATTTCGGGGCTCATGCCGTCATCGTAGCCAGGCTCGGTGGTGGTTTTCTTCGCGCAGCCGAAGCCGGCGGCCAGGGCCATGACCAGGGTAAGAACGAGAGCGTAGCGTTTCATGTCGTGTGTCCTCCTGAACAGCTGCTCCAAACAAAAAAACCTTTCCTTTCGGCACAATGCGCCGCTCCCATGCGGCGCAGACAGATGGTATCCGGCCTTATAGTTTTGTCAAGGCGCGAGGCGGGGTTTCGTAAAAGTATTTTTACCCGCCCCGCGCGCGACCGGTCCCGCGCTACTTCTGCTGCACCGGCATGCCCCAGCGCGGGAAGAAGGCCTGGCCGTCGCCGGTGGGCACCTGCTTGGCGTCGCCGCCGTGGCGGGTGGTCAGATAGATATGCCTGCCCCCGCCGCGGGTGGAGCTGAAGGCGATGAAGTAGCTGTCCGCGCAGAACGAGGGCTGCTCGTCGCTGCCCGGGCCGAAGGTGATCTGCCGTTCCATGCCGGTGACAAGGTCCTGCACGAAGATGCGCTGGCCGTATTCCGTCATCCGGCTGTAGACCACCAGGGTGCCGTCCGGCGAAAGATTGGCCTCGGTATTGTAGGTGCCGTTCTTGCTCACGCGCGTGACGCTGCCGCTGCCCAGATCCTTGAGGAAGATCTGCGGGCCGCCAAGCCGCGACGAGGTGAACGCCATACGCGTGCCGGTCTTGTCAAAGGTGGGCGACACGTTGATGGAATTGTGCTCCTCAAGGATGCGCTCCTTCTGGAAGACATGGTTGAGGAGATAGATGACCGGATACTTGCCCCGGGAAAGCGCCACGGCCACCTTGTTGTCCGGCATGAAGGCGGGTCCGATGACCACGTTGCCGGGGAAGCGGATGCGCTGCACCTTGCCCGTGCTGCGGTCCCACACGCCGAGCGCGTGCGACTTGGGATCGATATGGCTGAAGACCACAAAGCGCCCGTCGGGCGACCACGCGGGCGAAAGCGCCTCGCCGGGCATATTGGTGATGCGCCGCAGGTCGCGGCCGGTGGGCTTGACCAGCCAGACATTGGCGTTCATCTTGCCGCTTTTCTTCACAAAAGCCAGGGTGGAGCGGAAAAAGTCGCCGTTGCCGGTGAGGGCTTCCAGCAGGTCCGCGCAGAAGCGGTCGGCCACTTCGGGCAGGTCCTTGCTGTTGACCTTGGTGTACTCCTTGCCGAAGAGGCGCCCGCCGGTATTGGTTTCAAAAGCGCGGATCTGGACGGGCCTGGTGCCGCTGTCGCCGCTGGGCCAGTAGGTCGTGACCACGATATCCGACCCGGCAAGCTGGAACCGCTTGAAATCGAGCGACGGAGGCTCCCAGCCCTTGAGCACGATGCCGCCCAGCACCGCCCTCGGCTCGGTCAGCCGGACGAAGGGCAGAAAGCTCAGGTTCTGCTCCACCAGTTTCTGGAGTTCGGACCCCATGCCCGTGGCCTGACGCTCCGGACCCGTGAGCGGGGCGGCCAGGGCCAGATTGACGAGGTTCTGGCCCGGATTCATGATGTCCACGCGCATGGCGGCCCTGGCCTCGCCGGGGCGCAGACCCGGCAGAAACGCGGCCAGCAGGGCAAACGCCGTGAACGCCGTCACAGCCAGAAGAAGAGAAAGTTTTTTCATGGCACGCTCTTCCGTTGCAACTTCCGGCGGGGGATGCCGCGCGTTCCCGCGCGGCGCCCGTCACTGCCGGGTAAGGGTAAAGGTGAGATCCAGCGTGTCGCCCAGCCCGGCGGGCGGCGGCGGCACCGAGCCAGCACGGCGTATGCCCTGGAGCACATACTTGTCAAGAAGGGCATCGCCGCTGCCCTTGAGCAGCGTGGCGTCAAGGATCTTTCCCGCCGCGTCGTACCGCACCTGCGCCGTGGCGTGGTAGGTCCCGGGCCTGGTTTTGGCGGGGATGTACATGGCGTTGCGCAGCTTCCAGACGACCTTGCCGATGTATTTCTGGAAGCGGGCGTCATACTTGTCCTGCGCCTTGAAGCCCGCGCCGGACGCCGCCGCCCGGGGGGCGGGTTCCGGCGCCCTGGCGGCGCCTCCGGTGGCGGTCTCCGCGGCAAGCGCCGCGGCGCGCGTCTGGGCATCGGGGGCGGGCGCCTGCGCCGCAGCGGGGGCGGCCGCCGCGGGCGTGGCGGGGACCTGCGCCGTCTGGCGCGCCGCGCTCTTGCCCCTGGGCTGCCCGGTCCAGAAGGAGAAATAGACCTCCAGCGGCATGCCGTAGGGCGGCGTGCCGAAGGGCGCGGCCTCGCGCACGGCGGCGCAGGCGGAGGAATCCAGGGCGGGCAGCCCGGAGGGCCTGACGGCCTTGCACTCCGAAACGCGGCCTTCGCCGTCCAGGGAGATCCTGAGCCGCACCTGGCGTTCATCGCGGGTGGTGGGCGGCGTCCAGACCGTGAGTACCTTCTCCATCACATGGCCGGAATAGCCTTCGTTCTGGCTGGCCGCGGCCATGCTCGCGGCCCGCGCCCGACCGGCCGGGACCGCGACCAGCGCCGCGCACAGGCAGAGGGCGGCGGTGCCCAGCGCCCGGCACCTGCTGCGGGACTGTTCCTGAGAGGGGTGACTGGCTCGAAATCCTGCGGGCATGATTCTCCTCCCTCGTGGCTAAAGCATTTTGCCGATGAAGATCTCTGCACGACAGATATCCCCATCAGGTTTCGCTGGCTGTATTTCCCCGCAGAGCGGGACAAGCGGCGGAAAAGCGTGGTTTTCCGCCGTATCGCGGCGCGGGCGGCCACGCCGCCGCAAGCCCCCTGCGGGTCCTGGAATTTCCGCGTTTGCGGGCAGTCACTCGCACTGCGCGCGAAGCTGCGGCTCCGCCGGCCTCACGGGCAAAAGCCCCTACCGGCGCCCCATGAGTTCGTCAAAGGTGAAGACCAGGTCAAGGTCCATATATTCCGGCGACGGCGGCGGGGGGAACTCCCCGGCCTGGCCCGTGCGGATGATGGCGTTGACCGCCGAGGCATCGTACTGGGCGTTGCCCGAACTCTGGCTGATGACCGCCTGGAGCACCTGGCCCTGCATGTCCACCTTCACCCGGACCGCGCAGGCCAGATTGAGCCGCCCGGCGGAGGCAAAGCCCCAGTTGGGCCGCACGGCGAGCATGACCTGGCCCATATAGACATCGCCGAGTCCGCCGCCACCGGGACCGTCCCCCTCGCCCCCGCCGCCGCCGCGATTGCCGCCGGCGCGGCGCTGCGCCTGGGCAAGCGCCTGCTCGATGGCGTTGCCCCTGTCGCCCGACTGGGCACGCGAGCTTGCCTTGCGCGCCTGCTGGAGCGCCGCGGCCACGGGGTCGGTTTTTTTGGGCGCGGGCTTTTCCTGCTTTTTGGGCGCTTCCTGCTTTTTGGGTTCTTCCTTTTTCGGCTCCGGCCTGGGCTTTGCCTCTTCCTTTTTGGGTTCGGGCTTTTTCTGCTCCTCGCGGGGTTTGGGCTTGTCCTCCGGCTTGGGTTCCGTCTTGGGTTCCGTCTTGCGCGGGATGGGCACGGCGTCGGGTTTTTTCGGCGCGGGCGCGGTCTCCCTGGGGGGCGCGGGCACAGGTTCCGGCGGTTTCGCCTCCTCGCGCGCGGGCGCGGCGATCTCGCTTTGCGGCGCCGGCGGCGTGGGGGCAAGCGGCCCGTCGCCCGGCTCGCCCATATGCCCGAGGATGGGCGACGGCGTGCGATTGCCACCGGGGGCGCCCTCCACGAGGCTGATCATGACCGGCCGCTGGTCAAGCCTGAGCGGCGGATGCGCGGGCCAGAACCAGATGAGAAGAAAGAGCGCCGCGTGCAGGCAGAGCGAAATGATATACGAGGCGAGCCGCATGCGAGCCTACTTCTTTGCCGCTCCGGAAGAACGGGGGGCCGCGCCGGAACGCCGGGCCGGGGCCGCGGGGGCGGGCTTGCCGGCGGACGCGCCTTCGGGCTGGTCGGCCATGACGCCGAGGTTTTCGATGCCGGCGGCCTTGATCTCGCCCATGACCTCCACCACCAGGCCATAGGGCACTTCCCTGTCGGCCTGGAGGAAGAGGGTCCGGTTCTTGTCCTTGACCAGCCGTTCAAGATAGCCGCCCAGTTCGGCCATGTCCTCCACCGGATACTCGTCAAGGAAGATCTTGCCGTCCCGGCGGATGGTGAGGATCATGTGATCCACCTCGCTGGGCAGGGTCTCCACCTGCCGGGTCTGCGGCAGGTCGACCTCCAGCCCCTGGGTCATCATGGGCGTGGCGACCATGAAGATGATCAGCAGGACGAGCATCACGTCCACAAAGGGCGTGACGTTGATCTCCGAAACGAACTTGCCGCCGCCGAGGTTCGCGCCCATCTCACAGCTCCGTGGCGCCTGTGCGCTGCACCGGACGCTGGGCGTTGAGTTCGCGCTGGACGCGGTTCAGGAAGAACCCGGCAAAATTCACGAGCAGGGTATCCACCTGCGAGAGCTTGCCCATGAACAGGTTGAAGCCCACGGTGGCGGGCACGGCCACGGCCAGGCCGATGGCCGTTGCCACGAGCGCTTCGGAGATGCCCGGAGCCACGGTGGCGAGCGAGACGGACTTGAGCATGCCGATGGAGTGGAAGGAATTCATGATGCCCCAGACCGTGCCGAACAGGCCGATAAAGGGCGCGGTGTTGGCCGTCGTGGCGAGGAGGGAGAGCGAACGCTGCAACCGCGCCATCTCGCTGGCAGCCCCCTGCCGCAGGGCGCGGCGCACGTTGTCCACCACCACCTCGCTGGCATTGCCGAGTTCACGGGAACGGTTGAATTCCTGCACGCCCTGATGGGCGATGTAATAGAGCGGCGAACTGGGGTCCGCCCCCAGAGACTGCACGGCATCCCGCAGGTTGGCGGCCTTGTCGAAACGCTCGATGCCCAGGATCGCCTTTCTGTTGGCGGCATTGAGGGCCACGAACTTCTGGATCATCAGGCCCCAGCTGCCCACGGACATGGCAACGAGCAGCAGCAGCACGGCCTTGGCTACCAGGCTCGCCTGGGCGACCATCGAAAAAAAGCTGAATTCCATTGACGACTCCGCTGTGAAGATCGAGCCGCGCCGGACATGCCGCGCCGGCCCTCCGTGCGGAGGATGAACCGGATGCCGCACTTTTTCAAGAAATTTTTTAGATTGGCGCGCGAAACGCGGCATTCTCCCGCCCGGGCCGCAAAGCGGGGCGCCCCGCCCGCGCCATTCATGAATGCGGTGGCAGAAAAAAAGGAGGCGCGGCGTTTTTTAACCCGTCCTTAACCTGCCTTCCTGTAGGTTCTCCACAACCAGTGCGGCCCGGCCGCAGGGGGAGGGGCAACCAGCCGCCGGCGGAGACCGGCGCACATTCCAGGGAGGAAGCATGTATATCAACAACAACGGCATGGCCGGCAACGTGGCAAACACCCTGACCTCGCACTACAACAATCTGTCCACGTCCACACAGCGCCTTTCCTCCGGCCTGCGGGTCAACTCCGCCGCCGATGACGCGGCCGGTCTCGCCATCCGCGAACTCATGCGCTCCGACATCGCGGCGCTGCAGCAGGGGCAGCGCAACGCCAATGACGCCATTTCCCTCATCCAGACGGCGGACGGCGCCCTGGGCGTCATCGACGAAAAGCTCGTCCGCATGAAGGAGCTGGCCGAGCAGGCGGCCACCGGCACCTACGACTCCACCCAGCGTTTGATGATCGAGTCCGAATACCAGGCCATGGCCTCGGAGATCACCCGCATCGCCAATGCCACGGACTTCAACAACATCAAGCTGCTGGACGGCAGCCTGTCGTCCAGTGTCCATGACGGCAGCGGCATGGACTCCACCGGCAAGCTCAAGGTCCATTTCGGTTCGGCCAACGACTCGGCGGAAGACTACTACTACATCCAGATCGGCACGAGCACCGCGTCCGCCCTGGGCGTCGGCAACCAGGCGGATGCCTCCGCCAAGGCCTACACGGTCTCCACGCAGGCGGCCGCGCAGCAGGCCCTTGAGGGCATCAACGACGCCATCGTGTCCAAGGACAAGATCCGCGCTCATCTTGGCGCGCTTCAGAACCGGCTGGAAAACACCATCACCAATCTGACCACGCAGGCGGAAAACCTCCAGTCCGCGGAGTCGCGGATCTCCGATGTCGATGTGGCTACGGAAATGACCAATTTCGTCCGCAACCAGATCCTGACGCAGTCCGCCGTTGCCATGCTTTCGCAGGCCAACAGCATGCCGCAGATGGCCCTCCAGCTCATCCAGTGATACGAATGGCCCTTGCCCCGGGCGCCCACGGCCGGGCCGGGGCGCCCCGCGCGGAGGGGGACGCGGACGCTCCCCCGCCCTGTATCACGATGCAAAAAACCCTCGGGGAAACCATGCACGCCCACACAGACAACTGCTTTCCGGGTGACGGATCACGGGCTGAGATCCTTGACGCCACGCCTGTGCTCGAAATATTGCTCATTGAGGACGACCCCGACCTGTCGGCCCTCATCATGGAATATCTGGACATGGAATCCATGCGCTGCGACAACGCCATGACGGGAGCGGCGGGCCTGGACCTGGCGCTCAACGGCGGCGGCATAGGCTATGACTGCATCATCCTCGACCTGAACCTGCCGTTGCTGGACGGCCTTTCCGTATGCCATGAGCTGCGCCACAGGGGCATCATGACGCCCGTCATCATGCTCACGGCGCGCGACAGGCTTGAGGACAAGCTTCAGGGCTTTTCCCACGGCGCCGACGATTACCTCTGCAAGCCGTTTGAAATGCAGGAGCTTATCGCGCGGATCAATGTGCTGGCAAACCGGAAGTACAAAAATTCCCTTCTCCAGTGCGACAGCCTCATCATGGACGTGGCCGGCAGGTCCGCGACGCGCGGCGGCAAGCGGCTCTCCCTGAGCGCCATTGAATGGAAGCTGCTGCACCTCCTGCTCGCCTCGTCGCCGCGGCCCGTGAGCAAGCAGAAACTGCTGTTCGAGATCTGGGGAGAATCCCCGCCGGACTCCGACAGCCTGAAGGTCCACATCCACAATCTTCGCAAGGCCGTCGATCTCCCCGGAGAAACGCCATTGCTGCAGACCGTTCCTGGTCATGGGTATGTCCTGTGCGCGAAACGCTGAAACCCCGCGCCAGGATCAGCCTGACGCTGTTCATCTCGCTTGCCTGCATCGGCATCGCCCTCCTGCCCGTCCTCATCTACAGCGCCCTGAGCATGGTGTTTTTCAGGACCGGCATCGACAGTCTCCATGAGGCGCAACTGACCAGCGCCATCGGGGAATACGCCCGGCAGACGGCGGGCGCCACCGCCGGCGCCCCGGTGCCGACCGGGGGCATCAACCGGCTCCATGTGACCGCGCGGCGCCAGGAACTGCCCCCCGGCGTGCGCGAGGCGCTCCCGCCGGCGCTGCATGATGAGACGCGCATGTCCGTCATCGCCGACGGCGCCGGAGAAAACGAAAGCATCTATGTGGTGCTCACCATGCCGCTGCGCGGCACGCGCTATTACGCCTACCAGCGGGTCTCGCGGCAGGAGGGGGAAACGTTCATCCGTCCGCAGATCCTTTCCACGATATATCTCCTGCTCGGCACAGGCGGCGTGATCCTTGTCGTGCTCCTCGTCTTCCTTCTGTATGTCATCCGCAGGATCAAGCAGCCCACAAAGGCCCTGAGCCAGTGGACGGCAGCGCTGGATGCGGAAAACATCGACGCGCCCCTCCCGGATTTTGTGTACCCCGAGGTCTACGCCATCGCCGGCGTGATACAGGAAAGCCTGAAACGGCAGTACAGGATCGCGAAACGCGAAGAACTGATATGGCGGTATTGCAGCCATGAATTGCGGACGCCCATCAGCGTCATGCGCGTTGGCCTTGACCTCCTGAAAAAGACACTGGGACGCCAGGAAAGGAACACCGAGCAGGAAATACGAATACTTTCCCGACTTCAGCGATCGACGTACTCCATGTCGCATCTTGTGGGAACGCTGCTCTGGCTCGGGCGGAACGACATCCACCCCCTGCCCAACGAACATATCGAACTCTCGCTTTTCCTCCACAGCGTCATCAATGATGTCCGCAGGCTCTTTCCGCATGACTGCCAGAAGCTTCGCATCAGGGTGGAGCGCCATGTTTCCCTCATTCCCGGACCGGCCCTGCGTATCGTGCTGGAAAACATCATCCGCAACGCCTTCCAGCATGCGCTGGGCAATGCCATCTGCATCCTGCAGCGCGGCACGCGCATAACGGTGACGAACACCATGGGCAGGGGCGGCGCACTGCGCGGGGACACGGGATTCGGCCTTGGCCTTGAACTGACGGAACGCCTCACGGCGAAACTGGGCTGGAGGTTCGGCATCACCCACGCCCGGGGCTATACGAGGGCGACGCTGGTCCTGCCGTCGTAGCGCGGTTTGGCAGGGATATCTTCCATCAAAAGATGTCCAGGGTTTCGCCCGGCTTCCGGGGGCGGGCGACGGAAGCTGTTCTTGCCAAGGGGTGACGTCGTGTATATGCTGGCCGCCATGCACAAGGTCACCGTTTTCCGGGCGCCGCTCGCGGCCTGCGCCGGGTGCCGGTCCATGGCGCGCCTCATGGGCGTCGTCTGTCTTCTTGCCGCGCTGCTGCTGCCGCCGGAGGGTTTCGCCGCCGCGCGCGGCAGCGCCCCTGCCCCCATCTTTACCGGGGGCCGCACCCTGAAGTCGGGGGGCGACGCCGCTCCCGCGGGCGCGCTGGACATGGCCGCCGCCGTGGCCCGCGCGCTGGAGCGCAACCCCTCGCTCGGCGCCCAGGAAGCGCAGAGCCGCGCCTCGGAAGAAGGCCGCAAGTCCGCGCGGGGCGCGTTCGGTCCCAAGCTCGGCATGAGCTATTCCGCCGTAAAGCAGGAACGAAAGTCCTCCCCGCGCAGCGTGCGGCCGCCGGAACTGGGGACCTATTCCTGGGGGGTGGAGATCTCGCAGCCGGTCTTCCAGGGCTTCCGGCTGCTCAACAGCTACCAGAAAGCCGCGCTTCAGGCCGAAAGCGACAAGGCGGCCCTGCGTCGGGCCGAGCTTGCCATGACCGAGCAGGTGCAGACCGAGTTCCTCGCCTATCTGCGCGCCGAGGAAAATGTCCGCAGTGAGCGCGATTCCCTGGCGCGCCTGCGCGACCAGCTGCGCATCACCAAGGCCTTTTATGAAGTGGGCCTGCGCCCGCGCCTGGATGTGCTCCAGGCGGAAGTGAACGTGAGCGAGGCCGAGAACATCCTCATCCAGGCCGAGAACACGCGCGACACGGCCCAGGCGCGGCTCAACACTCTGCTCGGCTTCACGGCCACGGCGCCCGCGCGCTATGTGGGGCGCCTCGGCCATGTGCCGTTCCGCCGCTCGCTGGAGCAATGCCTGGAGGCCGCCTACCGGCAGCGCCCCGACCTCCTCATGGCGGCCAGGGCCGTGGAGATGGCCGCCAGGGACCGCCGCATGGTCCAGAGCGACTATTACCCCCAGATCGAGGCCTACTATAATATCAACCAGACCGGGAACACCCCGGATCTCCAGATGCGCGGCGACGAAGGCTCCCGCTCCGCCACCTGGGAGGTCGGCGCGCGCGCCGTGTGGAACGTCTTTCAGTGGGGCGTCACCTATTATGCCGACCAGCAGGCGGGCTGGGTCGTGACGCGGCTGCGTCACGAGGAGGAGGACCTCAAGCTCACTGTGGGCTACGACATCAAGTCCAAGCTCCTGGCCGTGCATGAGGCCGAGAAGCGCATCGCCGTGGCGGAAAAGGGCGTGGCCCAGGCGCGGGAAGCCTACGACGCGGCGCTTGCCCGCTATCAGGAACAGGTGGGGACCAACTTCGACGTGCTCGACGCCTCGGCCAATCTCACCCGCGCCCAGGCTTCGCTCACCGGAGCCAGGGCGGACTATCTCACGGCGCTCGCCCAGATCTATGTTGCCATGGGCGAATACCATCCCGACCTCGGGCGCCGCTAGCCCCAACGCCCACGACGCCGGCGCCGCCGGCGGACAGACAAAGGAAAGCCATGAGCGAACCCCGCCTCACCATCACCCCCCTCGGGGGACTCGGCGAAATCGGTCTCAACTGCCAGCTCTGGGAAAGCGGCGACGGCGTGGTCATGGTGGACTGCGGCCTCATGTTTCCGGACGACGCCCATCTGGGCGTGGATGTCCTCATCCCGCATTTCGGCGCGGTGCGCGAAGTGCGCGACAGGCTCCTCGGCATCGTGCTCACCCACGGCCATGAGGACCACATCGGCGCGCTGCCCTGGATCGTGCCGGAACTCAAAAACGCCCGCATCTTCGGCTCGCGCTTCACCCTTGCCCTGGTGGAGCACAAGCTGCGCGAGCACGAGCTGCTCAACCGCGTGGAACTCTGCCCTGTGGATGCGGAGACCGTCCAGCCCCTGGGCGACCTGGTCTTTCACTTCATCCCGGTCTGCCACTCCATCCCGCACGGCTTCGGCCTGGGGGTGGAAACGCCTGTGGGCCGCGTGGTCCACAGCGGCGATTTCAAGATCGACCCCATGCCGCTGGCGGGTTCGGGCACGGAGCTGGCCGCCTTTCGCGAATTTGCCGGGCCTGATGGCGCGCGGCTTCTGCTCTCCGACTCCACCAACGTGCTGCGCGAAGGCCGCTCCCTCACCGAGCGGGAGGTCAAGGCCTCGCTGGAGCGCGTCTTTGCCGCCGCCCGGGGCCGCATCGTGGTCACGCTCTTTTCCAGCCACATCCAGCGCATCCAGGAAGTCTGCGACCTTGCCCGCCACTATGGCCGCACGGTCATCATCAGCGGCAAATCGCTTGCCAACAACATCGACATCGCCGCGCAGCTGGGCTTTCTCACGCTGCCGCCCGAATTTTTCAACGCGCACAACGGCGTGCCGGACCTGCCGGACGACAAGGTGGTGCTCGTGGTCACGGGCGCCCAGGGGGAACCGCTTTCGGCGCTTTCGCGCATGGTCTGGGGCGGCCACCGCCAGCTCGCCATCCGCGAGGGCGATACGGTGGTCATGAGTTCCCGCGTCATTCCCGGCAACGCCCGGCCCATTTCGCGCCTGATCAATGAAATGTACCGCCTCGGCGCGGAAGTGCTCTACGAAAGCTCGCACGCGGTCCACGCCTCGGGGCACGCCCACCGCGAGGAACTGCGCGACCTGCTCCTGGCCGTGCGGCCCGAACTCTTCGTGCCCGTGCATGGCGAATACCAGCATCTTGTCATGCACGGCCGCCTAGCGGAAAGCTGCGGCGTGCGCCGGGAAAACGTCATCCTCCTGCGCGACGGCCAGCCGCTGACCATCCTGCCGCACGAGTTTTGCCTGGAAACGCCGGTGGCCGTGGAGTGCACCCTTGTGGACGGCAAGGGCGTGGGCGATGTGGGCGCTTCGGTGCTGCGCGAGCGGCGCATCCTGGGCGATGAAGGCGTGGTCATCGTCGCCCTGGTGCTCGATGCGGAGACGGGGAGCGTCCTCCACGGGCCGGAAATGATCTCGCGCGGCTTCGTGTTCGAACAGCAACTGAGCCATGTGCTCGAAGACGCCAAGTGTCTGGTGCTGGACGAACTGGAAACATCCCCCCACAGCACCAGCCGCCTGCGCGAGAACATCCGCACCTCCCTGCGGCGCTTTTTCCGGCGCGTGCTGGAGCGCGACCCGGTGGTGGTGCCGGTCATCAGCGAAGTCTGAGGACGCGCGCCACCGGCGGACGGGCGCCCTCGGGGAACCTCCCCCGCCCGGCAACCATTTCCCGGCATGGATCTTGCTTCCATTTTCCTGCGGGCCGTGCCCGAGACCGGGCCGCCGCGGGGAGGAAGCCATGGATACCCTGTGCGACGCGGAAGACCTGCCCTACTGGCTTTGGGGCGCAGCCCTGCTCCTCAGCGCCTGTCTCCATGCCCTGCCCCCGGGAGGGGCGGGCCTGTGCGACGAACTTCCGGCATATGCCGCCCCGGGATTCACGGTGGAAACGCCCCAGGTCGGTCAGGTGCGCGTCATTCCGCTGGCGAATGCCGAACTCGTCAGCCCCTGCGCCGGGTTTTCCACGGCATCATCGTCGACGGAACGGAAGCTTGCGGAGCTTTGAGGCTGCCCGCCCTTCACGCCGCGCCCCCACCGGCGGACGGGTCGCGTCCTGAACTGAGGATGGCGTCGCAGGCCGCCGCCAGCCCCGGCCAGACGGGCGTTCCCGGAAAGGCGGCGAGGGTGGCGCGCGCTTCGGCATCCCCGGGGTCGGGCCGCAACAGGCCCGCGCGGCAGCCTGCCGCCACGCCGGCGGCCACATCCCGCTGTCGGTCGCCCAGCATCCAGGAGGCGCCGGGCGCGATGTCCAGTTCCGCGCAGGCCCGAAGGACCAGCCCCGGCAGGGGCTTGCGGCAGGAGCACGGGCCGGTGATCTCCGGCAGATGCGGGCAATGATACCAGGCATCCGGCGCCGCGCCCAGCGGCGCAAGCCCCGCGTCCACCCAGCGCTCCAGCGCGGCCAGATCTTTGGGCGCAAACAGGCTGCGCGCCAGCCCGGACTGATTGCTCACCACCACCAGCAGCCACCCGGCGGCGCGGAACCGGGCCAGGGCCTCGGGCACGCCCGGGAGCCAGCGCCAGTCCTCCGGCCTGTGGACATAGCCCAGGTCCTCGTTGAGCGTGCCGTCCCGATCCAGAAAAATGGCGCGCTGCATGGCGTCAGCCTCCCTGCCGGCCGTTCCCCGGCGCGCCCGCGCACACGCGGCGCGGACTCCCCTGACTAGTGTCTGCTTGCAAAAGTAGACACTACAAAACCCGTAAGGGTTTTGCGGCGGCATAGCCGCCGTGAGTGAGCGAAAAAACCACGCTTTTTTGCAAGTAGACACTAGCGGGACGCGGGTCCGGAAAGCGGCCGGGCATAGTCCGCATCGCTGACCTTCTCATACCAGATGGCGTTCTTGCCGTCCCTGACGCCGGTGAGCGCCATGTGGGTCATGCCCACGGTGGGGGAAGCGCCGTGCCAGTGGCGCACGCCCACAGGGCAGCGGACCACATCGCCCGGCCGGATCTCCGTCACCGTGCCGTCGGCCGTGCCCGTGCGGCCCACGCCGGAGATCACCACCAGCGTCTGCCCGGCGGGATGCTCGTGCCACGCGGAACGCGCGCCCGGTTCAAAGGTCACATAGGCGCCGGAAACATTGGCGTCGGCGGTGGCGGGAAAAAGCGGGTCGATCCGCACCCGGCCGGTGAACCAGGCCTCCGGCCCGGGCACCGACGCCTTTTCCCCGGCGCGGATGACCGCCTGTTCCCCCGGGGCCGCGTCGTCCGCGGCGGCCGGGGCCACGCCCGGCAGGGCAAGCATCCCCACAAGCAGCAGTCCGGCGAAAACGCGCGCATGGTCCATGGCATACCTCCAGGGTCGAAAGATGGCACAAATCGTCTGCCCGCGCAGCATAGCAGGGCGGAACGGCCGCTGCCAGCGTCATTTCCGGCAAAATCTTGCCTTTTTGTTCCGCGTCCGGGCGCCCGGGAGCGGCTTGACAGGGACAAACGCCTTGGGCAGAGTCGCCTCCATATGCCCCTGCGGGCCTGTTCGACAACGCCGCCCCCTCATCGTTCCGCCACCCGGAGTGCCCATGTCCGCCGCCGATTCCCCGGATCCTTCCCACGGCCTTGTGTCCGCGCCGGCGGACGCCCTGCCCTGCGTCATCCTCATCGGCATGGCGGGTTCCGGCAAGAGCACCATCGGCGCCCGGCTGGCGCTGGAGATGGACTGGGCCTTTCTCGACAGCGACCACCTCATGGAGGCGCTGTACGGCTGCCGCCTGCAGGATCTTACCGACGCGCTCGACAGGGACGCCTTCCTGGATGTGGAATGCGCCGTCATCCGCGCCATCCGCGCCCGGCGCGCGGTCATCGCCACCGGCGGCAGCGTCGTTTACCGGGAGGCGGCCATGCGCCATCTGGCCTCCCTGGGGCATGTGGTCTATCTGGACGTGCCGCTGGACGAGATCCAGCGGCGCATTGCCCGCAACCCCCAGCGCGGCCTCTCCCTCGGACCGGGCCAGACCGTGGCGGACCTGTACCACGAACGCGCCCCGCTCTATGCCGCCTGGGCGGCCCTGCGCTGCGACGCCGCCAGGGGAACGCCCGGCCGCTGCGCGCGCTGGATACTGAACCACCTGCCGCCGGAATTCCAGACCGCCGCCGGCGATGCGGACCCCGATGCCCGTTGACCCCTGCCGCCCCGCGGGGCGAGCGCCGCGCCTGACGAAAAAAGGCACCTGCGAGGGTATCGCAAGTGCCTGAAAATGGCGCGCCCGGCGCGATTCGAACGCACGACCTTTGGCTCCGGAGGCCAACGCTCTATCCGGCTGAGCTACGGGCGCAAGACATTCTTGGTATGCCGAATCCCGGCGCCTGTCAAGCGGCATGCCTCGGGGCGGCGGCATTGCGCGCCCCGGAGTTTTATGGAACAACGGGGCAGGGCCACAGTTTCCGCACATCGTTTCGAGGCAGGGCGTTCCGGCAATCATGCGTAGAATTTTTGTAGGCGTCAGCGGGGCCAGCGGCATGCCCCTTGCCCTCCGGCTGCTCCGGCATCTGGCCGCCATGCCGGAGGTGGAGCTGCACTGCGCCGTCTCGGCGGGCGCTGCCGCGGTGCTGGCCGCAGAATGCGGCGCCGGCACCGAAGCGCTCACCCGCCATGCCCGCCACATCCATGACGCGGACAATCTCGGCGCGGGACCGGCCAGCGGTTCCTGGTGGCACGGCGCGCCCGGTGGGGACGGCGCGGCCATGTTCCTCGTGCCCTGCTCCATGGGCACGCTCGGGGCGCTTGCGTCGGGCGCCACGCGCAATCTCGTCCAGCGGGCGGCCGATGTGGCGCTCAAGGAAGGGCTGCGCGTCATCCTGGTGCCGCGCGAAAGCCCGCTTTCGGCCATCCACCTGCGCAACATGCTCGCCCTGCGCGAGGCCGGAGCGGTCATCATGCCCTTTTCCCCGGGCTTTTACCTGCGCCCGCGCAGCCTTGAGGACATGCTCGACCACTTTTGCGGCCGCATTTTCGACCAGGCGCGGCTGCCGCACGCTTTCGGGCGCTGGACGCCGGAAGACGACGGGGGGGCGCCTGAGGCCCGCCTTGCCCCGTGCGCGCATCCTGCGCGTTGATGCGGGAAAGGCGCGACAGAGACCCGCCCCTGAGGAGGCAACGATGAGCACCATCACCTGGTACGGACATTCGGCGTTCAAAATCGCCTGCGGCCATGCCGCCGCGGTGCTCGACCCCTTTTTCGCGCCCCGCTGGGGGCAGAGCGCCGCCGACGTGGGCGCCGCGGACCTTGTCCTCGTGACGCACGACCATGGCGACCATGTGGGCGAGGCCGTATCGCTGTGCAGAAAGACAGGGTCCATGCTCGGCGCGGTGGTGGGCACCGCGGAGAAACTGCGGGATGCGGGCGTGCCCGAGGGGCAGATCCTCAACGGCATCGGCTTCAATATCGGCGGCACGCTGGAATGCCGGGGCATGGCCGTGACCATGACCCAGGCCTTCCACTCCAGCGATTCGGGCGTTCCCGTGGGCTATATCCTGCGCATGCCGGACGGCCTTGTCGTCTACCACGCGGGAGACACGGGGATTTTCGCGGGCATGGAGCTGCTGGGCAGGCTGTACGGCATCCATGTGGCGCTCCTGCCCGTGGGCGGGGTCTTCACCATGGACGCCGCCCAGGCGGCCCTGGCCTGCCGGCTGCTGGGCTGCGCGGCGGCGGTCCCCATGCACTGGGGCACCTTCCCGGTGCTGGCGCAGGATGTGGACGGCTTCCGCCAGGCACTCGCCGCCACCTGCCCCGGGTGCGCCTGCGTGGAGCCGGCGCCGGGGCAGGCGCGGGAGTTTTCGCTTACTCGAAACGGCTTGCGCTGGTGACCATGACCATGTCGGCGGGCACGTTCTCGTGGATGCCCACGGTCTTGGTCCTGACCTTGGCGATCTTGTCCACCACGTCCATGCCCTCGGTGACCTTGCCGAAAACGCAGTAGCCCCAGCCGTCCACGCTGGGGGCGCGGTGATCGAGGAAGTCGTTGTCCACAAGGTTGATGAAGAACTGGGCGGAGGCGCTGTGCGGATCGCTGGTGCGGGCCATGGCTATGGTACCGCGCCCGTTCTTCAGGCCGTTGTCGGCCTCGTTGGTCACGGGTTCGTGGGTGGGCTTTTCACGCATGCGCGCGTCCATGCCGCCGCCCTGGATCATGAAGCCGGAAATGACGCGATGGAAAATGGTATTGTCGTAAAAGCCCTCATCCACATACCTGAGAAAATTTTCCACCGTCTTGGGGGCCTTGTCCGGGAACAGTTCGATCAGGATGTCGCCTTCCGTCGTTTCGAGAAGGACGACCGGATTGGTCGTATCGGCCATACACACTCCCTGGCGCGGTAGGATTTGGCAACGGAAGCTTTCCGCGCCGGACGCGCGGGACGACTATAGGCGCACATGACGCCGAAGACAATGCCGGAAACCGGGACGGCGCGAGCGCCGGCGCCCGGCGGACGCCGGGGAGGCAGGGACAGGATGCGATCGGCGCGTGCCACCACAGCCGCCACACGGGGGCAGCGATCGCTGCCCGGCATCGCCGCCGCGCCGCGGGACCCCGAACGCCACGCGGAGGAACTCTCCCCCCTGCTGTGCGCCTGGTTCGCGGCCAACCGCCGCGACCTGCCGTGGCGCGTGCGCTACAGCCCCTATGAAGTCTGGATCTCGGAGATCATGCTCCAGCAGACCCAGATGGAACGCGCGGTGGACTATTTCCGGCGCTGGATGCTGCGCCTGCCCGATGTGGCGGCGCTGGCCGCCGCTTCCGAAGATGAGGTGCTGCGCCTCTGGGAGGGCCTGGGCTACTATTCCCGCGCGCGCAACCTCATGGCCGCGGCGCGGCGCATCATGGAGGCGCACCACGGCGTCTTCCCCGCCGATCCGGAACAGATCCGCGCCCTGCCGGGCGTTGGACCCTATACCGCGGCGGCCGTGGCAAGCATCGCCTTCGGCGCGCGCGTCGCCTGCGTGGACGCCAATGTGGAGCGCGTGCTCTCCCGGCTCTTCAATGTGGAAACGCCGGTGCGCCGCGAACCCGCCGCGGGCTTCATCCGCCGCTGGGCGCTGCGCCTCGTGCCGGAGGGACAGGCGCGGGACCACAATCAGGCCATGATGGAACTGGGCGCCCTTGTCTGCCGCAAGGCCCCGCGTTGCGGACTCTGCCCGTGGAGCGGTTTTTGCCGGGCGCGGCACCTGGGCGTGGCCGACCGGCGGCCGGTAAAGGACGACGCGCGGGGCATGACGGCCCTGCAAACCGTGGCCGGGCTGCTTGAAGCGGCGGGCCGCGTCCTTGTCCACCGGCGCCCGACGGGTGGCGTGTGGGGCGGACTCTGGGAATTTCCCGGCGGCGACGTGCGCCCGGACGAAACGCCGCAGGACGCCCTGCTCCGTCTCCTCAGGGACAAGACCGGCATTGCCGCGCGCCTTGGGGAGGGCGGCGGCAGCATCGTCCACACGCGCACGCGCTACAGGATCACCCTGCACTGGCGCAGGCTCATCGCCCCCGAGAAGAGGGGCGCCGCCCCGCCGTTGCCGCCGGGGCATTCCTGGCGCTGGGCGACGCCGGAAGAGCTGGCGCGCCTGCCCATGCCCGCGCCGCACCGCAGGCTCGCGAGCCTGGGCCTCGGACTCTGAACGGTCCCGCGTCGGAGCGCCGCCCCTGGCCGCGAGACCGGACACATGAAAAGAGCATAGAAGCATTTTAAAAAAAGGGAGGGTTTCCACTTACCGCCCGAAGCGGAGCGAAGGGCGGGGGCTGTCGCCGCAAGAATCCTAAAAAATAAGAATTTTTTGCGCTGGCAAGGAAGTGGGCGATTTTTGGAGGGAGTGTACTCACGTACATGACCGACAAAAATCGCCCAGTGACGCCGCCAGCGCAAAAAGGGCTGTTTTTGACGGATGATTGTGGCATCGCACAAGCTGCCACATCTCAAGCCAGCAGTCACATCAACAGGTCCAGACCCTAGGCCCCGCCCTCGGCCACGGCCTGGCGGATGCGGCACACGCCGCACAGCTCCCCGGACGAGGTGGGAGAGCCGCACCGGGCGCAGGGCGCCAGCGGGGCGCCGCACTCGGTCTCGCGCCGGGCGAAGGCGGCCTTGCCCCGCGCGAGAAAGCCCTGATAAAAATCCAGCTTGCGTCCCGGCATGGCCGCTTCCAGCCGTTGCAACACGCCCTTGAGCGTGGTGAAGCTGGCGCCGGGGCTGTAGGGGCACGGGGCGTGATGATGCTCGATGCCCATGAGGAAGGCGTAATTGGCGGTCTCAAACTCCGTCAGGCGCCAGAGCGGCTTGACCTTGCGGGCAAACCCCGGCTCCGCCGGGAGCAGAGGACCCTGGTCCGACAGGTAGGCGGTGTCCCAGCGCAGGGTATTGCTGAACAGCCGCGCCACCTCATCGTCCAGATTGTGACCTGTGGCGAGAGCGTCAAAACCGCCGTCCAGAGCGGCGCGGTTGAAGACATGGCGCTTGATCTTGCCGCAGACCGAGCAGACCGGGCGCCGCAGCCGTTCCCGCACGCGCGGGATGGCGAGTCCCTCGGCGGCGAGTTCCGCCACGCGCAGCGGAAGGCCGTGAGCGGCGCAAAAGCGTTCCACCACGGCGCGGGCCACCTCCGACGAGCCGGGAATGGCGAGATCCACGAAAAGCCCGGTCACGTCATGCCCCTGCCGGGAAAGCTCGAGCATGAGGGCCAGGGAATCCTTGCCTCCGGAAAGCGCGACGAGGATGCGCTCCCCCTTGTGGAACAGCGGTTCGCCATGCGTTCCGTCCGGTCCCGGCGCTCCCCGGATGCCGCGCTCCACCTGACGGGCGAAAAATTCCCGGTAGCAGTCGGCGCAAAAGGCCGCATTATGGCTTTTGAGGGCCACGACCGCTGTGGCCTTGCAGATCTTGCACTTCATGGTTTTTCCCGGCTCGGCCCCGGTTGGGGGCGGTTTCTGATGGCTGCGCATCATTCCGCAGGAGCGGTTTTTTTTCAAGAGCCGGCTCCCTTGACAGACGGCGCGCCGGACGGCTACTTCAGTACAAGAACGGCAGCGGCCCGCGCCGCCTCCGGCATGTGCCGGAGCGTCCCGCGCGGCCCGCGATGCCCGTAGACATACATCGACGGAGACATCCATGAGTACGCTTATCGTCATTGTCTATCCCGACGAACTCAAGGCCGAACAGGTGCGGCTCGATTTTCTCAAAATGCAGAAGGAATACCTTGTCAGCCTGGAAGACGCGGTCATCGCCGTGAAAAAGCCCGACGGCAAGGTCAAGCTGAACCAGATGTACAATCTGCCCCTTGGCGGCGCCATGAGCGGCGGCCTGTGGGGCACGCTCATCGGACTCATCTTCCTCAATCCCCTGCTCGGCCTGGTGGTGGGCGCGGGGGCGGGCGCCGTGGCCGGCGCGCTCAGCGATGTGGGCATCAATGACGACTTCATGAAAAAGCTTGCCGCAACGATCACCCCCGGCTCCTCGGCGCTCTTCGTCCTTGTGGATTCCGCCATCACGGACAAGGTGCGCGCCGAACTTCAGGGCACGGGCGGCAAGATCCTCCAGACCTCGCTCTCCACCCCCGATGAGGAGAAGCTCCAGAAGGCCCTGGACGAAGCCAGAAAGCAGCAGAACACCGCCAACGGCTAACGCCGCCGCGCCGTTCCGGCCCGGGCGCGCGGACGGACCCGCCACGGCACTCTGCAATATCAGCGCGGATGCGCGCCAAACGAATATCCCCGGAGGGTACGCCCTCCGGGGATATGTGGTCTGCGCCCCCCTACGGAGGCCCTCAACCAGATCGGCGGCTAGCCGATGAGCTGCATAGCCATCTGCGGCATGCTGTTGGCCTGCGAGAGCATAGCCACCGCCGACTGGGTGAGGATCTGGTTGCGGACGAACTGCGTCATTTCCGTGGCCACGTCCACGTCAGAAATGCGCGACTCCGCAGCCTGCAGGTTTTCGGCCTGAGTCGTGAGGTTGGAGATGGTGTTCTCCAGCCGGTTCTGA
The DNA here is from genome assembly GCF_910584445.1 of uncultured Desulfovibrio sp. Classification (GTDB taxonomy): domain Bacteria; phylum Desulfobacterota; class Desulfovibrionia; order Desulfovibrionales; family Desulfovibrionaceae; genus Desulfovibrio. The sequence goes on from NZ_CAJUBO010000005.1 coordinate 70,179, forward strand.
AGCGCGCCAAGATGAGCGCGGATCTTGTCCTTGGACACGATGGCGTCGTTGATGCCCACCAGGGCCTGCTGCGCGGCCGCCTGCGTGGAGACCGTGTAGGCCTTGGCGGAGGTATCCGCCTGATTGCCCACACCCAGGGCGGACGCGGTGCTCGTGCCGATCTGGATGTAGTAGTAGTCCTCCGCCGAGTCGTTGGCCGAACCGAAGTGGACCTTCAGCTTGCCGGTGGACGTAAGACCCGTGCCAACATGGTCCTCGCTGGACAGATTGCCATCCAGGAGCTTGATGTTGTTGAAGTCCGTGGCATTGGCGATTCGGGTGATTTCCGAAGCCATGGCCTGGTACTCGGACTCGATCATCAAGCGCTGGGTGGAATCGTAGGTGCCCGTGGCCGCCTGTTCCGCCAGTTCCTTCATGCGCACGAGCTTTTCGTCGATGATGCCCAAGGCCCCGTCCGCTGTCTGGATGAGGGAAATGGCGTCATTGGCGTTGCGCACGCCCTGGTTCAGAGCCGCGATATCCGACCGCATCAGCTCGCGAATGGCGAGACCGGCCGCGTCATCGGCCGCGCTGTTGACGCGCAGGCCCGAAGAGAGGCGCTGGGTCGAGGTCTGCAACCTTCCGTAATGGTTGGTCAGGGTGTTGGCGACATTGGAAGCCATCTGATTGTGATTGATGTACATGACATTCCTCCATGAATGTGCTGCTGCCCGGTGGCGCACCACGCGCGCCCGCGTCCCTGCGGACTACCACCGTACGATGCCTGCCTGTGCAGGGCTGTCGTTCCCCGTTACGCGCGGCCGCCGCTCTCCGCGATCCTGACGGATGCTCCGGCCGCCTGCCCCTGCCAGGGAGTTTCCTCCCGATTCCTGACTCGTGGCGTCAGGGGTGGCAAAAATTGCCTGAATCAAACCTGCGCCCGGTATTAAGCATGATCCGTGCCAGATTTCACGGCGCGCCATGCCGGCGCGCCCGTGCGGACTTCGCGGCTTTTTCCGCGGATGCCTCCCGGGGCATGGCGGCATGCGGCGCGGAAAACGCGGACATGGGGAAAAAGTTTTCAACAGAGTGTTGACGTGAAAGTGTCGATGCTTACTTTTCCTTCACAAATTTTCCACAGGAGGTTGTGAATGAATACCATGTTTGTCCTGCCCCGCCGGTGGTTCGCGGCCGCCGAAACCGCCCGCAACGCCGCCTCGCCCGTGCGTGACGATATAGACGCCATGTGTCAGAATGCCGCCGCCCGCGACGAGCGCCGCGCCCCCGGGATCCTGCCCTGCGTGGACCTTGTCGCCGGCGCGGACGCCTATTGTCTGAGCATGGAGATCCCCGGCGTGGAGCCGGACCAGGTCACCCTTGAAGTCTGCGAGGAGGCCCTGGTCATTTCCGGCGAAAAGGCCAGCCCCCATGACGCCGGTGCCGCACGTCTTGCCGGCGAACGCGTTTTCGGCGCGTTCCGGCGCATGTGGTCCCTGCCTGAGGATGCCGACGCCGATGCCATCAGCGCCGCCACCAAAAACGGCGTCCTGACGGTGACGGTGCCGCGCAAGGCGGCTCCCGAGCCGCAGCACCGGACCATCGAGATCGCCCGGCAGTAACGCCGGCCCGAAATATCCTGACGTCCTCCTCCGGGCCGGCCCCATGGCCGAAGTCCCGGCGCGGCATGGGGCCGCGCCGGGACTTTTCGCACACGCAAAAAAGGGCCGGTTCGGTAACGAACCGGCCCTTTTCCCGACCGCCGGGAAGAACTCCCGGCGGTCCCCTCCCCTATGATCCCGCTGCTCAGCGAATGAGCTGCATAGCCATCTGCTGCATGCTGTTGGCCTGCGAGAGCATCGCCACCGCCGACTGCGTCAGGATCTGGTTGCGGACGAACTGCGTCATTTCCGTGGCAACGTCCACGTCGGAAATGCGCGACTCGGCGGACTGGAGATTCTCGGCCTGGGTCGTGAGGTTGGAGATGGTGTTCTCCAGCCGGTTCTGGAGCGCGCCCAGGTGCGCGCGGATCTTGTCCTTGGAAATGATGGCCTGGTTGATGCCCTCAAGGGCATTCTGCGCGGCCGCCTGCGTGGAAACGGTATATCCGGCGGAAGAGCTGCCCGCCGCACTGCCCACGCCCAGGGCGGAGGCCGTGCTGTTGCCGATCTGGATATAGTAGTAGTCTTCCGCCGAGGCGTTGGCCGTGCCGAAGTGGACCTTCAGATCACCCGTGGACTTCATGGCGCCGCCGTTATGCGTGCCCGACAGGCTGCCGTCCAGCAGCTTGATGTTGTTGAAGTCCGTGGCATTGGCGATTCGGGTGATCTCCGAGGCCATGGCCTGGTATTCGGACTCGATCATCAAACGCTGGGTGGAGTCATAGGTGCCGGTGGCCGCCTGCTCGGCCAGCTCCTTCATGCGGATGAGCTTTTCGTCGATGATGCCCAGGGCGCCGTCCGCCGTCTGGATGAGGGAAATGGCGTCGTTGGCGTTACGCACGCCCTGTTGCAGGGAAGCGATGTCCGCCCGCATGAGTTCCCGGATGGCGAGACCGGCCGCATCGTCGGCCGCGTTATTGACACGCAGGCCCGAGGACAGACGCTGCGTCGATGTTTGCAGATTGCTGTAATGCCCCGCAAGATTGTTGCCTACACTGCTCGCCATCAGATTGTGATTGATATACATACATTCCTCCCTGAATGTTGTATGTCGCGGGCGGCGCACCATGCGACGCGTCCCTGCGTCCTTCCGCCTCAGAAAGCCTATCGTCATTCCGGCGCAAAGGATTAGGGACGGGAGGAAAAATTTTCCTACCTGTAACAAATTGATTTTCAAGAAAATATGGATATCCCCCCGCCGGGAGGCGGCAAAATTTTCCCGGTGGCGGACGCCGCGGGGGGGAGGGTTCAGCTCCACGAATCGGCGAGGGCGCGCTCCCTTTCCGAGAGCATCCCGTACCAGGCGCGCCGCAGGGCATGGAAGTGATTGACGCGCAGCTCCGCCCCCCAGGGGCTGCTGAGGTCCCAGGGTTTTGGACCATGAAAATGCACGATATGCGCGGTTTGCGGACAATCAGCCTGATAGGGCGGCCGGTTCCAGCGGTCCGCCAGCCGGGTGATGCGCTTGCCGAAAAAATAGTTGAGCAGCGACTGGTCCAGATTGCCGATGCGCCCCACGTTCTGTTGCGAAAAGGCGAGAAAGTGCTCCACCAGGTCCCGGCGGCGCAGGCGGGCGAGGTTGAAAAGCGTCACGGCGCTGGAAAAGGTCCAGATGGGAAAGGGCATGGGCACGGTATAGCGCCGCTCCCGGTAGCAATAGTCCAGGCTCTGGTACTCATGATAAAAGGGCGCGGTGGCCTCCCGCACCATGCCGAGATAGGGCGGCGCGGGCGCGGCAAAAAGCTCGTCCAGCGGGCGCAGGAAAAAGACGTCCGAATCGCAGTAGAGAACGGCGTCGTCATCGGCAAGTTCCGGCACGAGCGCCAGCTCCAGCCGGAGAAAACAGCCGATGACCGGATGCGTGAAGGCGGGCAGCGTCTCGCGGTTCAGACGCGGCCGGTAGCGCGCCAGCGGGATGCGCTCGGCCGCCACCTCGGCAAGCACATGGGCGTCGTCGCCGCCATAGACGCAGAGCAGGGGCGCGGCGTCCCCGTGCAGGGCGCGCAGGGAACGCGCCGCCACCTTGAGCAGGAGAAGGTAGCGCGGATTGTCGTCAATGCAGAAAACCGTCTTCATGGGCATCCCGTGGCTGCCGGCCGGTGAGGGAGACGATGCTCCGTGGAGGCTAGCAGGAGCCGCCCCCATCCGCAAGCGCGCCCCTCCGTGGGAGCTGTCCGCCACTCGTCCCTTGCGCGCCATCCCCGCCGCGCATATACTCCGGACATGCGAACCACGAACGCCTCTTTGCGCCGCCGCCATCGCCTGCTTTCGGGCCTTGGCGCCGTCCTTCTTGCCCTGGCGCTCGGCGCCTGCGGACCCAGAGAGATCGGCACCGGCAGTTCCGAGGAAAGCATGGCCTCCGGGGGCGGCGCGCCCACCGCCGAGATGATGCGCTATCCCATGACCGGGTCCGGCGCGCGGGAGCGCATGCTCTATCTGAGCAACCGCCCTGATGTCATGCAACGGGTGCAGGACTGGAACCTTCAGGGATACCAGCGCCGGATGGGCGTGCAGCCTTCGCCGGAAGACCCCGCCTACCGGGCCGTGCCCAAACAGCGCAGCCCCTTCCGGCAATAATCGCCATGGACCCCGTCACCCATGCCGCCAGCGGGGCCGTGGCCCTGCTTGCCCTGCCCCGGCGCCCGCTCACGCGCTGGGGCATACCGCTCGCGGCCATGGCCGCCGCCTCACCGGACCTGGACATCCTCTTCGCGCAGACGCCGCTCCAGTTCCTGCTCCTCCACCGGGGCATCAGCCATTCCTTCGCGGCCATGCCCGTTTTCGGCCTCCTGCTCGCCCTGTGCTGCCGCCCGCTCTGGAACCCCGCCACACCTGGCCGCTGGAGCTTCCCCAGGGTCTGGCTGCTCTGCTGCGGCCTGCTCCTCCTCCATATCTGGCTGGATGTGGTCACCACCTACGGCACCATGGTCTTCCTCCCCTTTTCCCACTACCGCGTGCGCCTGAACAGCGTCTCTATCATCGATCTTCTCCTCACGGTGCCCCTGCTCTGGGCGGTATGGCGCCTGCGGGCGCGGCGCTGGCTCCTTCTGCTGACGCTGGCCTGGATCTTCGCCTACCCCGCGCTCGGCGTGGGACTCAACGCCTGGCATACCGTCCAGTGCCGTGAACGGTTCCAGCATGACGGGCGCTCCGTCAGCCACCTCCATGTGCTGCCCGATGCCTTCGCGCCCTTTTTCTGGCGCGTCATCTTCAGGGAAGGGGAGACAGTCCGCGCCCAGAGCCTTGATGCCCTGGGGCGCCCCCGCGCGGCGGAAACCGTCCACCCCGCCGCGCCCGCGCCGCTCGTGGCCGCGCTGGCGGAGCAGTCCGTTGCCTGCGACAGCTATTTCCGCTTTGCCATGCTCCCGGTCATGGACGCCCTGCGGCCGGAGGACGCGCCGCCGGATGCCCGGGAGGCCGATCGCGCCGGCGCCCTGTTTTACGACCTGCGCTTCGGCAGCGGGCTGGCCTTTGTGCGCCGGCTGCTCGCCATGCGCCCCCATGCGGACATTCCCTTCCAGCTCATGGTGGAGCTTGCCCCGGCAGGCCGCAATGACGGGGAAGGCGCTTCCCCACGTCTGGAACGCCTGCGCCTGCGCTTTTCCGACAGCGGCCGCGACTCCCGCTGGCACGCGCCCGAGCCGCCCGCGCCGCCCACCTTCGTGCAATGGCTCGTGGGCCTGCGCTGAACCCTGTCTGACTCAGGAGAGAGACGACCCGTGCACCATCCCCAGAACGCCCTGTCCTATCCCCTGAACTTGCGCGGCGTGACCCGCGCCGGAGGCATGCCGTGCTGAGTCCGCGTCTCGACCCCGTGGCCGTGAGCATCGGGCCGCTCCAGCTCCACTGGTACGGACTCATGTATCTGGTGGGTTTTGTGGTGGGCTGGCTGCTGGGCCGCCTGCGCGCGCGGCGCCCCGGTTCCGGCTGGACCCCCGTGGAAGTGGACGACCTGCTCACCTGCGTCATGCTCGGCGTCATCGTGGGCGGCCGGCTCGGCTATGCAATCTTTTACGACCTGCCCGCCTTTCTGGCCGATCCGCTGGAGATTTTCCGCATCTGGCACGGGGGGATGTCGTTCCACGGCGGCCTGCTCGGCGCCGCCGGGGCGTTCCTGTGGTTCGCGCACAGCAGGAAGCGCAGCTTCCTCCAGGTTTCGGACTTCGTGGCCCCGCTCGTGCCCCAGGCGCTTTTTTTCGGCAGGATCGGCAATTTCATCAACGGCGAGCTTTGGGGCAAGGTCAGCGATGTGCCCTGGGCCATGGTCTTTCCCGGGGCCGGGCCGTGGCCGCGGCACCCCTCGCAGCTCTATGAGGCGCTGCTGGAAGGCCTGGTGCTCTTTGTGGCGCTCTGGATCTATTCCGCCACGCCGCGCAAACCGGGCGCGGTCTCGGGCTTTTTCGCCCTGGGCTACGGGCTGGCCCGCTTTCTGGTGGAATTCGTGCGCGTGCCCGACGCCCATCTGGGCTATCTCGCCTTTGGCTGGCTCACCATGGGGCAGGTGCTGTGCCTGCCGCTCATGGGCGTCGGCCTCTGGCTCCTGCTCCGGCCGGCGCCGCGTTGACGGCGCCCGGCGGGATCGTGCGTCCTGTCCAGGCGCGCGCCCGTGAGGCGACGATGGCGCCCTCGTCTGAAGCCCCGGATGGCCGCGCCGTCCTGGGCCTTCGCTTCCGTGCGGGCTGCCGAGGCCCCTTGTCAGCGCGCGCCGTCCCGCCGCGACCGGGTGGCGGCGTCCGACGCCTGCCGCTCCGCCGCGCGCCGTTCCGCCGCCTCGGCCACATCCGCGGGCACGATGGTCTTGCCGATGGGGCAGAGCGCCAGGGCGGCGAGCTTGACATGCTGCCAGGCGAAGGGGATGCCGATGATGCTCACCGCGCAGAACAAGGCCCAGCCAAGATGCCCGAGGGCGATCCAGATGCCCGCGAGCACCAGCCAGACGATATTGCCCACCGTGCCCAGCGGCCCGGTGCCGATATCCGGCGTGCCGTTAAGCACGTCACGCGAGACGGGCATCTTCCCGAAAGGGAAAAAGGCGAACTCGCCCATGACGAAACAGGCCCGGCCCCAGGGGATGCCCACTATGGAGAGAAAGCAGAGCACCCCGAAAAACCACCAGGTCAGGCCCATCCAGGCGCCGCCCAGAAGAAACCAGAGGATATTGCCGAGAAAATTCACCGCATGCATGGCAACCGCCCGTCGCCCCATGGAACCATGTCACCACAGCCGCGCCGTCCCACGCGCGGAGGAGCGCGGCGCCGCGTGGGAGTTTTTCCGCGCCGCGGCCAGGGGCCGTCCTCAGAACTCCACGACCACCTGCTCGCCGCCGGACTCCTGCCCGTCCGACGCGGCGCCGCGCTCGCGCCGGGCGATCTCGCCGATGCGCCAGGCGGGCAGATGGAACGCCTGGATGCGGCTGACGGCCTCTTCCGCCTGGGCCTCGGGCAGAATGAGCACGTAGCCGATGCCGCAGTTGAAGATCTGGAGCATCTCCTGCCATTCGAGCTTTCCGGCCTCCCTGAGCCAGGTGAAGACCGGCGGCATCGTCCAGCTGCCGAAGCGGATGCGCGCCTCCACCTGGGCCGGAAGGATGCGCGGAATATTGTCGTAAAAGCCGCCGCCCGTGATGTGGGCCATGCCCTTGATGGTCAGGTCGCGCAGAAGCGGGCGCACGGCCTCCACATAGATGGTCGTCGGCGCAAGGAAGACATCGGCCACGCTTTTTCCTTCCGCGCCGGGGAAGGGATCGTCGGGACCGAGTCCGGATCCGTCGAGGATCTTGCGCGCCAGCGAATACCCGTTGGAGTGGAGTCCGGAGGAAGCCACGCCCACCACCGCGTCGCCCACCTGGATGCCGGAGCCGTCCACCAGCCTGGCATTGTCCACCAGGCCGACGCAGAACCCGGCCAGATCGTACTCGCCGGGCGCGTACATCCCCGGCATCTCGGCGGTCTCGCCGCCGAGCAGGGCGCAGGACGCCTGCCGGCAGCCTTCGGCCACGCCGCCCACCACAGCGGCCGCGGTGTCCACATCCAGCTTGCCGGTAGCGAAATAATCAAGGAAGAACAGGGGCGCCGCGCCCTGGACCAGGATATCGTTGGCGCTCATAGCCACAAGGTCGATGCCCACGGTGGAATGCCGGTTCCAGGCGAAGGCCAGTTTGAGCTTGGTGCCCACGCCGTCCGTGGAGGCCACGAGCACCGGCTCGGCCATGCCCGCGAGATCGGGACGGAAAAGACCGCCGAAACCGCCGATATCGGCCAGGACACCCCGCGTCTGCGTGGAGGCCACAAGCCCCCTGATACGCCGCACCAGGGCATTGCCCGCCTCAATATCGACGCCGGCGGCGGTATAGGCACGCGCGCGTTCACTGGACATAGTTCCCTCCTTGCTCCGTAAAAACTAGCAGACTTTGCGGCGAAGCCCAAGCGTCTTTTTGCCCGTCCGCCGGGAGGCGGTCCCGATGCGGGACATGCCCGCGCGGACGGCCGGGCGTTTCGTCGCCCCATGGTCCGGCCTTTACCGGCATGCGTCCCCCGGACGGTTTTTCATGGACCCCGGGCGGCGCCCCTGCTATACTGGCAGCATGAACAGCTCCCCGCGCGTCCGCCGGGCAGGAAGGCGCCTTGCCGCGCTTGCCGCCGCCGGACTTCTGCTCTGCCTTGTCACCGCCGCCCCGGACGCCCCCGGCACAGCCGGGGCCTTCGCCATGGGCGGAAACCCCGATGCCGGCGACGCCCCCGGCGCGCAGGGCGCCACGGCAAAAATCGCCCGGGAAACGGCGCCCCAACCCGCCGCGCCTGCCGCCGCGCCGGAACCGGCCCGGCCCGCCCCGCCCCGGCCGGACGCCACGGAGGACGCCCTCACCATCCGCAACGACGCGCCCGGCTATGAGGGGTTCGCGGGCACCTGGCGCGACCCGGCGACAGGCGACATCATCACCTCCGTCATCGCGCCGCGCCGCCCGCAGGAACAGGCGCCGCAGCAACCCATCTACATTGCTCCCCAGATCGAGCCTGACTGGCCCGGCGGGAACAGCGGCACGCGACCCGGCGGAAACTCCGGCTGGGGTCCGGGGTGGAATCCCGGCTGGAATCCCGACGGAAATCCGGGCTGGAATCCGGGCTGGAATCCGGGGCCACCGCCGCCGGGGCTGATGCCCCCGGCTGTGCCGCCAACCATGCCGCCTTCCGTCCGGCCGCCATTCCAGCCTCCATTCCGGCCTCCATCCCGGCCGCCGCGCCCGTCGCTCCCTTCCGCGCCGCCGTCCCCGGGCCTGCCGGATTTTCGGCCGCCGCAGCCCCCGGATGTGACACCCCCCGGTGCCCTTCCCCTGCCGGACATGCCGCCCCCGCCGCCCGCGCAGGGGGGAACGCGTCCCCCGGCTCCGGGCGCTGATCCCGGGATGCCGTGGCCTCCGGCCCGGTGGCAGGGACCATCCGGCCCGCAGCAGGGGGCCTGGCGCCCCTGGGAGCAGCCGGGCTTCACCGGCGGACCCAAAAGCTGGACGCCGGGGCAGCCGCCCCGGGGCGGATGGCAGCCCCGCAGCTGGAGTCCGTGGTCCCCCGCAGGGGGCACACGTCCGCGCGGCGGCTACGGCATGCCCGGCACTCCCGGCGGTTTTGCCGGGATGCCGCCCATGCCCGGGAACATTTCCCCGCATCTCGGGCCTGTTGTCGCCCCGCGCGCTGCGGGAGGAGGACGCTAGAAATGCGTGCCATGCTTTGGGATCGGGAACCGGACGGGACGCTCAGCTGCGATCTGTGCGCGCACGCCTGCCGCCTCAAGGAGGGGGCGCATGGGCGTTGCGGCGTGCGCGTCAACGTGCGCGGCGAAATGATCACCCTGGCCGGGGATGTCGTCACCGCCATCCAGCTTGACCCGGTAGAAAAAAAGCCGCTCTACCATTTTCTGCCGGGGACAAAGACGTATTCCATCGGCAGCGCGGGCTGCAACTTCCATTGCCGCTACTGCCAGAATCACAAGATCGCCCATGTGCGCCCCAGGAGCACCATACCCGGACGCCGCGCCACGCCCGACACGCTGGCCCGCCTGGCGGCGCAGCAGGCGCCGAGCATCGCCTTCACCTACAACGAGCCGACGGTCTTTTTCGAACAGGTCTATGAGACCGCCGGGCAGGCCCAGGCGCGGGGCCTCAAGGTCATCCTCGTGAGCAACGGCTTCATGACCGAGGATTTTCTCCTGCCCCTGAGCCGGCGCGTCAATGCGGCCAATATCGACCTCAAGGCGTTTTCGGAGGAATTTTACCACAAATATTGCGGCGGCAGGCTCCAGCCCGTGCTGGACAACCTGAAAATCATCAAACGGCTCGGCTGGTGGCTGGAAGTCACGACCCTGCTCATCCCCGGCTGCAACGACAGCCCCGGGGAATTGCGCGACATCGCCCGCTTCATCCGCGACGAGCTTGGGCCGGACACGCCCTGGCACCTCACGGCCTTTCACGGCGCGGCCATGATGGCCGCCCACCCCTCCACTCCGCTCTTCCAGCTTGAGGATGCCTGGCGCACCGGCCGCGAGGAAGGGCTGCGCCACGTCTATATCGGCAATACCACAGGGATCATCGGCAGTTCGACGCTCTGCCCCTCCTGCGGCGCGCCGGTCATCGAACGGCGCGGCTACCAGATCCGCCAGGGAAAAACGCCGGGGGTGTGCCCGGCCTGCGGGACCAGCCTCCCCGGAGTCTGGCAATGATCCTTGTCTATACCGGCGAGGGCAAGGGCAAGACCTGCGCCTGCGCGGGGCAGGCCCTGCGCGCCCTCGGGCAGGGCATGGCCGTGGCCTTCGCCCAGTTCATGAAACGCGACTGCGGCGCCGGGGAGCAGGTCATGCTCCGGCGGCTGCCTGGCGTCCGGTTCCGCGCCGGGGGCCTCGGCTTCCTGCGCAACGAAAAGGACCGGCCCGCCCACCGCGCCGCCGCCCTGGAGCTTCTGGCCTGGGCCGGGGAACAGCTTCCCGCCGTGGACATGCTCATTCTCGACGAGGCGCTGTATGCCCTGGGCGCGGAACTGCTCCGCCAGGAGGAACTTCGCGCTCTCATGGAGACCAGCCGCGGCCTTGAGCGCCATCTTGTCCTCTCCGGCCGGGGCCTTCCCGACTGGCTCGCCGCCGAGGCCGACCTGGTGACCGAAATGCGGGAACGCAAACATCCGTGGCGGCGGGGCATCGCCGCCGCGCCGGGCATCGAGTTCTAGCCGTGCGCCGTCCCCGCCGCATCCCCCCGAACCCCGGTGAACGCCGCGCCCGGAACGCGGCCGGACCCCCGCTCCCCGGGCCGGCCGGCGCCGCGCCCCTGACCATCTATGTGGCCGGCTCCTTCAAGCACAAGCATGGGGTGCGCCTGCTCGGGCGCGAACTCAAGGCCCTTGGCTGCCGCATTCTGGACTGGACGGAAAAAGCCGCGCCTCCCCCCGGGCTGACGCCGGCGGAGCGCCGCCTCTGGATGGATACGGACAGGGAGGGCGGCGCGGTCTATGCCTTTTGCCGCGATGCCTGCCTTGCTGCGGATCTTGTCATCTACTACGGGGCATCGGGGCAGGACGCCGGGGTGGAGGTCGGGCTGGCCGCCGGCGCCGGGGTGCCGGTGCTCGGCATCCGCGGTCCGCTGGAAGGACCGGGACTCATGCTCCACGGCGCGGCCACCGTCTGGGTGGACAGCGTGGAGGAAGCCCTGGAGCTGCTCGCGCGGCTGTGCGCGGCGGACGCGCCCGCCACGGGCACCACGCGCGGAGAAAAACCGGCCCTGCGGCGCCTGGCCGCGGCCCTTGCCGCGCGCAGGGCGCGGCGCCGGGCCTGAATGCGCGGGCGCCCCGGTGTGCCGCCTATACGGCGGAGCCGGGCTGCACGGCGGGGAGTTCGCGCTCCCCGGGGGAACCCGCCGTTTCCGGATCAGCGCCCTTGCCGCCGCTTTTGCCCTGCGGCGCATACGGCTTTTGCGGCAGCATGAGATAGCTCGTCACCGAGGTCACGCCCTTGAGCTTGCGCGCCACGCTGATCGCCAGCCGCTTTTCCGCGTCATCCCTGACCACGCCCAGCAGCACCACCCGCCCCGCGTTGACCTCCGTATCGATGCGCGTGGACGAAAGCCCCTTGGCGCTGATGAGGTCCGCGCGCAGGGATGTGGCGAGGGCAAGGTTGGAGGTATCGCTGGAGGCCGGGCTGAACCAGTGCGGCGTGACGGACCTGGGCCTGTAGCTCCGCGCGATGCTCACGGCCTTTGCCTGCATGTTCTTCGGCACTTCGCCCACCAGGAAGACATTGCCGTAATAGCAATAGACGGCCACGGCCCAGCCGTCGGTGAAATGCTCCTTCATGAGCGCGGTCTTGATGCTCGTAGCCATGGCCTTGTCGTCGGTGATGGTATCCATGAGGCGCTGGTCGTCATACAGGCCGTAGGCGCTGTAGGCGCAGCCCTGAAGCAGCGCGGCGGCGCACAGCAGGACCGCGAGGAACGCGCCGCGCACTGGTCCGGAAAAAAAGATACGGGACATGATGCTGCTCCGCTGGGGTTACTCCGCCTCGCGGCGGATATGCGCGCCCACCGCACCGAGCTTGTCCTCGATGCGCTCATAGCCGCGGTCCAGGTGATAGATGCGCCGCACCTCGGTCACGCCGCGCGCGGCCAGACCCGCCAGCACCAGCGACGCGCTCGCCCGCAGGTCCGAGGCCATGACCGGGGCGCCCGCAAGCTCCCGGCCGCCGCGCACCATGGCCGTATGCCCGGAGACCTTGATCTGCGCGCCCATGCGCGTGAGTTCCTGGACATGCATGAACCGGTTCTCGAAAATGCTTTCCTCCACCACGCCCGCGCCCTGGGCCACGCACATGAGGGCCATGATCTGCGCCTGCATGTCCGTGGGAAAGCCGGGATAGGGCTGCGTCTTCACATCCACGCAGCGCAGGGGGGCATGGCAGCGGGCGCGCACGCCGTCAGGCTCCGCCTCGATCTCCATGCCCATGTCGCGGAGCTTGAGGATGACCGCCTCCAGCTCCCCAAAGGGACAGCCGCGCACCAGCAGGTCGCCGCCGGTGATGCCCGCGGCGGCAAGGAACGTGCCCGCCTCGATGCGGTCGGGCATGACGGTGTAGTCCGCGCCGTGCAGCGACGGCACCCCCTGGATGCGGATGACGCCCGTGCCCTGCCCGGAGATCTGCGCGCCGCAGGCCATGAGGAAATTGGCGAGGTCCACCACCTCCGGCTCGCGCGCGGCATTCTCCAGAATGGTCTCGCCATGGGCGAGGCTGGCCGCCATGAGCAGATTCTCCGTCCCCCCCACCGTGGGCATGTCGAACGTGACGCGCGCCCCGGCAAGGCGATGGCAGTGGCCGACGATATACCCTTCCTCCAGATCGAAGGAGGCGCCCATAAGCTCCAGCGCCTTGAGGTGCTGGTCCACCGGCCGCGCGCCGATGGCGCAGCCGCCCGGCAGGGCCACGCGCGCCCGGCCGATGCGCGCCAGAAGCGGTCCCAGGCAGAGCACCGAGGCGCGCATGGTGCGTACGAGGTCATAGGGAGCTTCCGGCAAAAGCGTCCCGGGCGCGACCGAAACATGGTCGTCCTCACGGCGGCACGCGCAGCCGAGGCGGCCGAGCAGGTCAAGGGTGGTGTCGATGTCGCGCAGGCGCGGCACATTGCGGAACGTCGCGGTGCCGTCCACAAGGATGGACGCGAAAAGGATGGGCAGGGCCGCGTTCTTGGAGCCGCTGACGCTGATGGCGCCCGCGAGCGGAACGCCGCCCCGGATGACGAGCTTGTCCATAGGCCTCCCGCCTGGTGCGCGGGCGTGCCCGCCCGCGAAGATGAAAGCCGCAGTCTAGGCGATTTTCTAAAGAAAATCCAGAGTCGGGGCACGCCGCCGCTGCCGGAAGAACGCCGCGCCGTCGGCCGTGCGCTCTCGGCCGCGCCATGACAGGAAAAATCGCTTGCCAAAAGCACTGCCCCTGTGTATGAAGAATGCCTTGCGGCGGAAGTAGCTCAGTTGGTAGAGCACCTGGTTGTGGCCCAGGTGGCCGTGGGTTCAAGTCCCATCTTTCGCCCCAGAATTTTCGCGCGTGAACGTCCGCCGGGCAGCTCCGGCGGGCGTTCGCCGTTTTTGGCCCTCCCGGCGGCGCAGGACCCGCGAGGACAGCGCGCCGCTGGACAGCGCGCGGATATTCCACTAAATACGAAGGTCCAGCATGCGGGCATTCTCCATGCCCGCGCCCTTTTGTCGGAGCGTGGCGCAGTCTGGTAGCGCACCTGGTTTGGGACCAGGGGGTCGAAGGTTCAAATCCTTTCGCTCCGACCACCTTTTTCTCCCGCGTGTTTTCGGCGGGGAACAGCCCCGCAGGTCCCCCGCGCATGGGCCGCCATGCGCCGCTCCGCCCCGCGCCGTCCGAAAAATTCCTGCACGTTCCGCCAATTCCGGCATGGACCCGTCCGGTCCCGCGTCAAAAAACCCGCGCCGCCCACGCCGCCCGCCTGTCCCCCGCAGAAAAATACGCTCATATCCCAATGAAAATACACCACTTTCCGCTGCTGGAACAGTGTTTGCTTTTGGAAGGGCACGACACAGCGAAGCCATGCCGGGACGAGTCCGGCCATGCGGGAGGCGTCATGAAATCATTGTTCAACAGCCAGATCGGCCTTGTGGGCCGCGTCATGAACATGCAGCTCCAGCGGCAGAACGTCATCATGAGCAACCTTGCCAACGTGGAGACGCCCAACTACAAACCGCGTGAAATCGAATTCGAGAAGGAGCTGCAAAGCGCCCTTGGCCTGGACATGCGCGGCCGCATGAGCATCACGAGCCAGGGGCACATGCCCGCGGCCTTCAATCCCGACAATTTCGGTCCTGAATGGTCCAAGCAGTTCAAGCCGCGCCAGATCCACGGCGAAGACCGCGTCCATCTGGACAAGGAAATGGCGAAGCACGCCAAGAACCAGCTCCAGTACACGGCCCTGACCCAGGTCATGACCAAGAGTTTCGAGGGGCTGTCCACCATCATTCAGGACGGCAAGCAGTACTAGCCGGCGTTTCGGGAGGCAGTCATGGATTTTCTCACCGCCATGGACATCAGCGCATCCGGACTCACCGCGGACCGCACGCGCATCAATACCATCGCCATGAACCTGGCAAACGCCAAGACCACGCGCACGCCGTTCGGCGGTCCCTACCGCCGCCGCACCGTGGTCCAGGTGGCAACCGATGTGGACGATCCCTTTTCCGTCCACATGCGCTCGGCGCTGGACCGCGAACTCAAGGGCGTGCGTATCCTCGGCGTCACGCAGGACAAGCGCCCGCTCAAGCAGGTCTACGAACCGGGGCACCCGGATGCCAACGCCGAGGGCTATGTGTCCTATCCGGACATCAACGTGGTGGAGGAAATGGCGCACCTCATGACCGCGCAGCGCAATTACGAGGCCAACGTCACCACCGTGGAAGCCATCAAGGGCATGTTCAACAAGGCCCTGGAGATCGGCAGGTCGTAACGGTTTTTTGACGGACACGGAAACAGCGACGGACCACGCGGGAGCAGACAATGAGCATTCAGGCAGCGGGCATGCGGGCATATACGGAAGCGCTTCAGCACTTCAACAAGGTGGACGGTTCCCTCAGGCAGGGCACGCCCGTCGGCAAGCAGACGCTCTTTTCGCGCACGCTGGACCAGTCGCTCTTGCGCGACCGCGTCGACCGCCCCGAGAACTTCGGCGCCCAGGCGGATTTCATCCGCTACCCGGAGCAGGAGCATATCCCGGTCACGCCGCAGAACAGCTTCACCAATACGGTCACAAGCTCGCTCAACCGCGTCAATGAACTTGAGGCGGCCAAGGCGCAGGCCATCGACGATTTCGCCTCCGGCCGGAGCCAGAACGTCCACGAACTCATGATCACCATGCAGAAGTCGAGCATGGCAATGAAGCTCACCAGCGCGGTGCGCGGCAAGGTGCTCGAGGCCTACAAGGAACTCTCGCGCATGCAGTTCTAGGGCGCTTTCGCGCGGAAACGAAAAAACCCGTGCGGCTTCGCGGCGTTCCCCGCCGAAGCCCCGCGCCACTCCATTCCGAACACTCTTTTTCGTCACGGCCGGTCCCGCGTGTGTCCCGCGGGGCCGGCCGTGTTTCGCGTCAGTTTTTTGAACAGGGGAAATCCAGAAAATAGCATATATAATCAAATAGTTATCGATAACAAGCACTGGCACATCCTTTGCTATCTCCAGAGGCATCACAGGGTTGCGGCGCCATGGGGCGCCCAGGAACGAGGGGAACCGTCATGCCAGCTTTCATCACCACTTTTGTCGACAGCATCAAGGGACTCTGGGGCCGACTGAACACACTTCAGCGCATCGCCGTGGCCGGGGGCGCCGTAGCCGTGGTGGCCTGCGTCATCGGCCTTTCGCTCTGGGCCGGGCGCGTGGAGTACAAGGTGCTCTACTCCAACCTGGGTCCGGAAGACGCCAGTTCCGTCATCAAGGCGCTCCAGGCGGACAAGATCACCTACCAGCTCGCCGACAACGGCGCCACCATCCTGGTGCCGCAGGAAGTGGTCTATGACCAGCGCATCAAGATCGCCGGCGAAGGCGGCCTGGTGGGGCAGGGCATCGGCTTTGAGATTTTTGACAAGGTCAAGGTCGGCCAGACGGATTTCGTGCAGAAGATCAACTACACCCGCGCCCTGCAGGGTGAGCTTTCCCGCACCATCAGCGAGTTTCCCAGTGTGGAGAGCGCGCGCGTCCATCTGGTCATCCCGCACCGCAGCCTCTTTGTGGAGGAACGGCAGGACCCCTCGGCCTCGGTGGTGCTCAAGCTCAACAAGCCCAGCACCAAGCCCGACCAGAAGGAGATCACGGCCATCCTCAACATGATGGTCATGGCTGTGGAAGGGCTGGACAAGAACCACGTCTCCATTACCGACAACGGCGGCAAGGTGCTCTACGAGCCGGACGAGGACACGCTGGCGGGCATCAGCACCACCCAGATGGAGCATCGCCTCACGGTGCAGCGCAACCTCGAGCGCCGCATCGAGGAACTGCTGCAACCCATTTTCGGACCCGGCCGCGTCATCGCCAAGGTCAACGCGGACATGGACTTCAGCCAGAAGACCATCCGCCGCGAGATCTACGACCCGGAAAAAACCGTCGTCCGCAGCGAGCAGCGCAGCGAAGAAAGCCAGCAGGGCCAGGCCAACCTTGAAGCCGGCGCGCCGGATGCCAACTTCCGCGGCGACGGCATCACGGGTTCGGTCTCCAACCAGAACGGCACCCGCGAGACGCGCACCACCAACTACGAGATCAACAAGGAAGAGCAGCAGATCATCGCCAATGTGGGAGATTTGCGCCGCCTGACGGTTGCGGTTATCATTGATGGGTCGTATGAAAAGACGGACGGCGTGTGGAATTTCGTGCCCCGCAAGCCCGAAGAGCTGGACCGGGTGCGGCAGCTCGTGTCCAACGCGGTGGGACTCAACACGACGCGCGGCGACTCCCTGGAAGTGAGTTCGGCGCCGTTCAACGATTCCGAACCGCCCCACGAGCCGAACTTCGCCGAAGTGCTGGCGGATTATGCCGAGCGCCTGGGCAAGCCCCTGCTCAACGCGCTGCTGGCCTTCCTCTTCCTCATGCTCGTGGTGCGGCCCGTGGTGCTGGCCCTCATCCGGCCCAAGGTCGAAGCCGGGGAGATGGTCGAGGGGCTGGAGGGTCTGCCTTCCGCCGAGGAGCAGCTGGCGCTCTACGAAGCGCTTGAGGAAGCCGCCAAGGTCGAGGAGGAAGAGCCGGAACCCATTGAGGAAGAAGAAGACCTCGTCTTCAAGGATATCGAAGCCCTCAAGGCGCACATCTTCACCCTCTCCGACAACCATATGGAGCAGGTGGTGAGCCTGGTGCGCGGCTGGATGCAGAAAGATGAAGCAAGAGCCTAAGATCAAGGCATTGTCCGGAGGAAGCAGGAGCGGGCCGCAGCCGCCCGCTCTTGCCGACCTCAGGGCCATCCGCCTGGCGCACAAGGCCACCAACCAGCGGGTGGAGGAACTGAAGCTCAGGGTATTCCGCATGACGGAGCAGCACATGGATCAGGCGGTGAGCCTGATCCGCCGCTGGCTCAAGGATGAGAACCACTAGCGCGCCCCCGCCGGGGCTGATGACCACAGACGCGGAATCGGGAAAGGAGTCACGCAAGAATGGAACTGACCGGCCAGCAGCGCATCGCGGTCCTCCTGCTCGCCATGGGCGACAAGTTCACCGCCGATGTCTTCAAGCGCATGGAGCGCCAGGAGATCGCCGACGTCTCCAAGGCCATCGTGGAACTGGGACCCATCCCGCGTGAAACCGTGGAGGAAGTGCTCAGGAATTTCCACGAATCCCTGGTGGACGGCGTGGACATGATCTCCGGCGGCACGGACACGGCCAAGCGTCTCCTTGTCCGCAACCTGGACCCCGAGACCGCCAAGTACGTCATGGACGCCCTGAGCCTCGATACCGGCCCGGCGCCCTTCCGCGACCTCGAACAGGTAAGCCCGCGCCTGCTCTCGCAGATCCTGCGCAACGAGCATCCGCAGACGCTGGCGCTCATCATGGGCCATCTCCATCCCGACCAGGCCGCCAATCTGCTGACGAGCCTGCCCGCCGGCGTGCGCGCCGAAGTGCTCACGCGCCTCGCCAAGCTCGAATCCGTGCCCGAGGAAATGCTCATGGAGGTGGACAAGGTGCTCACGAGCCAGCTCATCGCCATGGGCGGCAAGGAAGGCAAAAAGGTGGGCGGCGTGCAGTCGGTGGCCGAGATCCTCAACGCCGTGGACCGCGCCACCGAAGAGGAGGTCCTCTCCGAGATCGAGGAGGAATCCGCCCAGATGGCCGAAGATATCCGCAACCTCATGTTCGTCTTCGAGGACTGCAAGAATATCGACGACAAGGGCGTGCGCGAGCTGCTCAAGGAGATCTCCAACGAGGTGCTCACCCTCGCGTTGCGCGGCGCCAGCGAGGACCTGCGCGAAAAGTTCTTCAAGAACATGTCCGAACGCGCGGGCAACATGATCCGCGAGGAACTGGAATTCATGGGTCCCACCAAGATCTCCGACGTGGAAGGCGCGCAGCAGAGCATCGTCAAGGTGGTGCGGCGCCTGGAGGCGGAAAACAAGGTGGTGGTGAGCAGGGGCGGCGGCGACGTCTTCGTGTAGCGCCCCTCTGGCGGCATAACCTCCGGCAATGGGAACGGGCATGGCCTCCGAGCAGTTGCGGAAAAAATGGGGCACCATCTTCATGGGCGAGCGCGAAGCCACGGTGGAGCAGCTCGACGCCATGCAGGAACCCATGCGCCGCGAAAAGCTCCGGCAGGAGCAGGAAGCCGACTACATGGAGCGCGTGCGCGCCCGCGCCGCCGAACGCGCCAGGGAGATCCTCGGCGAGGCCTATGCCGAACGCCTGAAAGTGCTTGAGGAAGCCAGGGCCGAAGTGGCCGCCCGCCAGCGCGAGACCGCCGCCCACTGCGCCGCGCTCAAGGCCGAGGCCGAGGCCCTGCACAAGGAGGCCGCCGCCGAGCTGGCGCGCGCCCAGGCCGAGCGCGAGGCCGCCGTGCGCGTGCGCGAGGCCGCCCACGGCGAAGGCTTCCAGACAGGCATGGATCAGGCGGGGGAAGAACTGCGCGAGTTCCGGGCGGAACTGGGGCAGTCCCTGGGGGCGCTCCTGCGGGCCGTGGCCGCCCAGCGCACGGCCCTGGCCGCCACCTGGCGCGAGGAACTGGCGGAACTTGCCCAGGAGGCCGTGGCCGCGGGCACGGGCCATGTGCTCCGCGAAGACCATGCGGAACTGCTCAGGGCGCTTGTTTTTCGGGCCGTGGGCCTGCTGGAGGACCGAGCCACCATCACGGTGCGCGTCAATCCCGCGGACGAGGCGGCGGTGAGCGACATGTTCGCGGCCGCGCGCGAGCACGCCCCGGAACTTGTCCAGTGGATCGTCCACGGCGACGAGCGCATGGAACCGGGCGGCCTGGTGGCCGAGAGCGGCAGCGGCAGCGTGGACTGCCGCCGCGAACATTTCCGGGAAATGGTGGATTCCATCCTCTGCCACCTTGCCCTGCCCGAACGCGAGGAAGAGTCCGAAGCGGATGCCGCCGTGGACACGCTGGTGGAGCGGGAAACCACGCGCCTGGCCGAGATCGCGCCACCGCCGGGACCTGCGCCGCAGGAGGCGGTCCCCGCTCCCGCCGAAACCGTTCCCGGAGCGGAAGCGCCTCCCGAAGCCGCCGCCCCGGCGCCCCCCGCGCAAGCTGCCGCCTCGCCCGCCGCGCCGGCAGCGGACAACGCCCCGGAAGCCACAGCCCCGGAAGCCGCCGCGCCGGAGACGCCCGCGGAGGACCCCGCGCTGGCGGATGCGGAACCTGACCTTTCCCGCCTGCCCCCGGACGACATCGACATGGGCGCTCCCGCGGAGGAAGCGGCTCCCCAAGGCGCCGCCTCCGGGATGGAGACCCCTGCGGCGACCGGCGCGGCGCAGACGGCAGCGGCCGAAACAGCGGCCGCGCCTCCGGACGATGGCGCGGCCCCTCCCGCGGCCGGGGCACCCGCGGCCGCCACCGCGGACAGCGAAAATGACGGGCTTGCCTGGCTGCCGCCCCTTGGCGACGACGGCGCGGGTCCTCTCCCGCCCACCGCCCCCGACGGCCCGCATGCGTCCTTGGCGGCGCGGGCGACCGCCCAAAAGGCCGATCCCAGCATCGCGGAACTGGAAGAGGAACTTTTCCCGCTCGACGCCCCGGAAGCCGCCGGGCCGCAGCCCGCCGCCCCCGAAGACGCCCCGGGAACGGACGCGCGGGACGAGGTGCTCGCTCACGGGGGCTTTCTCCCCGGCGCCTGAGCCGGGGCGCGCCGTCCGCACGGCGGCGGGGCATCGCGGAAAAAACCATGCGCCCGGACGGCCGTACGCGCAGCCAACGGAATCCCGCCAGGACACTGTCGCCATGAAACTCGATCCCCGCGCCTGCCGCAGGCTCCTCCATGAGGCCAATCCCCTCCGCCTGTTCGGCAAGGTGAACAAGGTGGTGGGCCTGGTGGCCGAAGGCAGCGGCCTGCGCGCGCCCCTGGGCGCGGTCTGCCACATGCTGCCCGACGGCGAGGACGAGGGCGTGGCCGCCGAGGTGGTGGGCTTCCGCGACGGCAATCTTCTTTTCATGCCCTATGGCGACATGCGCGGCATCAGGCCCGGCAGCCTCATCCGCAATACGAGCATGCCGCCGGTCTTTCCCGTGGGTCCTGACCTGCTCGGCCGCGCCTTTGACGCCTTCGGCACGCCGCTTGACGCCGGGCCGCCCGTGAGCGCGGAGCTGTATTCCTCTCCCCTGCCCCCCGGCGACCAGGCCAAGGCGGACTACGAACGCCAGATGGAGCTTCAGGCCCCCCATGCGCCCCAATGGGCCGTCAAGGCCCGCTCCCTCTGGCAGCCGGAGCTGGCCCCGCTCTACACGGACCCGCCAAGCCCGCTCCAGCGCCCGCGCATCACGGACATGCTCGATGTGGGCGTGCGCTCCATCAACAGCCTCATCACCCTGGGCAAGGGGCAGCGCGTGGGCATCATGGCCGGCTCCGGCGTGGGCAAGTCCACGCTCATGGGCATGATGGCCCGCTACACCCGCGCGGACGTCAATGTCATCGCCCTCATCGGCGAACGCGGCCGCGAGGTGGTGGAGTTCATGGAGCGCGACCTGGGACCGGAGGGCATGGCGCGCTCGGTGCTCGTCATCGCCACGTCCGACCAGTCGCCGCTGGTACGCATGCGCGCCGCCTATGCGGCCACGGCGGTGGCGGAATACTTCCGCGACAAGGGCATGGACGTCCTGCTCATGATGGACTCGGTCACGCGCTTCGCCATGGCCGCGCGCGAAGTGGGCCTGGCCGTGGGCGAACCGCCCACCACCAAGGGCTACACGCCCTCGGTCTTCGCCCAGTTGCCCAAGCTGCTGGAGCGCGCCGGGCGCTCGGCCAGCGGCACCATCACCGGCATCTATACCGTCCTCGTGGATGGCGACGACTTCAACGAACCCATCGCCGACGCGGTGCGCTCCATCCTGGACGGACACATCGTGCTCACGCGCGACCTGGCCGACCAGGGGCACTTCCCGGCCATCGACGTCCTGCGCTCCATCAGCCGCCTGCGCTCGGACATCTGCCCGCGCGAGGACGTGCTGGCCGGCCGCGTGGTGACGCGCCGCATGAGCACCTTCCGCCGCGTGGAGGACATGGTCAATATCGGCGCCTACGCGCGGGGCAGCAACCCGGAGATCGACGAAGCCATCGCGGCCATGCCCGCCATCAACAGCTTTCTCCGCCAGGAAGTGAGCGACCCGCAATCGCTGGAACAGTCCATGGAGCAACTGCGCGCCCTGGCCGGCGCCCCGCAGCCCGGCGCTCCCGCGCCGCACGGCCACGCCGCCCCGCAGGTGGCGCCGCGCTGACGACGGCCCCGGCCGCCCCGCAAACACGGACGGCAGCGCCTGACGCCGCCCGCGGAAGACCGTTCTTCAGGAAGAGACCGCGCGAAAATTGCGGTTGAGCCACTCGGCGATGGCTCCCACGCCGTCCTCGTCCACCCGGAACCAGGTATTGGCGAAGGGCGTCACCACCTTGCGCCACGAAAGAAAGCGGCAGCCGTAGCTCATGACGCCCTCGGCATCGGGCTTGGGCATGGCGCGCACGATGGCGCCGCGCACGAAGATGGGGTTGGGTTCGCCGCTCCTGCCGAAATCGCCCTTGAGCAGGACGGGGTCGTTGAGGGAGGAATGCGAGAGCGGACTCGCGCCCAGCGCGTCCAGACGCATGCCCGAGGCCGAAAGCTCGCCAAGTTCGCATTCGTCATTTTCCAGCGGCGTCCAGGCGAGTTCCGGCAGCTCCTCGGGTCCGCCGTGCACCAGCCGCCCGTACCAGACGCCGAAACCTTCGGCGCTTTCCCTGTCCAGGTTGACGCGCTTGCTGAACCGGCGCTGGTTGTGGTCGATCTCTTCCGGCAGGGGAAAGACGAGATACATGGAATTGAGCGGCCCGTTGTAGATGCGGGCGAGCCGCGACAGAAAGTGGCAGGTCACGGGCTTGTCGCGCATGACCGTGAAATAGCCGCTGACTTCGGAACCCCAGATGAGCGGATGCGCCGCCAGTTGCTCCAGCTCGGCGCGGACCACGAAGTGGCCGTTCTTGATCATGATGCACGGCGCGGCGAAGCGGGAGACCTCGCACTTGTCCAGCAGGAAGACGAGGTTGATGAACGCGCGTTGCGAACACGCGAGAGCGAACCAGCTTTCCGGTTCTTCCAGAACATCCGGCTTCGTATCGGCCATGGAGCACCTCAACGGCAAATGGTCCGGCATCATATCCAAAGCCGCCGCGCATGGCAATCCGCGCCGGCCTTCCCCAGGCGCGGCTCAGGCCCGGGCGGCCAGGGCGGCCACCGCCTCCCGGTAGCCGATGGCGAGCAGCTTGTCCCCGGCCTGCAACGGCCTGTCCGGGTCGGGCACAAAGCGGTATTCCCGGTCGCCGGCTCCCTGCACCCCGGCCACCAGCACATGGTTCTCGCGGCGCAGCTCCAGCTCCCGCAGGCTCTTGCCCGCCAGGCGCTCCACCGTCATTTCCTGCAGGGCCACCCCCTTGCCGATGGGCAAAAGGTCCAGGAGGCCCGGATTGTCCAGGGCATGGGCCAGCTGGGTGGCGGCGTCGATCTCCGGCTGGATGACGCGTCTCACCCCCATGCGCCGCAGCACCTTGGCGTGCAGCGGCGTGGCCGCCTTGGCGATGATGTTGCGCACGCCCAGCTCCAGCAGGTTGAGCGCCACCAGGATGGATGCTTCCAGATCGTCGCCCGCCGAAATGACAACGGTCTCCAGCCCGGCGAAATGGAGCTGCGCCAGGGCGGTCTTGTCCGTGGCATCGGCCTCCCACGCCTGGGTCAGCACCTCCCGGGCAAGCTGCACCCTTGCCGGCGCCACGTCCACGCCCACGCACCTGCCGCCCAGGCCGGCAAGCACCGTGCCGAACTGGAGGCCGAACTTGCCGAGACCGATGATGCCCGTCTCGCCCGCATGTTTCATGTCATCCGCCTTTGGTCTTCCTCCGCCGCGGGCGTCTAGCCCACGGGCAGCGTTTCTTCAGGGTACCGGAACGCCTGGGGCGCCGCCAGCTGGCTGACCGCGCCGATGAGCCAGATGGGTCCCAGCTTGCCGATGAACATGGCGCAGCAGAGCACGAGCTTGCTGGACCCGCAGAGCCTGGGCGTCAGATTGAGGGAAAGCCCCACCGTGCAGAACGCGGAGACCACTTCGTACACGATGTCGAAAAGCGGCGCCGAGGCCGTGTGCGGCGTGGCGCCCCGCTCCAGCAGAAGGATGATGAAACTCGCGGCCAGAATGATGAAGGTGGCGCAGAAGAAGAGCAGGAACGCCCGGCTGATGGTGGCATCCGTCAGGCCGCGTCCCTGAAGCACCGCCTGCGGCCGCCCCGTGAGCCGCGCGCGCAACTGGGCCAGCACCACGCGGAAGGTGGTGGTCTTGATGCCGCCCGCGCACGAACCGGGCGAACCGCCGATGCCCATGAGCAGGACCGCGAACAGGAGGCTGGCCGTGCTGAACGACGCCTGGTTCACCGTGTCGAAGCCCGCCGTGCGGCAGGTCACGGCTTCAAAAAACGCCGAGAGCAGGCGCTCGTGGACGGGCATGCCCGCAAAGGCCGGATTGCGCCATTCCAGCGCGAAGATGCCCAGGCCGCCGGCAACGATGAGCCAGAAGGTCGTCCGCAGCACGAGCCGGCTGCACCAGGAAAGGCGGGGAGCCGCGTTTTCCGGCTGCGGCAGCCGGCGCGCCGGGCCGAAGTGACGGCCGAGAGCGTGCCGCAGGCGCCGCAAAAGATCGTCCAGCACAAAAAAGCCCAGCCCCCCCAGCACGATGAGCGCCATGATGATGCCGTTCAGCCCCGGAGCGCCCCGGAAGCGCTCCAGACTGTCGCCCCAGGGCGCGAAGCCCGCGTTGCAGAATGCCGAGACGGAAAGAAAGACCGCGTTGAACAGGCCGATCTCCTCCTCCCCCAGGGCAAGCAGGCAGAGGGCGCCCGCGGACTCGATGACGAAGACCAGGGCAACGACCCGGCGCACGAAGGCCGACAGGCTGAACCCGTGATCGTAGAACAGGCCCTGCTCCACGGCCACCCGGTCCGTGAGGGAGATCCTGCGGCCCATCAGATGGACGAAGAGCGTGGCATAGGTGAAGATGCCGATGCCGCCCAGCTGGACGAGGGCCAGAACGACGCACTGGCCCGGCCGGGTATAGACGGCGAAGATGTCGAACGGGGCAAGCCCCGTGACGCAGACCGCCGATGTGGCGAGAAAGAGCGCGTCCACCGGATGCACGGGCCGCGTGGCGAACACGTCCAGCCCCAGAAGGAAACCGCCCGCGCCGATGGCCGCCGCAAAGGCGAACACGGGCAGGAAGAAGGGCATGGCGAAACGTGGTGCGGGCATGACGGCATTCTTTCCGGAACCGGCGGGCCGGGTCGCCCGGGGGTGGGGGGGGGCGCGGCCCGGCAGTTTCACCATAGACGGGAGGCCCCCGGCCGTCAAGGCGCGCCTTCCCGCGCGGCCTGACGCGTCGGGACCGCGCGCCGTCATCCGGCCGGTCGGCACGCGGGTTTTCATTGCGTATTTGTGCGGCGGCTGCTACAGTGAAAGAGATAGTACAGGCAGTGGCAATGTACCGTCGGCATCCCCCGGCGGCCGGCCGGACTTCCGGCCCGGCGGCGCGGGGCGACCGGCGCGGGGCATCCCTTTTTTTCGGAATATCCCGGAACCGCGCCCGCGCGGCAGGGCCGTGCGCCCGCGGCATTCCGGCGCGCCGGATGCGCATCCCACGCATCGGCACCATCCCGCAGGAGCGAGGAGGTTCTATGGCAAGTCAGGCACTGATCAAGGATTTTGAAGACCTGCTCGGCAAGGAAAACGTCTTCACCTCCGAGGCCGACCGGCAGAGCTATTCGTTCGATTCGGCCGTCCTCCCCTCGGTGACGCCCGCCATGGTGCTGCGCCCCACCAGCGCGGAGCAGCTCGGCCAGTGCGTGAAAAAGCTCTATGAGGCAGGCGTGCCCATGACCGTGCGCGGCGCGGGCACCAACCTTTCCGGCGGCACCATCCCCGACAGCGTGGATTCCGCCGTCATCCTCACCACGGGACTCAACCGGATCATCGAAATCAATTCCAATGACCTCTACGCCGTGGTGGAGCCTGGCGTCATCACCGCCCAGTTCGCCGCCGAGGTGGCGAAAAAGGGACTCTTCTATCCGCCTGATCCGGGTTCCCAGACGGTTTCCACCCTGGGCGGCAACATCGCCGAGAACGCGGGCGGCCTGCGCGGCCTGAAATACGGCGTCACCAAGGACTATCTCATGGGCATCGAGTTCTTCGATTCCACGGGCGCCCTGGTGCGGTCCGGCTCGCGCACGGTGAAATGCGTGACCGGCTACAACCTGCCCGGACTCATGATCCAGTCCGAGGGCACGCTCGGCATCATCTCGCAGGCGGTGATGAAGCTCATTCCGCCGCCGCAGGCCTCCCAGGCGCTCATGGCCGTCTTCGCGGACATGCAGGACGCCGCCGAGGCCGTGGCCGGCATCATCGCGGCCCACATCCTGCCCTGCACCCTGGAATTTCTCGACAACAACACCATCGTGCGCGTGGACGACTTCACCCATGCCGGGCTTCCGCGCGAGGCCGGCGCCATCCTGCTCATCGAGGTGGACGGCCACCCCGCCCAGGTGGCCGACGACGCCGCCGCCGTGGAGAAGGTCCTCAAGGCCAACCATGCCACGGCCGTCCATGTGCCCAAGGACGCGGAAGAAAAGAACCGCCTCTGGGAGGCCCGCCGCCAGGCCCTGCCCGTGCTCGCGCGCTGCCGGCCCACCACGGTGCTCGAAGACGCCACGGTGCCGCGCTCGCAGATCCCGGCCATGATGAAGGCCGTCAACGAGATCGCGGCCAAGCACAAGGTGGAGGTCGGCACCTTCGGCCATGCGGGCGACGGCAACCTGCACCCCACCTTCCTCTGCGACAAGCGCGACAGGGAAGAGTTCGCGCGCGTGGAGGCCGCGGTGGACGAGATGTTCGACGTTGCCATCCGCCTTCAGGGCACGCTCTCGGGCGAGCACGGCATCGGCACGGCCAAGGCCAAGTGGCTGGAAAAGGAGACCGGGCGCGGCGCCATCGAGTTCTCGCGCAGGCTCCGGCGCGCCCTTGACCCCAAGGGTCTGCTCAATCCCACGAAAATGGTGGAGATCTAGCCCATGGAAAACAATCTGCAAAAGCTGGCCCAGCGCCTCATGGCGCTGGACGACAGGATCACGGCCTGCATGCGTTGCGGCATGTGCCAGGCGGTCTGTCCCATGTTCGGCGCTTCAGGACAGGAGGCCGACGTGGCGCGGGGCAAGCTCTTCCTCATCAACAATCTCGCCCACATGCTCCTGGAAGATCCCGAGGCCCTGGCCGACAAGCTGGGGCGCTGCCTGCTCTGCGGCTCCTGTCAGGCCGCGTGCCCGCCCGGCGTCCACATCATGGACATCTTCATGGAGGCCCGCGAGGTGGTCTATACCTACCTCGGACTCAACCCCATCAAGAAGCTCGTGTTCCGCACCCTGCTCGCCAAACCGGGGCTGTTCAACTTCGCCATGCGCGTGGGCGCGCCGGTGCAGAGCCTGCTCTTCCGCAAGACGGGCGACGCCCAGGGCACGGTCTGCGCGCCCATGTTCAACTTCATCCTTGGCGACCGCCACATCCGCCCGCTGGCGAAAAAGCCCCTGCACGCCATCTATGGCGCCCTGGACGAACCGCGCCCGGCCGGCGGCATCAAGGTGGCCTTCTTCCCCGGCTGCCTGGGCGACAAGATGTATGTGGAGATGAGCGAGGCCTGCCTCAAGGTGCTGCGGCACCACAAGGTCGCAGTCTACATGCCCGCGGAGTTCGCCTGCTGCGGCATCCCGGCCGTGTCGTCGGGCGATGCCGAAGGCATGCTCAGGGAGCTTAAGGTCAACCTGGCCGCGCTCGCCAGGGGCGACTTTGACTATCTGCTCACGCCCTGCGCCTCCTGCACCTCGACCATCAAGGAACTCTGGCCCCGCTACGCGGAGCGGCTGGGGGCCTCGGAGGCGACGCTCGCCACGGGCATTGCCGCCAAGACCATGGACATCAACGTCTTCATCGTGGATGTGCTCGGCGTCACGCCCGCCGAACCCAGGGCCGGCGCCACCACCGTCACCTACCACGATTCCTGCCACCTCAAGAAATCCCTGGGCGTGAGCAGGGAACCGCGCATGGTGGTCGCGGCCAACCCCGGCTATGCGCTGAAAGAGATGAACGAAGCCGACCGCTGCTGCGGCTGCGGCGGTTCCTTCAACCTCTTCCACTACGACTATTCGCGCAAGATCGGCCAGCGCAAGCGCGACAATGTGGTGGCTACCGGGGCCGCGGTGGTGAGCGCGGGCTGCCCGGCCTGCATGATGCAACTGGAGGACGTGCTTTCCCAGAACAGGGACCCCATCAGGGTCAAGCACACGGTGGAACTCTACGCCGAGAGCCTGGACTAGCCCCGGAACGCCCCACGCGCGACCGGACCCTGTGCAGACGCCGGGAGAACCGTCTTCCGGCATGAACCCAAAAGGAGAAACCTATGCCCCCTGTGAACCAGGAACTGGTCGAGGCCTTCAGCGCCAAGGCCGCTCTGGTCAACGCCGTGGTGCAGGAACTGCCCACCATGGAAGCGGCCCTGCAATATGTGGTGGACGTCTGCGAAAGCAAGGCCCCCGCCCAGCTGCTCGCCGATGAGCCTGGCACGGAGACAGGCCCCCTCGGTCCCAACAAATGCCCCACCCGCGTCCAGCGCGTGGTGGCGGCGCCGGCCCTGGGCGACGCGGATTTCGCCGCGCTGGACAAGGCCTGCCGCGAAAAGGGCTTCCTCTGCCTGCGCGAGGGCCTGCGCGGCTACCTCGCGGGCATCGACGTGGGCCTTTCCGAGGCCGTCCTCGGCGTGGCCGCCAGCGGCACCTGCATGCTGGACACGGACAACGAGGATGTGCGCCTTGCGGGCATGATCGCGGAGATCAACGTCGTCGTGCTCCGCAAGTCCGAGATCTATCCCGACCTGCCCTCCATCGCCGACCAGTTGCGCGCGCGCATGAACGCCCACAAGGACGGCGCGGGCACCTTCACCACCTTCGTCACCGGTCCCAGCCGCACCGCCGACATTGAGCGCGTGGCCGCGGTGGGCGTGCACGGCCCGCTGGAACTGCACATCATTCTCCTGGAGGACCAAGGCCATGCATAACGCGCCGTCCACTCTTTCCGACTATCGCAAGCAGATCGACGAGGCCCTGGGCGACGAGTTCCTGCGCCGCACCCTGGACACCTTTGCCGTGGCCTACAAGGCCAACCGCGAAGCCGTGTTCAAGGACGTGGACGAGCGCAAGCTCATCCAGGAGATCGCGGCCGCCAAGGACGACGCCTGCCAGCACATGGAGGAGCTGTACGAACAGTTCAAGGCCGAGGCCGAGAAGCGCGGCGTCCATGTGCACCGCGCCAAGGATGCGGACGAGGCCAACCGGATCATCGTCGGCATCGCCAAAAAGCGCAACGTCAGGCGCGTGGTCAAGTCCAAGTCCATGACCGCCGAGGAGATCCAGCTCAATCCCGCGCTGGAAAAGGCGGGCATGATCGTGGACGAGACCGACCTCGGCGAGTGGATCATCCAGCTGCGCCACGAAGGGCCCTCGCACATGGTCATGCCGGCCATCCACCTTTCCCGCTACCAGGTGGCGGACAACTTCGAGAAGGAGACCGGCGAAAAGCAGGAAGCCGAGGACGTGCAGAAGCTCGTCAAGGTGGCGCGCGTCCAGCTGCGGCGCAAGTTCATCGCGGCGGACATGGGCATTTCCGGCTGCAACTTCGCCATTGCCGAAAACGGCGCCATCTCCACCGTCACCAACGAGGGCAACGCCCGCATGGTGGAGACCCTGCCGCCCCTGCACGTTGCCATTGCCGGCCTGGACAAGCTGGTGCCCACTCTCGACGTGGCGCTCACGGCGCTTCAGGTGCTGCCGCGCAACGCCACGGCCCAGCGCCTCACGGCCTATGTGAGCCTCATCTGCGGCTGTGTGCCCTGCGCCGTCGGCCCGGACGGCCGCAAGGAACTCCATGTGGTCTTCCTGGACAACGGCCGCACCGAGATCGCCAAGGACCCGCTCTTCTCGCAGATCTTCCGCTGCGTGCGCTGCGGCGCCTGCGCCAACGTCTGCCCGGTCTTCCGCCTGGTGGGCGGCCACAAGATGGGCTACATCTACATCGGCGCCATCGGACTCATCCTGACCTACTTCTTCCACGGCAAGGACAAGGCCAAGGTGCTCTGCCAGAACTGCGTGGGCTGCGAATCCTGCGCCAATGTCTGCGCGGGCGGCATCGACCTGCCGCGCCTCATCCGTGAGATCCGCGCCCGCGTCACCGACGAGCAGGGCGGCGGCGCCCAGGCCGCGCTCCTGGCTTCGGTGATGAAGAACCGCAAGCTCTTCCAGACGCTGCTGCGCTTTGCCAGCAAGGCCCAGAAGCCCTTCACCGGCGGCACGCAGTTCCAGCGGCATCTGCCCAACATGTTCCTGGGCAAGCACGGCTTCAAGGCGCTGCCCGCCCTGGCGCCCAGGGCGTTCCGCGACAAGTGGGAATCCATCGCGCCCCGCGTGCAGAACCCGGTCATGAAGGTCGCCATCTTCGGCGGCTGCGCGCAGGACTTCATCTATCCCGAAGAGCTGGAGGCCGCGGTCAAGATCATGGCGGCCAAAAACGTGGCCGTGGACTTCCCCATGGAGCAGACCTGCTGCGGCCTGCCCGTGGAGATGATGGGCCAGCGCAAGACCTCCATCGAGATCGCCAAACAGAACATCGGGGCGTTCAACCCCAAGGACTACGACTATATCGTCACGCTCTGCGCGAGCTGCGCCTCGCACCTCAAGCATGTCTATCCCAAGCTGCTGGAGAACGATCCCGAACGCTTCGAGGCCCAGGCCTTCGCGGACAAGATCATCGACTTCAGCTCCTTCGTGCATGACAAGCTGGGCCTCAAGCCCGAGGACTTCACCAACAGCGGCGAGAAGGTCACCTATCACGCCTCCTGCCACCTCTGCCGCGGGCTCAAGGTCAAGGAAGCCCCGCGCGCGCTCATCGCCGACGCGGCGGAATATGTGCCCTGCGAGGAGGAAGAGGTCTGCTGCGGCTTCGGCGGCACCTATTCCATGAAGTTCCCGGAAATCTCCGGCCAGCTCATGGACAACAAGCTGAAGCACATCGACGAGACCGGCGCCAGCCGCGTGGTGGTGGACTGCCCCGGCTGCGTCATGCAGATCAAGGGCGGCGCGGAAAAGAAGGGCATGAAGGTCAAGGTGCAGCACATCTCCGAGCTGCTGGCCGAAAACCTCAAGAAAGACTAAACGGCCCCCACGGGGCCGTACAGGACACGGGGCGCGCCTTCCACCAGAGAGGGCGCGCCCCGTTGCGTTCTGGCGTTATCGTTTTTGCATGGCGCTGTCATATCTGTCATCCACTACGGCTGATGGATATTCCACGTTCCGTCTGGAGCGGAGCGACAGACGGATGCTGGTGCCGGAAGAATCCTAAAAAATAAGATCCTTCGGAGCCGGCAAGGAAGAGAAAAATTTTCGCAGGGAGTGTACTCAAGTACTCGACCAAGAAAATTTTTCTCTGACGCAGCCGGCGCCGAAGGAGGTGTTTTTGACGGAGAATTTCGGCAGTACCCAATAGCTACAAACGCGACATCGACCAAAAAGCATCCTGCTGCCTTTTGCATCGATGCCGCGCCCCTCAGCGGCCGGCCGTCACCCCCAGGGCGCGGAGCAGGGGCAGGCGCGTCCGCACAAAATCCGTTGCCTGGCGTGTCAGCTCGGCCACATTGTCTTCCGGCGTCTCAAGGGCCGCGCCATCCCGCAGCAGTTTCTGCCCCTGCGCGGCAAGCTGCTCCCAGGCAAAGGCCGCCAGCGCCTCCGGCGATTCCCCGCCGCTCTCCAGCCCCAGCAAAAAGAGCTGCTCGATGCGGCCCACGGGCACGCCCCCGCCTGTGGCCGGCCCGGCGAGCCAGGCGATGTCGCCGCCGGAGCGCGCGCGGTCCTCAAGGGCGGCGTTGAGCCGCGCGCAGGAGGCCCGCGCCGCTTCCTCCCCGGCGCCGTCCCCGCGCGCCACGGGCAGGCACGCGCCCTTGCCGCAGAGGATGAGCGCCGCCTCCACGACCTTTGCCAGGTCCATGCCGCCGGTCCCGCGCGCCAGTTCGTCCAAACTGTGCGGCGCATGGTCGGCGAGGATGTCCAGCAGGGGCGCATAGACTTCCTCCGCCAGCCGGGCCTCGCCCCGCGCGCCCCTGGCCGTGAGGGTCACGCTTTCGCGCGGGCAGGCGAGCATGAGGCGCTCGCGCGCCAGCGCCTCGCGGACCTCGTGCGCGGGCAGCGCGCGCCGTCCCTTGATCCAGTACTCCTTGCGGAACTGGGTATTGCACATGAAATCGCGCACGGTCTCGCGCAGGATGGGATCGTGGATCTCCGCAAGGAGCGCGCGCTGCTCGTCGCTCAGGTTGAGCACATCCACGAGGTCGGGAAAATGGGCGGAACAGGCAAAGTCCAGTTTGGCGGGCGAAAGCCATTCGGCCATGCGCGCAAAGGTCATGGGTTCCCAGTTGCGGTTGAAGTATTCGTGCGCGAGGTAGTGGCGGTTCTGGCCGCGCATGGACTCAAGGCGCGTGGCGATCTGGGGATTGGCGGCGGCAAAGGCGGGTTTGGTCGCCAGAAGGCGGCCGGCGAACCCGAGCGTCATGTCCACCCGTTCCAGCACGCCGCCCATGCCCATGCCGTCCGCGTAGCGCAGGAGCAGCTCGCGCATGGGCAGCATGGCGGCCCAGCCGGGCATGGTATTGTAGCTGATGTACAGGATGCCGCCCACCCGGAGCTTGCGGCGGAGAAAGTCCACGATGGCGGCCTTGTTGTCGTCGCTGATCCAGCTCCAGATGCCGTGCAGGCCCACGAAGTCGAAATCTGGCAGGTCCTCGCGGGCGCAGAATTCCGCGAAGGACTGGTCGAAAAGCAGGGCGCCGTTGTCCGAGGTCCGGGCCAGCGAGCGGGCAAAGGCCGCCTGGGCGGGGTTGAAGTCCGTCCCGAACCAGAAGGTGTCCGACGCCGCCGCGTGGATATTCACCGAAAGGCCCTGCCCAAAGCCCAGTTCGCACGCGGTGGCGACCTCAGGCACGGCGATGCCCGCGTGCAGCAGGGGCAGACGCGCCCGGGCCGGGTTCAGCTCGGCATAGTAGCCGTAGGTATAGTCGGTATCCGTCACATAGCCTTCATTCCAGTCATCCATGGCGCAACTCCTGCGAAAGCGTGAAAAGATGCCCGCGCCTGCGGAAGGCGACAGGCGCGGGCCAGACGGCCAAATGGCCGGGGCGGGGGGTAGTTTCCGCCCAAAGTGGCGGACGCGGGCCACACAGCCCTGGGGAAGACGTCCGCGCGGCGTTCCGGGCCGCAGTGGCACGGAAGCATCCTGAGAGTCTGGACCTG
This sequence comes from uncultured Desulfovibrio sp., assembly GCF_910584445.1. Taxonomy (GTDB): domain Bacteria; phylum Desulfobacterota; class Desulfovibrionia; order Desulfovibrionales; family Desulfovibrionaceae; genus Desulfovibrio. The sequence goes on from NZ_CAJUBO010000005.1 coordinate 103,414, forward strand.
TTGATGTGGCTGCTTGCCTGGGAGATGCAGCTTATGCAATGCCACAATCATCCGTCAAAAACAGCCTTGCGTTGCTGTCCATTTGCGTAAGCCGCGCTTCGCGCGGCAACGCAAACGCGCCTGCGGCGCGCCCTCCGGGTGGCTTTTGCGCTGGCCTGACGCGTTGCGGACGATGCCCGTACCTCGCTTCGCTCGAACGGGCACGGCGCTTCGCTCCGCTTCGGGCGGACTTGAAGAGTATCCATCAACTGTTATGGCAGAATAAAAAACTCCGCGGCCTCACACGGCGTCCCCCTTGCCCTGGCTCCCGCGCCATTGGGCGAGCGTCTCGCCCAGGGCGGCGTGGAGCCGCGCGGCCGAGTCCGGCGTCATGATGAGCCGGTGATCCAGCCGCACCATGAGCACATCTTCCTCTCCGGCCCTTTCCCTGAAGCCGGTGCCGCAGGCGAGCACCACCTCGGCATGGGTGAAACGCGTCTGGAACACATTGGCGTAGCCGGTCCGCAGCTGGCTGGCATCCACGACCACACGCACGTTTTCCGGGTTCTGTTCCTGTGACATGTCAGCGCCTCTTTTCCTGCGCGCCGTTGCGGCCCGCGCGTTCACGGGCCGGGGCCTTTGCGGGTTCCGGCTTTTCCGCGGGGCGCAGCTCGCGTTTGGCGGTCCCCTGCGCCGTGGGCCGCGTGACGTTCACCACCGGCAGGTCCGCGAATTTCGGGGTGCGCGTGTTCATGGCGGCGATGATGGCCGCCGTGATGTCCGCTTCCGGCTCGGCGTCGAGCACGCTGTTCCGGGCGATGACCAGGCCGGCCTTGTTGGCCGCGCGCCATTTTTTCACCTCTTCCAGCATCAGGGCGGCCACCACGCCGGTCACCGCCTGCTGTTCAATGCCCATCTGGCGGGAGAGCGCCCGGGCGCCCTCGGCGAGCACGCGGGCGCGTTCGGCCTCGGGCTGTTTTTCCCAGGCTTTGGAAAGGTCGGCATAGCCCTTTTCCAGCGCGGCGCGGGCCTGCGCCAGATGCGCGCGCCCGGCTTCGGCGGCGTTGGAGGCGGTGAGCACCCTGTCCACGTCCACCACATAGACGGCGGGCGCGGCGGCGCTGTTCTGCGGGTCCCCGAAGCAGGCGGTGAGGAGCAGGACCAGGGGCACAAGGGCCAGGGCAAGTTTGCATCCGTTGTTCATGCGGGATTCCGGGAGCGGAAGCGGAACTTCCGTTTGCGGTGAAAGAGCGGGAAATCCCGCGCCCCGGAGGACGCGGGATCCCCTCAGACTGATGACAAATACCGCAAAGCGGTGTTTGCGCCGTCAAAGGCCGCCGCGGCGGCCTGACGGAAAGACGCGAAAATCAGTCGCTCACGGCGCGGCCAAGCCGCGACCTGCTCCTGATTTTCGGGGCTGCCGACATTGTCGGCAGCCTCAGGGAAATCCCGCGCCCCGGAGGACGCGGGATTCCCTGACAAACCGGGCCGGAGTACGCAGCTTCCGGCCCGTGCGCGGCGGCTCCGGGAGAGTGGGGCCGCCGCGCGGATCTCACGCCCTAGAACTCGTAGCGGAACGTGCCCAGCACGCCATACCCGGAGGTCTGGGCGCCGAACTGCACATTGCCGTTGAGTCCGAAGGCGAGGTTCTCGTTGCCGACCTCGAAGCCGAGGCCGCCCTGGTAGGTGATGTAGTCCATGATCTGGGTCTCAAGCTCGGCCCTGGTGTCCGTGCCGGTGAAGCGCACGTTCTCCTTGGCCTTGATGTCGCCCGCCGCCGGGATGACGGAGAGGTCCACCATGGGCTTGAAGTGCCAGCCGTTGCCGGTGTCGATGCTCTTGGAGAAGCTCACGCCCACGGGGAAGGTCCAGATGTTCTGGTTGAGTCCGTCGCCCTTGAGCACGGTGCCCTCGCTCTTCACCTTGTAGTCTTCGGTGCTGAGGTACATGTAGCGGACGCCCACATGCGGGATGATGTCCAGCACGTCGGTCTCCAGCTTGTACTCGCCCCGCAGGCCGGTGGAGAAGGCGTAGGAGCGCACGTCGGCCTTGAGGTCGCGCATGTCCATGGCGGCCGGCAGATCCTGCTCCAGCTTGTTGTAGGCGCTGGTGAAGTTCACGTCCGCCGCGAGGCCGAAGTTGTTCTTCGTCCAGCCGGCGTACGCGCCGATACCCCAGAAGTTCATGCTGTTGGTGGTGTCGGCGAAGTCGCCGCCGCCGGTGGCGTAGCCGCCGCCGATGTTGAAGGTGATGCCCGCGCGGATGGCGTTTGCGAACGTGTAGTCCGCGCCGATAGCCACGCCGCCCAGGCCGCCGTTGAAGTCGGCGTCAAAGTTGCCGGCCTCCATGCCGAAGCCGTTGACGGACTGGTAGAGCGGCATGATCCAGAGCGCGAAGTGGTCGCCCGCTTCCTGCGTCTGGATGCCGGTGGGCTGCGCCAGGCTGGTGCGCTGGGTCACGGCCTCGCCGGCGGCCTGGTTGGCCGCGCGGGTCATCTGCGGCACCGCGCCCACGGTGATCATGCGCGCCGCGCCCTCGATGGTCTGGGCCGCCAGGTCGGGATTGGCCGCCGCGTCAAGATAGTCCGGCGAAATGGCGCGCGAAAGGAAGCGCACGCCCTTTTCGGGGGAGTTCACGAACCGCTCGCCCGTGCCGATCTGGTTGGCAACGGCCGCCGCGTTGATGGCGCCGACCAGCTCCTTGTCCAGCCTGGGCATGACATTGGCCGCCGAGTTGAGGCGCGCGTTGATGACGCCATCGTCATTCCGGAGCGCCACCAGCGGATTGTCGCCCGCAAGGTTGGCGCCGGTCCAGGCGGTTGGATCCAGAGTCACAGTGCCGGTCGTGTCAAACACCGCATAGGAGGCGCCGACCTGTGCATCCGGGATGAAGAGCTTGGCGTTCTCGCCCACTTCGGCGTTACTGGCGCCAATGTTCACGGCGCCGCCCGCCCCGTCGGTGAGCTTGGCAGCGGCCGCGCTCACGATGGTCAGGGTATCGTCGCCGATCACGGCGGTCCCCGCCTTGGCGGCCGCGCCCACAGTGAGGTCATTGCCGTTCATGTCCAGCGGCGAGTCGCCGGCCACGGCAAAGACGGAGCTGACGCCCGTGGTATCCATGCCGTTGGCCGCGGCCACGGCCATCTGCTGCGCCGCATAGCCGGCATCGGCGGTGCCGTAGGAGAACTGGCCGTTATCGCCCACCGTGATATTGCCATTGGCCCTGGTATCGGCCGGGTCGCCGCCATCGGTGAAGCTGTTCACCGCCGCCATGGCCGGGGCGCCCTCGCTGCCGGCAATGGCGAGCGTCTGGCCGTTGAGGGCCAGCTCATTGATGCCCACGCGGGTGCTTTCAGTGTCCGCAGCATCGCCCACCGTAAGAGGGACGGTATTCACGGCGAGGGTGGCATACTTCTGATCGGCGCCGTTCTTGATGGTCGCGCCCTGGCCGTAGGTCACGAGGCTTCCCTTCTTGCCCTCGAACGTGCCGCCGTCAATGGTAGCCAGACCGCCGGTGACGGTGAGTTTGCCCGCCACGGTGGCGTCCACATTGGTCAGGCCCAGCGTGCCGCCGACAGTGCTGTCCGTGCTGCCGTCATCCTTGGCGCCGGTGAGGGAGAACGTGCCGTCGCTCACCGCCACATTGGCCGTGGCGTTCAGCTTGGTGGCCGTGACGCTGGCGGCTTGCGTTTCCGTACCGGTGGCCGTGAGGCCGGCCACATCGATGGTCCCGTCGGCCTGCACCACGGGCGCGTCGATGTTCTTGCCGGTGGCGGTGATATCGCCGCCGGCGGCGGGGTCGCCCGCGGCGCTGGCCTTCAGGCTGGTGGCCTGTGTATCCGCGGTTGTGGCTATGATGTCGCCGCCCTTGGCCTCCAGGGCGAGGCTCGCGCCAACGGCCGTGGTCACCGCGCCGCCCAGGGTAAGGTCGCCTCCGGTGGCGGTGACGGAGTTTGTGCCACTCTGCGCGGTGAGCGCGCCCACAGTGACGTTACCCTTGCTACCGTCATCCTTTGCGCTGGCCGATACGGTTCCGCCGTTCATGGTGGTGGCGCCCAGGGTCACATCGCCGCCCGTGGCGGCAATCGAACTCGTTGTACCGCCAATCTGGGTTGCGCCCCCGCTCAGGTCGATATCGCCCGTGCGCTCGATCTGGGCGTTATACAGGTCATTGGCGCCGGCAGAAGTGAAGTCGCCGGTGCCGGTGACACTGCTCTCATCCAGCTCCAGATTGCCCGCGCCGATCGTGACGTCACCAGTCGCAGCAATGGTGCTGCCGTTCTTGGCGGTCAGCCCCTTGGTGTTGATTGCGCCGCTGGTCACGGTGCCGTTGGAGACATTCAGCGCTTCAATGGACTTGGTCGCACCGATGGACTCCGTCACCAGCGTGGTGCCCTTGACGGTGACCGTGCCCTTGTCATCGGTCGTTCCGTCAATGGCGCCCAGCGTGAAGGTGCCGCCCTCGCCATTGCCAAGCACATTGAGGGTGGCATCGGCATTCCCGAAGGTGACAGTGCCCAGGGTGCCGCTGTTGGCCGTGTCGCCGGAACCGAGGGTCAGGATGCCCGCATTGTCGCCGAAGTTCACCTTTCCCAAAGCGTCGGTCTTGTCGCTCACAAGGTTGTTGCCTTCTTCCGAACCGAGGAGCTGGACCTTGCTGGCAGCATCATATGTCAGGGTGCTGTTCGCGACGGAGTCAGCCAGCTTGACGCCCTTGACCGCGCTCGTGACATCGGCGGCCTTTGTGACATTGGTGGCAATGGCGTCGGCCAGGGCGTTATTGGTCAGGCCGGCAACAAGGTTGCCCGCGTCAATGGTGCCGTCCGGAGCCACATCAACGTTCTCAATCTCCGCTGTACCCACATTGACCATGCCGCCCGCATCGTTCGTCAGAGCGGTCACGAGGGCGCCGGCATTGGCGGCATCAACCTTTTGGAGTCCCTCAATATTGATGACGGAACCGGCTTCAGCGTTCAGTGCCGCCTTGACAGTAGTGGACGCCGTATCGCCGTCCGCAGCGGTGATTCCCAGAGAGTCGACTGTGGCATTGACCACGCCGCCGGTGGCTACCGTCACGTCCGCGCCGGTGGTCGTCTCCAGCGTGCCCCCGGTGACATCCAGCGTACCCTTGATGTCAGCCGCGGCATTGGCGCCGTCAATCTTCAGCGTGCCCCCGTCAACGGTGGCGGTGCCGCCCTGGGCGACAGTCACGGCGCCCTTGATCACGGTCACATCCTGGGCAAAGGTGGCGTTGCCGCCGTCCGCCACGGCAACGCTTCCGTCGTTGGTGCCACCCACAGTGACCTTGGTGTCGATATTCGCCGTGCCGTCCACGCCGAGAGAACCATCGTCAACTATCAGGCTGCCAGTGCCGTTCACGGAAAGCGTGGCATTTTCGCCCGTGAGCGTCAGGTCCGTCGCCAGGGTGACGTCATTGTCTGCCGTTGCGGGGTCAAGCACCACCTCTCCGGCCCAGATGGCGGGCGCATTGGGCACGGCAACGCGAGCCATCCGGGAGGAAAAGGTGGTGATCGCGACCGTGTCACCCTTAAGATTGAGCGTCCCGACCTTCAGGACGCCGCCAGCGGCGTCGAAGGAGAACCGCTCCTCCAGCTGCTTCGTGGTGAGCGTCGCCTCATCAACAGAGACCATGCCCTTGCTGATTTTCACGATGGAAGTACCGCTGACGACATTGCTGAGATTGGCCTCGCTGAACTTAATGTGGCCGCCGTTCGCCACGGCAAAGGTGCCGGTGGAGGCGCCACTCACCGTGCCGCTGCTCAGGTCCGCATGGCCGCCGTTTGCAGCAGAAAGTGTGCCGAAATTGACTACTTCACCGGCATTGGCGAAGGTCGCGCTTTCGCCGTTGATCTTGAGCGTAACATCTTTGCCGATATGCAATTTGCCCTGGCTGCCCACGCTGAGCGTGCCGCCGTCATTGATGGAAAACGCGGCGGCATGCGTGGCGGTGTCGTCATACGAAACAGCGCCTGTTGCCTTATCATAGCTCAGACCGCCCGCAATCAGACGCAAATCGCCATTGGCGGCCAGCGTGGCGCCATTGGCGACGGAGACATTGCCAAAGGGAGCGTCAATGGTGCCGTGTTTGCCTGCGGCCACCTCAACAGTGGTGCCCTGGCCGCTGATGGTGGTGACCATCTGGTCAGCCTTGGCCGCCGTGGCAAGAATGACCGCCTGATGCTTCTCCGCGCCGTTCAGGAGCACCGTGGCGCCATCGCTGATAGTGAACGCGTACGGACCCGCCCCGTTGCCGGCGCCGGGCAGGCCCGCGCCAATGGACCCGGTGTTGATGGTGACCTGGGTGCCCGCGCCCGTGATGGTGGTGGGCACTGCCGTGGCATCGTCGGCATCCGCCTCGGCGCTGTAGCCGAACAGGCTCGTGGTATAGTAATCATTGCCGTTAAGGGTGATCTTGGCGCCATCCCGCACGGTAAGATAGATGCCGCCGGGCGTTGTGTCCGCCCCGAAGGTGAACTGCCCCTTCTCCAGTACCAGCGCCTCACTGGCAAAAACATCCTGTGTCGAGACGACATCGGCCTGGCTCGTCCAGACATTGACGGGGGGCTGCGCCGCCAGCGCGCCCGAGGCCGCGCCGAGCACAAGGCCCGCGGCCAGCACGGTGCCGCCGAGCCAGTTGAGGGTGCGGCACTTGAACAGAACCGCCCGGTAGCGTTTGAGCAGCATGCTCAAGGCGCTGTTGGTGAGTTGCATACCTTCCTCCCTTGCGTAATCGCAAAAGGTTTTGGCCCGGCGCATGGCCGGGTCAGACTGATGACAAACCCCGCTTCGCGGTGTTTGCGCCATCTCAGCCGCTGAAGCGGCTTGACGGAACGGTCAGGCGGGGACCGGACCCCGCCCCGCGCCCGGACACAGCAACCGCGCATGCAGTTCCCGCATATCCGTGATGCCCAGGCAGCGCTGGAGCGTGGGCAGGGCCATGCCGGACCGCAGTTGCCAGTCCGCGAACACATAGCGCAGGTCGCGGATGCTCAGGTCCTCAAGCCCCAGCACCGCGCGCGCCTCCTTCCAGAACAGGAAGACATCCGAAACGTGTCTCGTCTTGTCCCTGCCCGGAAATATCCACGGAGAATCCGCCTGCCGGGGAATGCGCCGGAAGATCGCCGCGGCCTCGGGCGAGAGCCATACGCGGCGCAGGGCGGACGTTCCCGTTCTGGACGCAAGCAGCAGGTTTTCCTCCAGAAAAAGATTTTCCCAGCGGGCGGTGAGGATCTCGTTCTTGCGCGCGCCCGTGAGCAGCAGCAGGGCAAGGGCGCGGGCCTCGCGCCGGCCGCTCCTGTCCAGAAAGTCCAGGAGGCGGGAGAGACGCTCCCTGTCCAGCGAGGGCCAGCGCGTCTTCGCCACTCGCGGGCAACGTATGCGCCGGGTGGGAGCCGCCGCCAGGGCGCCCGTTTCCACGGCCAGGTCAAAAATGCCCTTGAGCACATGGAAGCGCCGGTTCCGCGTGGCCGGGGCGCAGTTTTGCCGTTCAAAGCCCGCGAGCCAGCGCCGCACGTCCGCCTCGGCTATGGCGTCGAGGCGTTCCTGGCCGAACACCGGCAGGATGTGGTTCTTGGCGGTGTTTTCCTCCAGCCTCCAGCTTGCCTTGCGCGCCCGGATGCGCGGCAGCCATGTGCCACGGACGAAGTCCGCCAGCGAGGGCGCATCGCGCCCTGTCCGGCGCGCGTCCGCGCGGTGGCTGTCGTCGTTGTGCAAAGGTTCCATGGGCATCCCTCCGGCATTGGGGGCGCGCGCCCCGGGCCGGCCGCATCGGGCGGCATACGGCGGCCAGGCGCGGGAAAAGCCCCGTCCGACAGGGTCCTCCCGTGCGGGAGAGGAACTGTCAGAAGCACTGTCGATGCGGGAGGCGGAAAAGGAAGGAAAAACCTTGGCCTGCAAGCAAGCAGCCCCGGGGTGCGGTAAAAATTTTTTTATTTTACCGTGCCCCGGGGCTTGCCAAATGCGCCGCCGTTGTAGTAGAGGATTCCAAACGGCAGCGACAGTGCTTCTGTCAACGACAGGCGCGCCTCCCGCATCGACAGTGCTTCTGTTGATGCGGTTTGTTTTTTTCTCTCAACACGTTATACTGTCATTCCTTCCCTTTTTCTCTTGTCTCTCACGCCCCTTCCTGCGGGACAGCGTTCCCCGAGGCGCCCAGCAGCGCACCCACGGCATTGCCCGCGCGCACCAGCGTTCCCTGGCCCAGATGCGCGTAGCGCATGGTGGTGCGGGGGTCCGCATGGCCGAGCAGGCGCTGCACCTCATAGAGCGAGTGCCCGGCATTGACGAGCAGGCTTGCGAACGTGTGGCGCAGGTCATGCACGCGCACCGGCCCGAGGCGCAGGCGCAGGCGCAGGGCGTTCCAGAAGCGGTAGATATCCGCCAGCGGCCTGTCCGGCCGCTGCCCGGGAAAGAGCCAGGGCGATCCTTCCCTGCGCGGAATGGCCGCCAGCACCGCCAGGGCCGGGTCGGAAAGCGCGATCTGCCGCGCCGCGCCGGACTTGGAGAGCGGCACGAGCAGCACGCGCGTTTCGGGGCACACGTTTTCCCAGCGCGCCCTGAGGATCTCGTTCTTGCGGCCCCCGGTGAGCAGGAGCAGGCGCAGGGCCAGGGCCTCCTGCGCGGAACTCGTCTCCAGCGCGCGGAGCACGCGGCGGGCATCCACCGCGTCCAGGCAGCGGGCGGGGGGCAGCGGCTGCCTGAGGCAGCGCACCCCCTGGCACGGCGACTGCGAAAGCCAGCCCCAGGCCACGGCCTGGGCGCACACGCTCTTGAACACCGCCAGGATGCGGTTGCAGGTGGAGGGCTTCAGCCCGGCCGCGCGCAGGCCGTCCAGCCAGCTCTCCACCGCGGGCCGGGTGATGCGCGGCAGCCTGCTCCTGCCGAATGTGGGCGACAGGTATTGCCGGGCGATGCGCTCGTCCACCCGCCAGCTTCGTTTGCGGCACCGCGCCTGCGGCAGGTAGATGCTGGCGAGAAAATGGTCGAGGCTCCGCTGCCTTGCTCCCGGAAGCCCGCGCTGCGCTGCTGTTTTCGTCATTGCCGTCATGGCGCACCCTCCTTCATGTGCGGGAGCGCGCGGCAAAGCCCCATGCTCCCGCCGGAAGGCCGGCGGCGCCGCGCATCGCTCCCCTCTGCTCATCGGAACCGGCGCCCTGATGGCGTACGGGGGAACCGGGAAAAATTTCCCTTCCCTCTTGCGCTTTGAATGGGCTTTACGCTATTCACAAAGGACTGGAATTTTTTTTGACATCGGCCCGCGAACCGACGCGGCGCCCCGCGTTCGCGCCAGGCAGATGCCGCGCGATGCGCGGCCACCGCCGGACTCTCCAGCTGGTTCTTCGGGCCGTGTGCCGTAAACCGGGTCCCGAGGGAGGTATTCATGTCGATCGGATTTCTGGCACTCTTGGCGATCATCCCCATTGTGGTCGCTCTGGTCCTCATGGTGGGCATGCGCTGGCCCGCCACACGGGCCATGCCCTTTGCCTGGCTCGCCTGCGTCGTCTGCGCCATCTTTGGCTGGGACATCTCCATCCTGCGGCTGGCGGCGCTCTCCATCCAGGGCGTGATCATCGCCATCGGCGTGCTGATCATCGTCTTTGGCGCCATCCTCATCCTCTACACGCTTGAGAAAAGCGGCGGCATGGAGACCATCCAGTACGGCATGCAGAACGTGAGCCGCGACCGCCGCGTGCAGGCCATCATCATCGGCTTCCTCTTCGCGGCCTTCATCGAGGGCGCGGCCGGCTTCGGCACGCCCGCGGCCCTTGCGGCGCCGCTCCTGCTGGGCCTCGGCTTCCCGGCCATGGCCGCCGCCGTCGTCTGCCTGGTCTTCAACAGCGTGCCCGTCTCCTTCGGCGCGGTGGGCACCCCCATCCTCGTGGGCTTCGGCCTGCTCAAGGACAAGATCGCCGCCATCGTCAGCGCCGACCCCTCGGTGCCCTTCACCGGCTTTGACGGCTTCGCCAAGCTCGTGGGCGAATGGGCCACCTTCATGCACGGGCCGATGGCCGTCATCCTCACCATCTTCATGCTCGGCTTCATGACCCGCTTCTGGGGTCCCGAACGCTCCTGGGCCGCCGGCTTCCGCGCCTGGAAATTCTGCGTCTTCGCGGCCATCTGCTTCCTGGTGCCCTATGTGGCCTGCGCCTGGGCGCTCGGACCCGAGTTCCCGGCCATGCTCGGCGGCCTGCTCGGTCTGGGCGTGGTGGTCTGGGGCGCCAAGCAGGGCTTCTGCGTGCCCAAGGAAGCCTGGGGCTTCGGCGACCCCGCCAAGTGGGACGCCTCGTGGTCCGGCACGGCCAGCCAGAACACCAGCACCGAATTCAAGGCCCACATGAGCCAGTTCCAGGCGTGGCTGCCCTATGTCATCATCTGCATCCTGCTCGTCATCTCCCGCATCCCCGAACTGGGCATCAAGGGCTGGATGACCGCGCAGAAGATCACCTTCAGCAACATCCTCGGCTTTGCCGACATCAGCGAGAGCATCACCTACCTCTACCTGCCCGGCACCTTCTTCATCTTCGTGGCCCTGCTCACCATCTGGCTGCACAAGATGCCCGCGCCCGCCGTCAAGGCCGCGTGGTCCGAAAGCTTCCGCAAGATGAAGTCCCCCACCATCGCCCTCTGCTTCGCCGTGGCCCTGGTGGCTATCTTCCGCGGCTCGGCGGTGAACCCGCTGGGCGCCCCCTCCATGCCGCTGGCCCTGGCCCAGACCGTGGGCGCCGCGGCCGGCGATATCTGGCCCCTGCTGGCGGCCTTCGTGGGCGGCCTCGGCGCCTTCATCACCGGCTCGGCCACCATCTCGGACCTCATGTTCGGCGAATTCCAGTGGGACATGGCTACCATGCTCACCCTGCCGCGCTCCATCATCGAAGCCGCGCAGACCGTGGGCGGCGCCATGGGCAACATGATCTGCATCCACAATATCGTGGCCGCCTGCGCTGTGGTGGGCCTCTCGGGCCGCGAGGGCGAGGTCATGCGCAAGACCTTCTGGCCCTTCCTGCTCTACGGTATCGTGGTCGGCATCATCTGCTGGGTGCTTGTGGCGGCCAATCCCGGCGCGTTCTAGGCGTCGGAAGCCCTGAACCCTGAAACGAAAGGTTATGTTATCAATACGGTTGATGGATATTCCAGGTTCCGTCTGGAGCGGAGCGACAGACGGATGCTGGTGCCGGAAGAATCCTAAAAAA
>NZ_CAJUBO010000006.1 GCF_910584445.1 uncultured Desulfovibrio sp.
GACAGCGCAAAAAAGGCTGTTTTTGACGGATGATTGTGGCATTGCACAAGCTGCCGCAGCCCAGGCCAGCAGTCACATAATAGGTCCAGACCCTAGCGCGCCCCCTTGGGAAAGAGCACCACGCCCACGGTTTTGAAAAGGATGTGGATATCGAGCAGGACGGACATATTCTTGATATAATACAGGTCGTACTCCAGCTTGCGGCGCGCGTCCTCCTCCGAGGCGCCGTAGGGATAGCAGACCTGCGCCCAGCCCGTCAGGCCCGGCTTCACCGTATGGCGCAGACTGTAATAGGGGATGCTCTTCCTGAGTTCGCGCACGAAGGCCATGCGCTCCGGGCGCGGCCCGATGAAGCTCATGTCGCCCTTGAGCACGTTCCAGAGCTGGGGCAGCTCGTCGATACGCACCTTGCGGATGAATCTGCCGAAGCGCGTCACGCGGGCGTCGTTGGCCTGCGCCCAGACAGCGCCGTTCTTTTCCGCATCCGACCGCATGGAGCGGAACTTGTAAACGGTGAATTCCTTTTCATGCAGGCCCACGCGATCCTGCCGGTAAATGACCGGGCCGGGTGACTCCAGGCGCACGATGAGCGCCGTGAGCAGCATGATGGGCAGGGTCAGGAGCAGCAGGACCAGCGAAATGCCGACATCCAGCGCGCGCTTGAGCCGCCGCAGGGAGCCGCGCGTGTTGAGAGAGAAGCCCTCGGTCTGAAGGAGCCATTCGTCGTTGATCTGCGAGAGCGGCAGCCGCTGCACCACATGCTCGTAAAAGGAGCGGATGTCCACCACCATGCTGCCGCGCAGCTTGGCCTCGAGCAGTTCATGGGCGATGTCGTCGTCCAGCGGCGCATCCGGCAGCAGGACGATCATGGTGGCGCCTTTCTCCCTGGCGACGGAGAGTGCCTGGAACGGAGGCCCGAGGTATTCCCCCGCTTCCGGTCCCTGGTCAGGCTCGCCCACATAGCCGATGATCCTGGCCTTGGGCAGGCCCTCGGCCAGAAGCTGGCGGACCTTGCCCGCCCTGTCCACGCCCACCAGCAGGACACGCAGGGGGTGCGTCACCTTGTCGGCATTCAGATAATAGAGCCAGCGCCAGCCCAGGCAGAAGAGGAGCGAGAGCGTGAACAGCAGGAGCAGGGTCTCGCGGTCGAAACGCCAGTGGTCGAAGGCATAGGACGCCGTTGCCGAGGAAATGATGCCCAGGCAGCAGGCCACGAGGACGCGCCCCGTGGTCTCCCGAAAATCCTCCTGCGCCACGCTGTAGGCGTCAAGGATGTAGAAGAACAGCATGTAAAAAAAGACCGTGAACAGTGACGCGCCAGTATAGTCATGAAAAACGCTCAGATCCGGCGCGATGGTGGTCACGCCGGACACCGTGAGCGCCAGAAGCAGGCAGAAAATGTCCAGGGTCTGCAGCAACGCCTTGCGGTATGCGCTGATCACGGTCGTTCCCCTTTCTCTTCCAGGATATCCTCCGCCGCGCCGGGCACGCCCATGTCCCGCAGGATGCGGGCGGCCACCGCCTCGGCATCGAATTCCTCAAGCGCCAGTTTGCGCCCGGCCGCGCCCATGCGCGCGATGTCACCGGGTTCCCTGACAAAATGCGCCATTGCGCCGGCCAGGGCCTCGGGGTCGCGCGCGGGCGTCAAAAGGCCGTTGACGCCATTGCGCACAACTTCGCGGCAGCCCGGCACATCCGTCACCACGGCGGGGCGGCCCATGCTCATGGCCTCCATGACGGAGGTGGGCGTTCCTTCGCGCCACGAGGGCAGGACCAGCACATGGCAGGCGGCAAGGAAGGGCCGCACGTCCCGCGTTTCTCCAAGATATTCCAGCAGGCCTTCGGCTTCCCAGCGGCGAACCTGCGCCAGATCCACCCCGCCAAGCCCCGTCTCCGGCGGGCCAAGCAACTGGAGACGGCAACCGGCGCCCATGGCGCGCAGCAGACGCCCGGCCTCGGCATATTCGGCAATGCCCTTGGCCTCCAGAAGACGCCCCACCAGAAGAAAGACGACCGGACCCGCGGGCGGCAGCGGCGGGAACGGTTCCGGCGCAAAACGCGCCGTGTCCACCCCGGTGCCGCGCGCGGTGAGCACACGGGCGTCCGGACCCAGAATGCCCTGCTCCCGGAACACCCGGATATCGTCCTGATTCTGGAAAAAGACGCCGTTCGCGCGGCGCAGGGCATGCCGATAAAGAAAGACGCCGAGCCTGTTGACGCACTTCTTGAATAGCGTGTCCGCCTCAAAGGCGTAGCCCAGGCCGGTGATGGTGGCGTAGACGCGGGGCACGCCGGCCACGCGCGCCGCCAGGCAGCCATAGATGACCGGCTTGATGGTGGTGGCGAAAAGCAGATCGGGCCGCTGCACGCGGAACAGCCGCACGAGCGCCCAAAAGCTCCCGGCATCGCGGAGCGGGTCCAGGCCCTTGCGGTCCAGCGGATACGGAAGGAACGCCGCCCCCAGCGCGTGGAGCGCGGCCTCGGCGGCGGCATCGCCCGGCGGCGCGCAACACGTCACCTCATGGCCCGCCGCGCGCATATGGCGGATGAGGACGCTCCAGAAATTCGCCATGGAGCGGGACTGATTGCTCAGGATGAGGATCTTCATGCATGCCTCGTCAGCAACGCGGCGGCCCATGCCCGGGACCGCCCCGCGTCCCCTCTATAGCACCGGGCGCGGGCGCTGAAAAGGGCACGCCGGCAGAGAACCGGAGAGGGCTGACATGGGCACAGAGCGGCAGGGAGTCCCCGCGCGGCCAGGAACGCGTCAGCGTTCCGGGCGCACGGCGAATGTCATGCCCGCCGCCCCGGCGTCGCCCACTTCATAGCGCAGGCGCTCCGTCACCGTGTTGTCCGCCCCGAAACAGAGGACCACGGGGCGCCGGGTCGCCAGTTCCCGGGCATCCGCCACATATTCCACCGCGCAGATGATGAGTTCGTCGCCCTTCTGGCAGGTGCGCGCGGCGGCCCCGTTGAGCACGCAGCAGCGCGAGCCTGGCTCTCCGTAGATGACATAGGTGGAGAGCCGCTGGCCCGAATTCTTGTTCCAGATCTCCACAAACTCCAGCGGACAGATCCCCGCCAGGGCGCACTGCTCCGGGTCGAGCGTGATGGAGCCGTGATAGTCGAGGTCGCTGGCGGTCACACGGATGCCGTGGAATTTGGCGCGTAGGATCTTGAGCATTGCGGTCCCTGCCTGCATGGCGGCCCGTGGCGCCATGAAAAAACGCCGCTTTCGCGGCGGTTCCCGATCGATGATGTGCCGCTTTCGCCGGAGGCGCGCGGCCGAGGCCCAGTGGCCGCCTAGTAGGCCTTGATATAGTCGTCCAGGCTTTCCGCGGAGCAGTTGCGGCTCACCCAGAAGGCGGACGCCCAGACCATGAGCGCCGTGGCCTGCGTGTCATCCAGACTTTTGAGTTTGGACTCCAGGCTGGACTTGCTCGCGCCGTGGCGCATGTGGATGCCGTTCATCTCGCAGGCATCCGACACGCGGAGCAGCAGGTAGGACAGGCGCGTATTGTCCGGCATGAGCTTCATGTCCTTGTGGGCGTCCACAATGGTCTTGAGCTCGGAAGCGCTGAAGATCTGCTTGATGCCCGTGATGGCCCGGAAAAAGGTGTCCACCGCCCAGGGCAGGATGAATTCCGCGCCGGCGCTCTTGGTGCGGAAATAGTCCTTGAGCCAGCGTTCCTGATCGTCATTGATGCGTGCTGCGACCTGCGGCATGGATGCCCCCGTTGCATTTCAGCCCGACCGGCCGGGCTGTCGCCCCGTGCCATGCGCTGTGCCATGCGGTATTGCCATGCCCTACACCACATTGGAGAATTATTCAAGACACAATCTAGAGGTTTTCCCCTCCGGCGTCCGCCGGCGCGCGGCAGCGGGGACCCGCGCGCCTCAGCGCCTGCCGCCGAACAGACCGCCCAGAAGCCCGCGCAGGAGCGTCTTGCCGATCTCGCGGCCCACGGTGGTGGTGACCGTGCGCGTGGTCTGCCTGACCACGGAGCCGAAAATATCGCCCATATCCACGCCCGAATCCTTCCGCGCCTTGCGCTCCGCCGCTTCACGGCGCCGGGACTCGGCCTCGGCCTTGCGGAGCGCGGCCTCCTGCCGCGCGCGTTCGCGCTCGGCGGCCTCGGCGGCCCTGGCGGCGTCCGCGCGCTGCGCTTCGGCGGCTTCGGCGGCCTGGCGTTCCCGCGCCCTGGCCTCCAGGATCTCATACGCCGATTCCCGGTCCACCGTCTTGTCATAGACCCCGGCCACCAGCGAACGGCGCATGACCGCCGCGCGCTCTTCCGCGCTCACCGGGCCGACCTGGCTTTCCGGCGGCACGATGAGCGCCCGTTCCACCATGGCGGGCGCGCCCCGGTCGTCCAGAAACGAGACCAGCGCCTCGCCCACGCCCAGCTGGCCGATGGACTCTTCCGTGGAAAAGGCGGGATTGGCGCGAAAGGCCTGCGCCGCCGCGCGCACGGCCTTCTGCTCTTTGGGCGTGAAGGCCCGCAGGGCATGCTGGACACGGTTGCCGAGCTGGCCGAGGACACTGTCGGGAATATCGGCCGGGTTCTGGCTCACAAAATAGATGCCCACGCCGCGCGAGCGGATGAGCCGCGTCACCTGTTCGATCTTCTGGAGCAGGGCCGGCGAGATGCCGTCAAAGAGCAGGTGCGCCTCGTCGAAGAAAAAGACCAGGCGCGGCTTGTCCCTGTCGCCCGCTTCGGGGAGGTTCTCGAAAAGTTCGGAAAGCAGCCAGAGCAGGACGCAGGAATACAGGCCCGGCGCGTTCATCAGGGATTCCGCCGACAGGATGCTGATGATGCCGCGCCCGTCGGCATCGGTCTGGAGCAGGTCCATGACGTCCAGCGCCGGCTCGCCGAAGAACGCGTCGCCGCCCTCCTCCTCCAGGCGCAACAGCGCCCGCTGGATGGCGCCCACGCTGGCCGTGGAGATCTGGCCGTAGCTGGTCTTGTAGGCGTCGCGCTCCTCGCCCACATGCCGGATCATGCTCCGCAGGTCCTTCATGTCGAGCAGGAGCAGCCCGGCATCGTCGGCGATGCGGAAGGCCAGCTGCAGGACGCCCGCCTGCACCTCGTTGAGGTTGAGCAGCCGCCCGAGCAGGAGCGGTCCCATTTCGCTCACCGTGGTACGCAGGGGGTGCCCGTTCTTGCCGAACACGTCCCAGAAGCAGACGGGGAAGGCCCGGGGCGCGTAGCCGAGCGCCTCCAGGTGGAGCAGGGCCGCCCGTTCCGCCGCCTTGCCCGTGCCGCCGGCCCTGGCGAGACCGGAAAGGTCGCCCTTGACGTCGGCCATGAAGACCGGCACGCCCAGGGCGCTGAAGGTCTCGGCGAGACTTTGCAGGGTCACGGTCTTGCCGGTGCCCGTGGCGCCGGTGATGAGTCCGTGGCGGTTGCCCATGGCCGGCAGGATGCAGAGTTCCCGGTCTCCGGCCATGGCAACGAGCGCGTTATGATCCTTGTCCAGCATGCTGGTCCTCCCCGGCCGCCGGGGGCGGCCGCCGTTTCTCATCCTCAGCGGGCCAGCAGCACCCAGGCCGGGCCATGGGCGTCCAGATGGCTGGCAACATAGTTGGCCCGTTCCCCGCCGCCGCAGAAAATGTCGATGCGGTTGCGCCTGATGGCGCCGCCCACATCCTGCGCGAAGCCGATGCCGCGCAGGGGCACGGAGCCGGCGGACGCATCGGGGATGTTCACGCCGTAGGCCACCACCGAGCCAAGGGGAATATAGGCGCGATCCGTGGCAAGGGAAAGCCAGTCATCCACGGTATGGCCCATGGCGCCCGTGGGACCGCGGCCCCCGTATCTGAAAAAGACGTAGCTCGGGTTTTCGTTGAGGATCTCCCGCACCCGGCCGGGGTTGTTGCGGAACCACTCGCGCTGCTCAAAAATGTCCCCGCGTTCGAGCAGGCCCTTTTCGCGCATGATGCGGCCGGAACTCTTGTATTTATGGCCGTTCTGGCCCGCATAGTTGACATAGGACTCGGTGCCGTCGTCAAAGACGAGTTTGCCCGAACCCTGGATCTCCAGAAAAAAGACATCCACGGGGTCCGCCGCCCAGGCCAGTTCCAGCCCGCGCCCGGCAAGCACCTGCTTTTCCTCGATGGTGCGCCGGTCGTGGTAGCGGCCGCGCCGCGCGCGCACCCGGGCCAGGTCCGGCGGCACGGCATAGATGGGCTGCTCATAGCCCGGCTTGCGCGTCCGGCTCGCGGCCACGCGCGGCTCGTAATAGCCGGAATAGTCGATCCCCCCGGGCACCGGCACCCAGAGGAAATTCTCCGCCAGCAGGCCCGGCTCGGCATCCAGCCGGGGCAGCAGTTCCTGAAGGCGCGTGAGCGTGCGCGCAAGCTCCCCCCAGGTCACCTCCAGCCCGGGGCGCCGGATGGCCGTCGCCGTCCGCGGCTTCGAGTTGACATAGCGCAGAGACTTTCGCACGGTAGGCGCCATGTCCTTCCAGCCCGAAAGCTCCTGATTGGCGGGGGCCAGATGGGCCAGGAAAACCCCGACGCTCTCCCCGGCGGCCACGGGCGGACCCGAGGGACGCGCGGGCGGCTGCGCCGTCTTGTGCGCGCAGGCCGCCAACGCCATGCAGAACACCACGACCAGCCCGGCGGTCACGATCCGCCCGGCCACGTTCCGCCGGCCGGGCGCAGCTCCGCAAGGAAACGAACCATGCATGATTTTCCCACTCCGGAAACCTGGTTTCCCCATCGTGTGTCCTACGGTGAAACGGACTGCATGGGCGTGCTCTACTACGCCGAATACCTGCACATCTTTGAACGCGCCCGCAGCGCCTTCATCCGTGAGCGCGGCATGAGCTACGCCGATGTGGAAAAGCGGGGCATCATCCTTCCGGTGCGCGAGGCCCGGTGCCGCTACCGCTCGCCGGCCCGCTATGACGAGATCGTCCTGGTGCACGCGGGCATCAGCGAATGGGGGCGGGCCTCTCTGCGATTTGTATATGAGATGTGGAACGAGGACAAGACGCGCCTGCTCGCCGAGGGCATGACCCAGCACGCCCTGGCGGACCCCGCCGGGCGCCCGGTCCGCATGCCGGACTGGTTCCGCCGCCTGGGCGACGCCTGAACGGCGCCCCCGTCCGGGAACCGGGGATCAGCCGCGCCACGCGAACCATATGCCGACGCAGGCCAGCGCCTGCCCCACGCCCACGGTCACGTCCCTGTCCAGGGCCGCGCCCGCGAACACAAGGAGCGCCCCCGCGGCGCAGGCCAGGGCGCGCCGCGCCGTGAGATTTTTGCCGTCCGCCCGGCACAGGGCCAGCGCGGCAAGCTGCACGGCCGCGCCGGCAAGGATGCAGGCCGGAGCGAGCCACGGCAGGAACGGGGCGCTCACGGCAACTTCCCTCACAGCCGCAGGGTCCGGATATGTCGTCATCTCCAGGGGCGAACGGGGCATGGCGCATGTTAAGCCGGAAACTCCGCGTCCCGCAAGCTGCTCCCGCCGTCCGCGGCGCCGGTATTTTGCGCCGCCCGGCCGCGCGGGCATTGCCATCGGCCGGAACGTGCCTATTTCAACAGCAGCCCGGCGCAACAGCCTGCCCGGGCGCCAGCCAAAGGAGCAGCCAATGAGCGCATTGACGCCCCGCGAGATCGTGGCGGAACTGGACAAGTTCGTCATCGGCCAGGAACAGGCCAAGCGCATGGTGGCCGTTGCCATGCGCAACCGCTGGCGCAGACAGAACCTTGCGCCCGAGCTGCGCGACGAGATCGCGCCCAAGAACATCATCATGATGGGACCAACGGGCGTGGGCAAGACCGAGATCGCGCGGCGCCTGGCGCGTCTTTCCGGGGCGCCGTTCCTCAAGGTGGAGGCCACCAAGTTCACCGAGGTGGGCTATGTGGGCCGCGATGTGGAATCCATGGTGCGCGACCTCATGGAGATCGGCATCAACCTCGTGCGCGAGGAGGAGAACGCCCGCGTGCGCGCCGCGGCGGAAGCCGCCGCCGAATCGCGGCTCATGGACCTGCTCCTGCCGCATTCCTTCGGCCAGGAGGAGCGCGGCTCCACCCGCGAAAAACTCCTGCAGCAGTTCCGCCTCGGCTTTCTGGACGAGCGCGAGGTGGAGATGGAAGTCGCCGAACAGGGTGGCAAGGGCATCGACATCTTTGCCATTCCCGGCATGGAGCAGATGGGCGGTCAGGTCAGGGACATGTTCAGCAAGGCCTTCCCGCCCAAACGCAGCCGCAGAAAACTCAAGCTCAGGGCGGCGTTCGCCATCCTCGTCCAGGAGGAATCCGCCAGGCTCGTGGATCAGGAGGCCCTGACGGAAAAGGCCCGCGAACGCGTGGAACAGAGCGGCATCATCTTCATCGACGAGATCGACAAGATCGCCAGCTCCTCGCAAAACCGCACCTCGGACATCTCGCGCGAGGGCGTCCAGCGCGACCTGCTCCCCATTGTGGAAGGGAGCGTGGTCAACACCAAGCACGGCATGGTGAGGACGGACCATATCCTTTTCATCGCGGCGGGCGCCTTCCATTTCAGCAAGCCCTCGGACATGATCCCCGAACTCCAGGGCCGCTTTCCCCTGCGCGCGGAGCTTCAGCCCCTGGGCAGGGAGGAGTTCCTCCGCATCCTCACCGAGCCGCACAACGCTCTTGTCAAGCAGTACGAGGCCCTGCTCGGCACCGAGCGCGTGGCGCTCCGCTTCATGCCCGACGGGCTTGAAGAGATCGCCGCCTTCGCCGAGGAGACCAATGCCCGCGCGGAAAATATCGGCGCGCGGCGCCTCTACACCATCATGGAAAAGATCCTGGCGGACATTTCCTTTGCCGCCCCGGAAATGGCAGGCGCGGAGATCATCGTGGACAGGGCCTATGTGAGCGAACACCTGCGCGACGTGCGCGACGATCAGGACCTGAGCCGCTATATCCTCTAGCATCCCGCGCCGCCCGGACGCCCGCGGACCGGAGCGCGACGATCATCCCAAGGAGCCGCATGTTCTTTCTCTGGCCGCTCGTCCCCTTTTTCTACCTGCTCGCGCGCCTTGTGCTGCCCGCGCGGCTCGGCGCGGGCGCCAAGATCGGCTGCGCCCTGCTGCTCCTCGTTATCACCCAGGCATTCGCCATCAACCGCTTCCTCCTGGGCGACCTGGCCGCTCCCGACCTGCCGCCCTGGCTGCTCATGCTTCAGGGCTGGCTGTTCGCGTCCTCGCTTCTGCTGTTCGTCCTTGTGCTCCTGCGGGATCTTCTGCGTCTCCTGCGCGCCGCCGGCCGCGCCATGACACGCCGCTTCAGGGCGCGGGCAGCCCGGCCCGCCGCCGCTCCGCTCCCGACATCCCCTTCGCGGCGGCGACTGCTCAGGGCAGGCTGCGGCGGCCTTCTCCTCGCGGCCCCGGCGGAACGCATCGCCCTGGGGGCCGCCGTCCTTGGCCCCACGGCCTGGGGCGTGGGCGAGGCTGTGGCCGTGCCCGCCGTTCGCGGGCACGAAGTCGCGGTGCGTCGTCTGCCCCCCGAACTGGATGGCCTGCGCGTGGCCCAGATCAGCGATCTGCACATGAGTTCCCTGCTGCGGCGCGACTGGGTGGCCGCGGTGGTGGACCTGACAAACGCGCAACGGCCGGACCTCATCGTCCTCACCGGTGACATGGTGGACGGCCCGCCCCGGGCGCGGAAGGAATGCGCCGCGGAGCTGCGGCGGCTGGCGGCGCCCCTCGGCGTCCTCGCCTGCGTGGGCAATCACGAATATTACAGCGGATATGCCGCCTGGGTGGAGGTCTTCCGGGAGCTTGGCCTGCATATGCTCCTCAACGGCCACAGCACGCTTGCCGTCAACGGCCGGGAGCTGGTCGTGGCGGGCGTGACCGACCCCGTGGCCGAAACCTTCGGGCTGCCGGGTCCGGATCTGGAAGCCGCCCTTGCCGGAGCGCCCGAAACCGCCCCCCGCATCCTTCTGGAACACCGGCCGGGCATGGCGCCGCGCAGCTCGCGCCAGGGCGTGGATCTCCAGCTTTCCGGCCACACCCACGGCGGCCAGGCGCCGGGCCTGCGGGAACTGGTGAGCACCTTCAACAACGGCTTTCTGCGCGGCTGGTACGAGGTGGAAGGCATGCCGCTCTATGTCAGCCCCGGCGCGGGATTGTGGGGCGGCTTCCCCATCCGCATCGCCACCCCCTCGGAAATTGCCGTTTTCACCCTGCGTGCGGGCCGCGTTTCGGAAGCCGCCCCCGGTCTTGCCATGCCTTCGGGCCGGGACCAGAACGTTTTCGCACGAAAATCGCGGAAACGTCCGGCGGATGCGGGAGCGGACGCCGCGCCGGACTACGGCGGAAAACCACGCTTTTCCGCCGCTTGTCCCGCTCTGCGGGGAAAGGACGGCAGCGAAACCTGAGGAAGATCTCTGTCCTGCGGATATTTTCCTCAGCAAAATGCTTTCATGATTTCTGGCGGTCGCGCGGCGGCCGCCGTGTCCATGCAACCTTCAGACGGCACGCGCCCAAAGCCCGTCCGCGCGGGAATGTCCGCGCCTGCCGCCATGCATCCAGGAGCGTCCATGCGCCATCTCGTCCTCCGCCTTTTCCTCGCGATCTTCCTGCTTGTCCCCGGTGCGCCCCTTTTCGCCAAGGACACCGCCATGCCTGTTTCGACCGCAGCGCAGGCGGTCTCTCCTGTCCGGCAGGCCAGCATCCTCACGCGCCTGCCCAACGGACTCCTTGTCTATATCCTCAGGGACGCCCGCTTCCCCCTCGTCTGCACGCGCCTCTATGTCCGCACAGGCTCCGCCAATGAGGAGCCGCAACACGCGGGCATCAGCCATGTGCTGGAGCACATGGTCTTCAAGGGGACCGACCATCGCCCCAAGGGCCAGATCGCCCGCGATGTGGAGGCGCTCGGCGGCTACCTCAACGCGGCCACGAGCTTCGACAAGACCTGGTACCTCACCGACATGCCCGCCCGCCACTGGCGCGTGGGCATGGAGGTGGTCAGGGAAATGGCGTTTCAGGCCACCCTGGACCCGGCCGAGCTGGAGGCGGAAAAAAACGTCGTCATTTCCGAGCTGCAACGGGGTGAGGATTCTCCCCAGCGCAAGCTGTACGAGAACCTCCAGACGGCCGCGCTCTCGAACACGCCCTACGGACGGCCCATCATCGGCTATGCCGACACCATCCGGTCCATCACCGCCGGGGATCTCCGCGCCTATGTGGACCGCTGGTACCAGCCGGACAACATGATGCTCCTCGTGGCGGGCGATATCGAGCCTGAAGCCGTGCTCGCCCACGCCCAGGCCCTGTTCGGCGGCCTGCGCAACAGTTCCGACCTCGCCGTGCCCCCGCCGCTGGACCTGGCGGCCGCTCCCGGGGGCGCGCGGGTCGAGGTCGCGCGCGGCCCCTGGAACAAGGTCTATCTCGGCATCGCGTTTCCCGCGCCGGGGCTGCGCGATCTGCGCTCCGTGGATCTGGATGTCCTCTGTTACCTGCTCGGGGGCGACGGCACATCCGCCCTGTATCGCAAATACAAGTACGAGCGCCGGCTGGTGGACAGCATCAGCGTGGACAACATGAGTCTTGCCCGCGCCGGGCTGCTCACCATCACCGCCCAGCTGGACGCCGACAAGGTGGAGACCTTCTGGAACGAGCTGACCCGTGACCTCGCCCGGCTTTCCGCGGGCGAGTTCACGCCCGAGGCCGTGGCGCGCGCCAAGTTCAACCTTGAGGACGGCATGGACCGCGCCGGGGAGACGCTCAACGGCCTTGCCGCCTGGAAGGGGACCATCCAGTTCGACCTTGGCGGCGAACAGGCGGAGCGCAACCTGCGCTTCACCCAGCGCAATGTGGACAGCGCGCAACTGCAAAACGCCATCGGCCTGTGGTTCGACCCGGCCAGGGCGCGGGTGCGGGCGCTGGCGCCGGAAGGCGCGGACCCGGACCTTGCGGCGCGGCTGGAAACGACCCTGCGCGCGAACTGGAACACCGCCCCGCAAGGCGTGGCTGCGCCCGGACCCCGTGAGGGGAACACCGCCGCCCGCGAGACGGTGGAACTCGGGAACGGCCGCACGCTCATCCTCATCCCGGACGCGACCGTGCCCTATGTGTCGCTGGATCTGCTCTTCACCGGGGGCAACGCCCTGCTTTCCCCGCAACAGCAGGGCCTCGCGGACCTGACCGCGCGCCTGCTCGCGGACGGCTGCGCCGATCTGGACGCCCAGGGCATGGAGCGCTGGCTCGCCGAGCGGGCGGCTTCAGCGGGAGCCTCGGCGGGCTTGCAGAGTTTCGGCATCGCCCTGACAGGTCCCTCGCGCTTCAATGCCGACTACTTCGCCCTTCTCCGCGACATGCTCGCCAGGCCGCGCTTTGAACGCCGGGAACTGGCGCGCGAGGTGGAGAACATGCAGTCCGCCATCCGCCAGCGCGCGGACAGGCCACTCGCCTACATGTTCGCGCGGGTAAGCCCGTTCCTCTTCCCCGGCGGGCAGCCCTACGGCTACGACAGCCTGGGCACGCCGGAGCTGCTCGCGGGCTATGACGAGTCCGCCGTGCGCGCCTTCTGGAAGCGCCAGAGCGCCCAGCCCTGGGTGCTCTCCGTGGCCGGGACGTTCGACCGCGAGGCCGTCATCGCCTTCGCCAAAAGCCTGCCCGCGCCCGATGCGGCGCCCGTGGCGGTCCCCACGCCGCGCTGGAACGCGGACAAGCGCCTCGCCCTGACCCTGGCCGGCCGGAATCAGGCGCACCTGCTCCAGATCTTCCCCACCGTGCCGCTCACCCATCCCGACGCCCCGGCGCTCCTGCTCCTGCAATCCGTGCTTTCAGGGCAGAGCGGGCTTTTGTTCACCCGGCTGCGGGACGAGCAGGGCCTGGGCTACACGGTGACGGCCTTCAACCGCAACATGCCTGAGGCGGCGTTCATGGCCTTGTACATCGGCACCACGCCCGACAAGCTGGAACAGGCCCGCAAGGGCTTTGCGGAGGTCATCGCCGGCATCCGTGAAAAGCCCCTGCCGGAGGCGACCCTCCGCGCCGGGTCCAGCCGCCTTCTGGGCGAATACCTGCGCGACCGCCAGAGCCTCGCCGCCCGCGCGGGGGAGGCGGCCACGGACGCCCTGCTCCACTACCCGCCGGACTTTCAGAAAGCCCTGCTGGACAGGGCCGCGGCCCTGAGCGCCGAAGAGGTGCGCGCCGTGGCCCGCAAATACCTTCTCCCGAACGATGCCTATGATGTGACCCTGCTCCCCTGAGGGGGGTCCGTCCGGTGGCGTCCCGCGCGGCCTCGCGGGGCGCCGCCCTTTACTTCCGCCCCTGACTTGCGTATCCATGGGAAAAATTTTCCCCCTGAAAACCAAGGAAGATCCATGAGCAAGGACGAGACAGCCGCGCCCTCCCGCATCCGCTACCGCTACGAAATGGCCCCGGAGGCCCGCCTCCAGGCCGCCCACGGCGTCTGGGGCGGCATCAATCCCCAGGGCGAGATCGAAATGAATTTTTATCACGAGAGCGACGCGCTGCCCGCCTGCTCCGAGCAGATCATCGCCCCCGACGGCTCGCTCGGCCACGAGATCATCCCCGGCAACGACGAGGTGCGCGACATCACGCGGCACATCCACAGCCGCGTCCTGCTCAACTACCACACCGCCCGCGCCGTGCTGGAGTGGCTCGAAGACCGCGTGGCCGCGCTGGAGGAAGAAGGCGGCGGCGAAATGTTCACCCCCGATGCGGGCCTGGAACAATAACCGCGCCACAGGCCGCCATGCAGCCACGCTCCTACCACATCATCACCTTTGGCTGCCAGATGAACGTCCACGATTCCGGGTGGCTGGGCGCCGCGCTGGAAACGCGGGGCTTTGCAACGGCGCCGCTCGAGGACGCGCAGGTCGTCATCATCAACACCTGCTCGGTGCGGGAAAAGCCGGAACAAAAAGTCATGAGCGCCCTGGGCCGGGTCCGGCAGGCCACGGGCGACGATGCGCGCGTCCTGGTGGCCGTGACGGGCTGCGTGGCGCAGCAGCTGGGGTCCGCTCTGTTCGAGCGCTCGCCCCAGGTGCGCCTGGTGGCCGGGAGCGACGGCATCGCCCAGGCCCCACAAGCCATCGAGCGCCTGCTGCGCGAGCCGGAGACCCGGCTCGCACTGTGCGCCTTCACCCCGGGCTTTCCGGAACGCGAGCCGGCGCCCGGCCGCCTCGGCGCGCCTTCGGCCCTGGTGACCATCATGCAGGGCTGCGACAATTTCTGTGCCTACTGCATCGTGCCCTTTACGCGCGGGCGCCAGAAATCCCGCGCCGCCGGCGCCATCCTTGAGGAATGCAGGCTGTGCATTGCCCGGGGCGCGCGCGAGATCACCCTGCTTGGGCAAAACGTCAACGCCTACGGGCAGGACAAAACGGGGGACGGCACCAGTTTCTTCCGCCTGCTGGAGCGGGTCGCCGCCCTGCCCGGCCTTGAGCGTCTGCGTTATGTGACGCCCCACCCCAAGGATATGGGCGCGGACGATGTCGCCGCCTTCGCCACGCTGCCGGCGCTGTGCCCCCGCCTGCACCTGCCGCTGCAATCGGGTTCGGACGCGGTGCTCGCGCGCATGCGGCGCAGATATGACAGCGCCGCCTTTTTGCGCCTTGTGCGGGACCTGCGCGCCGCCCGCCCCGATCTTGCGCTTTCGACCGATCTTATCGTGGGCTTCCCCGGCGAGACCGAAGCGGACTTCCAGGCCACGCTGGAGATGATGGAAGCCTGCGGCTTCATGTCCAGTTTTTCCTTCTGCTATTCGGACAGGCCGGGCGCGGCGGCCACGCGCTTTCCCGACAAGGTGGCGCCGCACGTGCAGCATGAGCGGCTGGAACGCCTGCAGGCGCTTCAGGACAGGCTCGGACAACGCTGGCTGGATGCCCGCGTGGGCCAGTCCACCACGCTCCTGCTGGAGGCGAAGAGCCGCAGGCAGGGGGAACCCGGCGGGGCGGAAGGTCCCGACGCCCGCGAAGACTGGCAGGGCCGCGACCCCTATGGCGTGCCTGTCCATGTCTCCCTGCCCGCCCATGCGGATCACGCCGGCAGCCTGATCCCGGTGCGTATCATCGAGTCCAGGCGCCACAGCCTTGTGGCTCAGGCGCTGCCGCCGCAAGGCTGAACCGCCCCTTCCGGGCGCCTCTTCCCCGCAGGCCCCGCCCAAGAAAATCCGCCCGCGAGAAAATTTTGAGAAAAAATATAATATCCTTGTTTTCTTGAAAATATCGATACAGCGGCCACGATTTCCGCCCCCGGCGCCCTCTAAAGGTTTTGCCGCCATATTCCGATAGGCTGGCATAAGGGATGGGAACTGCCATGCTGGACTATCGCCGCTTCAAGGAAATCAACGACCTTTTTGCTTCCGGCCAGACGGAAAAGGCGCGGCATCTGCTCATGGAGATGCAGTCGCGCTGCATTGCCCTGCGCGATGAGATGAGCATGCTCAAAATTCGCCTGCAAAGCCTTGAGGATGTCCTCTACCTCGCGCAAAACCTGTTCGAGGAGAACGGGTTTTACTGGCTCCACACGGGCGGCGTGCGCCAGGGACCCTTCTGCCCCCGCTGTTACGAGACCGAAGGCGGACTCATCCGCCTCGACAAAAGAAAACACGGGCTGGAGTGCCCCTGCTGCCGCGCGACCTATGAGCATCTGCCCGCGCTGGAGGCCGCGGCTTCTTCCGGCATGAAGGCCGGCGCCGCCAGGATCCTGCACTTCGCGCGCTGACTCCCCGAGGGACGAACGATGATGGCACAAAAATTGCTTCTCTACGATACATGCGTCAACGTGCTGTTCCCGTCGTCTTCCATCGCCGGAGGCTGAAGATGCGCGCCTGCATGATTTTTGCTATATATATACACACACACACACACACACACACACACACACATTAACACCGCGTTTTAACAGTCTTCCCGCGATACATCCGCCAGTAGCTGCGGGTTTCTCCCCCGGGCTGCGTCCTTCCGCCTCCGTAATATCCCATCTTCCCGGAATCATAGCTGAAATTTTGCACTGTCGCGCGTCCTTCGCCGCTGCCCAAGGGGGCGCGTGATGGTCTCCCTCAACACCAATATGCTAGCTGCCAACACGGCCGGAAACCTGAAAAACAGCTACTCCCGTCTTGCAACCTCGGTGGAGCGGCTGTCTTCCGGGTTGCGGGTCAATTCGGCGGATGACGATGCCGCCGGGCTGGCTATCAGGGAGCTGATGCGGGCGGACATCGCGGCGCTCCAGCAGGGCGTGCGCAACGCCAATGACGCCATTTCCATGATCCAGGTGGCCGATGGGGCGCTGGCTGTTATTGATGAAAAGCTCATCCGCATGAAGGAGCTTGCCGAACAGGCCGCCACCGGAACCTACGATTCCACCCAGCGCCTCATGATCGACTCCGAGTTCAAGGCAATGGCCGAGGAGATCGACCGCATCGCCAAGGCCACGGACTTCAATGGCATCAAGCTGCTCGACGGCTCCCGCGAAGGCGAGCATGACGGCAGCGGCCTGGAGGCCACAGGCAGGCTAAAGATCCATTTCGGTTCGGGCAATGACTCGGCGGAAGATTATTACTATGTTTCCATAGGGGACTGCACACTGTCCGGCTTGGGGTTGAGGGAGCATGAAGTTTTCGACTTGGGAGGGCAGGATACACACAATAATACAGCTATAACAGGACAGGGAGATGCGTCCAATAATGACTCCTTCCAAAATCCAGCACTAAATGATTATAGTTATACAGCGCCACTTCATTATACAACTGATAATTTGATACAAATTCAAGATATCATTCCAAACCAAGGAACATGGTACACAACAGCAAATAGTACACAATTTAGTCAAAATTTTATGTTTGTTATCCCAAAAGGGGCTAAAAGCATCACTATTAATATGTATGGTTCATATAGTGGCGGGAAATATCCTGGTGATAACGACATACAACTTTTTACAAAGTCAGGGATACATCTTGCTGGAACACCACTAGATGATATATCTTTTGATATATGGAATGGTATTGACAATTCAATATCTGGAAATAGCAATCAGCTTGGATTTACATCTTCTGATGAAACACAACTAAATGACGGTGGGGGAAAGTATGACCCAACGGGGAAAAATCTTAACTACACTTCATATAACGGAATGAATATTGGTTACTCTGGGGACGCCGATAGATATGATGCTAATCCAAATAATGGCATTCCTGATACATGGGAAGATTATGAAACTCTGACTATAGATGAGGCAACAGAAGATTTAATTGTCTGGTTTCCAGGAATTCTTTCTTGTGGAGTAAAAGCTTACTGGGATCCCGCAAGCGTTCCGACTCCCAATCCTGTGAATCCCTTCAATCCCGATCTTCCCGGTGGGGTCAAGCCCACGGGCGACATCATTTCCATTGATACGCAGGACAAGGCCCAGCAGGCATTGGAGCGCATCGACAACTCCATTGTCATCAAGGACAAGGTGCGCGCCAACCTTGGCGCGACACAGAACCGGCTGGAAAATACCGTGACCAACCTCACGGTGCAGGCCGAAAACCTGCAAGCTGCCGAAGCGCGCATTTCCGATGCCGATGTGGGCATCGAGATGATGCTCTTTGTCCGCAACCAGATTCTGACCCAGGCGGGCGTCGCCATGCTCAGCCAGGCCAACAGCCTGCCACAGATGATGGCGGGGTTGCTGTCGGCCTAGCTCCGGTCGCCTCCCGCATGCGTCATCGCCCCGGCCTGAAAAACCGCCGGGGATGCTAACGCTTTCTTCGTTCCCTCGTGGAAAGGCCCGCTTGTCTCCCGCCGGTGCATGGACTACCATGCGGCAGCAGACGTCACGGCCGGACCCCGCTCCGGCCCCCTCCGCGAGAGTGCCCCATGGAGAAATTCCTTGTCTTGCAGGCCGCGCGCTTTGGCGATCTTGTCCAAAGCAAGCGGCTGGTCCTCACCCTCCAGACGCAGGGGCAGGTGCATCTTGCCGTGGATGAAAGCCTGGAAACGCTGGCGCGTCTGCTCTATCCGGATGCCGTCATCCATCCGCTCTTCCTCCACGGGCATGACGAGGCGCGGGCCATGGCGGCGAACCGCCCGGCCTTTGCAGCGCTGCGCGCGCTCCGCCCGGATGCGGTCTATAACTGCAACTTTTCCGGCCTTACCGGAGCCATCTGCCGCCTCTTCGCGCCGGAAAGGGTCATCGGTTACCGCCCGGCCCCGGCCTCGGAAGGCGGCCTTCTCCGTTCGCCCTGGGCGCGGCTCGCCTTTCAGCTGAGCAGGGGACGGCGGCCCTCCCCTCTGAATCTGGTGGATTTCTGGGCCTGGTTCGCGCCGTCCCCGCTGGCGCCGGAGCGCGTCAATCCCGTGGCAAGGCCCGGAGGCCAGGGCCTCGGCGTGGCGCTTGCCGGACGCGAGGCGCGCCGTTCGCTGCCGTCGCCCGTGCTGGCGAGCGTGATCCAGACGCTCTCCGGCCTTCTGGGCGGTCCGCGCATCGTCCTTTTGGGCAGCGCCGCCGAACGCCCCGCCGCGCACAGGCTCCTGCGGCTGCTGCCGCCCAGAATGACGCGGCAGGTCGAGGACCTCAGCGGCAAAACGGACTGGCGGGGCCTGGCGGATGCCGTCACGGGGCTGGATGCTCTCGTCACGCCCGATACGGGCGTCATGCACCTGGCCGCGCATCTGGGGGTGCCCACGCTGGCCTTTTTCCTCTCGTCCGCCTGGTGCCACGAGACCGGTCCCTATGGCCTGGGGCACAGCGTATGGCAGGCCTGCCCCGCCTGCGCGCCCTGTCTGGAATCCGCCCCGTGCCCCCGCAATGTGGCCTGCCTTGATGCGTTTCGGGACGAGCACTTCCCGCGCCTTCTGGCCCGCGCCTGGGCCGCCCCCGATGCAGGCGCCGCGCCCGCGCTTCCCGCCGGGCTGCAATGCTGGCAAAGCGGGTTGGACGCCCTCGGCGCGACCCTGCGCCTCTCGGCGGGTGAAGACGCGGATGGCCGCCTGCGCCGGAGCGCCCGCGCCCTGCTGGCGGAATGGCTGGGCCTTCCGCCGGGAGCGGTGGCGGACGCCGCGCCCGACACCCCTGAAACGGCCGGCGAGTTGCGCCGCCTCCGGGAACTTCTGCTGCCCGACTCCGAATGGATGCTGCCGCAAGGGAGGTACGCATGACACAGGCCCTGCGCGTTCTCGTGGTGCTGCCCATGTACGGCGGTTCCCTGCCCATCGGCCGCTATTGCGCGCGCGCCCTGGGCGACATGGGGCATACGGTGCGCGTGTTCGAGGCCCCGGAACTTCACCCGGCCTTCACGGGCCTGGGCAGGCTTGACCTTGCGCCCGCGCGCAGGGCGCCGCTCGAAGCGGCCTTTCTGCAGGTGGTCGCCCAGGCCATCTGGGCGCAGGCCGAGGAACTGGGTCCCCATCTTGTGCTCGCGCTGGCCCAGGCGCCCATGAGCCGCAACCTGCTCCAGCGCCTGCGTCGCGCGGGGGTGCGAACGGCCATGTGGTTTGTGGAGGATCACCGCCTCTTTACCTACTGGCGGACCTATGCGCCGCTCTATGACCTGTTCGCGGTCATCCAGAAAGAGCCATTCCTTTCGGAACTCGCCGCCATCGGCCAGCCGCATGCCCTCTATCTGCCGCTGGCGGCCCTGCCGGAATTTCACAGGCCCCTTGCGCTCAGCCCCGCCGAACAGCGGGAATACGGTTCGGACATCGCCTTTCTCGGCGCGGGCTACCCCAACCGCCGGGTGGCCTTCCGGCCGCTCGCCGGGCGGGATTTCAAGATCTGGGGTTCGGACTGGGAGGGAGAACCCCTGCTTGCGGGCAATATCCAGCGGCAGGGCCGCCGCATCAGCGAGGAGGAAAGCGTCAGGATCTACAACGCCGCCAGGGTGAATCTCAACCTGCACTCCAGCATGTCGGCGAAAGATCTCGTCAGCCATGGGGATTTCGTCAATCCGCGCACCTTCGAGCTGGCGGCCATGGGCGCGTTCCAGCTTGTGGACCGCCGTTCGCTCATGGATGAACTCTTCGGCCCGGACGAACTGGCGACCTTTGACACGCCTGAAGAATTCTACAGGAAGATCGACTACTTCCTCGCCCATCCGCAGGAGCGGGAAGCCTACGCGCGCCGCGCGCGGGAGCGCGCGCTCGCCGCGCATACCTATCAGCAGCGCATGACGGCGCTGCTCGAAGCCATGGAGACCCGCCTCGGCCCGTGGCGGGACGACCGGCGTGAGGACGGGGACACGCCCGACCTTGACGCCCCGTTGCGCGAAGAACTGGCACGGCTGACCGCCGGGCTTGGTCTGCCGCCGCATGCGGCATTCGCGGATGTCATGGACCGGCTGCGCCGGCGCACGGGTCCCCTCAGTGAAGCGGAGACCAGCCTGCTCTTTCTGGACGAATGGCGCAAGCAATACAAAAAATAGCCTGCGCCGGGCAGCCGCTGGCGGCTAAAATGCCGTGAGGTCCAGATAATACGGAAGCATGAAGCTCATGGCGATGAGCAGGGCCGCCGCAAGGGTCGGCTTGTGCCGCAGGGGCACGGGGCTGCGCCGCACCAGCGTCCAGAGCAGGACGGGGATGAGCCAGAACAGAAGGCGCGAGCTTTCCAGAATGGCCTCCTGCCAGGTAAAGCCCCCGTCGCCCCAGGTCTGGGAGATCCGAAGGGCAGTGAACGCGACAAGCACCAGCCAGAGCGCGGCCCAGGCATTGCGCGCCCATGCGGCGCACCAGGGGATCATGGCATTGTAGTGGTCACGGCCGAAATCGTCGCGCGTGCGCCTGAGGGGCAGCCAGAACGCGCCGGCGGCGGCGGGCACGGCCAGCAGCAGGGGCACGGTGCAGGCCATGACCGTCCACAGTGGCGAGGACCAGTCGCCGGGCAGCAGGTTTAGCAATCCGGGGGCGGCGGCTCCCGGGTGGGCAAAGGCCGCCAGAAGACGCGCCGTGCCGAGGACGGCGACAACGGCAAAACTGCTTTGCGCGGCGCTGATCATGCCGATGGTCGCATGCAGGATGGGCAGCTCCCTGAGCACGCGCCAGAGCGTATAGTACACGCTGTTCAGCATGACGCCCAGGCTCAGGAGCAGCCAGCTCATTTCCAGAAAATAGGCCCCCACGCTGCCCGGCGCATAGACGTCCCGCGTGAAATGCAGCCAGACCCGGCCGCCCACGAGCAGTATCCAGCCGAGCATCATGCCCAGAAAGGCGAGCTGCCGCGCGCATTTCTCAAACGAACTCCTGCCCTTCGTGTCCGCGAGGATGCGCGCCGTGGCCGAAATGAACCCCATGCCGGCAAAGGCGAAAAGCGCGAAGAGCGGAACGATGATGCTCAGGGCGTCAAATGCCGTCCGCAGATGGGGAAAGGCGGAAAGGATCTGTTCCAGGGCGTTCATGCGAAGGCTCCCATGCCGCGTGCCGGCGGTTGCGGGTTGCGGCCCGCCCACGCCGGAACGCATCCCGGCGCAGGGCAAAACCGCATCTTTCTTGCCCCAAAAACGCCCGTCCCGCAAGACTCCTTGAAATATCCGTCACTTTGGGGCACAAAAAAGCCGGAGGGGGAAATGAAAAACTTCCTGAAGATCCCGGTCATGGCGCTGGCAGTGGGCATGCTCGGCTGCGCTTCCAACGGCCAGGTGCACCAGCTTGAATCCGCAAGCGAAACCAACACCCGG
Source organism: uncultured Desulfovibrio sp. (assembly GCF_910584445.1). Lineage (GTDB taxonomy): Bacteria > Desulfobacterota > Desulfovibrionia > Desulfovibrionales > Desulfovibrionaceae > Desulfovibrio. The sequence continues at coordinate 21,617 of NZ_CAJUBO010000006.1, forward strand.
CTCCTGAGAGAAAACGAGCAACGCCTGAAAAACCTTGAAACAAGCGTCTCGTCCCTCAATTCCCAGGTGGCGCAGCTCAACAACCGCGTCTATGAGGTCCGCACCCGCAACGGCAAGAAGACCTCCATGACCGTGGTGCCCATCGTGCCGCCGACGCAGGCGCCGGCCGTTTCCCCCGCGACCGCGGCCGCGGCGCCCACGGGCGCGTCGTCAGCTCCGGCCGCAACAGCCGCGGCGCCCGTGGCGGGTAGCGCAGCGGCGCCCCGCGCAACGCATCCCAACAGCCGGGCCGAGGCGCTCCTTGCCTCGGCGCGCAGGGCGGCCGCCGCCCGCAACCAGGCCGCGCAGGGCGCTTCCGCCTCCGCCGCGGCCGCTTCCGGCACGCAAAATGCCGCGGCGACGCCCCCCATCGGCAGGATGATCGACCCGGCTGCCGCGCCAACGCCCATCCCGGCGCCTGTCGCTGTTTCCAGAACGACGCGGACCCAGACGGAACGGGGCCAGGCGGAACGGAGCGCGGGCGCCACAGGCAGCGTGGGCCGTCCCGAAGCCGTCGCCGGGCCGTCCGGCTCCCTTGCCGCCCAGACCGCGCCGGCTCCGGCGGCCCTGCCGCCCGTCGACCTTCCGCCGGCAGCGCAGGCCCCGGCCACCAGCGGAACGCAGGCGGCACCGGCAAAAACCGCGAGCGCCGCGACCGGCACCGCCGTTCCTGTGCCCGCCATCCCCGCCTCCAGCCTTGCCCTGCCGCCGGAGCATCCCGATCTTCCGCCCGTGGGGCAGCCGCAGCCAGTGGCACCCACGGCACCCGCGGCCGCTCCGCAAACGGCCGCTGCCCAGGCCCAGGCGGCGCCCGCTGTGACGCCGACGCCGCGCGCTGCCTCTCCGCGCGGGGAGGAAGCCGCCTACAAGGCCGCCCTCAATGCCACCCTTGCCGGAAGGACGACCGAAGGCATCCGCCTCTTCCGCGACTTTCTCCAGCAGTACCCCGACGGACGCTACGCGGCCAATGCCGAATACTGGATCGGCGAGTGCCTGTACTCCCAGGGCAAGTATCAGGACGCGCTCGCGCAGTTCCAGGGCGTGAACGCCACGCATCCGCGGCACCACAAGAACGCGGACGCCCTGCTCAAGGCGGGCATGACCCTGAGCCGCCTCGGCGACAAGGCCGGCGCGGCGGAAAAGTATCGCGCGCTCATGACGCAGTTCCCCAATTCCGACGCCGCGCGCCGGGCACGGGCCATGGGGGTGGCGCGCTGAGCGACGCGCAGCCGCGTCCGTTTTCCGCGCTGGATGAGGCGGGGCGCACCGAATACTGGGCAACGCTCGCCCTGCGGCATTGCCGGGGCATCGGGCCGCGCTCCCGCGCGCGCCTGCTCCGGACCTTCGGCTCCGCGTATGCGGCTGTCCGCGCGCCCGGGCAATGGGTTCAGGCCGGAGTGAACAGGCACCAGGCCGGGGAACTTGCCACAGGGGCCTGGCGCGCCGGAGCGCGCAGGGAGTGGGATGACGCCCGCGCCCTCGACGCCGCCATCCTCCTGTGGACCGATCGCGCCTTTCCCCGCTTGCTTCGCGAGCTTCCCGACGCCCCGGCCCTGCTCTACTGCCGTGGCGATGCCTCGCTGCTCCGCGCTCCCGCCATCGCCGTGGTCGGTTCGCGCCGCGCCGCTCCCCATGCTCTGGAGGTGGCCGCGCATATGGCGCGCCGTCTCGCCGCCTGCGGCATCACCGTGATCTCGGGCATGGCCCAGGGCATCGACAGCGTGGCGCACGCGGCGGCGCTGAACGGCGTGGGCCGGAGCATCGGCGTTCTCGGTACCGGCATCGACCGCATCTACCCCCGTTCCGGGGGGGAACTCTTCGACCACATGGGGCGCCGGGGCCTCCTTGTTTCCGAATTCGCCCCGGGCACGCCGCCACTGGCGGGAAATTTCCCCATCCGCAACCGCATCATCAGCGGCCTTGCGCTTGGCGTGGTGGTGGTCGAGGCCGCAAGCCGTTCGGGGAGCCTGATCACGGCGCGCATGGCGCTGGAGCAGGACCGTGAGGTCTTTGCCGTGCCCGGCCCGGCGCTTGATGCCCAGTGCGCCGGGTGTCAGGAGCTGGTCCGCCAGGGCGCGCGGCCGGTCTTCAGCGTTGAGGATATCCTCCGCGACCTTGCCGAAGTCCTGCGCCCCTTCAGCATCAGCGAAGCGAACCTGCCGCCGGAGGATGACGCCCCGCCGGCGCCGTCCCCCGCGCCGCCCCTCGCCGGAGCCGCCCGCGCGGCGGCGGAAACACTGGGCACCGCAGACCGCAAGGCATCTGTACTCGCCCACCTGCGCGCCAATGGCGCCGTGCACATCGACACGCTCGCGCAGGCGCTGGAAATCCCCGTGGCGGAACTCAGCGCCCTGCTCGTCGGGCTTGAGATCCTGGGCGAGGTACGCAGGCTCCCCGGCGCGCGCTATGAGGCCACGTCATGAAGCGTTCCCGGCCGCCCACTTCTGCCGGCGGCGCTCCCGGCGCCCCCGTCCGGCCCTCACCCCAAGCGGCACGGCTTGTGGCGGAGTTTCTTGAATGGCTGACGGTGGAACGGGGCGCGCCCGAAACCACGCGCGCGGCCTATGCCGCGGACCTCGACCAGCTTGTCCGCGCCCTGGCTGCCCGGGGCGTGGATATGGGACACCCGGAGGACGTCGACTACCGGCACATCCAGGCATGGATCGGCCAGCTCTACCGTCAGGGCATGGCGCGCAGCACCATGGCGCGCAAGCTCGCGGCGGCGCGGACCTTCTTTCGCCATCTGCAGCGCCGGGGCCTGACGGATGCCAATGCCGCCGCTCTGGTACGCAATCCGCGCCAGGAACGGCGCCAGCCGCGCATCCTCAATGTGGAGGAAGCCCGCGCCCTGTTGGGCGCGGATCCCGCATCACCGGCGGCCGCCCCCAAAAGTCCCGATGCGGCACGCCTGCGCTGCCGCGATCTTGCCCTTGCGGAACTCCTCTATGGCTCCGGCCTGCGGATCTCCGAGGCGCTGGGGCTGGATCTGGACGACATCCAGCTTGCGGAGGGCATGGCGCGCGTCATGGGCAAGGGCGCCCGCGAACGCATGGCCCCCCTTTCGGACGCGTCCCTGCATGCGCTTCGCGCGTGGCTGGAGGAACGGCCCTACCTTGCCGCCGTGGATTGCCCGGCGCTCTTCGTGGGCGCGCGGGGCGGACGCCTCGACCGCCGCGAGGCGGCACGCCGCATCGCCCGCCTCTGCCGCGAGGCGGGCCTTGACGTGAGCATCTCGCCGCACGCGCTGCGGCATTCCTTCGCCACCCATCTTCTGGATGCCGGGGCGGACCTGCGCAGCGTTCAGGAGCTGCTCGGGCACAAGCGCCTCGCCACAACACAGCGCTATACCCAGGTCAGCCTGGAACGGCTCATGCGTATCTACGATCAGGCGCATCCCCGCGCAAAGAAAGCATAGCGGAATACCGGCCCGGGCGGCCATGCTTCATGCGCGGGCGCCATGGCCCCGCCTTCCGGGAAGGCCGCGCGGCGGGGAAGCAGGGAAATGTTCCCACGGGTCTTGGCATGGAGGGGACTTTGTGCTAAAGAGAACAACGCGGCGTCTGTGAGCCGCATCCCATGGCATCGCCTGCCGCATCCTGGCGGCGCACAAAGGAGGCATCTTCATGTCCGCAGTAGTCATTGGTCACATGAACCCCGACACCGACAGCATCATTTCCGCCATTGCCGCCGCCGACCTCTATGCGAAGCGCGGTATTGACGTGACCCCCGCCGCCCAGGGCGCGCCCGCTCCCGAAACGGAATTCGTGCTCAAAAAATTCGGGCTTACCGCGCCGCAGGTCGTCACCGATGTGGCCGGGAAGGACGTCTTCCTCGTGGACTTCTCCGACCTGCCCCAGGCCCCGAAGGGCATGGATTCGGCCACCGTGCTCGGCATCGTCGATCACCACAAGCTGGGCGACGTGACCACCGCCTCCCCCCTCGAGGCGTGGATCTGGCCGGTGGGCTGCACGGGCACGGTGCTCAAGAACATGTATGACTTCTACGGCGTGGAGCTTTCGCGGAACATCGCGGGCGGCCTCCTGTGCGCCATCCTTTCGGATACGGTCATCTTCAAGTCGCCCACCTGCACCGAGGCCGACAAAAAGGCCGTGGCCGAGCTTGCCGCCATCGCCGGCGTGGATGACGTGGTGGCCCTGGGCATGGAAATGTTCAAGGTCAAGAGCGCCGTTGACGGCACGCCCATGCGCGACCTCGTCTTCCGTGACTACAAGGACTTTGACATGAACGGCAAGAAGGTCGGCATCGGCCAGCTCGAGGTGGTGGACCTTTCCATCCTCGACGCGGTCAAGGCCGGCCTGCGTGAAGAGATCGCCCGCGTCAAGGGCGAAAAAGGCAACCACAGCGTCTTCCTCCTGCTGACGGACATCATGAAGGAAGGTTCGGAAATGCTCATCGTTTCCGACGACCCCGCCGTGGTGGAAGCCGCCTTCGACGTCAAGGTCGAGGGCGACTCCGTGTGGCTGCCCGGCGTCATGAGCCGCAAGAAGCAGGTGGTGCCCAACTTTGAAAAGGCCTTCAAGTAGCCAGGGCCGCCGCTAATCCCCAGGCCGGGACCGGACATCCGGTCCCGGCCTTTTCCTTTGCCGGGGCTTCCTTGCACACCGGGGGCAAGTGGCATAGCATGCGGGCATGCCTTCCTCGTCCCCCCCGGTACCGGAGACCTCCGGCAACTGCATGACGCTGGTTTTTCTCCATGGCGGCGCCGATCCGCGGGCCAGCCTCGCGGCGCTGGGGCATGCCGGCGGTCGCCCGCTGGTCACGGTCCTGTGGCCGTCAGACGCCTCCCCCGCCGTGGCGGAGGAGACCCGCGCGCTGGGCGGGCGCCTCGCGCGCCAGGGCGCGCTGGGCGCCTTTGCCTGGCATCCCCTGCCCAGCGGCTGCGACTGGCGGCAGGGCGCCAATGCCGTTCTGGCGGCCATGACGCCCGATGCCGAAAACGCGCTCCCCACATTCGTCCTTTTTCTTTCCTCCGCCGTCATACCGGAAGAGGGCTGCCTGCGCGCCATGGCGTCACGCCTCGCCGCTGAGCCGGACCTTGCGGGGGTCGGTCCGCTCCTGCTGGCGCCGGCGCGGGATGGAGCGCCGCGCCGCGTGCGTCATCTGGGCAGCGTCTTCGACAGTCGGCGTCAGATACATGCGCTGTATGAGGGCATTCCCGCCACGCATCCGCTCACGCAACGGCGACGGCGCTTCCAGATCGCCCTTGAAGACGCCCTCATGGTGCGCCAGAGCGAGCTGCGCGCGGCGGGCGGTTTTTTGCCGGAACTGGGCGACCTTGCGCCCCTGGACCTCTGCCTCCGTCTCGGCGGGGGGCGGCCGGCCTTTTCCACAGAACCCACGGCCCTGGCCTCGCTTGACGACATCCATGCCGGCTGGCGGAGCGCCGCCTGCTGGAACAGCCTCGTCCAGCGGGGACGCATCCCCCCGGCCACAGCGCACCCGGACTATCATCTCCATGTCCGCGCCGACGGCCTGGACTATGGCCTCACGCCCTGGCTGGAAGAGGGACCGCGCGGACCCGGGCTTGCGCCCCGGGGCGACGGCTGGACGGATGCCTGGCTGCGCTGGCGGCACGCGCCCGAACCGGCAAGCCTGCTGCGCCTGCTGGCCGCTTCCGACGCGGCGGAGCTTTCACGTCTCATCGACCACTGCCGTTCGTTCCCCTGCATGCTTCCGCATATGTTCGCATGGTATGCCGCGCTGGCCGCGCACATCGAGGATTTCGCCCGGCGCGAACATCTGCCGGGGCTGGGCGCGGAAGCCGCGCGCTGGCGCCGGAGCCAGGCGCGATTCCATCACAGCCTGCTCAGGCCGGGGATGCGCGCCCTTGCCAACGCCGGCGTATGGACCTGTTCGCTGGATGCCGCGCCTTCCTCCTATGATGCCTGGATGGAACTGCGCGAGCCTGCCCTTCCCGCCGGCCGGGTGGACGCGGGCGGCCAGTGGCCGGAGATCGCCGTGCTCATGCCGGTGTGGAATCCCCGCCCCGCGCACCTTGCGGCAGCGCTGGATTCCGTTCTGGGGCAACGATATGATCGCTGGCAGCTCTGCGTGGCCGACGATGCCTCCACAGACCCGGAGATCCCGGAGCTGCTGCAAACCTATGCCGCCAGGGACCCGCGCATCCGGCTGATCACGCGGGATAGGAACGGCCACATCTCGCGGGCGACCAACAGCGCCCTTGCCCTGGCGGATGCCCCCTGGGCGGCGCTGCTCGATCACGACGACCTGCTCGCGCCCTCGGCCCTGGAGGAGACAGCCGCCGTCATAGCGGCGCGGCCCGGCGTGCGCCTCATTTACAGCGACGAAGACAAGATCGATGACGACGGCGTGCGCCGTACCCCCATCTTCAAACCCGATTTTGATTTCGACCTCCACAGCGTGGGCCACCTCGCCACCTATGCAACGGATCTGTTGCGCGCCGTCGGCGGCCTGCGTCCGGGGCTGGAAGGCTCTCAGGATGTGGACCTCAGCCTGCGCGCCACGGAACGGCTCGACCCGCGCGCCGTGGCCCATATCCCGCGCGTGCTCTATCACTGGCGCTTCCATGAGGGGAGCACCACGGGCAGCCTCGCGGCAAAACCCTATGTGCTGGAGGCCACGCGCCGGGCGCACACGGAAAGCGCGCGCAGACGCGGGCAGACGGTCGAGGGGACGGCATCCGTCCGCAACAACTTTTTCAAGCTTGTCCTCGGGGTGCCTCCGCAGCTGCGGTGCAGCGTCATTCTCCTTGCGGACCGGGGCTGCGCCGGGCGTCCGGCGCCCCCGGCGCTCATGAAGGCCCTGACGGCGCTGGCCGCGCGCATGCCCGCGGAGTTCTGCTGGCAGCCGCTTGCCCCGGAGGCATCCCGGCCTTGGAACTGGGCGGAGGACATCATGCCCCTGCCCCGCCTTCTCCCCCCTGTCGGGCGCCACTGGAGCGATGCCTGCCGGGCGGCCGCCCGCGAGGCCCGGGGCGACGTGCTCTTCTTTCTGCACGCCGGGCTGACACCGGTCCTGGATTGCCGGCCGGAACAGCTGGTGGTCCAGGCCGCGCGCCGGGATCTTGCCATGGTGGGGGGGCTTGTCTGGAAACGGGGCGTCCTCTGGAACGGAGGGTTCGCCCCGGATGTGACGGGCCTGCCCTTCCCGCTGCTGCGCGGCACCACGCCGGAAGACCTGCGGACCCATTGCTGGGGGCAGTTCCTCCTGGCGCGGCATGCGCTGGGCGTCGCCCGAGAATGCATGGCCTGCCGCAGGGAACTCCTGCTTGACGAGAGGGCACTTGATGCCCGCATGGGCAGCCTCGCGGGCGTGGACTACACGCTGCGCCAGGAATCCGAGGGGCGCTTCACCCTCGTTTCGCCGTGGGGGCACTGGGAACTTCCGGCGGATGCGGAACACGAGCCGCTGACGCCGGAGGCGGAGGCACACTTCCGCGCCCAGTGGGGCGCGACCGTGCGCCGGCACGGCCAGCGCAATGCCAATCTGCGCGCCGCGCCGGACTATGGCTGGCGGCTCATTCTTGACGGAACGCCAGAGCAGACGCCCTGAATGCCATGGACTTCGACCCGGCCGGCCCGGTCAGGCCACGGCCTTGCTCCCCTGAAACGAAATGTCCACCACTTCATAGGTAACGCGGCCACGAGGGATATCCACGCTGACCTCGTCCCCCACTTCCTTGCCGAGCAGGGCCTGCCCCACCGGCGAAAGGAACGAGATGGACCCCTTGGCAGGGTCCGCCTCGTCCGGCCCGAGAATGGTGAACGTCCGGGATTCGCCGCTGTCCACGTCTTCAACTTCCACGGTGGAGCCGAAGATGACCTTGTCGCCGGAGAGCGTGTCCAGATCGATCACCTGATACAGGGCCAGACGGGATTCAATGTATTTGATGCGCGCCTCGGCCATGCCCTGCCGCTCACGCGCGGCGTCATAGCCCGCGTTTTCACGCAGGTCGCCTTCTTCACGGGCTTCCTTGATGGCCTGGATGATGGCCGGGCGCTCGCTCTTCAGACGCGCCAGCTCGTCTTCAAGCCGCTTGTACCCCTGGACGGAAATGGGAATGCTCGTCATGTTCGACCTCATGCGAAAAAAAACCTCCGCCGCACAGGCAGCGCAGGCTCAGGGACATCATGGATGTTTGGGAAGACAGGCAACGCTCGCGGCTGCCCTGAAACCGCATCCTAGACGGCATGCGCGCCAGAGTCAACCCCATGCGCGCCATGCCCGGCAGCGGCAGCTTTGCGCTTGCGCGCCGCGGGGCGGACGTATATGCTGACACCGGCGCGGCGACCGCGGCCGCGCGCAAGCCTCCCGACATTTTGCCATGAAAAAGTACCTGCGCTATCTGGGGCCCCTGCTCGTGACCGGCATCTTCCTGCTGGCCGTCTATCTGCTCTACCACAAGCTCAAGGCCTACAGCATCGCCCAGATCCGGGAGAGCATCCAGCAGATCTCCTATGGCCGCATCGGCGTCTCCCTGGTGCTCATGGTGATCAACTACATGATCCTCGTGGGCTACGACTGGCTGGCCCTCAAGGCCATCCACAAAAAGCTCCCGCTGCCGCGGGTGGGGCTGGTCTCCTTCGTCGGGCAGGCCGTGAGCTACAATTTCGGGGCGCTCCTCGGGGGCACGAGCGTGCGCTACCGCTTCTATTCCGCCTGGGGCTTTTCGCTGGCGGAGATCGTGCGCCTCGTCCTCATGCTTGCCGTCACGTTCTGGGTGGGCGCGCTTGGCCTGTGCGGCGTCATCTTCCTGCTGGCGCCCCCCTATATTCCGGAAGAACTGCTCACGAACATGCCCATCAAGGATGTGCGCGTCCTCGGGCTGCTGCTCACCCTCGTGGCCTGCTCCTATCTGGTGCTCTGTTTCACCATGCGCAAGCCTGTCCATATTTTCGGCAGGGAATTTGTCTTTCCCGCGCCGCGCATCGCCGTGGCCCAATGTATCGTTGCCGGGGTGGACATCGTGGCGGCGGCGGCCTGCATGTATGTGCTGCTGCCCGGCGACATCGGCATCAGCTTCCTGGATTTTCTGCCCAGCTACCTCATGGCGCAGGTGGCTGTGGTGCTGACGCATATTCCAGGCGGTGTGGGCGTTTTCGAGCTTGTCATCCTCGAACTCTCGCACACGAGCCATGAACAGGCCGTTTTTGCGGCGGTCCTGCTCTTTCGTCTCATCTATTATATCCTTCCGCTCCTTGCGGCGGCGCTCCTGCTCGCCGCCTACGAGGCGCGCCAGCGCCGTTCCATGCTCCGCGAGGCGGGCCGCTGGCTTTCCGTGCTCTCGCACTCCATCAGCGCCTACCTGGTCTTTGTGGCCGGGCTTATCCTGCTTGTCTCCGCCACGCTCCCCACCGCGCCGCGCACCATCGCCCTGCTCACGCAATGGCTGCCCATGGGCGTGCTCGGGGTCGGGCATTTCGTCTGCGCGCTCTCCGGCGCGGCCCTGCTTTTTGTGGCCTACGGGCTGGAACGGCGTCAGGCCCGCGCCTTCCATCTGGCAACGGGCCTGCTCTGTTTCGGTATCATCGGGGCGTTGCTCAAGGGCCTGGCGTGGGAACCGGCCCTCATGGTGGCGGTCGTCCTGCTTGCCGTGTGCCTGGCGCACAGGCGCTTTTATCGCCGCTCCTTCTTCTGGGAGGAACCCATTCCCGCCTACTGGCTCTTCGGCGCGCTGGCGGCGCTCGGTCTGGTCTTTCTTCTGGGCTGGTTCCTGTATCACCCGGCCTGGGACAGGGCGACCACCTGGGGATTCGAACGCCCCTTCAATGCCTCCCGCACCTTGCGCGCATTCCTCGGCATCACGGTGGTGCTCATGGTCTCGTGGTGCTGGCGGCTCCTGTTGCGGCAGCGCCGGAGGCGCCGGCAGCACCGGCAGCGGCAGGCGTGACGCCGACAGCGCAAAAAAGGCTGTTTTTGACGGATGATTGTGGCATTGCACAAGCTGCCACATCCCGAGCCAGCAGTCACACAACAGGTCCAGACCCTAATGACGCATGCTCAGCTTCACCGCATCCTCGCCGTCCCGCTCCTCCAGAAGGACATCCACATGCCAGTCACGTTCCGTGGTGATCTGGCGCCCCACATAGTCGGCATGGATGGGCAATTCCCGGTGTCCCCTGTCCACAAGCACGGCCAGTTCCACCGCCCGGGGGCGGCCGTAGTCCAGGATCGCCTCCAGGGCGGCGCGCACGGTGCGGCCGCTGAAGAGCACGTCATCCACCAGAAGGACGACGCGTTCATCGGGACTTTCGGGGATATGTGACGTGCCGATATGGGGTTTGCCCTCAAGGCTCGTCCAGTCATCCCGGTAAAGATTGATATCCAGCGTGCCGAGAGGCACGCGCACCCCGGCGCGGGCCTCGAGCAGGCCGGCGAGGCGCCGGGCGAGGTCCACGCCGCGCCGCTGGATGCCCACGAGCATAAGCCCCGCGCACCGGGGGTGCCGCTCCAGCACCTGGGCGGCAAGCCGCTCCAGGACGCGCCCCATCTCGTCTTTTTCAAGCAAAAGTGTGGTCTCGTCCATCAGATCCTCTCTTGTACACAGGAAATAAACGTATCAGACGTTCTCTGGCGAAAAATCGCCCATGACCTTCGCGCCGCGACGGATGCCTCAGCGGAGGATCTCCGCGCTGCCTTCCGCATCAAAGAGCGAGATACGCAGATCGATATAGTCCCGCGACAGGGTCTCACACGGGAGTTCCAGCGAAATGTGCCGCAGTTCCTCAAGGCTGAAACGGCGCAAAAAGTGCGCCGCCTCAAGCCCCAGATCGGCAAAGCGGAGCAGGGGCGTGAACAGGACAGCGGGACAGGTTTTATACAGAAAGAGACCGCCATTGGCGAGCACCAGCGGAAACAGACCGCAGGCCACCGGCCTGAGCGCAAGCGGCAGGCGGCAGCCGCGCGCCGTGTCCGATTTGCAGCCCTGGGCGCCTATATAGGCGGTGTCCCCGTCGAGCAGAAAAAAATCCTTGTCCAGATCGGGACGGATCTGGGACGGCAGGAGCGCCATGGGAAATGGCACGCTGGAGTCCTGCGGCCCGCAACAGTACCGGCAATCACGGCAATAGCCGTTCTGGAGCCAGGTGCCGCGCCAGCGCACAGACCGCCTGCGCGGAAAGAGACCGCGCCAGGTCTCGAGATAGTGCCAGAAGCCTTTGGGAGCTTTTCGCATACGCCCTCCAGGCTCCGCCGGGAACAACATGGAATGGCGGAGCATTTTTCACGCATAAGCGCATTGCCGCGCGCGGTCAAGCGCGACGCGCGCTGGCATGTCCGTTGCCATTGCCTGCCCGCTGGCGGGGTGCTATAGGACGGAATCGCCACGCATTTCCCATGACGCCGGACGCGGCCTTCACGCCGCGCGTTTCGGTGTTCCACAAAGGCGGTCTCCATGCGACGCACACGCTTCCGTTTTGTCCTTCTCTGTCTCGCCGCCTGCCTGCTGGCGGCATGCGCGGGCAAAAACGTGCCCACCCGCGACGGCACGCTGCCTTCCTGGATGCAGACGCCCCGGGACTTGCGCGACTTTCCCCAGAATCTGGAAGTTTACGCCCGCCATGCGGGCAGCGACCGCCGCCTGCTTGACGCCGATGCCCAGGCCGCCATGGATGCCGGTTTCGACCGTATTTTCTTTGGCCCGTGGGAGATGACGAAAACGAGCATGCGCAGGCGTGACGTGGGGAGCATCTTCCGCAAGGCCCGCGGTTTTCGGAGGGACGGCGCCCGCTGGAGCCAGGAGGAATGGGACGCCATGGCCCGCAACGCGCATCTTGCGGCCTTCCCTTCGCGCGCGGCACGGGCCATCACGCTGCGCGCCACCGATCTGCGCGAGATGCCGACGCACGAGCCGCGCTTTTCCGAGCCAACGCCCGACCCAAGGGCCAATCCTTTCGATTATTTCCAGTATTCGCTCCTGCCGCCGGGCACGCCGCTCCTTGTGGCCCACGCCAGTCTGGATGGCCGCTGGTACTTTGTGGAATGTCCCGTGGCCGGGGGATGGGTGGACGCCGGAGATGTGGCGTTTGTGGATGACGCCTTCAGGCAGCTCTGGCGCGGCGGCACCTTTGCGGCCCTGCTGCGCGACAGGGTGCGCCTGCCCGGTCCGGCGGGGCAGGAGGCCGGCATCGGCGCGGTCTTCCCGCTCGTCCGCGTCCATGCCGACGGCGCGTGCGATGTTCTTGTTCCCTTCAGGGGTCCGGACGGCATGGCCGCGGGCGCGGAAGTCACCCTGCCCGCCGGGGTGGCTGCCCGCAAGCCGCTGCCGCTCACGCCCGGCAATGTTGCCATGGTCGGCAATGTCATGATGGGGCAGCCGTACGGCTGGGGCGGCATGTTCGGCGAGCGCGACTGTTCCGCCCTTACCCGCGATCTTTTCACGCCCTTCGGCATCTGGCTGCCGCGCAATTCCGTGGCCCAGGCGCGGCGCGGCGTCGTGGTGCCGCTGGAGGGCCTGAGCGCCAGGGAAAAAGAAGCGCGCGTCCTGGCGGACGGCGTGCCCTTCCTGAGCCTTGTGGGCATGCGCGGGCACATCATGCTCTATGTGGGACCGTACAAGGGACGCCCGGCCATCTTCCACAATGTCTGGGGCGTGCGCGTGGTGGAAGACGGCGACGATGATGCCCGCTGCGTCATCGGCAGGGCCGTGGTCACCTCGCTGACACCGGGGAGCGAGCTGAAGAATCTCTACCGTCCCGTGACGTTCGTGGACAGGCTCCGCACCCTTACCACGCCCGCCGGGCCGCGCCCGTGAAACGCCTGGAACATGCCGTTGCCCGGGAAGAGGACGGCGAGCGGCTGGACCGCATCCTGAGCCAGGCGCTTCCCGGACTCTCGCGCGGCGCCGTGCAGCGGGCCATCCGCCAGGGATGCGCGCTGGTGGACGGAACAGCGGTCTCCGCGCCGGATTTCCGCCCCCGCACCGGCCAGACGGTGCGCCTCGACCTGCCGGAAACGGAGAGCCGCCTTGCCCCGGAAGCGGGCGAACTCTGCATCGTTCATGAGGACCGGGATCTCCTCGTCTGCCGCAAGCCTGCCGGACTCACGGTGCATCCCTGCCCTTCCTGCCCGGAGCACACGCTCGTCCAGCGGCTTCTGGGCCGTTTTCCGCAGCTGGCGCAACTGGAAGGGGAGCGCCCCGGCATCGTCCACCGGCTCGACAAGGATACGAGCGGTCTCATGGTGGTGGCGCTTTCGGAACCGGCGCGCCTGTCGCTGAGCGGGTCCTTCGCGCGCCGGGAGGTCCGCAAGGAATATCTCGCTCTGGTGGACGGGCTTGCGCCGGAGCGCGGCGAATGCAGGGAACCGCTGGGACGCCACCCCAGCCTCAAGACCCGCATGGCCGTTGTTCCCGCCGCAAAGGGGGGCAAAGCGGCCCACACCCGCTGGCGCCGCCTCTGGCATGCACAGGACGGCAGCGCTTCCCTGCTCGCCGTGCGGATCTTCACCGGCCGCACCCACCAGATCCGCGTGCATCTCGCCCATATGGGGCACCCCTTGCTGGGCGACGGCGTCTATGCGCCGGCAGCGGCGCGCGCCCGGGCGCCGCGCCAGATGCTCCACGCCTGGCGGCTGCGCTTTCCCCATCCGCGCAGCGGGGAGATGCTGGAGTTTTCGGACCCCCCGCCCGAGGATTTTCCCGAGACCATCCTCCGCATTTGCCGCCGGATGGAGCGCATCGTCATCACGGGCAATCCCGGCAGCGGAAAATCCGCCCTGCGCGAGTCCATGGCCGCCCGGCACATCCCCACCTTCAGCGCGGATGCGGATGTCGCCGCGCTCTATGCCCGGCAGGGAGAAGCCGCCGCCTGGCTCCGCGCCCTGAAGGGGGAGGCGTTCCTCACCCCTGAAGGCGCTGTTGACAAAAACGCGCTCATGACGGCCCTGCAGGATGACGCGCCGTTGCGCGCGGAACTGGAGCGCGTGGTCCATGGCCTGGTATATCGGGATCTGGAAAATTTCTGGGAGGCGGAAGAGAGCGACGGCGCAGCCGTGGCCGTGGCGGAAGTGCCGCTCTATTTTGAATGCGGCTGGCAAACGGCATTTGTCCCCCGGCCCGTGACCATCGGCGTCGCCTGCCCGCGCGGGACGCGGTGGCAACGCATGGCGGCGAACCGCCACTGGGACGAAGCCAGGATGGCCGCCCTGGAATCCTGGCAATGGCCGGAAACGCGCAAACTGGGCGCCTGCGATATTTGTGTGGACAATACGGGATCGCGCGAAGCCCTGGCGGCACGGGCAGGCGAAGTGCTGACCACGCTCGCCGAGCAGCGGCGCGCCGAAGAAAACGCCCTGCGCCGCCGGCTGGAAACGCTCTGGAACGCGAATGCCGCCCCGATACCGCCGCAGGAATCCGATGCCTGAGGCCCGGCGGCCTTGGGCCGGAGGAAAAATGCTCTAAAAAAACTCTTGAATCTTGCCCGAAGCTGGGCCAAAATGCCGCAAATGTCTTTCGAACTCTTCGTGGCCTTGCGCTACCTGTTTTCACGGCGCAAGCAGACCTTCATCTACGTCATCTCACTGATGTCCATCCTCGGCGTGGCTCTCGGCGTCGGCGCGCTGGTGCTCGTGCTCGGCGTCTACAACGGACTCACCACCGACATGCGCGACAAGATCCTGGGCGCCAACGCCCACGGCATCGTCATGTCCCATGTGCCCGCGGCCTTTGAGCAGGACACGCCCGCGCTGCTGGAACGCATCCGCGCGGTGGAGGGTGTCACGGGGTCCATGCCCTTCATCTATACGGAAGTCATGCTTTCCGCCGGGGGCGGCGTCAAGGGCGTTGTTCTGCGCGGCATCGACCCCGCCACGGCCCCCACCGTGCTCTCCATGCTCACGGAACTGCGCTCCGGCCAGGCAAAAGACCTGGAGCGCGAGGGAACGCCCGGCATCATCGTGGGCGACGAGCTTGCCCGCCGCCTCGGCCTGTTCGTGGGCAGCCGCGCCAACCTGCTGTCACCGGCCGGCCAGAAGGGCGCCGCCGGCTATTCCCCGCGCATCCGCCCCTTTGAAGTGGTGGGCATCTTCAAGACCGGCATGTTCGAGTACGATTCCTCGCTGGCCTTTGTCAGCCTGGAGGCCGCGCGCGATGTGCTGGGCCTGCCCCCCGGCTTTCTCTCGGGCATCGAGATCACCGTCCGCGACCTCTTCCGCGCCGACGAAACCGCCATCCGGCTGGCCGAGGCCCTCGGCGCGCCGTTCTACGTCCGCACCTGGATGGACATGAACGCCAATCTCTTTGCCGCCCTCAAGCTGGAAAAGATCGGCATGTTCATCCTGCTGGCAATGGTGGTGCTTATCGGCTCCTTCTCCATCGTCACGAGTCTGGTCATGCTCGTCATGGAAAAGACCCGCGATATCGCGGTCATGATGTCCATGGGCGCCACACGCGGCATGATCCGTCGCATCTTCATGCTCCAGGGCTGCATCATCGGGCTTGTGGGCACGCTGCTCGGCTATGGCTTCGGCCTCGGACTCGGCTGGCTGCTCAAGCGCTACCGCTTCATCAAGCTCCCGGAAAATGTCTATACGCTGGACCATCTGCCCATCAGCATCACGCTCTCCGATGTCCTCATCGTAGGCGCGAGCGCCATGCTCCTCTGCTTCCTCGCCACCCTGTATCCGGCGCGCCAGGCCGCCCGGCTGGAACCAGCCGAAGCCCTGCGGTACGAATAGCCATGGCCGCCATCTACGTTTTTTCCGATGTGAGCAAGTCCTTCCCGGGCGCGGAGGAAGATCTGGAGATTTTCCGGCATCTCGATCTTGCGGTGGAAGAGGGGGAGGCCCTTGCCATCGTGGGGGCCTCGGGTTCGGGCAAGTCCACCCTGCTGCACCTCATGGGCGCGCTGGACAGGCCCACCGCCGGGACCGTCCGTTTTGACGGGCGGGATATGGCCGCCATGGGTCCGGACGAACAGGCGGCCTTCCGCAACAAGAGCCTGGGCTTCGTCTTTCAGTTCCATCATTTGCTGCCGGAATTTTCCGCGCTGGAAAATGTCGCCATGCCTGCGCTCATCAGCGGAAAACGGTTCGCGGAAATCGCGCCGCACGCCCGCGCCATGCTTGAACGCGTGGGGCTTGCGCGCCGCATGGACAGCAAGCCCGCCACCCTCTCCGGCGGCGAGCGCCAGCGCGTGGCTATTGCCCGGGCGCTGCTCATGCGCCCGCGGGTGCTTCTGGCCGACGAACCGACCGGCAACCTTGACGAGAATACCGGCGCCCAGGTGGGCGATCTGCTGCTTGAGCTGAATCGCGAACTGGGCATGACCCTGGTCATCGTGACGCACAATCAGGAACTGGCCGCGCGCATGGATCGCGGCCTGGAACTTCGAGCGGGGGCTCTCTATGAGAAAGTTTTTGCCTAGGGTGCTGCGCGGGATTCTGTGCATGGCGGCGCTGGCCTGCGCTGCGGCCCTCGTGCCGCACACGGCCGCCCAGGCCGCCAATGCCGGGCAGCCCACGGTGCTCGTCCTGCCTTTTCAGGCCACTGCCGGACCCGACATGCCGGACGCCTCCCGCGATGTGCCGCAGCTCATCATCACCAATCTTGAACAAAACGGGCTGCGCGCGGTTCCGCTGAACCGCGCGGCGGGCCTTCTGCGGGCTTCCAACAGCGAAACCATCGACCTCGCCGCCGCACGCCGCCTGGGACGCCAGGCGGGCGCCGACCTCGTCATCTACGGCAATTTCAACCAGCTTGGCGACGGCTTCACCATGGAGACGCGCCTTGTGCCCGTGGACAAGGGCGAGGTGGTCCCCGCGGCCTTTGAGCGCCAGTCCCTGCTGGCTCTTGGCGAATGCGCGTCCGCTCTGGCCGCGCGCGCCTCCTCCATGGTGGCCCGGCCTGCGGTTGCCGCTCCCCAGCCGGCTCCCGCCGCATCCGGCACCGGGCTGGTGCCCATGGGGTCGCCCGCTGCCGCCACCGGCGGCCTGGCGGACGTCCAGGTGCGCGGCATGAACGTGCTCGACCCGGATACCGTCCTTATGCGCCTGACCATCCGCAAGGGTGACACCCCGGATGCCAACGCCATCAATGAAGAAGTGAAGCGCATCTGGGACATGGGCTATTTCAGCGACGTCCAGGCCTCGCTGGAGGGCAATGTCCTGATCTTCACCGTGGTGGAGAAGCCGCGCATCGACAATATCATCGTCGAGGGGTCCCATGAGGTGGACGCCGAGGACGTCATAGCGGCCATGGGCACCAAGCCCGGCAGCGTGCTCAACGAACAGATGCTTTCCGACGACCTGCAAAAGATCGCCGAACTCTACCGCAAGGACGGCTTCTATCTCGCCAAGGCCAGCTACCGCCTGCAGGACCGCCCCGGCGGCCGTGGCGCCGTGCTCGTCATCACGGTCAATGAGGGCAACAAGCTCTATATCAAGGAAGTGGACATCGAGGGCATCAAGGAACTCGACAAGGACGACATGGACAAGTACCTGGCCCTCAAGCCCCGGGGCATGTTCTCGTGGCTCACGGGTTCCGGCGTGCTCAAGGAGGAATACCTCGAGCGCGACACCAACGCCATCGCCGCCTACGGACTCAACCAGGGCTTCATCGACATCCAGGTTTCCGCACCCGAGGTCGAGTACAAGCCCGACGGCATCTACGTCAAATTCATCGTTCATGAAGGCCCCCGTTACACGGTGCGCGACGTCAAGTTTGCCGGCGACATCATCGACAGCGAAGACAAGATGCTGGAAGTCGTCCAGATGGATGACTGGAAAAAGGACAACGACTATTTCTCGCTCACCGTCATGCAGGAGGACAGCAAGCGCCTGACGGACTTTTACGCCGATTACGGCTACGCCTTCGCCGAGGTGGACACCAAGCTCATCAAGGCCGAAGACGGCAGCCCCCAGGTGGATGTGGGCTATCTTGTGGACAAAAAGCAGAAAGTCTTCATCCGCCGCCTCAGCGTCGAGGGCAATACCAAGACGCGCGACAACGTCATCCTGCGCGAGATGCGCCTCGGCGACGGTGACATGTACGAAGGCGCCAAGCTGCGCCGCTCCACGGAGCGCCTGAACCGCCTGCGCTATTTCTCCGCCGTGGACATGGAACTCGTGCCCACGGGCAATGAGGACGAGGTGGACCTCAAGGTCAAGGTCAAGGAGGCCAATACCGGCGCGCTCATGGGCGGCATCGGGTACTCCACCTATTACGATGTGGGCGTGACCGCCTCCATCATGGAGCGCAACCTCTTTGGCCGGGGCTACTGGCTCCAGCTCCAGGGATTCTTTTCCTGGCGGCGCACGTCGGGCGTCCTGTCGTTCACCAATCCGCGCCTCTATGACACGGACCTGTCCGTCGGCAACGATCTCTATTATACCCACGACTATTGGGACGACTTCACCAAGGACACCATCGGCGACACCATCCGCGCCTCCTATCCCATCGGGGAATACACCACCGTGGGCCTTGCCTACCGCCTGGAGCGCTACGAACTCTATGACGTGGATGAATATGCCTCGCCCTATATCAGCGACTACAAGGGCACCAACTGGACAAGCGCGCTCTCCGGCCGCATCCTCCGCGATACCACCGACCAGCGGGATCGCCCCACGCGCGGCACCATCGCCCGGCTCTGGGGCGAATACGGTGGCGGCATCCTCGGCGGCACGGACAACTTCATCAAGGCCGTTGCCGACTGGCAGGGCTTCTGGTCGTTCAATCCGGAAAACACGTTCCATGTGCGCGCCCGCGTCGGCGGCGTTTTCCAGAATGGCGACGACCCCGTGCCCGTATTCGAGCGTTTCTGGCTCGGCGGTATGGACAGCATCCGCGGCTACTCCTATTCCGACCTTTCGCCCCGTGACTACAAGTACGAGGGCGAGCAGATCGGCGGTGACCGCATGGGCGTGCTGAATGTGGAGTATATCTGGACCTTCCAGAAAGACATGGGGCTTGCCATCGTGCCGTTCTTTGACGCGGGCTTCAATATCGACCAGAAAACCATGGGCGATGAGCTGGACAAGTACATCGTGGCCTCGGCCGGGCTGGAACTGCGCTGGCGCTCGCCCATGGGCGACCTGCGTATCGCCTACGGCATCCCTCTTGTTCAGGATTATGACGGGGAACGCGAGCAGGGACGCCTTGAATTCAGCATGGGGCAGTTCTTTTAGAGCATTTTGCTGAGGAAAATATCTGTAGAACAGATATTTTCCTCAGGTTTCGCTGCCTCGCTCCAGCCGTTGCGACGCAGGAAGCTACGGATGGAGACAGCAATTGGTTACCGCGACAGCCAGTCAACGGAACCGCTGTCGCTATCCGTACGCAGGCAGAGCCTGCCAACGGCGAGCGCCATTTCCCCACAAAGCGGGACAAGTGGCGGAAAAGCGTGGTTTTTCCGCCTTATTACTCGGCGCGGGCGTCTGCTCCCGCAGCCGCCAGAGAGTTCCACAATTTCATTGCGAAAACGCTCTCATCAAAAACCCCGCCCCGCCTGATCAGGAAAGGCCGTCGTGCATATCACGGCGGCCTTTCTGGCATGAAATGTGCTTAATCGGCAGGGTCTTGTCCGCTTCCTGCCGCCCTTAAGCGTGCCGGAAATCGGACGATAACCTCAACAGGCAACCACGCCCAGGGCTGCGTGAGGCCGCAGCTCCCAAAATCGGAAGCAGACTGCGGTCCCGCCATGCGGTCCTGCAACTGTTTTTGCGTCTTTACCTCTGGCGGTGTAAACTCCGGCACGGACGTACCCGCCCAAAGCGACGTGATGCCAGGCAGAGGCGCGCGCCCTGTCTCCACCCCAGAACCGCGAGAGCCGCAGTGAACACCAGCCACGACGCGCAACACACCCAGGAAAAGGCCCTGTCCAGACGACTGGCGCCGCCACTGGCCTTTGTGCTTGCCATCTGCCTGCTGGTGATCTGCTGCTACGATTCCGGATACAGCGGCCTTCCCCCCACGGAAAAACGCTATGCCGCGGCCAAGGCCGGCATCATCAATCTCAAGCGCGATGAAAAAAACAGCAAGCTGCGCGAACCGTGGGAAAAACTTGCCGGAGAATTCCGCTCCATTTACGATGCCGACCCGGCGTGGCCCAACCGCGCCGCAGCCCTGTTCCGCGCGGCGGAAAGCCTTGAGGAGCTTGCCAGCCGCTCTTTCGCCAAATCCGATGCCCGCAAGGCCGTGGAATGCTACGAGACCCTCGCGCTCCGGCATGCGGGCAGCCGCCTTGCCGACGATGCTCTCTTCCGTGCCGCACGCCTGCGCGCGGCCTGGCTGCGGGATGACAAAGGCGCGCTCGCCCTGCTGGCGCGCCTGAAAAAACAGTATCCCCGGGGGGACATGATCGCCGAGGCCACGGCCCTGGAAAAAGCGCTCAAAGCCTCGGCCAGCGGCCGGACGGCACCGGAAGCGGTGGCTGCCGCA
The DNA here is from genome assembly GCF_910584445.1 of uncultured Desulfovibrio sp. Lineage (GTDB taxonomy): Bacteria > Desulfobacterota > Desulfovibrionia > Desulfovibrionales > Desulfovibrionaceae > Desulfovibrio. The sequence goes on from NZ_CAJUBO010000006.1 coordinate 42,030, forward strand.
TCCCGCCGCGAGGCGCAGGAAGACCCGCCCGCGGCAAACGCCGCGCCCAAGAATGGCTCCCCGGCGGCGGGAAAAGACCTTCCGCTCAAATATCGGGCGGCGAAGTCCCGCATGGCCGCGCTTCGCGGCGATCCGGTCAAGGCATGCTGGCGCCAGCCCTGGGAGGATCTGCGCGAGGAATTCCTCCGCATTGCGAACAGCGGCAAAAAACTGCCCCTGGCTGCGGGCGCGCTCTTCCATGCCGCGGCCTGCCAGGAGTCGCTGGCCCGTTGCTCCAACCTTTCCGCGGACTTCAACCAGGCCCAGAAGCTCTATCTGGACGTGGCGAACAGGCATCCCAAAAGCGCCGTTGCCGACGACGCCCTGCTGGCCGCCGCCCGCCTTCACGCGGGGCGCGCCTCCGGCAGGGAAAAGGCGCTGGACCTGCTGGAGACCCTTCTGGACACCTATCCCAAAGGCGACATGGCTGCCGAGGCGCGGCGCCTCCAGACCGCCCTGCGTGAGGACGGGCAGGAGGCCCAGGCGCGACGCCGCACCGCCGAACCACCGGAACTTCAGGTGCTTTCCTGGGATTCACCCAGCCGGAACCTGGTGGAGATCGTGCTGGAGATGAGCGCTCCCGCCCAGTTCAGCACCAGGCTCGAGGAAAGTCGCAAGGGCGCGCCGGCGCGCCTCTTCCTCGATCTTGAGGATGCGCGCGTGGTCAATGACGTCCGAAAGGGCGTCACCGTGCGCGGCAGCCTGCTCCAGGCGGTGCGCGTGCGCGACCGCAAACAGGGGGGCGCCACCCTGCAGTTCGATTTCCGTGAAGTGCGCCGTTTTGACACGCGCAGCGAGGATGACCCTTGCCGCATCGTTCTCAGCGTGGCGGCGGGCAAGGCCACGCTGCCGCACAAGGGCAAGGGGCGCAGCCGCCAGGGATATGCGGAGGCCGATGCCGACCAGGAGCCGCCGGTGAAGCGCGCAGCGGCACTCAAAACGCGCCAGGTCTCCGACATGGCGAGCCAGCTCGGGCTTACTGTGCGGAAAGTCTTCATCGACGCCGGGCACGGCGGCAAGGACCCGGGCACGAGCCACAATGACGTTCTGGAACGGATGGTCACCCTTGACGTGGCCCTGCGCCTCGGCCGTCTGCTTGAGTCCAATGGCCTGGATGTCGTCTACAGCCGCCGCAAGGATGTCTCCGTCTCCCTGAGCGAACGCACGCGAAAGGCCAACGCGGAACGGGCCGACCTGTTCGTGTCCATCCATGTCAACGCCAATGACAACGCCCAGATCAACGGCTTTGAAACATATTATCTCGATCTTGCCAGCAATCCGCAGGCGGCCCGGGTAGCCATGCTGGAAAACGCCGGCAGCGACCGCCGCCTCGGGGACATGCAGTGCATGCTCGCTGATGTCATGCTCAGCGCGCGCGTCGAGGAATCGCGCCGCCTGGCAGGCGACATCCAGCGTCTTTCCATGTTCCGTCTCAAGCGCCGGGAATATGCCGTCAGGAACAACGGCGTGAAAGCCGCCCCCTTCCATGTGCTGCTCGGCGCGCAAATGCCGGCCATCCTTGTGGAACTCGGCTATTGCACCAATCGAGGCGAAGCCCGGAACCTGGGCACGAGTTCCTACCGGCATGCCCTTGCCGAAGGACTTGCCGAAGGCATTCTCGCCTACCGGGACCGCCTTCTCAAGCGCCGCACTGCGGAGAATTCCTTGACTGCCGCCCCCCCTGATGCTATGTAGCCCCAGTTTGCAGCCTTGCGCGCTCATCGTCGCTCAGCCGATCCCTGGTTGCGCGGGCGTTGCGCGCGTTTTTCGCGCCGGAACTTTCCGGCACGCCCGTGTTGCAGGGGTGGCACCATTTCTCATACATCACACAGTCATTTTTTAAGGAGAACCTCAATGCGCAATAGTGTTCTGACGATCCTTGCCGCCTGCCTGCTCATGTCGGCACCGGCTATCGCAGCGGACGCTTCGGCCGTGCCTGCCGCCAAGATCGGCGTCGTGGACATGCAGACCGTCGCCACGCAGAGCGACCCCGCCAAGGCCGCCAAGGAACAGATGGAAAGCAAGTACGGCAAGGAGCGGGCCAGCCTTGAAAAACAGGGCGAATCGCTCAAGAAACAGGCGGAAGCCCTCAAGAACCCCAAGGCCAGCGAAGAAAAAAAGCTCGCCTTTATCCGCGCCAAGCAGGAACTGGACCAGAAGACCCGCAATTTCCTCCGCAAGGTGGAGCAGGACGAGATCAAGCTGCGCCAGGACATGGTGACCCTGGTTTTCAGCGCCACCTATGAAGTGGCCCGCGCCAAGGGCTTCAACTTCGTGGTTGACGTCACGGCGGGCGGCGTTCTCTATGCCGACCAGTCCATGGATCTCACCCAGGATGTGCTCGCCGAGGTCAACAAGCTCTACAAGGAAAAGAAAAAGCCCGAAAAGAGCGGCAAGGCCGACAAGAAGTAACTTCGGACGCAAAGCCTCCCCGCGCGGGAGGCTTTTTGCTGGCGCCCCCTGCCGGTGCCCCGTTCCGCCCCGAATCATCCCCATCATCCCACGGTTATGTTGTATACTGCGGTTGATGGATATTCCAGGTTCCGTCTGGAGCGGAGCGACAGACGGATGCTGGTGCCGGAAGAATCCGAAAAAATACGATTTTTCGGCGCTGGCAAGGAAGAGAAAAATTTTCGCAGGGAGTGTACTCAGGTACTCGACCAAGAAAATTTTTCTCTGACGCCGCCAGCGCCGAAGAGGCTGTTTTTGACGGATAATTGCGGCATTGCCCACACAGCGCAGGGGCGTCATCAACCCCAAAATATAATAATGCCTATCCCACGGAGCCAACCATGAGCCAGTCCCCCGCGGCAGACGCGCAAACCATGGACATCCAGCGCATCCTTTCCCTCCTGCCCCACCGCTACCCCTTCCTCCTTGTGGACCGCGTTGTGGAATGCGTGCCTGGTTCGCATATCCGCGCCTACAAGAACGTCAGCGTCAACGAGCCATTTTTTCAGGGGCATTTCCCCGGCGTTCCCATCATGCCGGGCGTGCTGATCCTTGAAGCGCTGGCGCAGACCGGCGGCCTGCTCGCCGCGGCCGGCATGGGCGACCTGGGGAACAAGCTCTTTCTCTTCACCGGCCTTGACGGCGTGAAATTCCGCCGCCAGGTGGTTCCCGGGGATCGGCTTGATCTTGAATGCGGCAACATGCGCATGAAACTCAAGCTCTGCAAAATGGAAGCGCGCGCCTATGTGGACGGCAAACTGGCGGCCGAAGCGCAGATCACCGCCGCCATCGGCGACAGGCCCTGAAGGCGCGCGCCAGGTCCGGCCGACAAACGTCCGCGTGATGCGCCCTGTGTGGCAGATCAGGCGGACGTTTTTTGCGGTCCGGCCGTCCTCCGGGCGCGCCCGGACCCCGGCCTTTCCCGGTCGCAGGTTTCCCGGCGCCATCCAAGGCGCAGTTATCAGGGCCGCGGCTCTTCCTTTTCCCCGGATTCTCCTGTACCGTCAGCACAGATGGATACCGACATGCGACGTTGAGGAAAATCGCCAAGGAGCGGACATGCCTGTTCTGGTCATCGTGGACGCGCAAAAGGAATATGTGACGAAAGGACGCCCCTTTTATCTTGAAACCATCGGCCCTTCGCTGGAGAACCTGCAAAAACTCCTGGCCCATGCCAGGAAGCACGACTGGAAGATAGCGCATATGCGCCACGAGCAGAATTCCATGTGCTTCACCTACGGAAGCCCCTATGCGGAGTTCATCGATGGCTTTGGCCCGCAGGAAGGGGAGGAAAGCATGGTGAAGTCAAACTTTTCCTGCTTTTCCTGCCGCGAGTTTCAGGCCCTGGTGGATAAATACCGGCACGACGAGATCATCCTTGCCGGATACGGCACAAGCATGTGCTGCCTGTCGACCATGATCGACGCCCATCATCGCGGCTACGACTTTACCTTCGTTGCGGACGCCACCTGCGCGAAACGTTCGGCCCGCTTTGATGAACAGGACATGAAAGAGCATATCGTGGATATTCTTGCGGCGTTTGGTCATCTGACCACGACCGAAGAAATCCTGCGGCGCGCTTCCTAGAGCATCTTGCTGAGGAAAATATCTGCAAGACATATATTTTCCTCAGTTTCCGCTGCCGGCATTTTCTCGCAGGGCGGGACAAGCGGCGGAAAAGCGTGATTTTTCCGCCGCAGTGCGGCGCTGGTTCGCACCGGGATCAAGCGCGCATGCCATGCGCGCGTTCGCGTTGCCCGTCCGCGCTCCCCGGCAGCGGAGCTGCGCCAGGGGAGGATGCCCCTGCCGCCGCTGCCCGGTCAGCACTCAGCGCGGTTTGGTGCTGGTAGTATCCAAACCGCGCTGCCGTCATCAGAACAGGCATGGCAGGGGCAGCGATGCCCCGACTGCAACGCAACGGACGGCATCGGCCCGCGGCCCCCCCGCGGATCGTCGAAAAGCCGGCAGCCTCCGCCACCCACATGGCGCCACGGTCGCTATTTTTCGCTTTGTCCGGCCTCCAGCCGAAGCCACGCGCGATGGATTTCCTCCAGGACTTCCGGCCGCGCGATGGTCGATATGTCCCCCAGGTTTTCCAGCGCCTCGCCGGAAGCGATTTTCCGCAACAGGCGCCGGACGATTTTTCCCGACAGCGTCTTGGGCATGTTTTCCACAAACTGGATGCGCTCCGGGCTTGCCAGGGCGCCAATATTTTTCCGTACCCAGTCCCGCAGTTCGTTACGCAGTTCTTCCGTCCAGTCCACTTCGCCCCGGAGCGCCACATACGCATAGATGGCTTCGCCCTTGATCTCGTGGGGAATGGGCACCACCGCGGCCTCTCCCACTGCGGGATGGGCCGCCAGAACAGATTCTATCTCCACAGTGGAAAGGCGGTGGCCCGAGACATTGATCGTGTCGTCCATGCGCCCCAAAATCCAGTAATTGCCGTCTTCATCCCTTTTTGCGCCATCTCCGGAGAAATAGTTTCCCGGAAAGCGGTCAAAATAGCTTTTGAATTTGTCCTCGTTCTGGAACACGCCGGTGAACTGGCCCGGCCAGGACCTTTTAAAGACCAGGTTCCCGGCCTCATTGGCCTGAGCGGCCGCGCCGTCGGAACGCAGGATCTCCGCTTCGACGCCGGGCAACGGTTTGGTGACGGAACCCGGGCGCAGATGTGTGGCATAGGGCAGCGGAGAGATCATGACCCCGCCGGTCTCGGTCTGCCACCAGGTGTCCACGATGGGCAGCTCGCCCTTGCCGATATGCGTGTGGTACCACATCCAGGCCTCGGGATTCATAGGCTCGCCCACCGAGCCAAGGATCCGCAGCGAGGAAAGGTCATACCGGCTGACCCAGTCCACCCCATGACGCATGAGACTGCGCACGACCGTGGGCGCTGTGTAGAGGATATTGATGCGGTATTTTTCCACCATGCGCCAATAGCGGTCGGGCTTGGGCCATGTGGGCGTGCCCTCGAACATGATGGTCGTGGCCCCCAGGCTCAGAGGCCCGTAAACCAGATAGGTATGCCCCGTGATCCAGCCGCAATCGGCCGTGCACCAGTACACGTCCGTATCCTTGAGATCAAAGACCCACTGGGTGGTGTGCGCGGCATAGGTCAGGTAGCCGCCCGTGGAATGGATCACGCCTGTGGGGCGTCCGGTGCTCCCGCTCGTGTGCAGGATAAAGAGAGGGTCTTCGGCATCCATGGAGGCGCAGGGAAAATCAGCGTCAAGCGTAAAATCCTCCAGAAAATCCTGCCACCAGATATCCCGCCCCCGGAGCATGCTCACGCTGTCGTTGGTGCGATTGACGACCACCACCTTCTGCACGGTGGGGCAGTTGTTGAGGATCTTGTCCAGATTTGCCTTGAGCGGTTTCGGCTGACCGCCCCGCATCACGGCGTCCGCCGTGATGACGACTTTCGAGCCTGAATCATGGATGCGCCCCTGGACGGCGCCTTCGGCATAGCCGGTAAAAATATTGGTATGGATGGCACCCAGGCGCGCGCATGCCAGCATGGCGATGACAAGCTCCGGGATCATGGGCAGATACAGGGCCACGCGATCGCCCTTTTTTATTCCCAGGGCATCCAGGGCGGCGGCCACGCGACAAACATCATTATACAGCATCTGATAGGTGTAGGCGCGCACTTCCATTTCGCGCTCACCCTGCCAGATCAGGGCGGCCTTGTTGCGATGATCGGTAATGATATGCCGGTCAACGCAATTATAGGCGGCATTCAACCGGCCGCCGGCAAACCAGGAAACTTTCGGGATGGAAAAATCCGAGGCATCTGTCGTATGCCACGGCTTGAACCAGTGCAGAAGGCTTCTGGCACGGCTCGCCCAGAATTCGGAAGGATCTGTCCGCGCCAGTCGGCACAATTCTTCATATTCCCTTCTGCTGCGTACGCGCGCCACATCCTTGCCGTGACGAGGGGGAAGATAGCTGCTGTTTTCATACAACAGATTTTCCGGTTTTTGCATCGACATAGGCACCTCGGCAAGTTTTTGGACCGTGGATCTGACGCGCGTCATCCCCTCATATGCTTCACGACGACCCCGGACAGTGGTTCCCACGTAACGGTGGTCCTGTATTTCAGCAGCGGTACTCTGCCTCAAAAAATGAATAAGATACTTTTTGCCCCATGGTCAACTGGAAGGACGTATTTCAAGGTTGTGAATATTAAAACAAAACAGAACTGCCGACGGAAAAACTAAACTGTTGTCTGCGGCCCCCTCCTTCCGGACGGACGCGCCCCGCATGCAAAACGGCGCCGCTTCCATGGGGAAACGGCGCCGCCTGAACATCGGAACGGACAAAGCCACTACTTGATGGCGTCTTTCAGGCCCTTGCCCGGCGTGAATTTGGCGACCTTGCTGGCAGGGATGGTGATCTCGGCGCCGGTCCTGGGGTTGCGGCCCTTGCGCGCGGCGCGCGAAACGACCTTGAAACTGCCAAAACCGGTGAAGGTCACCGATTCGCCACCGGCCAGGGCGTCGCGCAACGAAGCCACCACCGCGTCCAGGGCTTCTTCAGCCTTGGCTTTGGTGGGCAGGCCGGCCTTGGCGTAAATTTTTTCCACAAGCTCAGCTTTCGTCATGATGTGTCTCCAGAAGTTCAGGTTGACGTGCAAATGCCAAAGGCAGGCCAGAAACCAAAGCCCTGCAACGGCATCCTGGCGTGAACGCCGTTGCCTGTTACGGGACAAGCGCCTCGCGCCGGAAACACGCCCGGTCACGACCGCCGGCCTGATGACAATACCCTTAGTTGCTCTCCTCTCTAAGTAATGGGCGCGGGCATGTCAACAGAAAAAGCGCGGAAAACGGCGCCGGAGATTCAGAGATCCAGCAGCTCGACCTCGGAACGACGCAGTGGACTGCCCAGAAACAGCCCCCCGGTACGGACGAAACGATCGGGATTGTCCGTTGTCAGGAAACGCCAGCTTCCGCCGATTCCCGAACGGTTCAACAGGTTCTGGCGCCGCAGTTCCCCCTCCACGCATTCGGCGGTGGTGGCGGCGGAGTCCACAATGACCACCTCAGGACCCACCACATTCTGCAAAGCGCGCAGCAGGAGCGGAAAATGCGTGCAGCCAAGCACGAGCGTGTCCGGACGCGATGCCGTCATGACCGGAGAAAACAGGTCATCCAGATAGCGGCGTGCCACGCCCTCCACCAGCGCCCCCTCCATCCAGCCTTCTTCGGCCATGGGCACAAAGAGCGTGCAGGCGCGCCCGCGCACGCGCGCCTCGGGCCGGATGCGCGCAATGGCCTCCTGATATGCCCCTCCGGAAATGGTGGCCTCCGTGGCAATGACCACTATCTCGCCATTGCGGCTGGCGCGCGCCGCCGCGGCCGCGCCCGGCTCCACCACGCCAACGACCGGAAGCGGCGCAAATTCGCGCTGCAAGGCCGGCAGCGCGGCGGCGGTGGCCGTATTGCATGCCACCACCAGCATTTTTGCCCCACGTTCCACCAGGGTACGCGCCGCACGGAGCGTATAACGGACAATGGTGTCGCGCCCCTTGGTGCCATAGGGCAGGCGCGCCGTATCGCCCAGATACAGCAGATTCTCAGCGGGCAGACGCCGGGAAACGGCCTTGAGCACCGTCAGGCCGCCCACTCCGGAATCAAAAATGGCGATGGGCAATTGCGAAGAGTCCTGCATGGGGCATTCCTTGGAGAAAAAAAGGGGACGAAAGCGCTAGAGAGCTTGGCCCAGACAGCGCACTGCTGTAAAGAGCAAAATCGCGGCCAGCAGGTATTTCAGCATGCGCGCGGAAACGAACTTCTGACAGCGGGCGCCCAGATACATGCCGCCCATGCCCCCCACACCGAAGAGCAGACCGAGGAGCCAGTCGGGCCGCACCTCCAGGGCAGGCCAGAACGGCGCGAGCAGACTGTAAAAGCAAACGCCCGCAATGGACGTCAGAAACGTGCAGAACAGGGAGGCCCCGGACACGGCATGCACCGGCAGCCCAAAAAAGGAAATGAGGAACGGCACCATGATGGCGCCTCCGCCAATGCCGTAAATGCCGCCCACAAGCCCCACCACCAGGCTCAGCAGGGATACCGCCCGGCAGGAAACGCGAAATGTCTCCTCCCCGCTGGCAAACACGAATTCCCGCACTCCGAAATGCAGAACGCGGCAGGGCGCGGCCGTGCCGGCAGCCCCCGTGCGCGGTTTCCGGAGCCGGCGCGGGTGCCAGACGTCGAAAAGGAGGCGGCCCGCCATATACAGCAGGACCATGGCCGCGAACAGGGCGAATCGCGAGGCCTCCGGCAAAAGGGTCACGCGGATGAACGCGCCTGCAAAAACACCGGGGAGAGTGCCCAGGGCCATGAGCAGGGTGAGTGGCCCGAGGAGCCTCCCCTCGCGCCAATAGCGCCAGACCCCCGACGGGCACGCCACGATGTTGAAAACCTGGTTGGTGGCGCTCACGCCGGGATGGACGTAGCCAAGCACGTTGATCTGGAACGGCAGCAGCAGAAAGGCGCCGGAGACCCCCCCCATGGATGTCAGAAAAGAGATACAGAAAGCCGCGGCCACGGGCAGGGCGGCGGAGCATTCGACACCGGAAACGGGAAACAGCATGGCATCTCCTTCTCAGGCATCCGGGCCGGGCGCACAAGGCCGGGACGGACAGGACCGCGGCCCTGCGGCTTGACAGTACGGCGTTTTTTTGTGCATCCTCTTGCCGCTTGAATATCTTGCAGCGGAGGCATCATGGCGAAAGAAGGGTCCATTGAAGTTGACGGCGTGGTGCAGGAAGCCCTGCCCAATGCCATGTTCCGCGTGGAGCTGGAAAACGGCCACGAAGTGCTGGCCCATATTTCCGGCAAGATGCGTAAATTCTATATCCGTATCCTTCCCGGCGATCGCGTCAAGGTGGAGCTTTCGCCGTATGACCTCTCGCGCGGGCGTATCACCTATCGCATGAAGTAGGAGGCGCATTCGCGGGCCGGCAGGATATCCGCGCCCGTGGCGCAGCAGCGGCAGAACGGCCCATCACCGTACAGCGCCCTCTTCATGTGATGGATGCCGTTCCCGTCGTTTCATCCTTTTCCTTGCGTGCATACCCCGGCCGGCGGCCGCGTGTCCCCGCCCCGGTGGCGCCTACACGATCCCGATCCAGTGCAGAAGCGCCACGCACACGAGCGCCCAAAGCCCTGCCAGCACATCATCGATCATGACGCCAAAGCCGCCGGGAAGCCATGTTTCCGAAGCGCGCACAGGCCAGGGCTTGGCAATATCGAAAATGCGGAAGCAGACAAAGGCCGAAAGGATCAGCCAGAAATCAGGATGGGCGAACGGCAGCAGCACGAGCCACACACCCACGAGTTCGTCAATGACCACCTCGCCGGGGTCCTTACGGCCCAAAAGCGTTTCGGCCCGGCCGGCGGCCACGCCGCCCGCTGCAAAAAGCGCCATGAGCAAGAGCACGCGCCAGCCGAGACCGAGCGGCAAAAAACACACCGGCGCCATCAGGCAGGCAAGCGCCGTGCCCCAGGTGCCCGGAGCACGGGGGGCAAGGCCCGCGATCCCCAGCCGACAGAACGCCAGCGTACATGAATCCTGAAACCGCATTCTTCCTCCCCGGCACCCGCTGCGCCCCGGGTCCGCTGCACCCGCGCTCTCGCGTGGATTGCACATCATTGAGGTTACCATGGACAAGAACCAATGTGAAGTTTTCGCCCAGTTCACCTACGCCGACAGCCTGACATACGATGAACTCCTGAACGCGGAAAGCGCGCTCATGGCCCGGCTTGAGCACATCCTTGCCGGGGCAGGCGGCCAGCACCTGGATTTCACTCCCCTTGGCGACATGCTCAGGTTCCAGTGCGCGCTTGAGACCCTTGATCCGGAAAATTTCCGGGACATAGCGTCGCACATCGCCGCGATCCTGCCCGATGGCATCAAGGGACGTCTGCTCTTTCTGGACAAGAGCCTTTCGGGGCTGCACCTGTTCTGGCTCCAGAAGGGGCAATGGCGGCAAACTCTGTGGCCGGTGCCCCAGGACGCTCCGGAGGACAGCGCCCCCTCCGCCTGACCCTCCCGAAAGGGGAGGCTTCTGACAGACAGCGATACCAGGCTGAAAACTTTTCCGGCATGCGGCGGCCCGCATATCCTGCCCGCAGACGATGCTGACAGCCGAACGACCCTGCCACGGCTTGTCCGCCCGCCGCGCTTTTGCTACGCTTCGCCGATGCCGGACCGGGAGCATGGCGGCTCCCTCAGGACATGCCCGGATGGTGGAACAGGCAGACACAAGAGACTTAAAATCTCTCGGCCACAGGCCATGCGGGTTCGACCCCCGCTCCGGGCACCAAGGAATATCAAGGGCTGCGGGGAAGCAGCCCTTTTCTTCATACAAAAAGCCCCGCCGAAGCGGGGCATGTTGGATATTTTCAGTACGTACCAGACCGCTCTAAAATGCCTGATTGCCCAAGATCCTGTCCAGAAGCGAGCTTTCGCCCCGGGGGACAGCCGTGGGATCGACCCAGCCAAGGATCACGCGCCCCATGTCCCAGGCAAGGCTGCGCGCGATCAGCCCCGAAGGGTCGGCAGGATTGCGCTCGGCGATGGAAAAAAGATAGAAATCATGCACTTTGCGGGCTTCCATGCTGCCCCCTTCGGCCAGCGACCAGATCAGGGAGCCGCTCTTCACGTCATAGACTTCCATGGCAAGCGAAATAGAACTCTCGCCGCCGGAACCGCCATCGATGAAATGATTGATATAGCCGCCCACCAGAAGCTCGGCCCCCTGCTGCCGCGCCAGGGCCAACGCGCGCTCGCGGTCGAAGGGACCGGCCCAGGGCGCGTATTCGAGCGCCTCAAACGCCCCGAGCGAGAGCCAGACCTGCCAGACCTGCCGGGAGAGCAGATCACTGAAGCTGACGGCATTGGTGGTCTGCTGCACCATACGCAGGGGCACGAACAGGGCGCGCGGCCTGTGCCCCAGCGGGGCAATGGGCGAAACATAGGCCACGGGCGGCTGGCGGCGCACAAAATTGTCGGTCTGGATCTGGATGGGGGTGCTCAGGTCGCCGGTGAGCGTGACCGCAGAGCGGCTGTCATCAGGCGATTTCGCGCATCCCGGGGCAGTCAGCGCCACCAGCAGCGGCAAAAACGCGACAAGCGCCACCCGCGCGAGATGGCCCTTCCGTGTGGTCATGCCGGTTCCGGCGGCAACGCCGGCGGCATTTGGCGTCGAAGTCATGACAGTCCCTCCCTTTGCGGCCACGTCCGTTCATCCTGACGCGCAAACACGCTGCGCGTCGTGCGGCAGGGGGACGACAGCCACCGATGCCGCCGGACGCAACCGGCTGCCGGACATCATGCGATATCCATGCCAAACATTCTCTGGCAAGCGGGGCGCGTCAGCCCTGAAGGGCCGTCATGGCCTGCAACAGCAGCGGCCCGAAAACGAGCGCAAGGGGGACGAAACCGAACAGCGTCTGCGCCCAGTTCAGGCGCAGCGCGGCGCGGCAGCCCACCGCCAGGCAGGCAAGTCCCCAGATCATCCCCGCCAGGGAGCCGAGCGCGGGCACCACGCACAGCAATGCGGGAGCCGAACTGTAGGCCATGATCTGAAAGATGAGGGAAAAGCTCGTGCGCTCGCGGGCCACGATGCGGTAGGCCAGAAACATGAGGGCCGTGAACACATAGAGCTGGAGCACGAGCAGACCGCAGCGCAACAGCAGGCTCAGTGCCAGATCGCTCTTGGGCGCGAGCATTTCCAGCAGTTTTGCCAGCTGCGGGTCCGTAGCCGCCGAGGGGGTGAGGGCGGAAATGAGCATCGTGCCCCAGAAGCGCTCCACAATGGTCTGGATGACGCAGATGACGAGATAAAAGATCAGGGGGCGCACCAGCGGCGCATGCGGCCGCAGCACAGCGAAAAACCGTGGCGCGGCGAACATCACCCGGAGAACGGTCTGGGAAAATGCCTGGAGCCAGCCCCCATCGCCGGGGGCCGCGTCCCACGGGTTTTCTTCCGAAATCGCGCCATCCGCCATGCCGGAAGGCTCCGGCGCCGCGTCCGCGCGGGAGAAACGCTCCGCCTCGCGGGCATAGGCGCGCCGCGCCGTCTCGCGGATATCCTCCTCTTCCTCTCCCGCCGAGGCGTTGCCATCCGCGCCATGGTCGTCCCGCGCGGACGCGCGCGCGTCCCCCGGGGAGACGTCCCGGCCGGGAATGACGGCGCCCGGCGGCAGATCTTCCCCGCGCGCCGCGCCGGAAGGCGCCCCCTGCGCGGGGCCGCGTGCCTGCGGGGCGGAATCCTGCCCCCGCGGGGGCAGGACGGTCAGCACCCCCTCCCGAACGGAAAAACGGAACCGGCACGCGCATTGAGGGCAGGTGGCAATGACCACTTCTCCGGGCAGGCGATCTTCCGGCAGCCGACGGCTGAAACCGCACTGCGGGCACACGATATCCACGCGTTTCTCCTCTCGCTTGTGAAACAGGCACCGCGTCATCCTCCGCCCTTAATAGCCGCTGGCGGCAACGCTGGCAAGCCCGGAAGGGGAAGTACGCCTCCTCCCCTTGACACGTCACGCGGCGACGGGCATACTTGTCGCGGACAAGGGGAGTAACTGGGTCCTGGAGACCCGGACGGCGTCAACAGCATGACCTCACGGTCTGGCGTCGTCGTCGGCCACGCCGATGAGTGAGACCTTGGCAGCAATGCCGAGGTCTTTTTTGTTTTTGGAGCAGCTCCCGCCCCTGGTCGCCAAACGCAAGGAGAAGATATGTCCCTCCGCGCCCTCAGGCCGTTTTTTCTGGCTATCCTGCTGACAGTTCCAGGGCTTGCGCTCCGTGTCACGCATCCCGACATCTCGCCGCTCTGGACGGCGCTCCTGGCGGGAGTAGCCATCCTCGGCGCCTCCTTTTTGCTGACGTGGGCCTGCGAGGTCGCCCAGCTTGACATCCCCCAGGCCATTGCCGTGGCCGTGGTGGCGTTCATCGCCGTGCTCCCGGAATACGCCGTGGACATGTATTTCACCTGGATGGCGGGCCAGCACCCCGAAAGCGCCTACTCCCATTACGCCATCGCCAACATGACCGGCGCCAACCGGCTGCTCATCGGTGTGGGCTGGTCGGCCATCGTGCTTATTTTCGCGATGCGCTATCACAAGGGGGTGGCCCTGCCCGACGACAAGCGCACGGATGTCCTCTTTCTCGGCATGGCAACGGTGTACGCCCTCTTCATCCCTCTCAAGGGTTCGCTCACCTGGGTGGACGGCGTCATCCTGCTCTGCATCTACGCCTGGTATATCTGGATCGTGGCGCACCGCCCCTGTGTCGATGAAGAACCGGAAGGTCCGGCCGCGGCGCTCGCCACGTTGCCCAGAAAGGGACGCCTCGCGGCCATCATTGGCCTGTTCGTCTTTGCGGCGCTTGTCATCCTCTGCAATGCGGAACCCTTCAGCGAAAGCCTTGTCGCCAGCGGCAAGCTCCTGGGCATCAATGAATTTCTGCTCGTGCAGTGGCTCGCGCCCATCGCTTCCGAAGCGCCGGAATTCATCGTGGCGCTCATGTTCGCCTTTCGGGGCAACGCCGCGCTGGCCCTGGGCAGCCTGCTTTCCTCCAAGCTCAATCAGTGGACGCTCCTCGTCGGCATGATCCCCGGGGTCTACGCCGCTTCGTCAGGCGGATTTTCTGCGCCCATAAATCTTGACAGCCACCAGTTCCAGGAAATACTACTGACAGCGGGGCAATCCCTGTTTGCCGTGGCGCTTCTGGCCGACCTGCGCCTGCGCGTTCGTGAGGCGCTTGCCCTGCTGACGCTTTTTGCGGCCCAGCTGCTTTCGCCGCTGTACGATGCACAGCTGGAAGCCTTTCTGGGGCTGGCGCACGATCCATTGCGTCTGCACAATGTTTATGCCTGGCTCTATCTGGTCCTCGCCGTGCTCCTCCTCATCAGGCACCGGCACGGCGTATGGGAGCTTCGGCGCGGCTTCCGGGCCTGAAGCGGCCCGCCGGGCACCCTCCAAGCATGAGGAAACGCCATGCAGCGCACAGCCTTCTCCACTTTGGTGATTTTCGCAATCCTCGTGGCGGCGGCCTGTATTTTCCTTGTCCCGCGCGTGAACGCGGCGCCCCCTGAAACGCCGGCGCGGGAAGCGGGCGCCCCCGATGCGGAAAGCGCCGGCAAAGCTCCCGCAGCCGCCGACCCTGCGCCCGAAACCACAGACACCCCGAACGAGTCCGCTGTGTCCCGTATCGAAAGCATCACTCAGGAAAGTCCCGCCGCTGCGCCCGAGCCGGAAAACGCCGCGCCCGAGCAGGCCGTGTACCCCAATGTGCGGAATGTCCATATCCAGAGCGGCGGCGACGGTTCGCCCGCAGTGAGCCTGTACTATCCCGCGTTCGGGGTGGATGCCGTGGATGCCGACATCCGCGCCTGGGCCGAAGGCGTGGCACGCTCCTATGACGAAGAGGTGCGCGGCAGCATCGCCCCGGACGGCGAAAAACCGGGCAGTTACGGCATGTGGGATCTGACGGGCATCTTCAGCCTCGAGCGTCCCTCGCCGGACATCGTCAGCGTCACGTTCAACGTTTACAGCTACAGCGGCGGCGCGCACGGCAACCTCGTCATCACCTGCCGCAATTATGACCTGGCCTCGGGGCGGCGGCTGGAGTTTGCCGACCTGTTCGGGGACCCGGAAAAAGCCCTGGAACTCATGGCCGTCTGGTCGCGCGAAAGCCTGACGAAAAGCCTCGGCGACGAGGCGGATGAAGACATGATCCGCGACGGCACCGCGCCGGACCTCCGCAACTTCGGGGAGCTTTCCCTCATGCTGGGCGGCATCGGCATCCAGTTCCAGCCGTATCAGGTGGGTCCGTGGTCGGCGGGTCCACAGCAGGTGGATATGCCGCTTGCGGCCCTGGCGCCCGCCGCGCCCGAGGCGGCCATCTGGCCCGACGCGGAAAAAGCCGCCCCCCCCCGGGACGCCGACGGGACCTCTCCCGAGGCGCCGGCGCCCTCCCTGAACGGCGACGCCCCCGGTCAACGGCCGTGACAGGCGGCGCCCGCTCCGCAAGGGTGATGATCCCCATGTTCTGGACACCATGCACGGGCACGGATGTTGCCGTTGTCCCGCACAGCCGTTCTCTCGCCAAGGGCACGGGCGCCACGGCCGCCATCAGGCGACTCCGTCGCGTCCCTCTTGCCATGGCGGCACTGCTGCTCGCGGCGCCCGCCATCCAGTACCAGGCCGGCGAGGCCCTGGCGGGAACTCCGCGCCTGCTGGCGGCAGCCACGCCCGCCGCCTATTCGGGGACGGCCGCCGACTCGCGGCGTCCGGCGACCCGGGAATCCGCTGCCGGGACCGTTCCCGGCGCGACCAATGGCGAACCTGGCCCCGCCGGCGAGGCTCCCGCCAGCCCGGAAGATGCCGCGGCGCAACTTTCCGGATCGCAGTGGCCGGGCGTCATCAACCATCTCCTGCAACGCCCGTTGCCCGGAAGCCCGGAAGACCCGCAGGGGGCGGATATCCACATCGACTATCCCTCTGTGGGCGCTCCGGCGGTGGATGCGGACATCCGCACCTGGGTCACGGGCATTGCCGATGCCTTCACGGCCCACCTGGACCTGAGCCGACCGTCCCTGACGGATGCCGGAGCAAGCGGTGCCGACGAAGGGAACGATGCCGACGCGGGCGCGTCCGGCCGGCCCGCGTTTGAGCTGTGGGCCTCCTACAGCATCAGCCGCCCCTCGGACGCGGCGGTGAGCATCACCTTCGAGATATGGAACTATACCGGCGCGAGCCACGGCAATCTGGACATCCTCACCCTCAATTACAGCCTTCTTACCGGGCAGCGCCTGGCGTTCATGGATCTGTTCGAAAAACCGGAGACCGCCCTTGAGCTGATGTCCAACTGGTCGCGGAAGGAGCTGGCGCCACGGCTTGGGTCCAGCACGCGCGCCAGCATGCTGGAGGCGGGCACGGCCCCCCTGGTGGAGAATTTTTCCAGCCTGACCCTGACGCCGCAGGGGATCTGCATCAATTTTCAGCCGTTCCAGGTGGCTCCGTGGGCAGCGGGCGTCCAAAAAGTGGAAATGCCGCTGGAAGCGCTGCTTCCCGCAGCGCCGCTGCTGGCGCTCTGGGGCCGCTAGCGCCCCACCGGGCTTTTCCTGGAACACATGGTATTTCAGTCGTATACCGCTTCGGGAGCCATGTCATGAATACTGAAGAACTGTTGCGTCTGCTGGCCTGCCCGAAATGTCTCGGCGACCTTGCGGCGCTCGACCGCGACGGCGCCACCGCCGGATTCGCCTGCGCCGCCTGCGGGGTGGTCTATCCGGTGAGGGACGACATCCCGGTCATGCTGGTGGAAGAGGCCATCCCCCGGGACCAGTGGGAACGCCGGCAACAGCCCGGCGACAAAAGCGCGCGGAAAGGGGGCGCCTGATGCGCCTGCTCATCGCTTCCGACCTGCACGGCTCCCTCGACAGCCTGCATTTTCTTGAAGGCCGCCTCCGGGAACTTGAGCCGGACATGCTCGTCCTGCTTGGCGACCTGGTCTATCACGGACCGCGCAATCCCCTGCCCGCAGGCTACGACACCCCCGGCCTGCTCAGGGACATGCCCGGCATCGCCGCCATGCGTCCCCCGGTGGTGGCCGTGCGCGGCAACTGCGACGCCGAGGTCGACGTGACCCACCTGCCCTTTCCCATGCCGGAAAGCGCATGGCTCAACGTGGACGGCCTGCGGATCTTTGCCAGTCACGGGCACCACCTGCCGGAGTTCCCCCCCATCCCGGGCCTGGGCGCCGGCACGGTCGTCCTGCGCGGGCACACCCATGTGCCGCGTGGCGAAAGCCTGGACGGTCTGCATTTCTGGAATCCCGGCTCGCTCTCCCTGCCCAAGCAGGGCTTTCCCCGCAGCTACGGACTCTGCGAAAACGGCGTCTTCCGCGTCCTCGACCTGGCGGGGCGGGAGATCCTGCGGCATGAGCCGGCCGCCGCGTCGGCCCCTCACGCGGTTCGCTGACTCTCCGCGGGCAGGCATGGACCGGCAGACGATCCCAACGGCGGCGCCTCCGCTTTTTACGCCCGCCCCCGGCGTGCGCGTGGTGCTTGCTTCGGCATCGCCCCGAAGGCGGGAATTGCTGGCCGGCTGGGGCCTGCCGTTCACCGTCCTGACGGCTCCCGCGGACGAGGAACCTCGGCCCCAGGCAGGAGAACCCGCGCACGCCTACGCCGCGCGCGCCGCACGCAACAAGGCGGCAAGCGTCCACGCCCTTCTGGATGCCGATGCCGCCCAGGCAAGCCTGGTCATCGCGGCGGATACCGTCGTCTGCCTCGGCAGCCGCATCCTCGGCAAACCCCGTGATGCCGCCGAGGCCCTCCACATGCTGGAGCAGCTTTCCGGCCACACGCATACGGTCGTCAGCGCCGTGGCGCTCCGCATGCCCGGCACCTGGGCCGGACCCGCCGAGGAATGCCTGACGGACACGGCTTCCGTAACGTTCGCGGCATGGCCGCGCGAAGTGCTGGCGGCCTATGCGCGCACCGGCGAGCCTGACGACAAGGCGGGCGCCTATGCCATCCAGGGGCGGGGGGCCTTTCTTGCCGAACGGCTGGAAGGCGCCTGGAGCACGGTGGTGGGCCTGCCCCTGGCGCCGCTGGCCGCCCTGCTTCTGCGGCGGGGTCTCCTCCTGCCCGCGGCCAGAGCGGTTCGGTACTGAAAGGATCCACACCGCTCTCCTCCTGTTTTTCCCCGTCTGCCACATCGGCATTTGGAAAAATCTGCACTAAATGAAAATGATTTTCTTTTTTCTTGACACCCGTCCCGCTTTGCGGCAAGCCTTTAACGCGCCCCGGATCTTTCCCGAAACGGCGCGCAACAAAGGAGCGGACATGAGCGAGCTTATCAGCCTGCGGCAGATGAAAATAGGCCAGCACGGCAAGATCGCCCGGGTGGAGGCATGCGGCGAGGTCAATCAGCGCATCCGCGACATGGGGCTTATCCCCGGCGCGAAAGTGTCCGTCGTGGGGCGCGCGCCCCTCAAGGACCCCGTGGCCCTGCGGCTTTCCGGCGTGACCATCTCCCTGCGCAACCGGGAGGCGGATCACATCACGGTGGAAATAGCGGACCACGCCTGAAAGGGCGCGGGGCGGAGATCCGCGCCATTTTCTCCCGCGGGCGACGCTCCCGTGCCGTTTTTTGCCGTCATGAAACGCGCCCGTTGCGGCAGTCCGCCATGCAAGGCCCGGGGCACCGCCGTTGCGGCGCCCTTCCCCCGAAGACCGCGGGACATCCGGCAACGACGCCGCCCTTTCAGCACTCCGGCGGCTTCTTCCCCACGCTCTGCCGCCAGACAACAGGGTCCGTGGCGCCTTCGGTACTGATAAGCAGGATCCGCGCCTCAGGACCCAGGCCGAGCGCCGCTCCGCCTGCGGAGCCGTCGTTTTCCCTCAGCCATTCCAAAAGGCCCGCCCCCACCGCGCCGGACTCTCCGGAAATCACGGCCGGGTCGCTGCCCGCCGGCAGCGCGAGCAGCCGCATGCCCCGCCGTGCCGTGTCGTCAGGGCAGACACAGGCGGCCGCAAGTCCATCGCGAAGGACGGGCCAGGCGAGGCTGCTCACCTCGCCACAGGAAAGCCCGGCCATGAGCGTCGCCAGCCGGCCCGGGACCCGGCGCGGCGCCCCGGCCGCCAGCGACCGGCAAACGCAATCCGCCGCCCGGGGTTCCATGCTCACGAAACGCGGAATCGGCACGCCGCGTTCCCGCAGCGCCTGGCGGAAACAGCCGATCATGGCAGCCGCGAACGAGCCGACGCCCGCCTGCAAAAAGACATGGGTCGGCCACAGGGGCGCGCCGCCGTTTTCCGGCGCCTCCATCTGTTCCAGGACTTCCAGCGCCAGGGTGCCATACCCTTCCATGATCCAGGCCGGAATTTCCTCATAGCCTTCCCAGGCCGTGTCCTGCACCAGAATAGCGCCGCTTCCCCGGGCATGGGCCGCCGCATGGCGCACCGCATCGTCATAGGGAAGATCCGTGACCACGCATTGGGCGCCCTGCGCGCGGATGGACTCCACCCGGCTCCCGGCCGCACCTTCCGGCATGAAAATCTGCGCCGTGTGCCCCAGCAGGCGCGCCGCCCAGGCAAGGCCGCGCCCGTGGTTGCCATCCGTGGCCGTGACAAAGGTCAGTTTTCCTGGCAGGTTCCGCGCGGCAGCCGTCAGCAGGTTCTCCAGAGAAAGCTCCCGCAGCGGGATGCCCAACCGCCGCGCCAGCACGCGGGCCACGGCCCACACGGACCCCAGGCCCTTGAACGCGCCAAGGCCGAAACGCGGGGATTCATCCTTGACGAGCACGCTCCCCACGCCAAGCCGCCGCGCCAGTTCCGGGAGCATTCGCAACGGCGTGGGCGCATATGCCGGCAGCGTGACATGGAAGCGACGCGCCAGACGGGCGGCGGCAAGGACATCCCCCGCCGGGACATCCGGCCGCCGGAAGTGATTGATGAAGACCTCCACCGGGCGTGGCGCATCCCGCATCACAGCTCCCCCAGAGCATTTTGCCGAGGAAACTCTCTGTGACACCGAGAGTTTCCGTAAAGCTTTTTTTGAGGGAAAATCTCCATTTTCCCTCACTTCGCTGCCAGCATTTCGCGTCCGGAACGCGGTCTGGACGCTCATTCGGCGAGGGCGCCGGTCAGGCTCTCCGCCCCAGAAGCGCGAGCCGGCGCCCCCGTTCGCGGCCATAGCGCAGCCGCAGCCAGAGCCTGCGCCCCCGGATGCGGGCGCGGTCCAGGCACAGATAGACCACGGGGGTCGTATAGAGCGTGAGCAACTGGCTCAGCAAAAGGCCACCCACGATGGCGACGCCCAGCGGGCGCCGGATCTCCGCGCCGTCGCCCTGCCCCAGGGCCAGCGGCACGGCGCCGAGAATGGCCGCGGCGGTGGTCATCATGATGGGCCGGAAGCGCAGGGCGCACGCCTCGCGGATGGCCGTTTCCGGCAGCAGGTTGCGCGTCCGCTGCGCCTCAAGCGCGAAGTCGATCATCATGATGGCATTTTTCTTGACGATGCCCGCCAGCAGCAGCACCCCGATCAGGGCAATGACGCTGAACTCCATGCCGCACGCCATGAGCGCCAGCAGCGCGCCGCCCCCCGCCGAGGGCAGGGTGGAGAGGATGGTCAGGGGGTGGACAAGGCTCTCGTACAGCATGCCGAGCACGATATAGAGCGCGGCCAGCGCCGCGAGGATCATGATCACCTGGCCGCGCATGGTGTCGCTGTACATCCTGGCCGTGCCCTGAAAACTGCCCACGATGCCGGAGGGCATGCCGATGCGTACGCGCGTTTCGGCAATGGCGGCCTGCGCCTGCGAAAGCGAGGCCCCCGGCGCCAGATTGAAGGATATCGTCACCGCCGCGAACTGCCCCTGATGCGCCACGGAAAGCGGCGCGAAGCCCGGACCCACGCTCGCCACGGCAAGGAGCGGCACAAGGCCCTCCCGGCCGGGCAGGCGCACCTTTTCCAACGCTTCGGCGCCCTGGAGCCAGTCCGGCCCGTATTCCAGCACCACGCGGTACTGGTTCTTGTCCCGATAAATGGTGGAGACCTGCCGCTGACCAAAGGCGTTGTTGAGCGCCGCGTCCACATCGCGCATGGTCAGCCCCGCGCGCGCGAGCGCGTCCCGGTTGACGTTGAGCATGGTCTGGAGGCCCCGCTCCTCGATGTCGCTGTCCACATCCTTGAAAAGCGGCTCGGCGGCCATCGCCTGCTGCAGGCTGCGGCCCCAGCGGCGCAGTTCCTCAAGATCGTCCGCCTGGAGCGTATATTGGTATTGCGAGCGGGAGCTGCGGCCGCCCATCATGATGTCCTGCGCCGGCCGCAGGAAAATCCGCAGGCCAGGCTCGCCGGAAAGGCGCCCGCGCAGGCGCCCGATGACGGCCTCGGCGCCGACCTTGCGTTCCTTCAGGGGCTTGAGGGCGATGAAGACGCCGCCGCCCGCCCGCGCGCCGGAAATATGCGCCGAAACCTGCTCCACGGCCGGGTCCGCGCGGATGACATCGACGAGTTTTGCCAGCTTGCCCTGAATGGACTGGAACGACGCGCTCTGGTCCGCCCGGATGCCCCCCATGATGACGCCCGTGTCCTGCTGCGGGAAAAAGCCCTTGGGAATGATCACATAGAGCCAGATATTGCCCGCGATGACAAGAAACAGGCACAGGAGCGTCAGGCGCGGATGGCGCAGGATCACATCCAGGCTCGCCGCATAGGCGCCCTGAAGCCGCGCGAGTCCGGCGCCCCACCAAAGCCCCAGGCGCGTGGACCAGCGCGCGAACGGCCCGAACCGCCCCGAGCGCAGGGCCAGAAGTCGCTCCTTGCGCTGTTTCGCCTGCTCGGCAAAGGGGCGCAGCAACCGGGCGCACATCATGGGCGTGGTCGTGAGCGAAACGAGCATGGACACGAGCACGGCCGCGGTCAGCACCACGGCGAACTCCCGGAACAGGCGCCCCACCACGCCCCCCATGAACACGATGGGCGCAAAGACAGCCACCAGCGAAAGCGAGATGGAAATCACGGTGAAGCCCACCTCGCGTGCCCCGCGCAAGGCGGCGCGCAGGGGGCTTTCGCCCAGTTCGAGACGGCGGACGATATTCTCCAGCACCACAATGGCGTCATCCACCACAAAGCCCGTGGACACAGTGAGCGCCATGAGCGAAAGGTTGTCCAGGCTGTAGCCGCAGAGATACATGACGCCAAAGGTGGCAATGAGCGAAACAGGCGCCGCCACCGCAGGAATGGCCGTGGCGCGCACATTGCGGAGAAAGAGGAACGTGACGAGCACCACCAGGCCCATGGCGAGCATGAGGCTTTTCTCCACCTCGCGCAGGGAGGCGCGGATGGTCAGGGAGCGGTCCATACGCAGGGAAAGGTCCGCGCTTTCAGGGAGCCACGCGCGCAACTGCGGCAACATGGCCTTCACCCTGTCCACGGTCTCGATGATATTGGCGCCGGGCGACCGGAAAACGATGAGCAGGATGGCCGGCTTGCCGTTGGCAACGGCCATGTTGCGCACATCCTGGGACGAATCCTCCACGCGGGCCACATCCCCGAGGCGGATGGCGCCGCCCTCCCGCTGGGCCACGATAAGCGGCCGATAGTCCGCGGCGTCGCGCAACTGGTCGCTGGCGCCCACCAGCCAGGAGTGGGCGTCGTTTTCCAGCATGCCCTTGGGCAAAAAGGCATTGGCGCCCGCAAGCGTCCTGCGGATATCCTCCATGCTCAGGCCGAGGCGGGACACGGCATCCGGTATGGACTCCACGCGCACGGCGGGGAGCGCGCCGCCGCCCACCGTGACCTCGCCCACGCCCGGGATCTGGGAAATTTTCTGGGCGAGCACCGTGGATGCCGCGTCATACAGCTGGGCGCGGGTGAGCACATCCGACGTGATGGAAAGGATCATGATGGGCGCGCCCGCCGGATTCACCTTGCGGTAGGAGGGGTTGGACGGCATGGTCGGCAACGTGGAGCGCGCGGCGTTGATGGCCGCCTGCACGTCACGCGCCGCGCCGTCGATGTCCCTGTCCAGATCGAATTGCAGGACCACGTTGCTGGAACCCAGGCTGCTGGACGAGGTCATCTCCGTAACGCCCGCGATGCGCCCCAGGGCGCGCTCCAGCGGGGTGGCAACGGTGGCGGCCATGGTCTCCGGCCCGGCGCCGGGCATGCGCGCGCGGGCCACCACCACGGGAAAATCCACTTCCGGCAGGGGCGCCACGGGCAAAAGCCCGAACGAGACCATGCCCGCCAGGGCCACGGCAATGGTGAGCAGGGTGGTGGCTACCGGCCTGCGGATAAAGGGCGCGGAAATGTTCAGCGGCAAAAATTCCGGCCCGAAACGGCGCCGCCGGGCATGGGCGCCTTCGCCGCCGGAGGGCGCCGCCGGCCGTGGCCCGTGGTCCGGCCCGTTCATGCCCCGCCCCCTTCCTCGGGGGCGCCGGACATGCGCCGGGCGCGCCAGGCGGCGAAGCCCCGGCTCAGGCGGTCAAACCAGAGATAGATCACCGGAGTGGTGAACAGCGTGAGCGCCTGGCTCACCACAAGGCCGCCCACCATGGTCACGCCCAGCGGGCGCCGCAGCTCCGCGCCCATGCCCCAGCCGATCATGAGCGGCAAGGCGCCCAGCAGCGCGGCCAGCGTGGTCATGAGGATGGGCCGCAACCGCAGGAGGCAGGCCTGACGGATGGCGGCTTCCGGCGCCAGACCGCCGCCGCGTTCGGCCTCCAGGGCGAAATCGATCATCATGATGGCATTCTTTTTCACGATGCCGATAAGCAGGATGATGCCGATGATGCCCACCACGCCAAGCTCCATGTCCGCAAGCATGAGCGCGAGCAGCGCGCCCACCCCGGCCGAGGGCAGCGTGGAGAGGATGGTCAGCGGATGGACATAGCTCTCGTAAAGCACGCCCAGCACGATATACATGGTGACAATGGCCGCGAGGATGAGCCAGACCTGGTTGTCCGCCGAGGACAAAAAGGCCCGGGCCGCGCCCTGAAATTCCGTCCGCAGCGCCGGGGGGAGTCCGAGGCGCTTCTCCGCGCCAAGGACCGCGTCCACGGCGGCGCCCAGGGAGGAGCCGGGCGCCACGTTGAAGGAAATGGTCGCCACGGGGAACTGCCCCTGCCGGGCGATGGAAAGCGGCACCGGCTTTTCCGAAAGCGTAGCCACGCTCGTGAGCGGCACGGCCTCGCCGCCGGAGCCGCGGACATGGATATCGCCGAGCGAACCCGGACCCAGGCGGAAGCGCGGGGCCACTTCCAGCACCACCTTGTACTGGTTGGTCTGGGTGAAGATGGTGGAGACCAGGCGCTGGCCCAGGGCATCGTAAAGGGCGTTGTCGATGTCCGTCATGCTGATGCCGAGGCGCGCGGCCGCGTCACGGTTGATGTCGAGCCAGGCCATGCGCCCGGGCGCCCTGAGGTCGCTCGTCACATGCGAAAGCTCGGGCAGGGCCGCCAGGGCCGAAGTCATGCGCGGAATCCATTCGTCAAGCTGGTCGCGGCTCAGGGCCTCCACGCTGAACTGGTATTGCGTGCGGGACACGCGGTCCTCGATGGTCAGGTCCTGCACAGGCTGGAGATAGAGCGAAAGCCCCGGCACATGGGCGGCTTCCTCCATGAGCCTGCGCGCGATGGCCGGGGCGCGGGCGTCGCGTTCCGCCAGAGGCGTGAGGGCAATGGTCAGACGAGAGGTGGCAAGGCTCTGGTTGATGCCGTCCACGCCCACGAAAAAGACCACGCTCGCCACCGCCGGGTCGCGCAGCAGAAGGTCGGCAAGTTCGCGCTGACGCCCGGCCATGGCCGCAAAGGAGGTATCCTGCGGGGCCTCGGCAATGCCCTGGATGACGCCCGTGTCCTGCACGGGGAAAAAGCCCTTGGGCACCAGCGCGTACAGGGCCACGGTCAGCGCCATGGTGCCCAGGGCCACGGCCAGGGTCAGGCGCTGGTGCCGGAGCACCATGTCGAGCTTGCGTTCGTACCAGGCGAGCAGACGGCGGAAAAAACGGCCCGGTCCTTCGGAACCACGCCCCTCCCGGAGGCCGTGCCGTTCCGGCCGGAGCATGACCGCGCAGAGCATGGGCGTGAGCGAGAGCGAAATGACCGCCGAAATGAGGATGGTCACGGCCAGCGTGACCGCGAATTCCCGGAAGAGCCTGCCCGCCACATCGCCCATGAAGAGCAGCGGGATGAGCACCGCCACCAGCGAAATGGTCAGGGAAATGATGGTGAAACCGATCTGGCCGGCGCCGGTGAGCGCGGCCTGAAGGGGGCGTTCCCCGGCTTCCAGGTACCGGGTGATGTTCTCGATGACCACGATGGCGTCATCCACCACAAAGCCCGTGGCGATGACCAGGGCCATGAGGGTGAGATTGTTCAGGGAATAGCCCGCAAGGTACATGACGCCCAGCGAACCGACGAGCGAGAGCGGCACCGCCAGCGCGGGAATGAGCGTGGCCTCGGCATTACGCAGAAAAAGCCAGATGACGCCGATGACCAGTGCCACGGCGAGCAGAAGCTCCAGCTGGACGTCATGCACCGTGGCGCGGATGGTGACGGTGCGGTCCGTCACCACGCGCACCTGCACATTGCCGGGCAGGGTCTCCTGAAGCCTGGGGAGGAGCCGCGTCACGCTGTCGGCCACGCTGATGACATTGGCGCCGGGCTGGCGCTGGACGGAAAGCACGATGGCCGGGCGGAACACATCCGCGCCGTCCCCCGGCCCGCGCGCGGCCACATAGGCGGCCAGACGCGCGTTTTCCGCGCCGTCCACCACCTCGGCCACATCCTGGAGGCGCAGCGGCGCGCCCTCCCTGTAGCCGATGATGGTCTGCGCGTATTCCGCCGCCGAGGCAAGCTGGTCATTGGCGTCGATGGTGCTCGCCCGCTCCGGCCCGTCAAAACTGCCCTTGGCGCCGTTGACATTGGCCTGCGAAATGGCGGAGCGCACATCCGCCAGCGTAAGCCCGGCCGCCGCCAGCGCCTTGGGATTGGCCTGGATGCGTACCGCCGGGCGCTGACCGCCCGAAAGCGTCACCAGCCCCACGCCGGGCAACTGCGAAATTTTCTGGGCAAGGCGCGTGTCCACCAGGTCTTCCAGCCGCGTGAGCGGCATGGCGTCGCTGGTGGCGGCCAGGGTGATGATGGGCGGGTCGGCGGGGTTCACCTTGTTGTAGATGGGCGGATTGGGCAAGTCGCCGGGCAGCAGGTTGTCCGCGGCGTTGATGGCCGCCTGCACCTCCTGCTCGGCCACATCCAGCGGCACGGAAAGATCGAACTGGAGGGTGATGACCGACGCCCCGGCGGAAGAAAGCGAACTCATCTGCACAAGGCCCGGCATGACGCCGAACTGGCGCTCCAGCGGTGCCGTGACCACCGACGCCATGACCTCGGGCGATGCGCCGGGATAGAGGGTCTGCACCTGGATGGTGGGGTAGTCGATCTGCGGCAGGGCCGCCACGGGCAACGAACGGTAGGCCAGCAGACCGGAAAGCAGAAGCGCCACCATGAGCAGGGAGGTGGCGATGGGGCGAAGGATGAAGAGGCGCGAGAGGTTCATGGCGCGTCCGCGCCGGCGGAAGCCGCCGCGCCTTCGGGCGCCCGCGGTGGGTCCGGGGGATCGGCGGCGGGCACATCCCGTGGTCCGTCCGGGCTTTCCGCCGGGGGAGTCTCCATGGTGGCGGCCACGCGCACGCGGATGCCGTCGCGCAAACGATCCACGCCGTCCACCACCACCATGTCTCCGGCCGCAAGCCCGCTGTCGATGACCTCAAGCCTGCCCGCCGCAATGCCCGGCGCCACCTCGCGCACCACCGCCACATCCGCTTCCTGTCCGTCCCGTTCCTCCTTGCGTACCAGATAGACATAGGTGCCGCGCGCGCCAAGCTGGACGGCGGCCGCCGGGATGGTGACCGCATCATGCAGGATCCGCACGAGCAGGCGGACATTGACGAACTGGTTCGGATAGAGGCTGCCGTCGGCATTGGCAAAGCGGGCCTTGAGGCGCACCGTGCCGGTGGCGGTGTCGATCTGGTTGTCGAGCGAAAGCAGCTCGCCCACGCCCAGGAGCCGCTTCTGTTCCCTGTCCCATGCCTGGACCGTCAGCGGCGGCAGGGCAGGGTCCGCCTCGCGCCTGTGCAGGGCCTGCGTCACCAGGCCCACCTGGCTTTCCGGCAGGGTGAAGAGGACATCGCAGGGGCTGACCTCGGTGATGCGCACGATGCCCCCGGCGTCCGAACTTTTCACCTGATTGCCCTCGTCCACGGCGCGCAGGCCGAGCCTGCCGCCCACAGGAGCGGTGATGCGGCTGTATTCCAGCTGGAGCCGCGCCGAATCCACGGCGGCCTGATCAGCCTCCACCGTGCCTTCGTACTGGCGCACCAGTGCGCGCTGGCTCTCATGCTGCTGTTCGGCGATGAAGTCGCCCCTGGCAAGGCGCGCATAGCGCGCAAGGTCGCGCCGGGCGTTTTCCAGCTGGGCCTTGTCCCGGGCAAGATGCCCCTCGGCCTCGTCCAGCGCCGCCCTGAAAGGACGCGGGTCGATTTCGGCCAAGAGGTCGCCGGCGGCCACACGCTGCCCCTCCTGAAAATGCAGGCGCAGGAGCTGGCCGTCCACCCGGCTTTTGACAAGCACATCGCTGGAGGGCAGGACCGTCCCCAGGCCATTGAGAAAATGCGGCACATCCTGGGCCACGGCCACCGCCACCCGCACGGGCGGCGCGTCCGCGCCCATGCCGGGTGCAGAGTCGCGCCCGCCCCCGCACCGCCAGAGCGCAACGAGCGCCGCAAGCGCGGCAACCAGACACACGCCCCACCAGAAGCGCCTGCGGCGCGCCATTGACAGTATCGGGCGCTGTGTCGGCATCGTCACCGGCATCTCCTGGGAACAACGGGGAGGAACGGCACAGGGACCCCGCTGCGCGGCAGCGGGAAAAGGTCGGAAAAATCTGCGGAAGAAAGAAAAGGACGGGGCGCGGCTTCGCACCCCGTCCGTAGGGCGTTTTCCGATTACTTCAGGATTTCCAGAGCCTTGGCGTCGATTTTCACGTCCTTGCCGAAATCCTTGTCCACTTTGCCCATGATGCGGACGGTGTCCTTGGGGGTCACGGTGCGGCCGGCGAACACCTTGCGGTCGATCTCCACGCGCACTTCACCCGTGGAATCCTTGAAGGTGAACTTGTCCTTGCTGCCCGCCACCTGGGAGACGATATTGCCCGTGAGCACCACCGGGGAATCATCCCCCAGGGTCACGGCTTTGGCTACCGTGTCCGCCATGACGCCGCTCACGGGGCCTTCAAAGCCACCGGCGGCGGTTTTGGCGCCGGGACCGTCAAAGGCGGCCTGGGCGGGAAGGGCAAGAGCAACAGGCGCCGCAAGGGCGGCGAGAAGAGCAAGGGAACGCAGATATTTCATGAGAAACCTCCGATAGTTTTTTTCACGAAAGCGCCCGTTGGCGCTTTCATCTCCTTTCTACCGCATTGGAGACCGGGAGTAAAGCGCCGGCGCCCGAACATTCCGGGCACCGGCGCATTCCGGGAAAACCGGGAAAGGGCCAGGCTCTCCGGCCGCCTCACCCCCGGGCGTAGGCACCGGGAAGGCGCATGCCGCGCGGCGCCATGGGCGAACCCGCGGGTGCCTGGGCGCCTGCGCCTGCGGCATCCTGGGGAGCGAACTGCTGCACATGGGCGCGCGACGCCTCGGGCGCGGCGGCCTGCGCCTGGGGCGCGGCGTGCATGGCGTTGCGGCCATAGACAGCCTGGGCATGCATGCGCGGCACGGCCGTGGCGCTCGTCTGCATGAGGGGCTGCGCGGTCTTGCTCACCGAACCCATGGGCTGCATGCGCCCCGCTATCTCGGCGGCAGCCTTGCGCGCCTCGGGGGTCTCGATGATCTGGGCATAGGCGCCGCGCAGGCCGGAAAGGATCTGCACCACGCTGTCCAGAGAATCCACGTTCATCTTGAGGTTGGCCTGGAGCAGGCGCGCCGTGCAGAGGATATACAGATTGTTGAGATTGACAGCGAGGCTGCCGCCCTTTTCCATGTTCAGGGACGCGGAAAGCTCGTTGACGATATCGATGACCTTGGAGATGAGGATGCCCTTGCCCGCGAAATCCTTGGCGAGCATCTTGTCGCGCGCCTGCTGGAGATAGCGGAGCGCGCCGTCATAGAGCATGAGGAGAAGCTGCCCCTGATCCGTGGTGCTGACCTTGGTCTGAAAATAGGCATTTGCCGCTTTGTTCATGTGCCGTTCCTCTTCTCGTTCCCGTTGTTGTGTCCGTCACGGCCCGCCAGCCGCAACGGCCGTCCTGCCGCCCGACCGCACCCGACCGCCCTAACTGTTGCCGCTCAGTTGCTTGAGCTGGGCCTCAAGGGAGGTCTGCTGATCCCCGTACTGCTTGAGCAGGGTCTCCAGGTTGGCGAAGATCTGCTTCTGCCGCGATTCCCACATATCCAGACGCCGCTGCTCGCGCTCGATCTTGGCGTCGATGTTCTCCATGACGGTCATGTAGTTGTCGCGCAGGGACATGAGCGCGCCGTTCTTGGCCTTGAGCGCCATGGCATCCGCAATCTGGTCCGGCGTGGAATTGGACGAGATGTTGACGTCGTTGAAGACCAGCTCGTCCTTGAGAAAGCTGTTGGTGGTCTGGACGAGCCCCTGCTTGATGCGGACATACATGGGTTCCTTGCCCGCCGGGGGATGCTCGCCGGGGGTGAGGTCGTCGATGAGGATGGAGAGACCGCGCGCATCGCCCGAGGCCACGCTGTAGTAATAGCCCGGCTGGCTTTCGTCGCGCTTGGCCTCCACACCGCCCACGGTGACGCTGGTGATGTTGCCGTCATCGTCGACTGTGTATCTGACCTCGTAGTTGCCGCCCTTGGTGATGCCCTCGACATGGCTGCCGTAGCGGAAGTCCGAACTCGTGGACGAACCTGTGCCGCTGGCGCAGAAGAAGTCCACCACGGCTTCCAGGTTGTTGGTGATCATGTTGGTATAGTTTTCCTTGTCCATGGACTGAAGTTCCGCAATGCTGGAACTGGGCGCCATGACAAGGAGACCGTAGGTATCGCTGTTCTGGTCCGTATCGGTCTTGATGCCGAGGTTGGCGAGGCTTGCCAGCACATCGCCGGAAAGGATGTCCGTGGCGGACTGGCGGCTCTTGAAGCCCGGCGGGGACGAGCTGAGCACGTTCGAAAAGCGCGACTTGAAAAGCTGGACGCCATAGTTGCCCTGGAGCAGGCCGCCCTTCTGGTTGGTCAGGCCCGAGGGGCTGTAGTTGTCCTTGCCGATGTCGTCCGGGTCGTTGGACGTGACTTCCTTGGTCTCGTCATACTTGGTCAGCTCATTGATGGTCAGCAGGACGGAATTGACCGCGTCCAGAAAATTCTGGATGGACTGCTCCACCGAGGTGATGTCCGTGCTCACGGAAATGCGGGCGTCACCCACATCCTGGATGGTAAAGACCACGCCCTCGATGACATCGCTGATCTTGTTGGTGGCCGACTCCATCTCGACGGGCCAGTTGTCCACCTGATAGCGGGAATTGGCCGCGCGCTGGATATTCCAGTTGGAACTTGTCGCCACCTGTCCGGTGACGCCGGGTCCTGTCGCCGTCTGGACATTGCCGAAATTCAGATAGACCGGGCCGTCGATGTCGTCCAGAGAAAGCGGATTCCCGGCATCATCCACATATTCCTTGCCGTCGGCATCCGTGAACTTCACGGAAAAGTCCGCCGGGGCGGCGACAGAATTTTTGTTCGCGTCCGTCCAGGACCAGCCGGGATTGGCGGGGTCTTTCAGAGCGGCGAGCACGTCCTTCATGGACTGGCCGGATGCCAGGGTCAGCGTGCCCTTGACCCCGCTGTTGGTGGTGATGGAATAGACAAGGTCCGGCGTTTTCTCCAGCTGGAAGTCGCCCGTGGCGGGATCCGTGAAAAAGAGGTCGCCCTTGGAAGTCGGACCGGTATTGCCGTTGACGGCCGCGATGGTGGTGGTGGCCGAGAGGCTTGTGGTATAGCCTTCGGGCGTGACCGCGCCCGATGTGACCTTGATGCTCTGGATGCCGTCCATGGCGAGGGTGCCCGCATCCTCATCCCAGGAGACTGTGATGCCCTTTCCGGCCCAGGTGACGGCATTGCCGTCGCCATCCACCAGGCCCGTGCCGTTCTGGATGGCGTCGCGCAGTTGCTCATTGGTCATGGAGCCATTCAGCCCCTTGAGGTAGAGCGCCTCGCCCGAATCCGTGATCAGGGTATAGACCAGGTCCTCGGCGTCCTCCCCGGCCTTCTTGCCGTCGATGCGGTCAGCGAGCTTGTCCTTGGCGAAGGTCAGGGTGGTCGTGGCGTCCACGGTGCCGCCGAGCGTGTCCCTGACGCCCGTGGACTCCGTGGTTTCGGCCGTAAGGGCCGAGGCATTCAGCGCAGCGCCGTTCTGCGCCTCAAAGGTCACGCCCTTGACGCCGGAGAGCCTGGTGCCCCAGCCGCCCGCGCCGAGGCCGATGTCCAGGCTGCCGCCGTCCTGCGTGGCCTGCGCCATCTGGACGAGCAGCTCGCGCTTGGTGGACCCGGCCTTGATCTCAAACGTGCGCGTGCTGCCGTCATCCATCTCCATGGTGAAGGTGATGAGGTCGTCGTCACCAAGGCCCCCGGCCAGGCCGCCCGCAGCGTTGAGCTTGTCCTTGAGGTCGCCCGCAAGCGTCACCTGGGTGGAGGCGGGCACATAGGCATTTTCCTTGTCCGTACGCCTGCTGATGGACTGGACGCCGGAGACGGTGAGCGTGCCGTTTTCGTCCACGGACGCCGTGATGACGCCCTTGCCCGCGGCGTTCTCCAGGGCGGTGCACAGCTCGTCGGGCGTCTTGTCGCCGCTCACGGTCACGGTTTTTTTGACGCCGTTGGCAAGCACGAGGTCAAAAACATAGTTCGTGGGGGCGGTCATGGTCTTGTCGAGGTCGAGGGCGGCATTGGTCTGCCAGGTGGAGGTCGACCCGGTGGCGTCCATGCCCACAAGCTTGCTGTCATGGATGACGAGGTCGTTGGCGGCGCCCGTGTCCTTGCCCGCCACCTGGAAAACATAGCCGGAACCCGTCTGGATGAGGCTGACCTTGATGCCCGGATTCTCCGACGAATTGTTGATCATGCTGACGAAGGAATCCAGCGTGGTGTTGGGGGGCACCTTGAAGTCATGACGCTTGCCCGCATAGGTATAACTGAAATACTGGTCCGCACCCGTGGTGTTGATGACGTCGTTCTTGGACGCGAACACATGGCCGGTATTGGCCCATATGGAATTGCTCGCCACCTGGCTCACCTTGATGGTGTGCTGGACATCCTGGGCCGAGGCGTTGGCGACGGCGGAAATGATATTGTCATTGCTCGAATTGACGAGCTTGGTGACAAAATTGTTCTTGTCGCTCAGTTGCGAGAGCATGCTGCTGGCGGCCTGGATCTGCTCGATGATCTGGGTGAAGCCGTCATAGCGGAGTTTCCAGTCGCTTTTCCAGGCTTCCAGGCGGTTCAGCTGGGTGGATTCTATCTTCTTGAGCTGCGTCAATACCTTGTCAAAATCGGTATCGTTGCCGCTCAGGCCGGAAATGGCGTTGGAACCGGAGATACTGATGCCCATGCGTGCCTCTCGCCGTGAAAAATTCTGCCCCGCCCGGGGCCGGAATGCGGAAAACTTTGCTTGCCGGATTTGATGCAAGATCCGTGCAAGCGCGTATTCCCTTCCGGCCAAAACCGGGACGGCCCGGCGCGATCCGCCCAGGCATCGGCAAGGGGCGGGGCGCCTCTTTCAGAACGATCGGCATCTGCAAGAAAAAGTTTAGACCCTTTCAAGCATTGCGGCGACGCAGAGGCATGAGGCGAACAACGGCGCGGCGCCTCAGGGCCGCATGAACTCCTGCCAGCGCGCAAGCAGCGCGGCGGCGGCCCGGCCGCGGTGACTGCGGGCAGTTTTTTCCTCCCGCGTAAGTTCGGCGGCCGTCCGGCCGATGGCGGGGTCAAAAAAGACGGGGTCATAACCGAACCCGTTCGTTCCGCGAGGGGCCGTGAGGAGTCGCCCCGGCCACTCGCCGCGGACGCAAAGCTCCCGGCCGTCGGGCCGCACCGCCGCCATGACCGAGACAAAACGACAGGCGCGCCGCTCCGCGGGCACCTCGCGCAGGGCATGCAGCAATTTGCGGATATTGCGCCGGTCGCGGTCCTCGCCGGGAAGCAGGTCCCAGTCGTCCGCATAGCGGGCGGAATGGATGCCGGGCGCGCCGCCGAGCGCCTCCACCACAAGGCCGGAATCATCGGCGACGCTGACGAGTCCGGTAGCCAGGGCCACAGCGCGCGCCTTGATGAGGGCGTTTTCCTCGAACGTGGCGCCATCCTCCGCGATCTCGCCAATACCGGGAAAGCTCTCCAGCCCGACCAGGGCAACGCCAAATGCCCCCAAAGGGGCCGCCAGCTCGGCGATCTTCCCCGCATTGCGCGTGGCAAGCACCACGCGCGGCAGGGCGCCTTCCGAAAAAGCCGCCCCCTCAGGCGTCACGTTCCGTTCCATCCGCATTTTCCGTTTTTCCTTTTTTGGTTGTGGAAGAAGCGGCGTGCCGGGGCCAGGTCGCCGCGAGGATCCCGCCGATGACCAGGCAACCGCCCATGATCTGGGCCTCGGTCACGCGTTCGCCAAGCACAAGGAAGGAGCCGGCCGCCGCGAAAAGCGGCAGGCTGTAATAGACCATGCCGGCCCGCACCGGGCCGATCCTGTCCACGGCAAGCGTCCAGAGCCAGAACGACAGGAAGGAGCAGCCCACGCCCGTATAGAGGATGCTGATGAGGACGGCCGGCCCCGGTTCCGGCAGCGGCAAAAGACAGGCCTCGGCCACGGTGAACGGCAGGGAAAAGAGCAGCCCCAGAAAAAAGGTCGCCACGTTGAACCCCAGGGCCGAAACATCATGGGAACGGCGGCGCATGAAGAGCGAATACAGCCCGAAGCAGAACGCCCCGCCCAGCGCCCACACGTCGCCACTGGTGAAGCGCAGGTGCGCGAGCCGGTCCCAGTCCCCCCTGCTCACGAGCAGGCACACGCCGCAGATGACAAGGAACATGCCCGCCAGACGCCGCGCCGTGATGGGTTCGCCATAGAGCAGGCGCGAAAAAACAAGGATGACAATGGGCGCCGTGGGTACGAGCAGGGCCATGTTCAGGCTGGTGGTCGTCTGGCCGGCCTTGTAGATGAGGGTATTCATGAGGGTGACGCCGAGAAGCGCCATCAGCGCGAGATAGGCCCAATGCCTGCGGATGCCGGGCCAGTCCGCGCGCAGCCCTCTCCAGGCGAACGGCAGGATGACCGCCAGCGCCACGAGCCAGCGCCAGAAATTGCACTGCCACGGCGGAATGAGCGCCGCCACGGCCCGCGCCACCACAAAGTTGCCGGACCAGATCACCGTGGCGAGCAACGCGCTGCCATAGCCAAGAAAGCCCTGCCCCATGGTTCTTCCTTTTTTCGCGCAACGGGACATGGTCCCTTTGCCCGAACCTGGCCCCGCTGTCAATGAAGGAAAGGCCGGTAGCGCGCAACCCTTTGCGAAACAGTGGAAAAGGCGGTACGTATCAGGACAAGACCTACGCAACCTGAACAAGGGGGATCCCATGGAAGGCGCCAGGAATGGGCCGGGCACAAAGCCCGGGGCACCTGTGTGGAAATTGCTGTTCAGCGGCCTGGTCATCGGCGTCATCCTTGCCGGGGTGTTCGCCTGGGCGCTGAACGCCACGGACCAGCGGCAGTTCTGCGCCTCCTGCCATATCATGCGCGAGGCGGCGGTAACGCAGAAACTCGGCATGCACGCCAAACTTTCCTGCAACGAATGTCATGCCCCGCATGCGCTGCTCGCCAAGATCCCCTTCAAGGCCGAAGCGGCCATGGAAGATGTCCTCGGCAATATCCAGGGCAGGGATGTTCCGATCCCGCCGGCCAAAAAGCATCGTGACATCGTCAACCAGAACTGCATCAACTGCCACGCGCCGGTCAATGCGAAGGTCGCGAGCATGGCCGTGAAACCCTATTGCACGGACTGCCACAGAAGTGTCGCGCACATGCGCCTGAATCCCATAAGCGAAAGGACGGTGGGCTATGAGTAGAAAAGGTTTGTCACTGGCGACCATTGCTCTCGCGGCGCTTCTCGTCTGCGGCTGCGATGATGTCAATACCGACCTGAAGGCGCCCACCTACAAGACCGGCATCAATCCGGACAATATCAGCATGTCCGCCTTCAAGGAGCAGTTCCCCAACCAGTATGAAACCTACATGTGGAACAACCGTGACAAGGAGATGACCGTTTACAAGGGTTCCATCCCCTATCACAAGAACGACAATGTGGATCCCCTGCCCGTCGGCTACAAATACGCGCAGCCCTACCTCAAGAATCTGTGGCTCGGCTATCCGTTCATGTACGAGTACAACGAGACCAGGGGGCACACCCGCGCCATCGAGGATTTCGTCAATATCGACCGCATCAACCGCTATGCGGAAAAGGGCGGCCTGCCGGCCACCTGCTGGAACTGCAAGACCCCCAAGATGATGGACTGGGTCAGGGAATACGGCGACCAGTTCTGGTCCAAGGACGTCAACAGCTTCCGCGCGCCCGACAAGGTCAGCGAGACCCAGAACTCCATTTCCTGCGCCACCTGCCATGACCCGGCCACCATGGAGCTTCGCCTCTATTCCGTGCCGTTGCAGGACTGGCTGAAGCGTTCCGGCCGCGACTGGAGCAAGATCTCGCGCAACGAAAAGCGCAGCCTCGTCTGCGCCCAGTGCCATGTGGAATACTATTTCACGGCCAAGGGCAACGGACCCGCCGCCAAGCCCGTGTTTCCCTGGGACAATGGCTATGGTCCCGAAGACATGTACCAGTACTACAAGAGCCACGGCCCCAAGAATGCCGAGGGCAAGGAAGGCCCGTTCGTGGACTTTGTGCATGCCGCGTCAAAGACGCCCATCATCAAGATGCAGCACCCCGACTACGAAACGTGGATCGACGGCCCGCACGGTTCGGCCGGTGTCGCCTGCGCCGACTGCCACATGCCCTACATGCGCCAGGGCGGCCAGAAGTTCTCCAGCCACTGGATGACCTCGCCGCTCAAGGACCCGGAACTGCGCGCCTGCCGCCAGTGCCATTATGACAAGACGCCCGAATACCTCAAGGGCCGCGTCATCTATGTGCAGGAGCGGACCTACAGGCAGCTGCTCAAGGCGCAGGAAGCCTCGGTGCGCGCGCATGAGGCCATCCGTCAGGCGAGCCTCTGGGAAGGCGCGAAGTCGCCCGACTATGACAGGCTCATGGCCGAAGCGCGTGAAATCAACAGAAAGGGACAGCTTTTCTGGGACTACGTTTCAGCGGAAAACAGCGTGGGCTTCCACAATCCCACCAAGGCGCTGGATACCCTGATGACCTCCATGGAATGCAGCCAGAAGGCCGTTGAACTGGCCGAAGCCGCCACCAATTACGGCATCTCGCCCATCATGGCGAGGGACATCAAGGAACTGGTGCCCCCGATCCTCAAGATGAGCCGCAAGCTCCAGCAGGACCGCGAGTTCCTGGACAAGAACCCCTGGACCCGCATCCTGCCCACGCTGCCCGAGGCGCCTCAGGTCTGGTTCGGGCAGGAGTACAAGCCCGCAGGCCAGCAGGAGGCGGCTGCCGCCAAGTAGGGCCTTGCCCGGATACAACGCCATCAGGGGAGTCCGCGGCCGCGGACTCCCCTTTTTTGTATGAAAAAAAACGTGCCCGAGCGGGAAATCTGCCCCGGCACGTTCTCATTTAGAACATTTTGCTGAGGAAAATATCTGCAAGACAGATATTTTCCCTCAAAAAAAGTCTACCGTTTGCGACCGTCATCTGCACGGACAGGGGGCGCGTTCTCCACAAACAACCAGAAGAGCGCGCCGCGTTCCACAGGCTTGAGTTCGCCATCCGGACCCTTGAGCGGCTCCCCGGCGGCAAGGGCTTCGCAGCACCACCAGCCTGGCTGGGCGAGCACGAAGGAAAACTCGCCTGCGGCATTGCTCACTCCGGCCAGTTCTCCATGCCAGGGCGTGGGCACAGCCGCTCCATCCGCGTTGATGCGTACCATCCGCACCGGCGTGCCCGCGAGAGGCTTGCCATCCAGAAGGATGCGGCCAGCAAAGAGGGCCGGCGCGGTCAGCCCAAAAGGTCTTATCAGGGGAAGGATTTCAAAGCTCTGGCCGCACGGTTCATTCCAGCCACGGTCCACCCCGTGGACAGGCAGCGTTACCTTGACCTGATGCCGCAGAAAGGTCTGACGGTCTTCGTCCCACCAGGGACGTCCTTCCAGGAGAAACTGATAGAGGCCCGGTTTGTCCAGGGCCACATTGGCGCCCCACGCCTTTTGGTCCAGATAGCGGATCTCTTCGACATCGCCAAGCAGGTCCCGCCGTTCCGGCTGCGCGCCGCCCTGTGGAGCGGCAGCGTCGGCATCATGCCGCAGCACGGCGAAAAGCTGCGGCATGTCCACGGCCACGGCTGCATGCAGGGCCGGACGCATCATGGAAAGCAGGACATCCACCTCTTCCTGGATCGCGGCATCTTTGAGGGCAGCGCCCGGCTCCTCTGTTTTTGCGGCATTCCTGCCGGCGGTTTTCTCTCCGGGTTTTTGCCGGGCGTCCTTCCCGGCCTGCATGTCGGGCAGGCTGACGATCTGCCGGCTCGGCACCACCAGGGTGAGCGGCGCATCGGCGCGCGCCGGAACGCCCGCAAACGAAAAAGACATGCACAGCGCCACAGCCATTCCCTGTCCGCGGAACTGCCACAACCACGCGAAAAAATACCGGATGACGCGCATGACCTGTCCTCATTCGCTTCGCA
Source organism: uncultured Desulfovibrio sp. (assembly GCF_910584445.1). Lineage (GTDB taxonomy): Bacteria > Desulfobacterota > Desulfovibrionia > Desulfovibrionales > Desulfovibrionaceae > Desulfovibrio. The sequence goes on from NZ_CAJUBO010000006.1 coordinate 79,919, forward strand.
CGTCCATACCGCATTCCCGGCCACCGGGTCTGCGCAGGGAAAAGGAAGGATAGCAAAAAGCCCGTTCCCTGTCATGTGCCCGCCACGCCGCTCCATCCGCGCCGCAGCCGCGCCTGCGCCAGACACGGCGCAGCTTCCGGCCTGTCCGCTCCTCTCCCCTCGCCAGAAAAAGAAGCCGCGCATGCAGGCATCTCTCAGGCGATCACACGCGGCGTCCGGCCAATCACCAGCGCGCACACCTCGGCGGCGCCGGACCCGAGCAATGTTTGTGCAGCCTCCCGCAGCGTGCTTCCCGTGGTCATGACATCATCGACAAGCCAAATACGCATTCCCGACACGGGAGCGGCGACGCCGAAAACGCCACGGACAGTAGCGGCGCGAAGTTGCGCGTTCAGTGACGATTGGGGAGCACTGTCGCACCTGCGGACAAGGATATCCGGCCGAAACGGGATATGCGTGGCCGCATGCAGGGCACGGGCCAGCTCGTGGGCCTGATTGAAGCCGCGACGGCGAAGGTGCGCCGGATGCTGCGGCATGCCCACCAGAACGTCCGGCGCCGGCAGGCACAGGGCGGCATTTTCCAGCCACCCTGCCAGCAGACGCCCCAGCGCAAGCTCCCCGCCAAACTTGAAACGCAAGACAAGGTCCCGGAGGGCGCCTTTGTACACTCCATGATAGGCCAAAGCGCGCCATGGCGGTCGACGGGCGAGGCAGGCGCCGCAGGGTGGCGTCGCGCCGCCAACGGACGCTGCCGCCCCAGCGGGAAAGGGAAACCCGCACAACGGGCAGCGCGGGCCGGTGAAAGGCGTCAGGAGTTTCCCGCATTCCGGGCAGAGCGGCAGTGAACCGTCGCCACCGGACATTTCCGTCACCGAAGGGGAAAACGGACGCAAGCAACAGGAACAACGTATCTCGTCCAGCCCGAGAAGCCCCAGCCAGCGGCGCAAAGGCCCGACGGTCACGATGCCTCTTCCCCCCGTTCCTCCCGGCCGGCACACAGACGCTCCCCCCAGCATCGCCCCCATTCCCGCATGTCTTCGGCGACCTCGGGGCGCGCATCCAGATCCTCCCGCCGGTCAAGCCCGCGAAAACCGCGGTTCTCGGCAAGGCGCGCGCCCAGCGGCGCCAGAAACCAGGTCAGCGTCCGCAAGGCCCCGGAAAACAATTCCTCGCCACGCGGGCGTCCGGCCGCAAGCGCTGCCAGCACCGGCTTGGCCGCCGCAGTACGGTGCGGAAAAGGTCGACCATCCCCCTCCCCCGCCCGAAGGCGTGCGGCATGGACGGCCCAGAAGCGCTGGCCCCGATCGATCCAGGCCTTGAGACCAGCCGGGAGCGCATAAAAAAAAATGGGCGATGCCATCAGGACCAGCGGGGCTTCGGCAAAACGCGCAAACAGCCATTCCGCCTCATCCCGCGGAGCGAGGACGCACGCATGCGGCGGCCGTGAACAGGTCCCGCAGCCTGTGCAGGGAAGGACAGGGTGCGCGCGCAACGGCACACGGCACACGGGGCAGCCGGTATGGGCGAGCGCATCGGCGAAGCAGTGCGCCAGCCGGTCCGAAACCCCGTCCGCATGCGGACTGCACATGAGGACGAGCGCCGGATTCACCCCTCGAACTCGCCGCAGAAGGGATTGTGATGGCGTTCATCGCCGATGCTGGTGGCCGGCCCGTGGCCCGGATAGACCGTCACATCATCCGGCAGGCGGAACAGGGTCTCCCGGATGGAGCGCAGCAACTGCTCCTGGTCGCCTCCCGGAAAATCCGTCCTGCCCATGGAGCGGTAAAACAGTGCGTCGCCGGTGAAACAGGCCTTCTCAGCGGGGAAGTAGAGCGATACGCCCCCCGGCGTATGGCCCGGCGTTTCCAGCACGACACAGTCCATCCCGCCGAACTGCGTCCGCCCCGTGGGCATGGGTTCGCTGTCAAACGGCGTCACCAGCGGCATGCCCCAGATCCCCCCCATGCCGGACTCGGACCGGGCAAGCGCATCATCCCCGGATGGCGAATAGACCGGACAGCCGGTTGCCTCCGCAAGCCGCGCCACGCCATACAGATGGTCAAAATGCCGGTGCGTGAGGCAGATGGCGTCCAGCGTGAGATGCTGCGCCATGAGATATTCCAGCACAGGCGCCGGGTCGCCGCCCACGTCGATGGCAACGGCGGCCGTTCCGGTATGCAGGAGATAGCTGTTGGTACTGAGCGGACCAAGGGGGAACGTGGCTATGGGCATGAGGGGCATCCTTTGGGGGAAAAATTGCACGGAAACGGGGCACACTCCGGCCATCCCCATGCTATCGCAGCGGCGACCCATGGGCAAGCCCGCGCGACGGGACGGCAACGCCCTCACGCCGGCGGAAAGCACCTCGCCACAACGCATGCCGAAAAGCTCTTGACGCCCCCGGAGGCTCGGCTACAATGCCTTGGGCGGCCGGCCGCTTTTACAGGATGGCCGGGGCGATCGCAAAGGAGCGCGCGTGAGCGGAACGACCATCACCGAACATCAGCTTCAGCCGTATTTCGACATTGAAGACTTTATGGCCCTGAGCCAGGAAAAACGCCTGGGAGGAGCTGTTCTGGAGAGGCTCCTCGGGCTGTGGGAAGCATGGCTCCCCCGGCTCAAGGCATGTCAGATAACTTCAGGACCCTCCTCCTGGCTTGCCGTCTGGCTGCCGGAAGAGGTGGAAGCCGCAGTGGACGAGGCGTGGGCGCAATCGCCCTCCGAAGGCTTCCTCGTCAATACCCTTGCACAATATCTCTGCATGACCGGCGTGCAGGAACTGCTGCCCCAGGTCGAAACCGGAGGCTGCGCCCCTTCCCCCAGGCCGACACCGGAACTCCGGGCCGCCCTTGCGGAACAGGGCCTGCCCTACAAGGGCGAAGACTCCAGCCTGCTTGAACGCCGCTATGCCGTGCTGACGTATTTTCCCTTCAGGGGCGGCTGCGAGGTCTGCCATATGCGACCGCTCTGCCCCAAGGGACAGGGCCGGGACGAAAATGCCAGCATCGTCCTGCCGGGGCATGAGCGCGCTGACGGCAGCGGTAGCTGACGCCAGCGCCGAAGGAGTGTCCAGACCGCGTCCCGAACGCGAAATGCGGGAGCCGTCAGCGGCTCCGCCTGCGTGCGCCCGTCGCTGGCGAGCCTGCGAGCCTTACGAATGGCGACAGCAAAATGCTCTGGGGGATTTTCAGCGGCCTTCCATGACCAGGGTACGGCGCGAACCGTCCGGCGCCCGCACCACCACCTCAACAGTGCGGGAATTGCGGGCCACACGCTCCACAAGATAGGTCCGCGAGGTATCCGCATCGTACTCGCGCACATCCACGGTGTCACCGGGGGCGGGCAGTTTGTCGGGCATCAGTTCGACCAGGTCGGTGGTATCGGCATCAAAGCCGTCCCACGCCGGAACAGCCGTCGGCAAGAGAAGGCAGCCCAGAAGGAATGCCCCGCGGAACAGAAGATTCATGCCGTGAGGTGTAAATCCATTTTGCCGTCTTGGCAATATCCCGGATGCTCCGGAACCTCCGCCGCCGGATGCCCGGGGCGCCCCGGATGGCGCGGGCACCGCTCCCGCGCCGGGGTCCGGCTTCGCCCGCGGCATGGGTTCCGTGCCGCCAATGCTTGTGCAGGAGCAACATGATCGCGTATCTTGAGGGCCGTCTCGGCGAAGTGTGGGGCAACGCCTGTCTGGTGATCACCGGCGGCGGTGTCGGCTATGAGGTGGCGCTGCCTGCCCACACCCTGGCCGCCTTGCCTGCGGCGGGCAGCAGCGTGGCCTTCCACACCTGCCTCTGCGTGCGGGAAGATGCCCTGGAACTTTTCGGCTTTGCCTCGTTCGAGGAGCGCCAGACCTTTGAGACCCTGATCTCCATCTCCAAGGTTGGGGCGCGTACGGCCCTGGGCATTCTTTCCCTCTTCCGTCCCGCTGACCTGCGCCGCCTTGTCCTGGAGGATGACGCGCTTGCCCTCACGCAGGTGACGGGCATCGGCAAAAAAACGGCGCAGCATGTTTTTCTGGAACTCAAGTACAAGCTCAAAACCGACGATGCCCCGCAGGGGAGCACCCTCACCGCGGACGGCAGGCCCGGTTCCGTTTTCCGCGATGCGCTCGCGGGGCTTGCCAATCTGGGCTATGCCGAAGGGGAATGCGCGTCTCTGCTCAAGAATATCCTTCACGACGAGCCTGATCTGGACGTGACCGGCGCACTCAGGGCCGCGCTCAAGGCCCTGGCAAAGGGGAAGGCGTGATGGTTGCCGCCGACGAAGACAGGGACGCCATGTCCGCATCCAGCGCCGATGACAGCGTGCGGCCGCGCAGCCTGGATGATTTCATCGGCCAGGACGAACTGCGCGCCAACCTGCGCGTGTTCATCAACGCCGCCCGCGAACGCGGCAAGGCTCTGGATCACACCCTGTTCTACGGCAATCCGGGTCTCGGCAAGACGACCCTCGCCCAGATCATGGCCTCGGAACTGGGCGTCAACCTGGTCTGCACCTCTGGGCCGGTGCTGGAACGCAGCGGCGACCTGGCGGCCATCCTCACCAACCTGTCCCGGCATGACATCCTGTTCGTGGATGAGATCCACCGCATGCCCGTGGCGGTGGAGGAAGTGCTGTACCCGGCCATGGAAGATTTCAAGCTGGATCTTGTCATCGGCCAGGGTCCGGCGGCGCGGACCGTCAAGATCGACCTTGAGCCGTTCACCCTGGCCGGAGCCACCACGCGCATGGGACTCATCTCCTCCCCGTTGCGGGACCGCTTCGGCATCGTGGCGCGGCTCGAATACTACCAACCCGCGGATCTGGCGCGCATCGTGAGCAGGTCGGCCCGCATACTCGGCGTACGCATCACCCCCGACGGCGCGGAAGAAATCGGGCGGCGCTCACGCGGCACCCCGCGGATCGCCAACCGCCTTTTGCGCCGCGTGCGGGACTTCGCCCTGGTGCATGGCAATGGCGAGATCACCGCCGCCGAAGCGGGCGAAGCGCTGGCGCGCATGGATGTGGATGAACTTGGTCTGGACCAGATGGACCGCAAGCTTCTTGAGGTGATCATCACCCATTACGATGGCGGCCCTGTGGGGGTGAAAACGCTGGCCGCCGCCTGCTCGGAGGAAGTCCGCACCATTGAGGACATCTATGAACCCTATCTCATCCAGTGCGGGTTCCTCAAACGGACGCAACGCGGACGCATGGCAACGGCCCGCGCCTATCGGCATCTGAAACTCCTGCTCTCCTGACCGTTCTCCCCTTTGCCCGCGCAACGCTGTTGAGCCGCGCGCATCCGGGCGTCAGCTCGCGGCAATGCCGGCGCAGAAGCAAAAAGGGCCGGAGATTCCGGCCCTTTTCTGTACCGGGCGCACAGCCCGAAGGTTTTCTGACGGCTACCAGCGCTTGTCCTGCTCGTGGCCGATGATACCGCCGGCCAGCGCGCCGGCACCGGCGCCGGCCAGCGCGCCCCAGCCGGCCATGCCGCCGGAAATGGCGGCAATGCCCGCACCGCCGAGAGCGCCCAAGGCGGCACCGCTGGCAACACCCTGCTGCGTGCGGCTCATGTTGGTGCAGCCGATGCCGGAGGCGAACATGACGGCCATGATGCCGATAATCAGTGTTTTTTTCATATCAGACTCCTGAAGGCTGGCCGAAACCAGCCGCATGGACGGGGTTTGTTACTTTTTGGCCCCGGCGAGGCGGGGTTCGATAAGCTCATACCAGATGACGCTCATGACCGGACGCTGCAAATCCTTGGGATGGGCCGCGTACCACGCGTCCACCATCTTGATGATCTCGGCGCGCGACACGCCGGAAAAGGCTTCCATCCAGGCCTTTTCAAAGGGCGAAAGCGTATAGACGGGTTTCTTGCCGGCCTTGGCCGCCTTGGCCGTCTGCCGGGCATTGACGAAATACTCCACCGTCACGGCCGAATCGATGCCGAAAAGGTAGGCGGCCTTGTCGGATTCCGCGGTATTGACCCAAATTTCGCCGGTGAACTGGTCAACGGGGTTCCCGGCGGGGTTCACCGCAGGATTGCCGACGGGGTTGTCGGAAGACGAGGCGGCGGGCGCGGCCTGGGCGGCGGCGCACGTCAGGGCGAGGACCAGTGCCAGACCAAGGCGCAAAAGCGATTTTTTCACACGAAGCTCCTTTGCGTTGACGATCATCGGCGGCCGCGCAGTGCGCTGCCGGCCGCGGGAACTTCCGCTCCTGAGAATGTATAGCCTGAACCTCCCCGAACTATCAAGACGTTTCCGCGCCCGCAGGTTCGCCATGGGCGGTCGGGGCCTCGTGCGTTGACAGCGCTGACGGCCGCGTGCGACCATTTTTCGCCTTGGCGGGAGCCGCGCGCGGCGCGATAGCCGGGCATCCGTTCGCAAAAGCCGGCTCCCGGCAGGCCACGGGTGGGCGCTGTCCCGCCAGAAACGGAAGGAAAACCCATGAGCATCTGGAAAACTCTCAGGAAAAAAGGCGCGGCCTTCACCGTGGAGACCCTGCTGCAAGCGCCTGTGGAAAATGCCCTCGGGCGCTACGGAAAGGTGAAAGGCATCGCCCTGGAAAACGGCGAACTCAGGTTGACCCTGGCGCCCAACGGCCTTGACCGGGAGGTGGAGATCCGCTGCGCGGACATCGACATCGCCGCTGATGGAAGTTCCGTCCGCATCGGCAGCTTCCGCTCCGATCTGGCGTGCGTGGAGCAGGCGCTCAACGACTTCGCCACAGCCCCATTTCCCATCAGCCACAGCGGTGCGCGCGCCGCGCTGGTCCTGCTCAGGAAGCTGATGTTCTGATCCTGCCCGCAGGCGGCCGCGCAGGGATCACCACCATACAAAACAAGGGGCCTGGCGGCGATACCGTCAGGCCCCTGTGCATCGCGGAAACCGCCCTACCCGGCTCCGGCGTTTTTGACATCCACGATCTTGACGCCAAACTCCGCCACATCATCCGGCGGATCGTAGAACAGGATCATGAACGGCACTTCCGCGCCGGGAAGGACATTGGTGTTGTTGGTGAGGATCTCCACCTTGTTGTTCAGGAAAGATTCCATCTCCTTTTCACTGAGCACCTGGAGCTGGAACAGGGAAAGCTGGGTCCCCGCAAGCTGCTTTTTGACGGCGAGCGGTTTCTTGTCCTTGTCATAGATGGCCCCTTCCAGGGAGATGAGTTCCTTGGGGTCGGGAAATTCATTGACCACGCGCCCCTCGATGACAAAGACCTTGCCCACCTTTTCATTGAGCACATTGTACTGGCGCACGTTGCGCATGGTGAGCAGCTCGACCTTTTTGGCGATATCCGCCTCACTGGGCGGCGTCTCCCTGGCGAAGAAAGAAAAATAGCCCCCCGCGCCTGCGCCGGCCAGCACCAGGACAAGCAGCAACGCCAGCCAGAGCCTGCGGCGGCCGCGCTTATGACCAAGCTCCGGCAGCGGCTCTTTGCCGGTCTCCCTGCGCGCCGTCCTGGCAGCGGCGGGCGATGCGCCTGCGCCGCCCGTTGCGGGAAGGGCAAAAACCGTCTTGCAGACGGCGCAACGCAACTTCGCGCCCGGCCTGGCGGCGGCGTCGGGCAGGTTGAAGCGGCTCGCGCACTGCGGACATTTCACTTCCATGCCATGACTCCAGAAAACACGTTGCGGGAACCGATCTTCCCCTACTCCGGCACGATCTCGCAGATACCCGGCAGGCCCCGATACCGTTCGGCATAATCAAGGCCATACCCGACAAGGAACCCCGATTCCACGGAAAAGCCGGCAAAATCCACGACGACCTCGGCATCCCTGCGGCCTGTCTTGTCCACAAGCGCGGCCAGGCGCAGACTGCGTGGACCCCGCGCCGCAAAGGCATCCAGCACAAAACGCATGCTGCGCCCGCTGTCCACGATATCTTCCACAAGCAGGACATGCTTGTCGCGGATGTCGGTCTCCACATCCTTGCCGAGCACCACCCGGCCGGAGCTTGTTGTGCCCATGCCGTAGCTGGCAAGGCGGATGAAATCCAGCTCCAGATTTTTATTATGCAAAGATCGCACCAAATCGCTAAAAAAAATGCAGGCCCCTTTGAGGACGCAGACGGCGACCAGAGGCTCATCCCCATACCGCGCGTCGATTTCCCCGGCCATGGCCCGAACGCGCCCGGCGATCTGCTCCGGGCTGAAAACACTGACCAGCTCCCTGATGCGCAGCTCTTCCGTCATGCTGCCGTTCTCCCTCTGGCCGCACGGCGCCCCAGGCTGGGAGCAGACCCGCTTCACGGTGTTTGCGCCCCTGGCAACGGCCGATCCGAAATTTCAGGTCCAGGCTGATGCGGACGCTCCCCGCCGCACATGACGGTCTATTTCCGTCCGAGCAGGTCGTCAACCACCTGCCGGATGACATTGGCATCCGCCATGCCGGGTTCGGAAATCACAAGGCGCCCATCCCTGGCGAAAAAGGCATTGTGCGGCACGCTGGTCACGCCATAGGCATCGGTCACGTCGCGCCCGGCAAGATAGACGGGATAATCGACGCCCGCCTTCCTGATGAAGGGCACGACCGGCGCGCTGTCGTCATCCACGGCAAGCCCCACCAGCAGCATCTGCGAAGCCGGATAGGCATCGCGCACCCTGACGAGTTCGGGGATCTCCATCCGGCAGGGGGGGCACCAGGTGGCAAAGAAGTTCAGCAATACCACCTTACCCTTGTTTTTCTGGAGCAGGGCCGTAAGCCCGGCCTTGTCCAGGGATGGCAGGGGAGCCTCCCCGGCCGCGCGGGCGGCGCAGGGAAGCAGGAGACAGAACAGCAATGCGAGAGCTATCCGTTTCATGGCAGTGTCCTCAGGATTCCATACCTTGTCGGCCCGCATCCGGCCCGGAAGCGGCGTCCGCCTCTTCCCGGAGAAAGCCCCGGGCTGCGCGCACGCCGCTCACGGCATCCTCGCAATAGGCGTCAGCGCCGATGGACTCGGCAAAAGCCCTGGTCACGGCGGCGCCCCCGACCATGACCCGGATGGGCAGCCCGCGCTCACGGATGAGCCGGATCGTATCCTCCATCCGCACCATGGTCGTGGTCATCAGCGCGGAAAGCCCGATGATACGCGCCTTGTGGCGCATCGCGCAAGCCAGAATTTCCTCGGCGGGCACGTCCTTGCCCGCATCCACCACCTCAAAGCCATGGTTGCCGAGCAGGAGCGCCACGATATTCTTCCCGATGTCGTGGATGTCGCCTTCCACGGTGGCAAGCACGATGACCGGCCGTTTTTCGGGCCCGCGCCGCGCCTCGAGCAGCGGCCTGAGGCGCCCGAAGGCCAGCTGCATGGTCTCCGCCGCCCGGATCAGCTGGGGCAGAAAATATTCACGCCGCTCGTAGCGCTCGCCCACCTCGGTGATGGCCGGGACAAGTATCCCGTCCACGATCTCCAGCGGGTCCGTGCCGGCGGCAAGCTCCTTTTCCAGCAGCGCGGGGGCGCCTTCCTTGTCGCCCTGGAGCACCGCGTCATGGAGGGTCGCGGCAACGGCGGTTCCCGGGGCGTTGCCGCCCCGGATGGCGGCGCTCCCGCCGCCGGGTCTCCAGTCGCCAAAGGCGCCGATAAAGGCCGCGGCATGGGCGTCATGGCCGCGAAGGGCGGCCACGGCCGCCGTTGTCTCGCGCATCAGCGGCGCTGTCGGATTGGCGATGCAGGAGGCAAGGCCGGACCCCACGGCCATGCCCAGGAAGGTCGCGTTCAGCAGGGGCCGCGCCGGAAGCCCGAAAGAGATATTGGAAAGGCCGATGGTCGTGGGCAAATGCTCCCGCCGGCACCACCGGGCAAACTCCAGACACTCGTTGACGCCTTCGGGCGTGGAGGAGATCGTCAGCGCCAGAATATCCACGAGGATCAGACGGCGCGGTATGCCCAGAGCCGTCGCGCGCCCGACAAGATCCTCCACGATACGGATGCGCTCGGCCGCGCGCACCGGGAGCTTCCTCCCCTGAAGCGGCAGCAGGACAAAGGGCGCGCCGTACTGCCGGCAGAGCGGTCCCAGCGCTTCCATGCGGCCCTCTTCGCCACTGATGGAATTGATGAGGCACGAACCGGGACAATAGGGGAGCGCCGCGGCAATGGACTCCACATTGGAGGAATCGAGCGAAAGCGGCACCAGATGCCTGGCGATGAGACGCTGGGACAGCTCCGCGAGGCACGCGACCTCATCCACGAGCGGCGCCCCCACATTGACGTCCAGGACGGCCGCGCCGGCGGCCACCTGCTCGTCCGCGAGCCGCAGGGCCTCATCGAAACGCCCTTCCTGAAGCTCCGCGGCCAGGGCCGGCTTGCCCGTGGGATTGATGCGCTCGCCAATGACGGCCAGCGGTTCCTCCGCGCCGATACGCACAAGCGCCGAGCGGCTGGTGAGGGCAATGCCGCGGGAGGACGGCGCGGAACGCGGCGGACAGGTGACGGAATCCAGCGCGCGCGCGAGCGCGGCCACATGCTCGGGCGTCGTGCCGCAGCAACCGCCCAGCACGCCAACGCCCATGGCCGCGAAGGACGCCGTCTTTTGCGCGAAGCTCTCCGGACCCATGGGAAAGACCGTCTGCCCGTCCCGCAGTTCCGGAAGGCCGGCATTGGGTTCCGCCATGACGGGGCACGCGCACACGTCAAGCAATTCCCGGACCACGGGAAGCATCTCGTCCGGCCCGAGGCTGCAGTTGGTACCCACCACATCCGCGCCCAGATTCTGCATGGTCTCGGCGAAGATCTCCGGGCTGGAGCCGGTGAGGCTCACCCCGTGCTCAAAGGTCATGGACACCATGACAGGCAGGTCGCAGACCTGATGCGCGGCGGCAACGGCGGCGCGCGCCTCCGCGAGGTCGAACTGCGTTTCCACAAAGATGAGATCGGCGCCGCCGGCGACGAGTCCCCGGATCTGCGCCGCGAAGCCTTCCACCAGTTCACGGGGTTCCAGCGTTCCCAGAGGACGCGCGAAAAGGCCACTCGGCCCCACATTGCCGGCCACAAAGACAGGACGGCCCGCGCGGGACGCCGCCAGCTGCGCCGCCTCGCGCGCCACCCCCGCCATGCGCCGGCAGACATCGAAGCTGTCAAGCCCGGGGGGCAGCTTGAACGGATTGGCGCCAAAGGTGCATGTGGTGATGATGTGTGAACCGGCATTGAGATAGGCGAGATGGATGCCCCGGAGGATATCGGGGTTTTCCAGGCAATACTGTTCGGGGCTTACTCCGGCGGGCAGCCCCGCCGCCTGAAGCATGGTGCCCATGGCTCCGTCCAGAAGGAGCGGACGCCCCTGGGCAAGAGCGCGACGAAACGGAAAAGTGTTCATTTCATGACCCTCAGGCGATGGACGCGCGGCCGGGGCGTCATGCCCCGGCTTTTTTACTACTGAAAAACATTGAAAAGGACAAATCAAAATTGTAGCATAGGGCACTGCCGTCAGTTCCGAGCGGCAATGAGACCCTATGACAAAAACACAAAAACGCTCCGCCAGAACCGACGCTCCGGAGTTCGTGAATATCTCCCCGGCGGCGGACAGCCCCGCCGCTGCCGGGGCACCAGGCCCGCGCAACGCCGTCATTCCGGAGATCCTGCCGGAAGATGCGCCGCGCCCCACCGCCGGCACAACGCCTTCAAGGGCCGGAGCCGGCGCGGATGTTTCCGTGCCACCGGAAGCGGCGGATGAGGACAGCCTTGAGGACGGCGCCGACATCCTCGATGTGGATGCCGATGACGAGGAAGGGCTGCTCCTCGATGACGACCATCTGGACGCGGAGGCTCCCGATACCGACGACGCCGGGGATGACGGCCATGGACGGCTGCCCCTGCGCCGGACGGCATATCTGCCGTCTCCGGCGGCCCCGCGCGACAGTCTTCAGCTCTATCTGCGCGAGGTCAGCCGTTTTCCGCTGCTCAAGCCGGAGGAGGAACACGATCTCGCCGTGCGCGTGCGCGACGACAACGACCCCGACGCGGCCTTCCGTCTCGTCTCGTCCCATCTGCGCCTCGTGGTCCGCATCGCCATGGACTTCCAGCGCCGCTGGATGCAGAACGTCCTCGACCTCGTGCAGGAAGGCAATGTGGGCCTCATGCGCGCCGTTCACAAGTTCGACCCGGACAAGGGCATCAAGTTCTCCTACTACGCCTCCTTCTGGATCAAGGCCTACATCCTCAAGTTCATCATGGACAACTGGAGGATGGTCAAGATCGGCACCACCCAAGTGCAGCGCAAGCTCTTCTACAACCTCAACCGCGAACGGCAGAAGCTCATCGCCCAGGGCTTCGACCCCGACGCCGCCATGCTTTCGGAACGGCTCGGCGTGAGCGAGGCGCAGGTCAACGAGATGGACCAGCGCCTGGCCTCCACCGATCTTTCCCTCAACGTCCAGGTGGGCGACGAGGGCGGCGCCACGCGCATGGACTTTCTCCCCGCCCTCGACCAGGGAGCGGAGGAACGCCTCGCCTCCGCCGAAGTGGCGCAGCTCGTCCGCGCGCAGCTCAAGACCATCCTGCCCAAACTCAATGACAAGGAGCAATATATCCTGCGCCACCGGCTGCTCACGGATGAACCCGTGACCTTGCGTGAAATTGGCGAACGGTATAATATCACCCGCGAGCGCGTGCGCCAGCTTGAAGCGCGCCTGCTGGAAAAGATCGGCCAGCATATCACGCTCGACGTCAAGGATTTTTCGCCGGAATGGATCCAGTCCTGACCGCGCGGCGACATGCGGCATTCAGGAACAACGCCAGCCGGGAAGGCGCGCCGAACTCCATGAAACTGCCACGGAAAGGTCTCCGTCCCGTTTTTTTGCCGTTGCCCGCTCCGACGGCAAGGCGCTCCACGCGCGCGGCCGGCCGGCCGCTGCCGCTTTGTCCGGCGCGGCTCCGCGCTTTTGTGCTGTGCGCGTTCCTGCTGGCCGCCTGCGGCGGCAACGGGCAGGAAGCCCCCCCGCGCGCGGCCGCGGAACACGGCGCAACGCCGGCCGTCCAGGCGCAGTCCGCCCTCCCGGCAACCGTGGAGGCCGCCGCCCGCATCCTTCAGGAAACACCGCGCCTCAAGGCCCTGCCGACCATCCATGTGCGCCCGGTGGAACGGGAGCTTTCGCCCGAAGCCCTTGGCCTTTACGCCTACATGCGCGCCGTCCGCGCCATTCTTGATGATGACGAGGCCGCTCTGCTCGATGCCGCCGCCCTGCTCACCGCACAGGCGGCCGGAAGCGATGCCGCACAGGAGCCGCCGGCATCCGCAGCACCCGCAGCGTCCGCAGCATCCGGCGCAGACGTTGCTCCGGCCACGGGCGTTCCCCCCGGACCGGCGCATACCGGCGCACCCCGCGCGGAAGCAGCGCGGACAGACGCCCCCGGGATCTGGCCCACGCAAATCTGGCTGGACGGCGGCGTCTGGCTCATGAGCCGCAAGTCGCCCAATGCCGTCGCCTATCTGGAACAGGCGCTCAAGGCGCAGCCCGAGGATCTTTCGCTCAATCTTCTCCATGCGGAAGCTCTGGGCGAACACGGCATGGCCGGGCGCGGCGCGGAACTCATGCGCGCCTATCTCGCGCGGCATCCCGACGCGCTTGATGCCCGCCTCGAGCTGGCGCTCCTGCTTGTCAAGGAACACAAGTTCGATGAGGCGGAAAAGCTCCTGACGGGGATCCCGGCCAAACAGCGCACCCCCCTGGTGGAATATTACCATGCCAAGGCGCTTGTGGGCATGGGGCGCAAGGCGGAGGCCATCCCCCTTCTGCGCCGTGCCGTCCGGGGCATGCCGGATTTTGTGGAAGCCCTGGCCGAACTGGCCTTTCTTCTTGAGCAGGAAGGCGAGCTTCGCGAGGCCCGCGCCACCTATGAAAAACTCGCCAGATCCCATTTTTCGCCGCAGGATGTTTCCCTGCGTCTCGTGAATCTCTCCCTGCGGCTCAAGCAACCGGAAAAAGCCCTCCAATACATCAATCAGGGTCCGGACACCGTGCCCTTCAAGCTCACGGCCGCGAGCATGCTCATGGACGCGCGCCACTACCTCCAGGCCGAGCGCCTGCTCAAGCAGCTCACGGCGAAAGAGGGTGCGCCGGACGATGTCTATCTCCTGCTTGCCGACCTCGCCTATGAGCAGCGCCGCGATCTGAACATGGCATTTTCCTGGCTGGACAGGATCGCGGCTTCCAGCCCCGCCGCCGTGCGCGCCCGCGTTCTCCGCATCCAGCTCCTTGCCGAAGCGGGCAAGACCGACGCGGCGCTGGAGCTTGCCCGCGCGAGCCAGCGCGACTTTCCGCGCGCCGCGGAACTGCGCGATCTCGAGATCCGTCTCCTTGCCCGCCAGAAACAGATGGACGCCGCCCTCGCCGCCGCGCGCGCGGCGGTCGCCCAATGGCCCGACAATGCCGACCTCGCCTTTCTGCTCGGTTCCCTGCTGGACGAAAGCGGCAACAAGCGGGAAGCCATGGACGTCATGGAAGGCATTCTGAAAAAACAGCCGGACAATTTCCAGGCCCTCAACTATGTGGGCTATACCCTGGCCGAGGAAAACCGCGAACTTGACCGCGCGCTTCAGCTCCTGTCACGCGCGGATGCGCTTTCACCGGATCAGGCGTATATCGTCGATTCCCTTGCCTGGGCCTTGTTCCGTGCCGGCAGGGCGGAAGAGGCGCTCGCCAAGATCAGGCAGGCCGTGGGCCTTGAAGGCCCGGTGGACGCCACCATTTGGGAGCATTACGGCGACATAGCGCGCCACCTTGGTCATGCCGGCGAAGCGCGCCGCGCCTACCAGAAAGCGCTCGACCTCAAACCCGACAATGCGGAGGCATTGCGGCAACGGCTTGCCCATCCATGAAAAAGCTCGTCCTCTTCTGCATGGCCCTGCTTCTCTGCGCCTGCGCCAAACAGCCCCCCCTGCCCGGCGCCCCCGAGGGGGAAGACGCGTCGATCCTTGCGCGCCGCTGGCAGGCATATACGGATACCGGCGCTGTGGCGAAGGCGCCCTACCGTCTCCAGATGAGCCTGCGTTTCGGGGAGGAAGGCAACACCCGCCGCGTCACGGCGCTGCTCTGGGGCAACGGCGGCCGGGAACTCCGGCTCGACGTCATGGCGGGGGTGGGCACCGTGGTCGCCAAGATCCTTGAGGACGGCCAGCACTTCCTCGTCTATGCGCCCCTGGAAAACAAGGCATACTTCCATCAGGGCGCGGCCAGTCCGCTGCTCAGGGTGGGCGTGCCCGTGCCCTTCGGCCTGTCACGCCTGACGGCCCTGCTCACCGGCCACTACAGCGCCGCGTTCGGCGACAGCCATGCCGGGTCCAGCCTGCTGCCTGACGGCCTGGCCCGGTATGCGCTGGAAGGAACGCCCGGCGGCCGCCTGGACCTGGATGCCGCGGGCCGGCCCGTCGCCTGGCGCGAAACCGCGGCGGACGGCTGGCGGATGGAGATCGTCTATGACGACGGCCCCCCCCCCCTGCCCCGGCGGCTCAACCTGACCCACGGCAGCGGCAAACGCGCCCTCCTTCTCGTCAAGGAGCGCGAACATCCCGGCACCCCCTTTACCCCGGAGCAGATGCGACTTACCTTGCCGGAGGGGGCGCCCCTGCTTCCGCTTTCCCAGTATCGCGCCCACAATTCCTGAGCCGCGAGAGCGGTTCCGGACGCACGCGCAAAGGAGTCTTGCATGTCCCTCGTTCATCTGGCCTCGGACCATGCCGGGTACGCGCTCAAGGACCTTCTCGCCCGCGAGCTGGCCGTCCGGGGCTTCACAGTCAGGGATCACGGCACAGATTCCCGGGAAAGCTGCGACTATCCGGTTTTTGCCCACAGGCTCTGCTCGGCGCTGCTGCATGAGGGCGGCCAGGGCATCCTCGTCTGCGGCAGCGGCATCGGCATGTCCATGGCCGCCAACCGCCACGACGGGATCCGCGCGGCCCTCTGCACCACCGAACTCCATGCCCGGTTGAGCCGCCGCCACAACGATGCCAATGTGCTGTGCCTGGGCGCGCGCATCACGGGTGAGGAGCTGGCGCTCGCCATCATGGCGGCATTTCTTGAGACCGGGTTCGAAGGCGGCCGCCACCAGCGGCGCATCGACCAGATCACGCCCCGCGCCTGAATCCGGACATCAGAGGCCGCCGGCGCGGCCTGAAGGACTGTCATGCAACTGTACAACACCCTTGGCCGGCGCAAGGAGGAATTCATTCCCGTGCGCCCCGGCAAGGCGCACATCTACGTCTGCGGCATCACCTCCTACGACTACTGCCATATCGGCCATGCCCGTTCGGCCATCGTCTTCGACATCCTGGTGCGCCAGCTCCGTCACCTGGGGCTGGAAGTGCTCTTTGTCCGCAATTTTACGGATGTGGACGACAAGATCATCCGCCGCGCGGAAAGCGAGAACCGCGACTGGCGCGAAATCGCCGCCACCTATATGGCAGCCTTCCATGAAGACATGGATCGTCTGGGCGTCCTCCGGGCCGACCTTGAGCCGCGCGCCACGGAATCCATCCCCCAGATACAGGAACTCTGCTCCCGCCTCATCGCCGCCGGCAAGGCGTACGCCACGCCCGGCGGCGACGTCTATTTCCGCGTGCGCGCCTATGCTCCCTACGGCAGGCTTTCGCGCCGCAGCCTCGACGAACTCATGGCCGGGGCGCGCGTGGTCCCCGGCGAGGAAAAGGAAGACCCGCTCGACTTTGCCCTCTGGAAGGCCGCCAAGCCCGGCGAGCCTTCGTGGGAAAGCCCGTGGGGACCGGGGCGCCCGGGCTGGCACATCGAATGCTCGGCCATGAGCCAGCCCTTCCTGCCGCTTGATATCCACGGCGGCGGCCAGGATCTCATTTTTCCCCATCATGAGAACGAGATCGCCCAGACGGAAGCGGTCTGCGCGTGCGAACTCGCCAGGTTCTGGGTCCATAACGGATTCGTGCAGATCGATCAGGAAAAGATGTCCAAGTCCCTCGGCAATTTCACCACCATCCGCGACATCCTGCGCGACTATCTGCCGGAGAGCCTGCGTTTCTTCCTGCTGGGCAAGCACTACCGCAGCCCCATCGACTTCAGCCCGGAGGCCATGGATGATGCGGAAAAAGGCCAGCAGCGCGTATATGCGGCCCTGCGCGATGCCGTGCGTGCGCTGGGGCGCGCCTCGTGGAAGGCGACGCCGCTTCCCGCCGGTCTGCGGGAGGAATGGGACGCCCTCGACGGCGCCGTTTCCGCCGCCATGGACGACGATCTCAATACGGCCCAGGCGCTGGGACACATCTTTTCGCAGGTACGCATCGTCAACCGTCTGCTGGAAGACAAGGCGCTGCGGGCCGCCCGGGGCACGGGCGACCTGCTGGAGGACTTTCTCGCGCGTGCCCGCCAGTGGCACACGCGCTTCGGTCTTTTCGGCCAGGAGCCAGACGCGTTCCTGACGGACCTGCGCGCCATGCGCGCCCGGCGCCGCAAGCTCGACCTCGACCGCGTGGAGGAACTCCTCGCGCGGCGCGTCCAGGCCCGGGCCGCAAAAGACTTTGCCGGCTCGGACGCCCTGCGCGAAACGCTCGCCGCCATGGGCGTGAGCGTGCGCGACACCCCCCAAGGCCAGGAATGGGACCTGGAGTGATCACCGCCCCCCGCGTTCCCGGCGCTTCCGGGGACAGACCCGACCCAAGGAGCATATGTCCTTTTCCCTCCGCCATTTTCGCCGCGTAACGGCGCTCTTCGTCATTCTTGCCCTCCTGCTCCCCCTGGCGTTTCCGCCCAGGGCCGGAGCATTCTTCCTTGGCGGCGTTTCGCTCAAGGATGAAAAGGAGATGGGCCACAAGTTCGATGTCATGGTCCGCTCCCACCTGCCCATCGTCGAAGACCCCGAAGTCAGCCAGTATGTGGCCGGCGTGCTCAAGCGGCTGGTCAGGGCCATTCCGCCGCAGCCCTTTGAGTTCACGTCCTCGGTGGTGCTGCACAATGCGCTCAATGCGTTCGCCGTGCCCGGGGGCTATGTTTTCGTCTTTACCGGCATGATCATGAATCTGGAACGGGAGGAGGAGCTGGCCGGCGTGCTCGCCCACGAACTGGCCCATGTGACGCAGCGCCATGTGGCGGCGCGACTGGAACGTGCCCAGTACCTGACCCTGGGTTCCCTGCTCGTGGCCGTGGCAGGGGTGGCGCTGGGCGGTCCCGCGGGGGGCGCAGCGGCGGTGAGCGCCGCCGGGGCAAGCCAGTCGGCCATGCTCAATTACAGCAGGATGGATGAGAGCGAGGCCGACAACCTCGGCCTGCAATATCTGGTGGCCGCGGGCTACCCCCCCTCGGGCATGGTCGGCGGTTTCAAGGTGCTGCGCCACAAGAACTGGATGAGCGGCATCAACATCCCCACCTACCTTTCCACCCATCCCGCCATCGGCGACCGCGTCAACGGACTCCAGGCCCGTATCGAAACGCTGCCCGCGTCCGTCCGCAACCGCACCTTCGACAATCGCCGCTACCAGCGCGTCAAGACGCTGCTCTGGGCGCGCTATGGCGACGAACAGGCGGCATTGCAGCGCTTTTCGGGCAGGGACGGCCTCTCCCGCATGGGCAGGGGCATCGTCCTGGCGCGCCAGAACCGCGTCAACGACGCCGCCGCGGCATTCGAGGAGGCGCTGGCCGCCGCCCCCGCCGACCCCCTGGTGCTGCGCGAGGCCGGAGCCTTCCACTACCGCAAGGGCAGCATGGATCGCGCCGAGAAGCTGCTGAGCGAAGCCATGCGCCGCGATCCCCGGGACTTCATGGCATCCTTTTTCTACGCCCGCATGCTGGACGAAACCGGGCGTCACGCGCAGGCGGCCAGGCATTATGCCGATGTCCTGCGCCATGTGCCGCAGGACCCGGAAGTGCATGAAGCCTATGCGCGCTCTCTCGGCACGGCGGGCAGGACGCCCGAAGCCTATATCCACATGACCTACAGCGCGCTCTACGCCAATAATCGCAAACTGACGGAACGCTATTTCAACCAGGCAAAGGCCCTGGCCGCAAAAATGGCGGACCAGCGCGCCTTCCGGCGCCTGGAGGCCGCGTACAAGGAACGCAAGGAAATCTGGGAAAAGAGCTGATGATGGAAACACACGCCACAACCATTCTCGCCGTGAAAAAAAACGGCCAGGTCGCCATGGCCGGGGACGGTCAGGTGACGCTTGGGCAGAGCATGGTCATGAAGCATACCGCGCACAAGGTGCGCCGGCTCCATGAAGGACGCGTCCTCGCGGGTTTTGCGGGCGCCACGGCCGATGCCTTCACCCTTTTTGAGCTTTTTGAGGCCAAACTCAAGGAAATGCGGGGCAATCTCCTGCGCGCCGCCGTGGAGATGACCAAGGAATGGCGCAAGGACAAATACCTCCGCAAGCTTGAGGCCATGCTCCTGCTCGCCGATAGCGAACACCTCCTGCTCGTTTCCGGCACGGGCGATGTCATCGAACCCGATGACGACGTGGCGGTCATCGGCAGCGGCGGACCCTATGCCCTGGCGGCGGCGCGGGCCTTGCTGCGCCACAGCGGCCTGGACGCGGCCGAGGTGGCGCGGGAGGCCATGGCAATCGCAGCGGAGATCTGCGTCTATACCAATGACCGCCTGACCCTGGAAACCCTGTGATCCGCCTCACTGCGGGCTGCAAGGTGAATCTCGGCCTGCGCGTCCTCGGCCGCAGGCCGGACGGCTACCATGAGCTGGATTCCCTCTTCTGGCCGCTGGCCGCGCCGCGCGACGAACTGCGCATCCGCCATCGGCCGGGAGCCGGCATCATCGTGCGCTGCGATGCTCCGGGCATCGACCCCGCCCGCAATACTCTCACCAAGGCCCATGCCGCCTTTCTGGCCGCCGCGGGGGAGGCGCCCGGGGTGGAAGTGGAACTTGTCAAGCGCATCCCGTCGGGCGCCGGCCTGGGCGGCGGCAGCAGCGACGCGGCCGCCCTCCTGCTCTGGCTCGATTCCCTGCGTGAGCGCCCGCTCCCGCAGGCGGCGCTGGCGCAGGCGGCGCTGGCCGTCGGGTCCGATGTGCCGTTCTTCCTCAGCGGCCGTCCCAGCCGGGTGCGCGGTATCGGTGAGATGGTGGAACCGCTGGAAGATGACTGGCCGCCCCTGTTTCTCGTCCTCGTCTGCCCCGGTATCCATGTGGCGACGGGGCAGGCCTTCGCGCGGCTGGATGAACTGCGGGCCGGGGGCGCTTCCGGCGCCGCATGCCGCGCCCAAAACAGCTTGACAAAGCGCGCGTGCGCGGTTAATGGAGTTCTTCTCTTTGGAACGGCGCGCCTTGATCTGCACAATGATCTTGAGGCCGCCGTCTTCCCCCGGCATCCGCAGCTTGCCCGACTCAAGGCGGAGCTTGGGCGGCTCGGGGCGCTGGCAGCCGGCATGACCGGCAGCGGCTCAAGCGTGTTCGGGCTTTTCGCGGCGGAGGCGGCGGCACAGGATGCCGCGACCCGGCTGCGCGGCGCATATCCGCGCGTCTATTGCCAGGCACTGGGGACCGCTGGGATGTAGCCAAGTGGTAAGGCAACGGGTTTTGGCTCCGTCATCCGAAGGTTCGAACCCTTCCATCCCAGCCAAACTGCGGCAGCGCCAGATGACCACTGTCGGTTTTTGAACGGATTTGCCAAGGCGGCTCCATGTTCAGCGACCTGAAAATCGTCACGGGTTCCTCCAATCCCGAGCTTGCCCGATCCATCTGCGATCATCTGGGCTGTCAGCTCACCCCCACCCTTGCCACCACATTCAGCGACGGCGAGTTGCGGATCGAGATCGGCGACAATGTGCGCGAGGACGACGTTTTTGTCGTCCAGCCCACATGCCCGCCGGAAGTGAACCGCAACTTCATGCAGCTCTGCCTGATGATGGACGCCCTCAAACGTGCCAGCGCCGGGCGCATCACAGCGGTCATCCCCTACTATGCCTATGCGCGCCAGGATCGCAAGGTCAGCCCGCGCGCGCCCATCAGCGCCAAGATGGTGGCGGATTTCATCAGCGTGGCCGGAGCGGACAGGGTCGTCACCATCGACCTCCACGCGGGCCAGATCCAGGGCTTTTTCAACTGCCCGGTGGACAATCTTTTTGCCGTGCCCGTCATGATGGACAGCCTGCGCGACCTGCACGAGGACAATATCGTCATCGTCTCGCCGGACGCGGGCGGCGTGGAGCGCGCCAGGGCCTATGCCAAGCGGCTCAACGCGCCGCTCGCCATCGTGGACAAGCGGCGCGACAAGCCCAATCAGGCCCAGGCCATGCACGTCATCGGCGATGTGGAGGGCCGCGTCGCCATTGTGGTGGACGACATGATCGACACGGCGGGCACGCTCTGCGCCGGCGCGGAGGTGCTCCTCAGCTACGGCGCCACCCGCATCGTGGCCTGCGCCACGCATCCGGTGCTTTCCGGACCGGCCATTGACCGCATCAATGCGACGGACGCCCTTTCGCAGGTCATCGTGACGGACACCATTCCTCTGGGCGACAAACTGGAGCGCTGCCCCAAGCTCAAGGTGGCTTCCGTGGCCGCGCTTCTCGGCAAGACCATCCACAATATCCATACGGGTTCCTCGGTGAGCGTGCTCTTCGTGTAGCATGGCGGGGATCTTCAGGATGAACAGTTTCCGCACGTTTCGGCGGTCAGCAAGGAGAGGGAGATGAGCATCGAAAAGACATTGAATGTGCAGAAGCGCGACGCCCGCGGCAAAGGGGCCAACGGTCGTCTGCGTTCCAGGGACATGGTGCCCGGCGTCTTCTATACCGCCTCGGGCGAGAACATCATGGTCCAGGCGCCGACCCTGCCGCTGGAAAAGCTCTACGAATCCGTGGGACACACCACTGTGTTCAATCTGGAGATAGAGAACGACGGCGCCAAAGAAGTGCATCCCGTCCTCATCTGGCAGGTGCAGCGCCATCCCTACAAAAACTGCTTCCTGCATATCGACTACTACGGCGTCGATCTGAACAAGGAAGTCAAGGTGGATGTGCCGCTGGAATTCGTGGGCGTTGCCAAGGGCACCAAGCTCGGCGGCATCCTTGAGACCTATCGCGAATATGTGCGCCTTGCCAGCAAGCCCATGGACATGCCGCAAAAGGTCGTTGTGGACGTGACGGAGATGAATATCGGCGACACCATTTCCGTGGCCGATCTCAAGCTTCCCGAAAATGTTTCCGCCGTCCATGACAGGAATTTCGCCATTGTCAGCGTGCTCGCCAAGAGCAAGGATGATGTGGCGGAAGAGGGCGAAACCGAGGAAGCCGCCGAATAGGCGTCCCTTCATGGCCCTGCCCGGCGGACGGCGCTTTCGGCAGCGTCCTGGCTGTGGCGCGGCGTTTGTCACCATTTTGAGGCCGGCCCTCGCGGGTCGGCCTTTTCTGCTGTTACGGATATGCCCCACTCCACCTTGCGCTTGCAACGCCTCCGGCGAAACGGCCACAGCCTTGCGCTGGAAATCCGGCCCAACCCCGGCGCCGGGACCATGCTCTTCTATCCGGGAACCATGCTTTCGCCCCGGCAATACAGCCCGCTCATGGCCGCACTGCGGGAAGCCGGCTTTGCCGTGGCGGGGCTGCATCCTGAAGGCCATGGCGTCAATCCGCGCCGGAGCGGTTTTACCTTCGCTTCGCTCCTTGAGGATGGACTCTTCGCCGAGCGGTGGCTCCAGGACGCGGGCTTCGGCCCGGTGGCCGTGTGCGGACACAGCCAGGGCGGCATCCTCAGCGCGGCCCATGCCGGGATCTCAACCACCCTCACGGCCGCGTTCTCCATCTGCGCCATCCTGCCGCAGATGCCGCAGGCCATTGCCCTGACCCGTTTCGCGCGCCTTGCGGACCGGCGCGCAAAGCTCGAACGCGGCATCGCCGCCCTGGGCCGCATCCTGCCGCGCCTGCCTGTTCCGCTGGCCTGCTATCTCCCTGTCCGGCGGGTCCTGGCCGGCCATCGCGATATCCGCATCGACAGGCGCGGCAGTCGCCTCACCTATCCACTGGGCTTTCTGGCAAGCCTTTTCAGCGCGCGCGTTTCTCCCCTGCTCCACTGCCCGTTCCGACTCTACAATGCCGGCGATGACGCCCTGTTCACGCCAGCGCTTGCCCGTGCGTTCCTCAGCGAGATCCAGGCTCCGACGAAGACGCTCGTCTGGCTCCCCGGGGGAGGACACCTCGCGCCCATGGACCCGGCCCTTGCCCGCTTCATCGCCCGTGATGCGGCCGCCGTCTGCGCGGGCCTGGGCATGCCCTTGCGCCTCGAGGCGCAGGACACGCCCACTGCGACGGTCTGAAGCAAAACCAGCCACGGAGGAAGTCATGGAATATGCAGGCGCGTTGGTGGGTCTGGGAAATCCCGGCAACAAATATGCGGGCACACGGCATAACTGCGGCTTCGCCTTCGTGGACCGCCTGCTCGCCCAGGCGCGGGAAACGGGGCGCGTGGAACCCCTGAACGGCGGCAAGTTCCAGTGCGATCTCTGGCGCTTCAGCATGCCGGGGCTGCGTGGCACCTGGCTCGCGGCCATGCCCCTGACCATGATGAACGCCAGCGGGCACTGCGTCCAGCCCCTGCTTGCCTGGCACAGGATCACGCCCGGCCGGCTCATCGTGGCCCATGACGAACTGGACATCCCGGCCGGCGAACTGCGCTTCAAGGTCGGCGGCGGCAATGCCGGGCACAATGGTCTCGCCTCCATCCGCGACCAGCTGGGCACGCCGGATTTCGCCCGCCTGAGGATCGGCATCGGCAGACCGCCGCACAAGGGCGACGTCATCAACTGGGTGCTGGGGCGCCCCGATGCGGAAGACGCGGCACGCATCGCCGGCGCCATGCCCGCCGCCAGGGAGGTTTTCTTCGCCGCCGCCGGGGGGGACGCGGCCGGAGCGGCCAGACTGGCGCGCGCGGCCGCCGTGCCCGCCCATGAGACCGGGGAAACGGAGGCCCGGTGAAAAAAAGAAAAAAGGCTCCCTCACTGGACACCCATATGTGATTGTGTTACAAGTTAAGCATAGTCGTATTTTGGCCCCCTTGCGAAACCTTGTCCTTGTCCCTGCCTCTCCCCCACGGGAATCGGCCACCCGGACGCAGCCGGGAGCCGCCGCAGTGATGAACCAACCATCCACAATCTGCGTAGTTGCGCCTCAGGCACGGGGAAGGCATATGTTCGCACCGGACAATCTCGTGGTTTATCCGGCCCAGGGCGTGGGCAGGATCGAGCGCATCGACCACAAGGACATCGGCGGCGTTGCCTGCGAATTTTATATCGTGCGCATCCGGGCCAATAGCATCACGCTCATGGTCCCCGTGCATAACGCCATCAATGTGGGCTTGCGTTCGCTCATCACACGCAAGGAGGCGGCCCGCATCCTTGACGCGCTCCGCAGCGACCGCGAACGCACCGTCTTCACCGGCCAGAACTGGAACCGCCGCTTCCGCGAATATTCCGAACGCCTGAAAAGCCCGGATCTTGCCGTTGTGGCCGACGTGCTGCGCGAACTGCTGCTCATCGGCCGCACCAAGGAACTCTCGTTCGGCGAGCGGCGCCTTCTGGAACAGGCCATGAGCCTCGTGGGCGGAGAGCTGGCGGAAGTGCTCGGCCTTTCGCAGGACGAACTGCGAGAGGAGCTGCTTGCGCTGTATGCGGCGCCCCAGGCCGTTGCCGAAGCCCAGTGCAAAAGTGCCTGAGCATCAGGCAAGACATCCCCCACTTCGCAGCTCACGCGGTCGCAGATCACGCGCCCGGCATGGAACGCGCCCTCGCGCGACCGTTTGCCCGCGCGGGCGGCAGGGCATTTTGCAGATCACGATGTGCATGCATGTCCACAGTCTGTTGCGCGTTGGGAGGCCCATGCGGCCGGACCGCCCTGCGCGCCGCCCGGATATTCCCCGGAACCATTCCATTTGGGGCACCGGATAGCGCGACAGTCCCGTTTTTTGAAAATCCTCACCTTTTTTCTTGCTATTTGTGACGAAATGCCCTAAGTTTTTTGCCGCACATCTGTACTTCATCCCATCCCATTGTCCTTTTGGGCCTCAGTGTCCGGCATGCGACATACATGCCTCCACCGTTGTTTGAAACCATCAGTACCCTGTATGCGCAAGAAAAAAACCACACCCGCCCTCCTTACTGACAGCGGCATGAGCCTCACTGACCTGAAAACCCGCAGCATGCAAGAGCTTATGGAGCTTGCGGAACAGTATGAGATCGAAAATGCAAGCTCCATGCGCAAGCAGGAACTCATCTTCGCCCTCCTGTCCACCTGCGCTTCACAAAACGGCGCCATCTACGGCGACGGTGTCCTTGAGATCCTGCCGGACGGTTTCGGTTTTCTCCGCTCGCCGCTCTACAGCTTCATGCCCGGGCCGGACGACATCTATGTCTCCCCCTCCCAGATCCGGCGCTTTTCCCTGCGCAAGGGCGATGTGGTTTCGGGCCAGATCCGGCCGCCCAAGGAGGGGGAACGGTATTTCGCCCTGCTCAAGGTGACGGAGATCGGTTTCGAGCCGCCGGAAAACGCCAAGAATCTCGTCCTGTTCGACAACCTCACGCCCATCTATCCCGATCACCAGCTCGTCATGGAAGATGGCGAGAAAAATCTCTCCAACCGCGTCATTGACCTCATGGCCCCCATCGGCTGCGGCCAGCGCGGCCTTATCGTGGCCCCGCCGCGCACGGGCAAGACCATCCTGCTCCAGTCGCTCGCCAATGCCATCAATGCCAATAATCCTGACGTGTACCTCATCGTCCTGCTCATCGACGAGCGCCCCGAGGAAGTGACGGACATGGAGCGCACGGTCAAAAAGGCGGAAGTCATCAGCTCCACCTTCGATGAACCGCCGCAGCGCCATGTCCAGGTCTGTGAAATGGTGCTGGAAAAGGCCAAGCGACTGGTGGAACGCAAGCGTGATGTGGTCATCCTGCTTGATTCCATCACCCGTCTCGGCCGGGCGTACAATGCCGTGACCCCGTCCTCCGGCCGCGTGCTTTCCGGCGGTCTGGACGCCAACGCCCTCCAGCGGCCCAAGCGCTTCTTCGGCGCCGCCCGCAATATTGAAGAAGGCGGCAGCCTGACCATTATCGCCACGGCGCTCATCGATACCGGCTCGCGCATGGATGAGGTCATTTTCGAAGAGTTCAAGGGCACGGGCAATATGGAGATCTATCTCGACCGCCATCTCTCCGAAAAACGCGTTTTCCCGGCCATCGACATCAACCGCACCGGCACGCGCAAGGAAGATCTGCTCCTGCCCGACGATGTGCTCAACAGGGTCTGGCTGCTGCGCAAGATCCTCGCGCCCATGGCCCCGCTCGACAGCATGGAGTTCCTCCTCGACAAAATGCGCGGCACTCCCTCCAACAAGGATTTCCTGAACGCCATGGGCAAGTAGCCCGGGCGTTCCCGGGCCGTGACGAGGCGCGGAAAAACCGGCCCGCGCTTCGCCACGGCCGCCAGTCACGATGCAAGCCCCCGCCTCCTCCCCTCCACCGTCGCAGGATGCCCCGGAACTCCGGTTTCCCTGGCCCTGCCTGAATGAAGGGAGGCGGCTTTTTGTTCTTGCCGCACGACAGGGCGGACGCGGCCAAAGCCTCGGCCGGTTTCTCGGCGCGACGTTTCTTGCCTTCGGGCTGCTCCTGCTCCTGGCGGGCACCCAGAAAGATCTTGCCCCTGCCCTTGCAGCCGGGGGCGCCTGCATTTTTTCCGGTCTGGTCCTTCTGGGTGCCGTGCGCCCGGGCCACGCCCCCCTTCTCGCGCTGGACGGGGAACACGATGTGGCCGCGCTGTGCCTGCGCCGCTTCGGGCGCAGGACCTTTCGGCTCTTCCCTCCCGATGCTCTCGAAATCATTGCGGACGCGGACGGCAGCCATGTCCATGTACGTCCACGGGGACGCGATATGGCAGGCCGCGAAATCCCCGGCCTGCCGTCGGGGATCCCAGACGGCAGGTGGCGCTTCGGCATGGCGCTCCCCACGCCGCAAGGCGATGCCATGGCTGCGGCGGCGGCTTTGGAACGCTGGCTGCATCTGGCAGCCGCGGGCGTCTCTCCCCTGGTGGGGGATGCCTGCGATGCCGCGGAATTCACGGCGCTGCTGGGCAAGCCTTTGCCTTCCGCGCTTCTCCAGTGCCTGTCCGGCGCATGCGCCGCGCCGTTTCCGCCGGATGCCGAACAGCCAGGCACCCGGCGGGACATGGAGGCCCCCCCATTGCGTCCTTCCCGCCGCCTGTCCGCGCCGCGTCCCGAGATCCGGCGCGCCCCGGACCTGCATGACGCCCCGGGCACCAGGGACAAACGGGACTAGTGTCTAATTGCAAAAATTCTGCACAGAATTCTGTGCAGAATTTTTGCAGGA
>NZ_CAJUBO010000007.1:0-18942 GCF_910584445.1 uncultured Desulfovibrio sp.
CAAAAATTCTGCGCAGAATTCTGCGCAGAATTTTTGCAAGTAGACACTAGGGAGGGCGGCCGCGCCACGCGGCAGACACGACGGCGCCGGCGCCCCGGGGATCGCCTTCCCCCATGCGCCGGCGCAAGACCCGCTATTTCCGCTGCGGCCGGAACGAGCGGTGATCGATGCCGAAGCGCGCGAGCTTGCTGTAGAGGGCGCTGCGCGCGATGCCGAGTTCCTCGGCGGCCACGCTCATGTTGCCGTTGAAGCGCGCCAGGACCTCCACGATGGCGTTGCGTTCCAGCTGGTACAGGGTGGGGGCCTCGACGCTCGGGGCGGCGGGGGAAGGCATCTGTTGGGGGCGCAGGGGCGTCCCGACGGCTCCGGAAACGGTCACGGGCAGGTCCCCGGCCTGGATGTAGGGTCCGGCGCAGATATTGACGGCATATTCCACCACGTTTTCCAGCTCGCGGATATTGCCCGGCCACGCATACCGCAGGAGCAGCTGCATGGCCTCGTGGGTGAAGCCGCGGATGCGCCTGCCGAGCCGCGCCACATACCGCTCCCGGAAATGCTCGGCGAGGACGCCGATATCCGTGGGCCGGCTTCGCAGGCTGGGCACGTTGATGGCGAAGACGCAGAGCCGGTAATAGAGGTCGGAGCGGAAGGTCCCGGATTCCATGGCCGTCTGGAGATTGCGGTTGGTGGCCGCGATGATGCGTACATCCACGGTCCTGGAGGCGGTCGAGCCGAGCCGGCTCACCTCCCTGTTCTGGATGAGCCGCAGCAGGTTCGTCTGGGCGTCAAAGGGCATTTCGCCGATCTCGTCCAGAAAGATGGTGCCCTTGTCGGCCAGCTCGAACTTGCCCGCCTTGCCGTTCTTCACCGCGCCGGTGAACGCGCCCGGCTCATAGCCGAAAAGCTCGCTCTGCACCAGCTCGCGGGGCAGCGCCCCGCAGTTGATGGTGACGAAGGGTCCGCGCCTGCGCGCGCTGCCGTTATGGACCGCGTGGGCGAAGAGTTCCTTGCCGGTGCCGCTCTCGCCGAGCAGAAGCGTGGTGATGTCGCTTTGGGCGGCCATGCGCGCAAGATCCACGGCATGCACGATGGCATCGGACGCGCCGATGATGTCCGAGAAGCGGTAGATGGCCTTGCCGCTGGTGCTGCGGGCGGCAAGGCGCTCCACGCGCTCCATTTCCGTCAGGGTGCAGACGATGCCCTTGCCCTCGGGGATGAACTCGGCGGAAAGAAGGACGCGCTTGACCTCCCCGCCGATGTCCAGGCTGCATTCACGATCCACCACCCGGCGCCCGTTTTCGATGATCTCCTGAAAGGGCGCGCCATCTCGCACAAAATTGCCGATATGCCCAAGCGCGATCTTTTCCGCGCCCCCGATATTGAGCAGCCGGCGCGCATGGGCGTTGGCCGCCTTGATGTAGGCCTCGCTGTTCAGGATGAGGACGCTCTCGTTGAGCAGTTCCAGCGTCGTTTCCTGATCCTTGAGCAGGTCGTTGATGTGGTGCGCGTGATTGATATTGGCCGCCAGGGAGTCCAGGAGCGCCCCGCAGGCCGCATTCCAGCGCCCGAGGGGAAAAACGGCGGCGAGCACCCCGAAGAAGCGGAACTTGCCCCCGCTCAACGGCGCGGCGCAGGCGGCAAGCCCGTGGAGCGCGCGGGCGTAATGCTCGGCCCCGAGGACGCGGCAGGGTTGCCGGCCCACCAGGCAAAGGCCGGTGGCGCTGGTGCCGATGCCGTTTTCCGAAAGCTCCATGCCGGGGCGCAGCCCCAGGTCGTCCATCAGGTCCGGCGCCCCGGCCACGCGCAGGAGGAAGCCATCCGGGTCCACAAGGAGAAGAGCGCCCCCGGACTCGGCCACAGGACTTCCGTATTCGTCCAGGATGGGGGACGCGGTGCGCATGATGACCTCGGACAGGACATGGGGGTGCGAACGCGCGGGACGCCCCCCTGGCTCTCCGCCTGACCAGCGTTTGCGGCAGCGCAGCCAAGAGGCGCGGATCTCCTCGCGGACGCCTGGCGGCGCAGCGGCTTCACCGGCCTTGAACCGCGCCAGTTCCGCGGCCAGGGTCTGTTGTCTCTGATCGCTTTGCATCCTGTCTCTCCAACACTTCTGTCCTGATTTTGGACATATTTTCGAATGTTGTCCAGATTACGACAGGTTTTCGGACGATTTCCGGCGTGGTCTTCTCCATTTTTGCATCACGCGGGGCAAAACGCGCCCCGCGGCTGAACCCCCCCTTGTGAACTGCGGAACGTTCATTCCCCCGTGGGAAAACGTCCGATATACCGCGCTCTCTCCAGGCGGGAGAAGCGTTCCCGCCGGCTGTTCCCTCCTTCGCGGTCCGTCGCCGGCCATGCGCCTGCGCTGCGGGCGCCGTCCGCCGCCCGGCGCGGGAAACACGCCGGCAGGACAGGCTTTTTCCCTTTTTCCCGGTCCGCCGTCGCCCCTTGCGCGCCTGTGCCGCGAAAGGGGCGCGCCCGTTTTGGGCGCCCCTGTGGCATGGCTTGTGCAAAATAGGTGCAAAGTTTTTCGGTGCGGCGCATCAACCTCCTACTGCAAGAAGGGAATATCATGGGCAAACTTTCACGTTTCCTTGTCCTGGCTCTTGTCGCGCTCTTCCCGTCCTCCATCCTCGCTGCCGACTATACGTTGCGCTTCGCGCATGACGGCGCGCCAGACAGCGTATATGCCCAGACCTACCGCAAGTTCGGTGAGCTGGCGAACAAATACACCAACGGCAAGGTCAAGGTGAAGCTCTTTGAGAACGCCGTCCTCGGGGGCGACCGCGAGGTGACCGAGTCCACCCAGCGCGGCGACCTGCAGATGGGCGGCTGCGGCACTTCCAACCTGGGCATCTTCTGGCCTTCGGCCACGGCCTTCGACCTGCCCTTCGTCGTTGATCCCGCCAAGAAGCGCGTCCTGTACGACGCTCTCAACAACGGCGAACTCGGCAAGTACCTCAACGACCAGCTGGGCAAGGTCGGCCTCATGGCCCTGGTCTATGCGGACACGGCCCCGCGCAACTATGTCACCAACAAGAGGCCCATCCCCGATCTCAAGTCGCTCAAGGGCATCAAGATGCGCACCACGGCCTCTCCGGTGGACAACGCCACGGCCGAGACCCTGAAGATGAATCCGGCCCCCATGGGCTTTGAGGAGGTCTACACCGCGCTCCAGCAGGGCACCATCGATGGCGAACTGCTGAGCTTTGCGGACTATCTTTCCTTGCGCCGCGGCGATGTGGTGCACTACGCGCTGCCCACCCAGCACAGCTTCACCAGCATGTTCGGCGTCATCAACAAAAAGTATTTCGACTCCCTGCCGCCCGACGTGCAGGCCGGTCTGAAAAAGGCCGCGGTGGAGGCCTGCGCCTGGGGACAGCAGCTTGTGGACCAGATTGAACAGGAAGGCCGCGAGGAAGGCAAAAAGAACAAGCTCACGGTCTATCCCTTCCCCGCCGAGGAACGGGCGGCGTTCATCGAGGCCGTGCAGCCCGTGTATGACAAGTATGTGCCCACCCTCGATCCCAAGTTCTTCGAACTCCTGAAAGCCACGCAGAAGTGACCGATGGCGGGGCCTGGACCTGTCCAGGCCCCGCTTTTCGCATCCCAACCCAAAAGGCGGACGAACCATGAATGCTCTCTTGACGTGGCTGGATGACAACCTGGAAAAACCGTTCCTGGTCATAGGGCTGCTCACGGCCATAGCGCTCATCACCTGGCAGGTCCTGTTCCGCTATATCTTCGCGGGCATTTTCGGCATGGAGGGCAATACCGCCTGGGCCGAAGAGCTTTCGCTCATGTGCTTCATCTGGTGTTCCTACCTGGCGGTGCCCATCGCCATCAAGAAACGGGACAACCTCGCCGTCACCGCCCTGGTGGGCCGCTTCGGAGAGCGCGGCCAGAATATTTTCTGGATCATCGACGAGGGGGCCTTCCTCCTGCTCTGCATCATCATCATCCGGCTGGCCTGCGAGACCATCGCCATGCAGATGCGCTTTCCGCAATACACCACGGCGGTGCACCTGCCCTACTGGGTCTGTTATCTTTCCCTGCCCATCAGTTTCGGACTCATGGCCCTGCGCCTGCTCCAGAACCTCTGGCGCCAGATGCGCGCATGCGGCCTGGTGGACACCCTGGCGGGCCTTGCCGTGCTGGCGCTCCTGGCAGCGCCCGTCTTTCTGGGCCTGGATGTGGACACGGCCATCGTGCTCATGGTGAGCCTGGTCATCTTTCTCCTCCTCGGCATCCCCATCGCCGTGTGCCTGGCCCTGGCCGGCATCACGGCCATCGCCTTTTCCGGCGACCTGCCCTGGGGCACGGTGGCCCAGGTGGCGTATTCCTCGCTCAATTCCTTCCCCTTCCTTGCCATCTACTTCTTCATCGCGGCCGGTATGGGGCAGCAAGAAAGATGAGAATGGCTATAGAAGCCATCCGAGATTGACCGATACTGGACGAATCCTTGACGGATGCCGATCTGATGGCTGACCGCCTAGCGTGTCATCGTACATGAAAGACTTGAGAACGTGGTAGGGGTTTAGTTTCCGATCCGCGTGAGAAATGAGAACGGCATTTACTCCTTATATTCCCTCCCCACCCAGAGTACCTGCCCGATAACGCGCAGTTGCTCTGCCAGCTGTCCACATAATTCTACCTCCAATGGCGGATATTCAGGGTTGACGCTTTTTAACACGGCCTTGCCGGGTAGCAAGTCGATCCTTTTGAGGTAAATTGCCTCCTCAATCCCCAAGGCGAAGATACGTCCCAAGCGAATGTCTGTCTTGCTTTGGTCGATAAGTACAATATCTCCGTCCATGATCTCCGGCTGCATGCTTTCCCCTTCGACCCTCATGACAACCATTCGCTCTGGGACGCCTTTCCTGTGCAGGAAGGAGGATGGGAAAGCATAGCGTTTTTCCACATTGCCGCTTACCTGAAGGCTCCCCATACCTGCTGACAAGCGTGCGGAGACCAGTGGTACAGAAATCATTCCCTCACCAGGCTTTGCTTCGATGGGCAGCACGTTCCCTGCCTCTTGTGCTGGATTTGCCTCGCGGAGCTTTGGCCCTGTTCCAAAAAGTAACCATTCTGGAGATACACCAAAATGGGAGCATAATCTCGAAATGAGATCAAATGGAGGCTGATTCCTGTCCCTCTCGTAATTGCCCATTGTGCCTGGTGGAATCCCAAAACGAGCCGCGAAATCCTCTAGACTCTCAGGTTTTCTGAGTTGGCGAAGACGCGAACCAAAGGTGTCCATAGAGTAAAAGTTTCCGTGCCCGAACTTTAACCTGAACTTTCACTTTTGGGATGACATAATCGCCCGTAATGATAGGTTTAAAAAATCTTTCCCAAAAAAGAAGATTTACCCTTCAAAACGGTTGATTGCCACGCCAAAACGAAATATAAAGGCTTTGCGAGCGGTTGAAAGTTTCAGCAGCAGCAAGGCCGAAAATAGCCGCTCCGCAGATTGAAATCAATGTCCACGGCAAACGCGAATTTGGACACAAGCGGAGGGCAAAATGGAATATCAAGAATTTCTGGACATCACAGACGCTACCCAAGACAAGGTCTCGGAAGAAGATTTTTCCACGCAGATTAAACCGATTATCCAAGATCGGCCTGACCTTTTTTCCGCCCACAGCGCCGTCTCGCGCCACTACTTCCACTACGGTGTGAATGGTTTTTCCGATGCCTTCATCGAGGCTTGGGATGCGCTGACCGATGCAATGGTAGCGGCGAGGCAAGTGGCTGGGGAAAATCAGGATGTTTTCCAGGAAATGATCGAATCCTCGCTGGACAGGTCTTGCTGGGCGTAGCCATGAGCCAGCTTTCCCTCCTCGATTCCCATTGCCGTCTCGCGGGCGTTATGGCGGCCATCCGTGCCGCCATGCGCGCAGCCATCGGAGCGCCGGAAAGCGAGGGACGGAAAGCCCTGCCAGACCGTATGAATGCCATTGCGCGACAAGCTGGCATCAAGCTGACCCAAGGGAATCAAAAGTCCATCAGTAAGGACACACTGGACAAGTGGTTGTCCCCAAGTGATGCCTCGCATACCCCGTCTCTTTTGGCAGTCCTCGTCTTTTGCTCCGCGACAGAAAATACGGAACCGCTGCGCGCCGCAGCGCAGGCTCTTGGTCTGGATCTGATGACAAAAGAAGACCGAAAGTTCCGCGACTATGGGCGTGCAGTATGGGAGATGAAGGCCGCACGTGAACGCAAACGGAAGCTGGAGAATGATTTATGAAAATCCTCACTCGAACAGGATGCGGCTACCAGCGTTTCCAGTGCAGGCATGCGATACGCGCCGCGTTGCTCAAACGCGGATTGAGCATGAGCCAACTTGCGCGGCTCATCGGTGTGTCTGCGGAGGCCGTGTCATCCACTGTCTTGGGAAAAAAGCATTGTCCGCAAGTGCTGGACGCCCTCAAGCATGCAGGCGTGCCGGAGAGGTATCTATTTGATCCTCGCCAAGATGACACACGAGCTGCGTAGGTGGAGCAATGGTAACTCTCAAAGAGTCATACATAACCCAAGAGTGCAGGGAGTTGCTCGGCATCACTGTGGTGAGTGTGCTTCGCAGGGCAGAGAAAGAACATTGGCAGTTTCGCCCACGCAAGGGCCGTGGCGGTGGCAAAGAATGGCTCCTGGCCTCCATGCCGCAGGCCACACAGGAGGCTATCCGTCGCGCCGAAGAGCGCAAAGCCATTGAACAGGAGACGGCCAAGAACGCGGCGCTCCCCGATGTCCTGGCGTCTGGCGGTATACTGCAAGCCGAAACACGGCACGCCATCCTCGACGACAAGCGCCGCTACAAGGCGCTGGCGAAAGCCGACCTGCTAGACCTCTATCTGGGCTGGCAGCGCAAATACGGCGCGACTGTGGCCCAAAAAGAGGCATTCATCCTCGCCTACCAGGGCGGTGCATGGTCAAAGCTGCTGGGTGAACTTGGCCCGCGCATCAGCTGGAAAAGTCTGGAGCGATGGAAGCTGGAGCGCAAGGAAAGCGGCACAGTCCTCTCGCTGGCCGATGGCCGTGGTCTGGCCCATCGCGGCAAATCAATGCTCACGCCGCAGCACAAACAGATCATCCTTGGGCAAGTCATGGATGGAGACCGTCAGATCAGTACCTGCGTCCGGATTATCCAGGCCCGGTGCAGAGCAGAGAACATCGCCATCCCCTCTGAAGATACCATCCGTCGCTGGGTCATCGCTTACTCCAAGACCAGCTTCCAGAACTGGACGCTCTTCCGCAAGGGTGAAAAGGCGTGGAACGACAGTTGCGCCCTCTCCATCATGCGCGACTGGACGCTTGTGGAGGTCGGCGATGTTGTGATCGCCGATGGGCATACCCTGAATTTCGAGACTATCAATCCAGAAACCGGCAAGCCCTGCCGCATGACGCTCCTCCTCTATTTTGACGGAGCGAGCCGCTATCCGTTGGGCTGGGAGGTGATGGCGACTGAAAATACGCAATGCATAGCCAGCGCATTTCGTCGGGCGTGCATTCGATTGGGCAAGTTTCCGAAGGTCGTCTACCTGGACAACGGCAAGGCGTTCCGCTCCAGATTTTTCAAGGGCTGTCCCGATTTTGAGCAGGCCGGATTCGTCGGCCTGTACCGCGATCTTGGCTGTGCGGTCATCCACGCATGGCCCTATCACGGACAATCAAAGCCGATTGAACGCTTTTTTGGAACCATGCACGAACTTGAGGAACTGACACCGTCCTATACGGGCTGGAACATCGCCCACAAGCCAGCAAGGTTACAGAGAAACGAAAAGCTCCATCGCAAGCTGCATGAAAAGCTCGGACGCGGGCCGCTTACGCTCGAAGAGACGCACTACTGGCTCGCCGCCTGGTTTGAAATGTATGCATCACGCCCACAGCATCGCACGCACTTGAAGGGCAAGACTCCGGGCGAGGTGTTCTTCGCTGGCCGTGGCCCCGGAGTTGATGTGGACAGGCTGACACGGATGATGCTGCAGAAGGAAATCCGCAGTATCAGCAAGGATGGCATACGCATGTTCGGGCGGTTCTACTGGAGCGAGGAGCTTGCCAACAGACGCCACCCGGTGCTGGTGCGGTATGACCTGCAACTCTCCCCCTACACAGTCCTTGTGTACGACCTCGAAGGACATCCGATCTGCGAGGCTCGTGACCGTGAGCATTACAAGATTGCATGCGGCATCCATCCTGCCGCCGGCATCCTCGGCACAGAGCAGCAACAACAGGATTTGTCGGACGCCCTTGCACTCACAAGATCGCGGGCCCGCGAGGCCAAATCCGGCATCAAGCAGTTTGTGGAAGGCATCATTGTGCCGGAAGTGCGCCAGAGTCAGCAGGCTATACCGAAGGCGCAAGAACCAACCCCCACAAAGACGAGGCAGACCGTACTCTCCGCCACGGACAGGGCGTTGATAGATGCGGCCAAGACCCAGGCCATGCTGGATAAGGAAGAGCCGGCCTATCAACCCTCCATGTTGCGCCACTGGCCGGACGAACCAAGCCGCTACGCCTACCTTTGGGAAGCCCGCTTTGAACGGGGCGCAGAGCTGGTGCTGGAGGACGCGGCCTTCATGGATGCCTTCGAGCAGACAGCCACCTACCAGCGCAATTTCAAGGCGCTGTATGACAGCAAGCTGGAAATGCGGAATTTTCGCCAGGCACAAAGTCTGGTGAGTTAACCCATAAATGGGAGTTACAGATGCGAGACGTGATTATCCCGACAGACGCCACGGCCAGATTCAGCGCGGCTGTGGACACCGTGGTGGAGGGAGGCCGTGGCACGAGCGGATTTATTTTGGCGCATGGTCAGGCCGGACGCGGCAAGTCCGTGGCCGCTGATCAGTATCACTATCAGCGCGGGGGAGCCTATGTCCGCGTCTGGGAAGGCTGGACGCAGGCGGCTTTCCTGCGGCGCGTACTCTTCGAGGTGCGCGGGAAAAACGGCGATCTGCCATCCATATCGGCTGACAGGGCCAAGCAGGCCATCATCGAGCTGCTCGACCGTGATCGCAAGCCCATCTTTGTCGATGAGGCCGACCGGCTCGCCATCGGGCGCATAGAGGATTTGCGCGACATCCTGGAGATGACCGGCGCACCCATCATCCTCATCGGCGAGGAGGCTATTTTCGGCCTCCTCGCCGAGCGTCGGCGGGTCTGGAGCCGTGTCGCGCATGAGGTCGAATTCGGCCCCATCTCTCCCGCAGAGGTGGCCGTGTACGCCATGAAGGCCGCAGGGCTGGATATTCCGGCGGAGCTTTGCAAGCGCATCGCGGAACGGGCCGAGGGGGATTTTCGCCTGGTGCGCAACATGATGCTCCTGCTGGAAAAGGCGGCCAAGGCCGCCGAGAACTTCTCGGTAGATGCGCCAATGCTGGAAACCGTCTTCTCCTCCAAGCCGTGGCGGCGCAAGTAGGAGGCGGCATGGATACCCGCAAGGAAGTCGGCAAGGAAGCGGTGCGCGCGGCGCTGCAAGCTCTGGGCAAAGGCGGAAAGGAGATCAGCTACCACCTTGTCTATGAAGCGCTGGGGCTGAAAAGCGAAGCGGAGCAGGCCGTTGTTCGCAGCCGTATATCCGACATGACGCGGCATGGAGAAGTCAAACGGACGCGCACAGGCTGTTTCACCTACGATTTCAAGCATCGCCCCCGTGAGGCGAAAAGCTATGAAACCTTGTGGCGCTTTGTCCGCAAGGCCAAGCCGGGGTGGTCTGTATCGGAGTGCGCCATGTACACGCGCGTCTCCTACACGCAGGCACTCCGCTACTGCAACTGGCTGGAGGAGGAAGGCTTCATTGAACGGGCGGGGCGGAGTGATCGAAACGCTGTTACCTGGCGGCCAACGGTGAAGGCGGATCAGAACCCGGAGACGCCATATCCGCCGCTACGGGAAACCGACCCCTTTGCCAAAGAGCGTGTGGCGGCGGCCACCATCACGCGATTGATGCTCTGCGCCAATCCCTACGCGCTGAAGACGGCCAGGGATATTACGGATGCCTGCAGAGTGCTGCTGGCCCGATTTGAGAAAGATGTGCCTGAAAACCGCACGGAAAATGAGAATGAGGAGGACTGCCATGTTGAGTGAGGAATTGAAGAGCATCCGGCTCGCTCTCGGAGAACTGCTGGGCAAGGTGGATGCGGACAGCGCGGAAGTGCTGCGCCAGTGCCGCAGGAATCTGGAAGCCGCTGAAGACCTGGCTGCCAATCTGGAAAACTGTTGCCCGAAGGAGGCCGCATAAAATGGCACGTATCAAGCCCGACCCGCATGTGGTGGAAGACCGTGACCAGGCGGAGTGCGCCTTGGCGGAGATTGCCGCCCTGGATCGTAAGCTGAAAGGAATCTCCACGGTCATGCAGGAATCCATTGACCTTGCGAAGGCCAAAGCAAGTCAGGAAGCCAATCCTTTGCTGATTCGCCGCAAGGAACTCGCGGATGCCGTGGCGGTATTTGCCAAGCTCAATCGCCAGACACTCTTTGTCGGTGCGAAAAGCCTTGACCTTGGCTTCGGCGTCATCGGCTTCCGCGCCAGCACGCGGATTGTCCAGATTCGCGGCGTGACGGCGGAAATGACCCTGGAACGGCTGCATCAGTACAACCTGGCGGACGGCATCCGCACGAAGGAGGAAATCAACAAGGAGGCTGCCCTCGCATGGTCGGACGAACGTCTGGAGCTGGTGGGCATGCGTCGGCAATTGGTGGACTCTTTCTACATCGAGATCAAGACAGATTCTATCCCCCAGAAAGGGGTCAAGGCGTGAGGCTGACCAAGAAAGAGATTGAGCTGCTGGGCCGGCAGTATGCGGAAGGACTGTACTGGCACAGACTGGAGAGTCCAGCAGAGCTGCCGTCACTCGTGGCTCGCAAAGACTGGCAACAGGCTGGGAAATACGAAAGACGCGCAATAATCTCTGACATTGCACGTAAGGCCGAAGAAGAACTGCTGAAGGCGGGCCATAGCCGTGGCCTCGTGCAAAAACTTGTCAGCAATTACATCCTGGGCTTGTAAGGAGGCCACCATGACCAAG
This sequence comes from uncultured Desulfovibrio sp., assembly GCF_910584445.1. GTDB lineage: Bacteria > Desulfobacterota > Desulfovibrionia > Desulfovibrionales > Desulfovibrionaceae > Desulfovibrio. The sequence continues at coordinate 11,028 of NZ_CAJUBO010000007.1, forward strand.
AAAGAAATTGTCGACGGCATCATGGAAACCATGCCCCGACAGGGCGGGAGCAATGTTGCGAACCGTCTGTATATCGAGAGCTTTTTGGAGGCGTTCTGCGATGTGGCCGCCGCCGAACTGCTGGGCGGTGGCGAGGTGCCCCTGAAGGGTATCGGGAAGCTCAAGACCGTGGCCACCAAGGCCCGCAGGGGAAGGAACCCCCGAACCGGTGAGGCTATCGAGATTCCCCGCAGCAGGCGCATTGTTGTGAGCGCGTTCCGGGACTTCAAGGAAGCCCTCCGGGGGGATGCATGAGCCTGGTCGCTATCAGGACGGCAGATGTTCGTGCCGCTGCGTGGAATGCCCGACGCGCGGTTATCCGAAGGCGGATGCATCTCTTGCGAAAAGAGGCAATGGAGTCCTTTTACGTGTCGCGGGTATCAGGTTTTATCCGGCGCATTTTGCATCTGCCTCCTCCGGCACCTGTGGAAGAGAGGGAGGTGCGAGAGCGGATGAGGTCTCTGTGGCATACCGAGGGCACCATCAGTGACACCCTCGCAAGCTACCGCATTGCAGGATGGGGAACCTTGGGCACGGCTAACAAGCTTATCAGGGCATGCGATATCTCGTGCAACGATACCATCATGCTTGATGTGTCTGATGCTGCCTTTGTCGCAAAATGGAGGAAAAAATGACGGCATATGATTTTGTGAACACTAAACTTTTTGGTGCGCTTTTTAACCTGCTCTGTTTTGCCGCACTTTTGTATTTTGCCTATCAGGCGGGCAAAGCGAGCGGCTACAACAGTGGGTATAATGCTGGCGTGGAAGCCAATCCACAGGCAAAAGTGCTGGTCGTATCAGAGTATATCTTTGATAACAAGCGCATCGCCCGCTTTGACCCAAGAAGCCCTGATTACTTCCTGATCATGGATTTCAACGACCAAACTATCGCCAGAGTACCGACACATACTGATTTCAAAAAAGAGGTCATTGTCGAAAAAACGACAAATGAAGACTCTCGTAAAGAAAAGTAGTCCGGCCTGATGAACCGCAGGAAAAGATATGTGTAACGATCGTGAGAATTGTTTCATCGCTAAGGAAGAGCAGATTGCGGCGATAACTCCGAAGCTGTGTCCGGTCAACTGCCCCCATAAACGGGAAGAACGCTATGTCAATCTGGGCCATCTCAAAAAATCGGCCCCTCCCCATAGTTTTCATGGCTTCATAAGCGGCTATTGGTGCGAAAAATACCGCTCTGTGCTTGGTTCTCACCTCTTGAATCCGGGCTGGATGATATTTGGTGGGGAGCCGAAGGTGTTGGTGATGAAAAGCCCGTTTTGCACGGACAATTCCAAGGATTGAGCGAAACCGCCCTGCGGGGCGGTCGTCCGGCGGCGGCGCGCCGGGCCTGATGAGCAGCCACAAAGATTTTTATCCGAGCCTATCAATGTCAGGAGCTAAAGTAATCTATGTTACGGCATTATGCGGTTGGCTTATTGAAAAGCGTGAAAGCCGCGATTGCTGGCGTTGCGTCCATATTGAAAAGGACAATGGGCGAGAGCCGCAGCCGGTTTGCGCTTCGTGCAAATGGTATGGGTCAGACAAGCCCGGTCTAGAAGACAACTACATTGAACGCCCGGACGGCAGATGGAAGGGATGACAAATGGTAGATAAAAAGCGCTTCATCCGAACGACATCTCAATCCGGCGTCCGTTTCATCAAGGACGCCCAATCCGGCGAAGTGGTGTGCATTATGAACAAGGGCAAGCGTCCGCCGGAGCATACCGAGGCCATGATAAAAGTTATGTTGGACGCTCTGAACGGAGCTGTGGAGAAAAAAATTACTGGAAGCTGCAAGCGGAATGGAACTAGCAGCGCGTTACTGTCACACGATAAAGAGGAAACCGCATGATCTACCCCGTTATATCCATTCGGCAGCCCTGGGCGGCCCTGATCCTGCTCGGCCTCAAGGACGTTGAGAACAGATCGTGGCCCCTCCCGGATGCATATGTTGGCGTGCCCATCCTGCTGCATTCCAGCAAGGCCAGCCGTTTCGACCCTCAATCCATCAACCGGGAGGCGCACCGGCGGGGAATGTGCATTTTGCCGTGTGATGCCCGGCATGTCGCCAGAACAGGCTGCATCCTCGGAGCCATTGTTTTTGACGGCTGTCAGGGCAATTTCGGCACTCCGCAATCCCGATGGTGTGATGAGGACGCGCTGTTCTGGTGGCACATACAGGAAGTTACGCGTCTGCCCCAGCCCATTCCGGCTTCGGGACACTTGCGTTTCTGGACTTTTGATCTGGTGTAGGGGAAAGCCATGAAAGAAAACCGTGCCATGCGGCTCGGCCTGTACCGCAAAATAGAAGTTGCCAGAAAGCAGTTGCCAGAAATGGACGAAGAGGCTTTTCGCAGCTTTCTGCGCGCCGAGTTTGGTGTCGAAAGCCGCAAGGACATGACCGTGCCCCAGCTATCCTGGCTGGTGCATCATTTCGCAGGGCTTGGAGTGGAGTACACGACCCCTGCGAAGAGCCGTAACAAGGCGGTCACGCCGCATTCCAGGCCAGACTACATAGAGATTACGGACTCCATGCCCTTTGCGCCGCAAAAGCGGCAAATCTTGGCTATATGGCGTAAGCTCGGCTATTCCATGAGCAGCCTGGATACTCGCGTCCGGCGAGCATTCGGGACGCACTGTTTTGTCTGGCTGCAAAACGGCGAGCATATCCGCGTGCTGCTTGCCGATCTGCAGCGGCGGGAAAAGAGCTTCGAGCGGCGTCAAGCCAGGATGGCGGGGCATGCCGATTGAGAGCCTGAAGGCAGATATACTGGCGCGCTACAAGTCCGTCCACGCGTTTTGCAAGGCTCGGTCGGAGTTGTCGCGGGCATCGGTGTATCTGGTGTTATCGGGCAAATACCCTGGGCGGATGAACGCGCAAATTGCCCGAATCCGGGCGGCCCTTGCTGAACCTGAAGAGGAGCGGCCCCCGCAGATGCCCCAGCCGCCGGTGTCCGCTGCGGACTTGGTGGATACCCTTCAGGAGATACGTTGCACACATTGTCGGCGTCTGGATCGGCGCGAGTGCATGTCTTGCCGAGACCAGACCGGCCGCGAGGGCAGTGAGCTTTTTCTGCGGATTTTTGGTACGTCGGAGGCGTGATATGTCCCGGTCGAGAATTATGGATATCGTGATGCTGACCAGAGCCGGCTGGCGTCCTTATAATGCCGTGCCGGACATGAGCGTGTATGAGAAACTGGGCTGTACTGCCGTACTCGGCGGCAGGAAGCACAGGCCGATCTGGTTTGTGCGCGATGATGTATTTTGCTGCGTGGGGTGCGCGGTCCACTGCACACTGAAGCGCCCGACGGGATTTCCGCTGCCGTTGCCTATCAAGTATCCGCAGATGCCGCCGGATCAAGGCTATTATCTGACGCCACTTGAGATGCTGGAGCGGCACGACCTTCTTAACGCCAAGCAGGCCGCCTATTGTCTCAATGTCAGCGAACGCACCATTTACAACCTGATTGCCGAGGGCAAACTGGTGCGCTTGCGGGGAAACCCTGTGCGCGTCCGATCCGCCGAGGTTAAGGCGTTACGCGAGGACTTCGACGAGTAAAATTCCTTTGCACTGTGCGCCACGTGTCCGGGAACGGAAGGCCCGCATCCGATAGATTCGGAGCGGGCTTTCTCGCATCTGGCCCAACTCCCGCTGGCCGCCGGGATTGGCCCGGCGGCCCATACACAAAGGAATGATGCTATGAAGAAACTGCTTTGCAATCCCCGTTTTCTGCTGACGCTGTTCGTGATCTTCGGTGTCTGCCTGCTCGCGGGCATCATCATCTTTTCGCCCGCGCAGGGGCCGGTGGTGGCCTACAAACTGGCGCTGGTCATGGTAGCGGCCATTGCGGGCATGGTCTTTGATTTTCTGGCCTTCCCGTATGCGCTGCCGTCCGGCTATCTGGACAGGGACTGGCGCAAAAACCCGGACGCCACCGGCCCGGACGGCAAGCCGGATTACCCCGTGGCGGAAGGCTACATCATGCCCTTCTGCGCCTCGCTGACACGCCGGGCCATTATCGTCTTCGCCTTTATCCTCGCCGTGGCTCTGGGGCTGTAACGATGAGAGAACTGGAAATTCGATTCAGAGGCGAACGCACCTGGGGCGAATTACTGCTGCTGTGCGCCCTGAAATTCCTGGGCGCAGTGATGTATGGCCTTGCCTATGCCGTGGGGCTGCTTCTTGCCCTCTATCTTTTCGGCAGCACGGTCAAGGCCGCAGAAATCACCATCCCCCGCGCGGCAGCGCAGCACAAGGCCACCCTCACGCGAGCGGCCCGCGCCTACTGGGGGCTTGACGCGCCGGTGTCGGTTTTCGCGGCGCAGGTTCACACGGAAAGCTGGTGGCGCAACGATACGGTCTCGCACGTCGGCGCGCAGGGGCTGGCGCAGTTCATGCCCGCCACGGCGCGCTGGCTGCCGACAGTCATGCCGGAGACCGGCAAGCCAGCGCCGTTCAACCCGGCGTGGAGCCTGCGGGCGCTCTGCGCCTATGACCGCTGGCTGTGGGATCGCACCGGCGCATGGTCGGATTATGAGCGCATGGCCTTTACCTTGAGCGCTTACAACGGCGGCCACGGCTGGGTGCTTCGGGACAAGGCCAGGGCGCGCAAGCTGGGCAAGGACGACAAACGCTGGTTCGACAGCGTCGAAAACGTCAACGCCGGGCGTTCCGTGGCTGCGTTTCGGGAAAACCGGCAATATCCGCGCCGCATCCTCCAGGAACGCCAGCAGGCATACGTCAAGGCTGGCTGGGGGCCGGGGATCGAACCATGAAGCTGTTTTGCATCATCCTTGTCCTGTGCAGTGGGCTGGCGTTTTTACGCTCCAACCATATGGAAATTGCTCTGGAGCGGGAACGGACAGCGCACGCTGCCACGAAGATGGAGCTTGATACCTGGAAAGCCCAGGCGGAGTCCGCAAAACTTCGCGCCGAAGCTCTGGCGGACAACGTCAGGGCATGTCTGGCGCGAGAGGCCAGGGCACAGGCCGATGCGTCTGAAAGGGCGGCCATCATGGCCAAGGTCAAACCGAGGATAAGAACCAACGTTGAAAAAGCGCAGGTGGCCGACGATGAAACTCGCAGCCGTGTTGTTGGGCGTCTCAATCGCGGCCTCTAGCGGCTGCGCCACACAGACGCCATCCATCTCATTGCCGGAATGCCCGTCCCCGGCAACGCCTGTACTCCCTGTGCTGGACGCGGGCGAGCCGCTGGATAGTCCGGCAAATCTGGCACGACTCATGGAGCGGGATGACCGCATGCGAACGTATATTGACGGCCTGCTGGCTGCGCTCGCCTGCCATCAGGGAAGGAGACAAAAACATGGGAGCGAGTGAACTCTCCAGCGTCCTTGCGGCGCTGGAACCAATCATCGAGGGGCTTGTGGCTCTTGGGGTTCCCGGCTTGATTGCGCTGTTGATCGCACTCCCCACTTTGAGCATTGTGGTAGCCTTTGTGGCCGCCTTCCTGCTCAATCACCGGCATGCCGCCCAGATGCGCGAGTTGATGGAGTTGTACCGCGAGGACACGCGCAAGACGGTGGAGGAAGTCGCGGCCAAGCACGCCGAAGTGGTTGTTTTCTACCGGAACAACGCCAGCTTGGTGAAAAATTACGAGAAGCTGCTGGAAGTGAATCAGCAGTTGATCGTCAACAACACGCGAGCAATGGAACACCTTTCGACGATCATCGAAGCGAGGCACTGATATGATGAGGATGGAGTTTTTGGGCCAGCGTGAAGAACTGCGCCTGCGGCGGAAAGGGGTTGAAGCCGAGTTGAAGAGCCACACGGATTCCTTGCGTTCCTGCCTGCCCATCGTCGGTGACCTCGTGGAGCTGGAAGGCGAATATATCATGTCGCTCGCCATCAAGATCAATGCTCTGGTGCAGGAGTTGCGCGGCATCAAGGATGAGATTGCCATCCTTGAACGCAACCTGGGACTCTAGGGGCGCGGTCGTGGGCAGGGAATATCCTACGGATGTCTTGTGGCAGGCGCAGGAACTCTACTGCGTGGACAGACTGAGTTATGCCGCCGTTGCCGAGGCTACGGGCGTATCTGCCACCACGCTGAAATCCTGGGGACAGAAATACGGCTGGACGCAAAAACGTTCCGAGATAGCGCAAGCCCAGAGTGAAATACGGGTCAATATCATCAAGGGCAGAAAATACGCGCTTGAACAGCTTTTGACAGCCGAGGACGCAAAGCAGGCCGCGTCAATGGCCTTTGCGGTTTCCAGTCTTGAATCGCTGGCCCTGAAACAGCAGGAACTGGCGGCAGCTGGCAAGATACCCAGCGCCGCGCCTGTCGCGCGCCGCAAGATCGGCACTCGCGCCGAGGCCATTGCCGCCCTGCGGGAAGCCGTGGAACGTAAACTGAATCTTGCCCTCGCCGACTCGGAAAAAATCACCTTTGCCGCAGTCCAGGACATCAAGCGTTGCCTGGACTTGATGGCAGAGCTTGAAGCCTCCCTGCCCAAAGAGAATGAGGCGGAAGAAAACAGACGGCGCGGTCTGTCGCAGAACATGGCCGAGAGCATCTACAAGGCTCTCGGCGTGGCGGAGGAAGCATGAAGCTGGCCGAAGTGCTACTGCCTTACCAGCAGCGATGGGTCGGCGACAGGAGCCGTGTGCGGGTCTGGGAAAAAAGCCGCCGCATCGGTGCAAGCTACTGCGAGGCGCTCCAGTCAGCGATGGAGGCCGCCAAAAGCCGCGAGGCCGGGGGGCAGGACACTTTTTATCTCTCCTATAACAAAGAGATGACCCAAACCTTCATCCGCGACTGCGCCTTCTGGGCAAAAGTCTTCAACATGGTGGCGGATGAAGCCGAGGAAGTCGTTTTGCGGGACGAAGACCGCGACATCACGGTCTACCGCATCCGCTTTGCCTCCGGCTTCAACGTCTGGGGGCTGCCCTCCGAACCCCGATCCCTGCGTTCCAAACAGGGGCGCGTCATCCTGGACGAAGCCGCCTTTGTCGATGATCTCCCGGAGCTGATGAAGGCGGCGTTCGCGCTTTTGATGTGGGGCGGCTCTGTATCGATCCTCTCCACCCACAATGGCGAGGACAATGCGTTCAACGATCTGATCAAGGAGATCAGGGCCGGCAACAAGCAGTACAGCCTGCATCGCACCACGCTGGATGATGCGATTGCGGACGGCCTGTTCAAGACCATCTGCAAGAACGGCAGACCGCCGAAGCCGTGGTCAGCGGAGGCGGAGGCGGCATGGCGGGCCGGCATCATCGCCGACTATGGCGACGGTGCGGACGAGGAGCTTTTCTGCATTCCCAACCGCTCCAGCGGCGCGTATCTCACGGCCAGCATGATTGAGGCGTGCATGGATGATCTGCCCGTCATATCCTGGACAGAGCCTGCGGCGGACTTTGTCGACTGGCCATTGCACATCGCGGAAACGTGGACAAAGGGCTGGATAGCAGAGAATCTCGCGCCGCTGCTGGACGATCTGCCGGGCGAGCAGAGCCATTTCTGCGGCGTGGACTTCGGGCGCTCCGGAGACCTTTCGGTTTTCTGGCCTGCCACCGAGCAGCGGGATTTGCGCCTCACGCCGCCTTTTGTTCTTGAGCTTCGCGGCTGCCCGCACCGCACGCAACAGCAGATTCTTTTTGCCATCCTGGACAGGCTGCCGCGCTTTTCCGGCGTGTCGTTGGATGCTCGCGGCAATGGGTCCGCCTTGGCCGAAGCCTGCCGCCAGCAGTATGGGCAGGGGCTGGTGCGGGAAGTCATGATCTCCGAAACCTGGTACCGCGAAACCATGCCGCTCCTGAAATCGGGTATTGAGGACAGGACGCTCCTGCTCCCCAGGGACTCCGGCATCCTCTCCGATTTCCGCTCGTTGCGCGTGGTCAAGGGCGTGGC
>NZ_CAJUBO010000007.1:19042-107117 GCF_910584445.1 uncultured Desulfovibrio sp.
GGGACTCCGGCATCCTCTCCGATTTCCGCTCGTTGCGCGTGGTCAAGGGCGTGGCGCGTGTGCCGGAACAGCGCACCAGAGACAAGACGGGCGGCAGGCACGGCGACAGCGTGATCGCCTGCGCCATGATGCTGGATGCGCGGAAGGAACTCGGCAGCTACGAACCCTGGGACTATGTCGGTGTGCCGATGGTGGGGTTCGATTTGGCGGGATGGCGGTAAGTATGCTATTTTTTTTGAGTGATCCTTGCCGTATCTTGTTTTAACAGTTTAGCATGACAGCTTTTGTGCTTTTCATAAAGTTGTGAATATTTTTCAACTAAATCCTGCCGTTTTTCGCGCTTACATGCCGTAACCATACTCCCATATATTTCGTATAAATCAGCTTCCATGAGCATTTTCTTTGAAGCAATACTCCGCTTTGGCAACCATTCAAGAACTCTTTTTTCAGTACCATCAATCAATTTCTGAAACTCAAACATAGCTTCATCAAAGTTTCCACTCTGTTGCAAAAAGAGGGGAAGCCGCAAAGAATGTTTTATCGGATAAATAGTTTTTGTGTCTTTTTTCAAAATTTCCGCTTCACGCAAGCATTGAATTGCTCTCTCAAAATCTCCTTTTGATTTCAAATCTGTAGCTTCACGGTGTAATGATGAGATTCTCTGTTCCGCTCTGTCACCTGTGGCAATAGATATAGCATAGTTGAAGTCGCTATTGCTCTTTGGATTGCTCTCACTCAAACTCCCCTTTTTCTTTTTACGCCACTTCCATACCAGATAAACAATGCCAGCACACAAAGCGTAGCCCATTAAGCTTTCCATATTCGTCCTCATATTTTCCGCATAGTTCGCACGGCTTACAGGCATTCCTTCCGATTTCCGGTCATATTGCCAGAAAACGGAGGCGATTTCTATGGCCGATGGGCTTTATATGCCGGATGGCACGTTCAGGCCGTTTTCGGCGGCGGAACTTTCAACGGAGCTGGCCACGCGCCAGAACGCCGGCGTCTATTATGCGGAGCTGGAGGGCTGGCTTTCAACCCTGCCAGACCCTGATCCGGTTTTACGCAAGAGGGGCGATGAGGCCACGGTCTTGCACGATCTTTCCGCCGATGACCAGGTCACCACGGCCATGCTCTCCCGCAAGAACCGCGTCCTCAACTGTCCGCATTTCAGCCTGCGCGCCGGGGCCGTGGAGGGCGAGGAGCCGACCCCGGAGGCCGAGGAACTTTTCCGGCGTTTTCGGCAGGATTTGGAGCGCACAAACCAGAGATCCATCATCAGCGCCATACTGGACGCGCCTTTTTATGGTTACACGCCGCTGGAACTGGTCTGGGAATTCTCCGGCGACTGGTGGCATCTCGTGGACATCATCGCCCGGCCCTTTCACTGGTTTCGCTTTGACAGCAAAAACCAGCCGGTATTCGTGGGTGAATACGGCCTGTTCTGTGCCGAACCAAAGCCACTGCCACCCGGCAAATTCGTCTTTGTGACGCACCACGCTACCTACGACAACCCCTACGGCCTGCGGCTTTTGAGCCGTTGCCTCTGGCCCGTGAGTTTCAAGCGCGGCGGCCTCACCTTTTACTCCAGATTTGTCGAGCGGCACGGCATGCCGTGGGTGGTCGGCGAAGCTCCCAGCCAGGCCAAGGCCGAAGATAAAAACGAGATGGCCCGCAATCTTGCCCGCATGGTGCAGGATGCCGTGGCGGTCATCCCTCATGGGGCAAACGTCAAGCTGGAGAGCGCGGGCCAGACGCAGGGAGAAATCCACGAGAAATTTCTGGCACGCCAGGACAAGGCCATCAGCAAAATCCTCATGGGGCAGACGCTTACGATCGAGATGGAGGGGAAAAACAGCCAGGCCGCCGCCCAGACGCATAACGATGTCGCCGAAGGGCTGGCCGACGCCGACAAGGCAATGGTCTGCGATGCCTGGAATGAAGTCGCGTGGCTCTATGCCCAGGTCAACGCCACGCCGGGCGTATTGGCTCCTTTGGCCGCGTATGAAGAGCCGGACGACCTCAACACGCGCGCCGATCTGGACAAGAAGCTGACCGAAATCGGCGCGGAATTCACCGAAGAGCATTTCACGGAGGTCTATGGCCTGAAGCCCGGCGAATTTCAGGTGCGCGGCGCGGCGCCATCGCTGCCGGAGACGGAGGGGGCCGCAACGGATTTTGCCGCGCCAGCAGCACGAGAAATGAGAATGGCGGAAACGGCGCAAAAGACGCTGGACGCAGCTATTGTCAAAATGCTGCCAAAGACCCTGCGGGCCAGCAACGCCTTTGTCGGCGAGGTGGAGGACGCCGTCCGTAAGGCAACGAGCTATGACGATCTGCAGGATCGGCTCGTGGAATTGCTGGCCCCCTCCATGACGCCGCGCACACTGGAGAACTTCCTGGCCTGCGCCATGACAGCCGCCGCAGGGCATGGCGCTGCGGCCATAGAAGCGGAAATCGAAGCCGATGGCCAAGAAAACGCCTGACATCACGCTGGATGATCCTGAACTCATCGCCGAACCAGTCCAGCCCGATGCGGCCATCAAGTTCTGGCAGGAGCGCGCGAAGCTGACATGGGATCAGGCAAAGGGGCTGGCGGACGGCGCGAAGGCGCGGGCGTTCTACGTCACTGGCCTGTATCAGCAAGACCTCGTGCAACTGGTCAGCGATGGTATTGAGGCTGCGCTGACCAATGGCGAGACGCTGCCGCAATTCAAGGCGCGCATCCTCCAGGCGATAGAAAGCCAGGGCTGGCATGGCCACAGGGTTGAAAACATCTTCCGCACCAACATGCAGTCCGCCTACTCCGCAGGCCGCTACAAAAAAATGCAGGCCGTCAAGAAATCCCGGCCATACTGGCAATATCTGGCCGTCATGGACAAGCGCGTCCGCCCCTCCCATGCCGTGCTGCACGGCAAGGTCTACCCGGCTGATCACGAGTTCTGGGGGTCCAATTATCCGCCCAATGGCTTCAGGTGCCGCTGTTCCGTGGTCACGTTGTCCGAGCGGCAGGTCAAGGCGCAGGGGCTGACCGTTGAAACGGATATGCCCAAAGCCGACGTCTGGACAGACCCCAAAACGGGCATGGAGTATTTTGTCAATTTCCCAGGGGCCGACCCTGGTTTCCGCAATAACCCGTTTGCAGAATGGGCAAAAAACGGCGGCATCGCCGACTTGCCGGGCCTCAAAGATTTTGCTCCGGCCAAAAAAGCCCCCGTCACCCAGAAATCCATCCAGGTCGAAATCTCCTCACTGGAGGAACAGATCAAGGCAACCAAGGACAAGGCCGAAAAAGAAGCCCTGATGGCAAAAAAGGCCGAGCAGCAGGCGCTCCTTGAGAAAAAGGCCGCAACCGCACTCAAAAACAAGCTGAACGCGGAGAAAAAGAAGCTCAAGACAAAGATCGATGCCTTTCCCGTCAAAACCTATAGCGGCATCTGGCAGTCCGAGGTCACCACAGCCGACTGGGCGAGCAAGGCCGCCAGCATTCAGGCAAAAAAAGACTATTACCTTGCCAAACTTGGGCACGGAGGCATCTCATCCGAGAATGTTGCAAAATTTCAGAAATTTCTCAAAGACCTGGACGAGTTTTCAGAAAAGGGGCAGGAATACTACAATCTACAGCAGAGCCTGAAAAATAATCAGGCATCCTTGTTATCTCTCAAAAAAGGGGGTAAGGTTTCCGACAAGGTTGTCAAAGCTGTTGACGACCCGTACTCACAGGAACGCAAAAATGCGGCGATTTGGGCCAAGACGCCGAAAGAGGCTGATAATGTCCTCCGACAGAAATGCGGCGAAGTCTGGAGAACCGCCAAGGCAGTTGAAAAGAGCGCTGCCTATAAATATACTTCCGGGTCAGGGTCTTTCAACCGACCGCTACGTGGGTATGATAAAATTTGGAGCAGTTTCAAGGGCATCGGCAAAGTAAGCTTGAACAATGAGAAGTCAGGAGCTGCAATCAAGCATTTGACGAATCTGATCAACAGGTCGACCTACGATAAAGATATATGGGTGCAGCGCGGCGTCCAGCCTGCTGGAGCGGCGGCGTTTTTGGGGATTTCAGAAAAACAGCTGATGAGCATGTCGCAGGACAAATTATTCGACCTGCTAAAAAAAGACGCAGTTACTGATACCGCGTTTGTTTCATGCGGAAGCTGTAAAGGGCATGGTTTTTCAGGAGTTATTTTCAATATTTATTGCCCCAAAGGGACAAAAATGCTGTATGCCGAGCCGTTTAGCGCTTATGGGGGAGGCGATAAAAAGAAGTGGGACGGCATGAGCGGTCAATCCTTCTTTGGGCATGAGCTTGAAACGATTATTCAGCGTGGGACAAAATTCAGAATCACAAAGGTTGAAAAAGGCTACAAGGGCATTTTTATAGATATGGAAGTTGTGGAGCAAATCGAGGTATAGATCATGGAAGCAGCAAAGCCGCGTTGGGAAAACGAAACCTGGACGGCGTTACATCCTAACCCCGTAGCCTGCCGTACCTGTATTTTCAGGGCGACAGCAGGCGAGGGCTACGTCCTCGACAGGGCTACCACAGATACATGCACCATCTATGAAGCCCCGGAGCGCAAGCCTGATGACGTGTACTGGCATGGAGCTGGCTGCGAAAACTACGAGGCCGCCGATGATAAGCCGCAATCGCTGCTTTTGGGCATTGCTGTGGCTGATGCCCTCGGTGTGCCTGTTGAATTCAAAAAACGCGGGACATTCCATGTCGCCAAGATGGAGGGCTACGGAACCTATGACCAGCCGCCGGGAACATGGTCGGATGACACATCCATGACGCTGGCTTTGGCGGAGAATATGGGGCCGACAAAAATCTACATGGAAGACCTCGCAAAGAGCTTTATTGCCTGGCGCGACGAGGCGGCCTACACCCCGCATGGCGAAACCTTTGACATCGGCAACGCCACAAATCGCGCTATTGAGCGCATGAAAAAAGGGGTAGAGCCGACCAGGGCCGGGGGCAAGGAAGAGAAGGACAATGGCAATGGCAGCCTGATGCGAGTCGCGCCGCTCGCCTTGTATTTCTTCGGCAAACCCGACGCACGGCAGCGGTATCAGATAACGAAAGACGTCTCCTCCATGACGCACGCCCACCCCTGGTCTGTGACGGCCTGCTTCATCTATCTGGAGATGCTCAATCTGCTGCGCAAGGGGCGCGGAAAGAAGGCCGCCTATGCGGAGCTGAAAGAGGCATTCAGTGGCTACGCCTTCTTGGATAAAGCCGCTCTGGCCAAGTTTGACCGCATTCTCAAAGGCGATATCGCTGTATTGCCGGAGAGCGAGATCAGCAGCACGGGCTTTGTGGTGGATACGCTGGAAGCGGCATTCTGGTCATTCTTGACCACCAAAAGTTACAAAGACGCGGTCTTGCGGGCGGTAAACCTGGGCGATGACACTGACACGACGGGCGCTGTCACCGGCGCTTTGGCCGGCCTGCACTACGGTCTGAAAGACATCCCGCAGGAATGGCTGGACACCCTCGTGAAGCGTGAGGATATCCGCGACATCGCCATCAAGATGCCGAGATGGGATTTGCTGCCCGATTAAAATACCCTGCATAGTCCGCCTGGAGTCCAGGCGCGGCCCCCGTTTTTGGTTCATGGTAGCCAGAAACGGGGGCTTTTGCATGGATAACTGGATCGAAATTGCCCGTGCCGGCACGTTCGTCGACAGCCAGGGGAGGCCGCAAACGTTTACGGATGCGGATCTCTCGGCCATCGCCAGTGCCTACGACCCGCAAAAGCGGGATTGCCCGCTCGTTTTCGGTCACCCCAAAACGGACGCGGCCCCGGCCTTTGGCTGGGCGCAGCGCGTCAAGGCCACAGGCGGGAAATTGCTTGCACAATTCGCCCAGGTTCCGGGCGAGGTGAAGGAGCTTGTGGCAAAAGGGCACTACCGCCACGTCAGCATGAGCCTGATGCCGGATCGGGTGACCTTGCGCCATGTGGCGCTTCTGGGCGCGGCGCAGCCGGCCATAGACGGCTTGAAGGCCGTGGAGCTGGCACAGGGCGAGGAAGCCATAACCGTGGATTTTTCCACACAAGGAGGAAACGGTATGCCCGACGATGATCTGCAGAAGAAAATCGGCGCGTTGGAGGAGCGCGTCAAGAGCCTGGAAAGCGAAAACGCCACACTGAAGCAGCAGGCACAGAGCCACAAGGATGGCAAGGAAAAGGCGGAGGCCGAAAAGACCGCCGCGCAGGAAAAGGCGGACAAGGCCGCCGCCGATTTCGCCGCCTACAAGGGTGCTGTGGAAGCCGAGCGGCGCGAGGCCCGCGTGTCCGCCCTTGTGGCGGCGGGCAGGATCACCCCGGCGGAGAAGCCCGGCGTGCTGCAATTCGCCGCCGCGCTGGCTGCCCAGGGCGGCAGCATCGACTTTGCTTCCCCGGACGGCAAGACCGAGACCATCAGCCTGGAGGAGAAATACCTGCGCGATCAGGAGTCCAGACCGGCGGACGAACGGGGCGATGCCATGTTCTCCGCCCCTCCCGCTCACAGCGCGCAGGGCACCCAGACCATCAACCCGGCGGAGCTGACCGCCAAGCTGTAGGAGCGTCTCATGGCAAATGAAGGGTATCTCGGCAAGCACACCATCGGCGGAGAACGTGCCGCCACCAGCGACCATCAGGTCGTGCTGCACTATCTGCCGCTCTCGGCCAGCGCCAGGACGAAAGCGATCCCCGTGGGGACAGTGCTGAAACGCGTGGACGTCACCGAAACCACGGGCGAAGGCGAGGCCGCCGTCACAAAGGTTGTGGGCGTGGCCTGGGAGCCGCTGCTTTCCACGGACGCGGCCACGGTTTCGCCGGCGGCGGTGGTTGACAGCCCTTGCGATCCTACGGGCGAATCCGCCGAGACCTCGGCGCTCTGCGTGGTGCATGGCGGCGTGAAGGCGCGCCTGCTGAAAACCGGTGACGACAAGCCGCTGACCGATGTTCAGGCGGCCCTGCTCATGGAGCGCGGCATTTTCGCCGTGTAGTCCAAAACAGTCTAACAAGGCGGAATCACAATGCTCGCAACGCTTCGCAATCTCTTTGCGCCGCAGGCGGTGGCGCAGAGTCTCAAGACGCTGCCGCCCATCGAGTCCACCATCATGGACTCCTATTTCAAAAGCCGGCCCGCGCATCCGCTGCCCATGCTCGGCATTACCGATCTTCGGGCCGTTGTCCAGACGGTGCCTGTGGTGCGGCGCGAGGGGTCTCCCGTGCCCCTCCTGGAAGAAGAAGTGGAAACCCAGTATTTCGCGCCCCTGCCGATCAAGGTGCAGGTGCCCGTTTCCGCCGCCGAGATGAACGACCTGCGCGTCGTCATGGGGAACCAGGCGTCGCTGGAAGCCTGGCGCACCCGCAAGGTGGAGCAGATCCGGCAGACCATGCACAACACGACCGAGGGCATGTGCGCCGGTGTTTTGTCCACCGGCAAGCTGGCGTGGCCGGTGCAGCTGCAGGGAGGGCGCAGCGCCGACTACGGTCTGGACTATGGCGCTCCGCTCTCCCACACCCTGTCGGCCAAGCTCACCGGGGCATCCTCGCTCTCCGACGTCTACCGCCTGCTGCGGGATATGCAGCAGAAAATCCGCATGGCCGGCCTCGGCGGCAAGGTGGAATTCCTTTGCGGCGAAGACGTGGCGGCGGTTTTCCTGGACATGGCGGAGAACTGGAAGTCCACGGCCCAGAACGCGCCGCTGTCCATCAAGCTGGGCAACGGCGAGGTGCAGGTCGGTTCCTACGTTATCCGCTTCATGGACGAAACCTACCCCGCCCCGTCCGGCGAGTGGGTGCCCAAGCTGGACGCCAAGACGCTCATGGCCATTGCCGTGGATGTGCCCGGTATCATCTGGTACTGCGCCATTGACTCCATATCGGCCACTAATGCCGCCGTGCCCATGCACATCGTGCCCGTGAAGCGCGAGGATGATTCGGGGATCACGCTCATCGGCCAGACCAAACCCATGCCCGCGCGGCCTTCCCGGAGCGTCTGCAAATGCGTGGCGGTGGCGTAACGCCGTATGCGCCGCTGTGGCGAAAAAACACGCCCGGACGGGCCAACATCGCCGTAACCGATTTGGACTAGTCTAAAACTAGTCTAAATCGCGCGCAAAGGCCATGCCATGCGATTGTGTCAAGCCTCCCATATCACCGACCTCCTCCTGCCCAAGTATGTGCAGGCATGCGAGAAGCTGAATCCCGGCCTTGTGGACAGGGTCATCGACGAGGTTTCCGGGGAGGTCGGCGATGCTCTGTCCTACAGGTACCCGCAACCCTGGCCCCATGTGCCGGAGCTTGTGCGGTACATCGTGGCGGCCATTGGCGCTTACCGTGTCATCGGGGCCATTACCTCCCTGATGAAGACGGAAGCCACGAGCGAAAATGAATGGATTCCCATCCAGAAGCAGTGGAAATACGCCACCGAACTTCTGGAGGACATTGTGAGAGGCCGCCAGAAGCTGCCGCTGGAAGAAGCCCACCCCGATCGGGAAGACCCCAGCGTGGCCGTCATGTCCAGGCCGCCGCTGTTCGATCTGAGGGGGTTGTAAAATGTGCTGTCCTGTCTGCGGACACCGGCTCTCATTGGTCGTGACGGGAGCGGGCGTGGCCCGAATCTGCAAACATTGCGGCTATCGGGCGCGGAGGAGCTTATGGCGGTGAAGAACGGCGTTGCTCTGAATTGGGGCGGCTTCGACAAGGTCGTCGGCAAGGCGTCCTCCAAAATGGGCGACACCAAAAAGGCGCTCATGGCCAGCATCGGCGAGGCGCTCGTATCGAGTACCCTCAAACGCTTTGACGCCGAGGAGGGGCCGGACGGAAAGCCGTGGCAGCCCTCCAAGCGTGCCGCCGCCGAAAGCGGCAAGACGCTGACCAACACGGCCGAGCTGCGCAAGTCAATCGGCTATGCGGCTACAGCCAGCATGGTCATGGTCGGCAGCAATAATGTCGTCTATGCCCGGATACACCAGATGGGCGGCAAGGCCGGCAAGGGACATCATGTTTCAATCCCGGCGCGACCTTATCTCGGCGTCTCGAAAGAGGACAGGGAAGAAGCCATGGCTGTCATTGCCGAGTTCCTCGCGGGCACCTTCAAGGCGTGACGATGCAGACGCTGGCTACCGAGGTCATCACAAAGGCGGCGCTTGCCGCCGGACTGCCTGAAGGGCGCGTCATCAATCAGGTGGCGAGCGACAACCTTACCCTGGACAGGCCACGGGTCGAGCTGCAGTTCCTGCCGGCAACGTATCGGCGGACTGGCCGCACGCTGGCCTTTGTCCGGACAGAGAAAAACCGCGTCCGCAAGCGTGAGCTGTATGAAGTGGAGTTCTCGGCAGCCGCCAACATCCTTGCGGAAGACGATGCGTGGCTTGCCGATTTCGCTTACGCCTTCGTGGCCGCGCTGCCCAGGGGGGTCAACGATAAACGCGGCAACTGGGTGGGGATTCGGGCCGAAAAGGCCACCTTCGGCAAAGCTCCGGACAACCGCGTTGGCGATGAGGTCATCGAGGTCTTCCATTACATCAATGAGCTGTATGAGTTGACCTTTACCTGGCGCGTCACCGCCGACGAAGTCGAGGCGCTGATTCCCACATTCACCATCAATGTTTCAATGGAGGCAAAACATGGTCAAGAAGGCTGAAGATAAAAAGGAGTCCCAGGTCGTCCAAGGCGAGCCGCAGCAGGCACAGGCCGAGGAGAACACGCAGTCAGCGCCCGGTGCGGCCACGCCGGAGGCGGCAGCCGCTGCCGGCGGTGAAAACGGCCAGGATGTCTCCAAAACGGATGCGGAAGTCGCCGCCGAGGAAGGGAGCGCCACAACCCAGGAAACCGGCGATGTCGCCAAGGATGCCACGAGCAAGCCGGATGACGCGCCGCCGCAGCCTGTTCTGGAAACCCTGTCCGTACTGGCAGACCGCCACCGCATCGCAAGCTGGCAGCAGGCGGCGCTGATGCGCTGTATGGGTTGGGAGGCGGGCAAGATGGTCACCGATGCCGAGTATCGCGGCGCCCTGGAGAGGGTCAGATCCCGTCCTATGGGCGGCGGACGGCTGGCGTAAGGAGGATGCCACATGGGCGATGTCTTTCACTATCTCATTGATGGCACCAGCGGCATAGTTACCGGCGGCGTGGACGGCAAGGCGCTCGTTGCGGGCGTCTGTTCCAAGGGGCAGGTCGGCAAGGGCTACATGATCGGCCAGCGGACTGATCTTGAGGCGCTGCTCGGCGTTGGGCCGCTGGTCGACCGTGTGCGCGACATGCTGGTAACCGGTGGTCAGGACCCCTACCTCGTCGCCGTGCCCGTGAAGGGGCAGCCGTGCGGCTATATCTCCGCGCTTTCGCAGCATGGCGATGGCTCTCCCGCGACGCTGTCCGGCTACCCGGCGCAGAACGCGGACGTGCTGGTGCGCGTGTCCACGGCGGGCGCGCTTGGCACTGCGGAGCTGGAGGTCAGTCTGGACGGGGGCAAAACCTACGCGGAGCCGGTGACCAGCGCCACGCAGCATGTTCTCGGCGATACCGGCGTCACGCTGATTTTTGCCTCCGATGCCGAGCTGGAGGTCGGCACGAGCTATGCCTGCAGTGTGCGCTGTCCCGTCGGCCCCGTCTACAGGACAGGCGATGCCGACAGCCCGATGGTTGAAGTCGGGGAAGCAAGCGGCGGCGCTGTGCTGGCCGGGGCGGAACTGGTCGTCCAGATCGTCAGGGGCGGAACTCTCAACGAGGGCACGTTCCGGCTTTCCACGGATGGCGGCGACAGCTTCGAGCGGACGCGCACCATCCCCGTTGACGGCAAATACAGGCTGCCGGGGTTTGGCGTTGTCCTCACGTTCCCTGCCGGCACTTATGCCGCCGGCACGACCTACACCTGCCGCCTGCTGCCGCCCGCGCCGAGCATCGTGGATGTGCTGGACGCGCTGGAAAGCCCTCTGGCCATCCATGATGTGGAGTTTGTGTACGTCGTGGGCGAAAGCGACAGCGTGGACTGGCTTGCGGCCCAGGCCAAGGCGGAGGAACTTTGGGGGCAGCAGCGACCCACCTACTTCAAGATGGAGACCCGCCTGCCGTATGATCACGAGGACATGAGCGATTTCGCCGCATGGCTCCTCTCCGAGCGCCAGGGCATTGCCGCCCGTTTCGTCACCGTCTGCCCGCAGTGGGGCGAAGTGGTCGATACGACAGGGCAGGCCCGCCTGCGCAATGCCGCCGGACTCCAGGCAGGGCGCGTCATGGCCATCCCCGTGCAGCGCGCGGCGGGTCGTGTCAAGGACGGCCCCGTGTCCCAGCTTGCCCTGCCCGACGGCTGGGAGGCGATTCAGCCAGCGCTGGAGGATGCCGGTTTCATTACCGCCAGGCAGTATGCCGGCATGGACGGCACATACTGGGCCGGTTCGCGGACTCTGGCCGATGAGACGAGCGACTACCGCTGGGAGGAACCTCTGCGGACGGTCTTCCGGGCGGTACGTCTTACCCGCGTGGCTGCCCTGAAGAGCCTCAATGACGAGCTTGGCGATCCCATGCGTGTCAACAGCCAGGGAGGGCTGGCCTATCTCAAGGCCAACCTGGAAAACGCTCTGGACGTGATGGTCGGAGCCGGAGAGCTTGCCGCCTACAGAATCGACATCCCCGTTGGTCAGGATATCGTCAACAACGGTGTCCAGGTTGAAGCGACGCTCATTGGCATTCCCATCATCCGGGAAATCCATCTCTTCAACAAATACGTCTACGCGGGGAGCAAGTTTGACCCGCGCATGACGGACGAGGACTAGGAGGCAGCATGGCAGTCAATGGGAACCGATACGACTGGGAAAGCATGACCGTCACCGGGCCGCATGGGGAAATCGCCGCGGTCACCGAGATAAAATACGAGGACGGCCAGAGCATCGAGGGGCGCTATGGACGCGGTTCCGTGCCTCTCGGCTATGGCCGGGGAAACTATGAGGCCAGCGGCTCGATGACGCTGGATCGGGACGAATGGGAGAAGCTGAAGAAAGAGCTTACCAGTGCCGGCGGCGGCATCTATGACCACGCGCCGATCACGATTGTGGTGAGTTACGGCAATGACGATATGCCGACCGTCACCGACACGCTCAAGAACTGCAAAATCCAGAAGTTCTCCGGGGGCGGCGCAAGTCAGGGCGATACCAATGCCTCGCCCATTACCTGCGAATTCGTCATCCTCTCGCCCATCCTGTGGAACGGCACTCCCGCCAAGCGGGAGCATAAAAGCCGGTATATGTAGGGGCAAAAAATCCTTGCACTGAACGCGCTCTTTCCGGGCGCGTTTCTTTTTTTGCGGTTACAAGGGAGTGAACAAATAAACCGGCTTTTGCCGCAACGAGGAGTTCAGCATGTCCGATGTGAAACAGCCCGAAGACGCCGCAGTCTCCACCCGCAAATATGCGTCCTTCACCCACGCCTTTGAAGACCCGTGGGCGGGCGAGAGCGCCGAAGACGGCAAGTCCGTCAGACTGACGTTCCGCTTCGCCAAGCCCACCAAAGTCCAGCTGCAGCGCCTGCAGGACAAGGCCACCAAAAATTCCACGCAGGCGGCCCGGAATCTCCTGCTGGACATCATCCACCCCGATGACAAGGAGCGGTTCCTGGAGAGCATGGAGGAATATCCCGGTATCACCGCCAGCTTTGCCACCGCGATCCTCAAGGGTGTCGGGATTTCCGCTGACCTGGGAAACTAGAGCCGGACGGCTATGGTCAGGGCGATGCGCTCATCCGCTTCTGGCTGCATTCCGAGCCAGCCGAGGAGATGGCGGATTGGGAAGCGCAACTCGACCAGGCCGTCTGGCTGGAGAGGAGATTCTTTGAGGCCATGAGCCGCAGTTTCTGGGGCAGGAAGGAGTAGCCCGCAAGGATGCGGGCAGCCGCGCAGCGGAGCGCAGCAAGCGTCGCGCCGCTTGCAAGCGAGCTTGCATCCCGCACAGGACGTGCGGGGGCAAGCTATTTGAGAAGGAATCATGGAAGTCTTCGAGATATTTGCGACACTCTCCCTCGTGGACATGCTCTCCGGCCCCCTCGGTAAAATCCGGCAGGCAATGGGCAGCGTGGACGCGGAGACAAAATCGCTCCACGCCCGCATGGGACAACTTGCCCTGGCCCTGGGGCCGATTGCTGTGGGGGCCGGGGTCTTGCTTGGCTCCTTTGGTGCGTGTGTGTCCGTGGCGGCAGGCTTTGAGGATCAAATCGCCAAGGTGGGAGCGGTCTCCCGCGCATCGGGCGCGGAGCTGAAAGCCCTTGAAGACAAGGCCAGAGAACTGGGCGCCATCACGCAGTTTACCGCCGTCCAGGTGGGAGAGGCCGAGCAGTATCTGGCAATGGCCGGGTTCAGCGTACAGGAAAACCTCGACGCTCTGCCCGGCGTCCTCAATCTGGCGGCGGCCACGGCCACGGACTTGGGCCGGGCCGCCGACATCTCCTCCGACATCCTCGGCGCTTTCGGCCTCAAGGCGTCCGAGATGACCCGCGTGGCCGATACCCTGGCCCTGACATGCGCCCAGGCGAATACGGACATGGAGAAGCTGGGGGACACGATGAAATATGTGGCCCCCATCGCACGGAAAGCCGGCCTCTCTCTGGAGGAAACGGCGGCGATGGCCGGTCTGCTCGGCGATGTGGGCATCAAGGGATCGCAGGCCGGCACGACCATGAAGGCCATGCTCGGCAAGCTGGCCGCGCCCAGTAAAAAGGCTGCGGAACTCATGCAGCGCCTTGGCGTCACGACCAAGGATGCGGCAGGCAACCTCCGCAGCCCGATAAAAGTTCTGGGCGAACTGACCGCCAAAATGCAGAGTCTTGGTTCCGCAGACCAGATCGAGGCATTGAAAAAGATCGTCGGCGAAGAGGCGATGGCCGGTTTTTCCGAGCTGATCAATCAAGCCGACGGATCGGGCAAGCTGCTTGAAAAAATCAACAACCTGGTAAACGGCAGCGGCACTGCGGCGGAGATGGCCGCAAAGCAGAACGATACCCTCGCCGGCAGCGTGAGGAGCATGGGCAGCGCGTGGGAGTCCTTGCAGATCAGCGTGGGCAAGATGTTCCTTCCGGTCGTGCGCAAAGTGGTGGACGCCATTACCGGGCTTTTGCGCCTTCTGGACGCCTTTGCGCAGAGCAAGGACGGCTCGGCCATCCTGAAAATTGCCGGCGCTCTGGCAACCGCCGTTGTGGCGGTTACAGGCTTTGCCGCCGGCATGTGGGCTGTCGGCAAGGCCGCGCCCTTTGTCAGCAAAGTGATGCTGGCGCTCAAGACGTCACTCCTGGGCCTCGGCGCTCCCGTGTGGGCGCTCATTGCCGTTGCCGGCACGTTTTACGCGGCGTGGAAAGCGGACTTCGGCGGCATCGCCACTGTCCTGTCCCGCTGGTGGAGCAATATCAAGCTCGTTGTGAACGGCGTCATCGCCATTTTCAACAATCTCAAAGGCTCCAGTTCCGAAATTCGCGGAGAGCTGGCAAGGGATATCAAGGCCACAGGGCTGGAAAACCTGGTGGTTACTGTCGGCAAGATCGTCTTTCGCATTCGGGAATTTTTCAGCGGCATCTGGGATGCCCTTGACTTTAGCGTGGTCACGACTGTCTTTGCGCCGGCCATTCTCAAAATCCGCGAAATTTTCGACATCCTTGGTCGTGTCATCGGCAAGGTCTTCGGCACGGAAGTCAAAAGCGCGGCAGCGGACGCGCGCAGCCTCGGGGAAGTGATAGGCGGCTACCTCACGCGCGCTCTGGAAACCTTGGCGACCATTCTCGGCGTTCTGGCGCAGGGAGTGGCGAATGTCCTCGGTCTCTTCAGCGCCGTTGCCGCTGCCTTCACCGGGGACATCCCTTCAGCAGCAGAGGCCCTGCGCTCGGTCTTCCACGGGCTCGGCGAGATGTTTGCCCTCGTGGGCGACCTGTGGGGCGTGGGAGATTCCATCCGCGCGGCCTGGGGCGAGGTCATGGCCTACCTTGACAGCATCAATCTGTTCGAGTGCGGGGCCAAGCTGCTGACCACCATCGTTGACGGTATCAAGTCCGCCGCCGGGGCGCTCGTGGACTCGGTCAAGGGCGTTTTTCAGCGGGTTCGCAACCTCCTGCCGTTCAGCGACGCCAGGGAAGGCCCGCTTTCGACCCTCACACTTTCCGGCTCCCGCCTGATGACCACCCTCGGCGAAGGCGTCAATGCCGGTTTCCCAAGCCTGATGCAAACCATCTCCGGCAAGTTCCAGACGCTGAAGGAGGGTCTTGGCAGTGTGTGGCAGAGCCTCTTTGGCGGAGATGACGCCCCGGAACTGATCGCGCCGAAGATCCCCGAACCCCCCGGCATGCCGAAGGACGTGGCCGAAGCCCGGCAGAGCGATGCGGCATCGCAGGCCAGTGGCCAGACGCAGCAGTCTTTCGCCTTGCACATCGCAAACATCACGCTGCCAAACGTGAAAGACGCCAACGATTTTTATGACCAACTCAAATCGGCGGCAATGGAATATGGGGAAAGCATGGCATGAAGCTCCTGACCTTTGAAGACGGCATTGTGCGTATCGGCGGTGAGGAATTGCCCGGTATCCTCTCGGATATCCGGGTGTCATGCGCGGTCAGGTTTGATGAGCAGTCCGTCGATAAATCCTCCGGCAAGAAGAAGACCCCCCAGGGATGGGAAGACAGCGACATTTCCCTGTCCCTGTACCTCACCACGGACGATGCCGGCACATGCTATGACAAGCTGAACACGCTGAACGGAATTTTCAAGAAGACGGACGCCAGGGCCAACCCCACCATTTTTACCGTTGCCAATCGCCATCTGCTGGCGCGGGGCATCCGGCAGGTCGTCTTTTCCAAGCTGGACTCCGCCGAATCCATGAAAAGCGATGACATCAGGGCCACCCTGGCCTTTACCGAACACAATCCTCCCATTGTGAAGCAGGAGCAGGCCGTGGCCAGGCAGCCGACCCCCGCAGAACTGGCCCAACAGGCAAAAGACCTGGCGGCGAGAAAGGGTCAGGAGGCGGCGCGGGAAGCGGAAGAAGTGATCGGGGTGGAGCTTGATTGAGGGGCTGAATATCCGCTGCAATGTGGGGCCGCTGGAAATCCTGAGGAGTCCGCGTATCGAGCTTGTGTCGCGCCGCCGCGCCGTGGTCAGTCGCGCGCGGATCGTCATCCCCGATCCCGAAGGGGTGGCCCGCGCCGCTCTGGCCCTTGGACAGCAGGTTACGCTGCGCTTTGGCTATCGGGGCGAGGCCAACTTTTGGCAGGAATGGGAAGGCAGCGTGGCGGAAATCGGGCAGCCCGGCGCGGATGCCGAGGCTGCGGACGCCATTACCGTGCAGGCCGTGGGACTGGAGAAGGCGCTGACCACAACTCTCGTCAAGGATTCCTTTTATGGAGAGCCTGCCGCCGCCGTGGCCAGAAGACTCCTGTCCGCCACCGGCCTCCCTGTGGGAGCGGTGGAAATTCCGGGCGATGTGCTGCCATACCAGGTCTTTTCCAACGTGCCTGTGGCGCGGGCCATCAAGCAACTTGCCAATACGCTGACCCGTGCCTTTGGGTACGACATGAGCCGCCATGCGCTCTGGCTCGGCGCATCCGGCCTGACGTGGAGCGCCGGGGACGAACCGGGCGCGGCTTATGCCATCACGACATGCGAAAATCTCATCGCCAATACGCCGCCGGAGACGTCGGACGGCGTCGGCGTGGTCACAAGCGTCTTGCTCCCCGGGCTTACCCACAGCCGGCTGGTGCATATCACCGACACGCGGCGCGGGTTGAATATCACGGCCCGCGCCCTTGACGTCGTTCACTCTCTGGCCGAAGGCGGCAATACGACCATTGTTACCTACGGCAAGGATGCAGGGTGGGCATGATCTTTTCTGCCGCACGAAGGCGTGACCGAGGGGATGTGACATGGATGAACGGGAAGGCAAACGAGATTTTATCGGTCTCATCCGCAAACTGGTGGAACTGGCCATGCCTGATCTGCGCTCGTACTACCGCATGACGCGCAAGGCCAAAATCGTGGGCGTCTACGCCTCTGACGGCCAGTATTTTGCCGACGTGCAGCCCTTGCGATGTGATGAGAGCGTGGACGACTCGGAGCCTGTCGTGCCGCGTGTGGCGCTCCCGGTGCTATGGGGAGGGCCGGATCGTGGTCTGGTCTGCCCGCCGACAGTGGGTACGCTGTGCGATTTGAGCTTCTATGACGGCGATCCCAACTATCCGTTCATCTCCAACATCCGCTATGGCCTCGGCCAGAACGCGCCGAAGGCCGAGTTGAACGAGCTTGTCATCCAGCTTCAGCCGGGGGTGGAGATGCGCATCGACAAGGAAAAACAGCTTGTCACGCTCACCCCGGAAAACATCAGCGCCGAAGCCGGCAAGAACTGGACGATCAAGGCCGGGGACAACGCCGTCGTCCAGGCGGGAAAAGACGCCACCATTGAGGCCGGGGGAACGCTGACCCTTCGCGCCCCCGAAATCGTCAAGGAAGGCAACGAAACCGCACGGGGAACCGGCGGAGGTTTGGGCACGGTTCATGAACGGGATCACCGGGAGCATGAAGGGAGTTACAGCTTACGCGGTTCCGCCAACATTACCGGGGATGTCGTCATTGCCGGGAACCTTCGCGTCAGTGGGGATAGCTTCGCGGGAAGCCGAAGTGGGGGGCGTATTTAGAGAAGAGGCAAAAGCATAAAAAATGCTAGCACCAACCCCGATAGCCGCACCTTTGGCTATTACTTTTATTCCTTCACTTTTGGCTACTGATTCGCGTTCAATGGCATGGGCTTCCGCATCAGCAACCGCAAGAGCCGCATCCCCATAAAAAATTTTTCTTTCCCCTTTTTTCGTGGTGGTTGTTGTCCCTTCATGGCTTATGGTTTTTTCCGAAAAATTTTCAATGCAACATTGATGTGGAATGTGCTCTTCTAACTCATTCATATTTCCCCTCCTTTTTCCTTGCATAGAACGCCCCCTTTCCGGGCGCATATTTTTCCAGCAGATTATCCTGTTCCCATGAATTCTAGCACCTCCGACTTTTGGGGACAAGACATTGCCCTGAACGCGCAGGGACAAGCCAAAGTGGCTGCCAACGGCGAGCTGGTTTTGACCGAGGGGATTGATACCGGCGTGCAGGATATCGTGCTGCGCATCTTCACCCGTCTTGGCGGCTTGTTTTACGACACTGAATTCGGCTCGCTCGTCCATGATTGGATTGCGGAGGACTCCACCGCCGCATCCAGAGCCGCCCTTGAGGCGGAGATCATCATGCGTGTGGAGCTGGACCCGCGTGTGGTTGTCGGCTCGGTGCGTTGTACGGTGACGCATTGGGACGAGACGAGCGTCACGGCGCGAGTCTTCTGGCGCTTCATTACCGAGGACTCACCCCTCAATCTCGTCCTTCAGATCAATAAAAAGACGATGGAAATGGTGATCCAGGATGTCCAGCCAAGAACCGACAGCTTTGCCGCGACTTTCAAAAACGATAGATGATGTCCGGGCCTCCATCTTCGCCCATGTGGAGGAGGTGCAGGACATTTTTGCCGCCAAAGGCTGGCTGCCTGGCCGCCTCAATCTCAACAGGGGCGTGGTGCGCGGGCTGCTGGAACTCTACTGCTGGGGCTACTGGCAAATCTACGCGCTCTTGCAGCGCCTGATGCGACAGGCCGTTCCGGCCACTGCCTCCGGCGACTGGCTTGATACCCACGCCGCAAGCGTCAATCTTTCCCGCCGCCCGGCCACCAAGGCCAAGGGCAATGTGCGCTTTCTGCGCGCGCCGTCATCCTCCCTTGCGGGCAATGTCGCCATCCCGGCCCGGCGCATTGTCCGCACTCTCCCGGACGGCATCGGCCAGGTGTACCGCTACAGCACAGTGGCCGATGCCGTCCTGCCCGCCGAAGCCGCCTATGTGGACGTGCCGGTGGAGGCGGAGGACTACGGCGCGGCGGCCAACGCCTCCACGGGCCAGATTTGCGAGCTGGTGACGCCGGTGGAGGGCATATCCGGCATCAGCAACGAGGCCGACTGGCTGACAAGCGAGGGAGCGGACGAAGAGACGGACGCCCAGCTTCAGGAGCGCTACGCCCTTGCGTGGGCGGCCAACAACGGCTGCACCAAGCACGCCTACAAGTCCTGGGCCTTGTCCGTGCCGGGCGTGACCAGCGTCAGCATCCTTGATCAGCACCCGCGCGGCCAGGGCACGGTGGACGTTGTGGTGCGCGGCGCGGACGTGCTGCCCACCGAGGCGCTGCTGGAGAAAGTCCGCGCCGCCATCGCGCCCAACGTGCCCATCAATGACGACTGGCTGGTCAAGGGGCCGGAACCTGTACCTTGCGCCATCGCCGGAGAGATTGAGTACACCAGCGGCGATCCCGCCGCCATTGTGGCGCAGGCCGAGGCCCGTATCCGCGCCCTGTTCGCGGAGACAAGCCCGCTCTCCGACGTGGCCGCCCTGCAAATCGGGCAAGACCTCACGCTTGACCTTTTGACGCATACCGTCCTTGCCGTGCCGGGCGTCAAGCGCGTGGTCTGGACAAGCCCGGCACAGGCAGTCATCAGCGTTCCGGCGGACGGCGTGGCGCGGCTGGAAAGCCTCTCTCTCACGACCCGCATGGCCGAGGAGATATAGGCATGTCCTCCGAGTTCTGGCGCTATTTCCATGACATCTTGCGCTGGCCCCTTATCCACAATCCGGGGCCGCTCTCGGCGCTGGTCAGGGGGCAGGCGGCAAGCCTGGACGAGACGCGGGACGACATTCTGTATTTCCGCCAGCAGTGGTTCCCGGAGCATTGCGAGGACGCGCTGATTCCGGGCTTCGGCACAAGCCGGGGGTTGACCCGCCACCCGCGCGAGAGCGCGGAGCAGTTCCGCGCCCGCGTGGTCAACGCTTGGCGCTGGCACCTGCTGGGCGGCAAGGTTCGGGGGCTGCCGGAAATCCTCAAGTTCTACGGCTTTGAAGTCCTGGCCGTTGAGAACATGCGCCAGTTTGCGCCTACCCGCTGGGCGGAGTTCATGGTGCGCCTCAAGACGCCGGAAAGCGACATCGGGCAGGCCGAGCAGGTAGCGGACATCAAGACACTGATCTGGCTGGTCAATGAGTACAAGCCCGCCCGCTCCTATTTCTTCCGGCTCTACAATGACAGCTATGACCGGCGGCCCATCACGCTTTCCATCGGCCCCAGGCTCGGCAGCGGCTGGCTGTCCTACTGGTCTGGCGTGACCATGCCGGATGCCGGAGATTCCGGGACGATCATCAGCTTCGGCCTGCGCTCGCGCTACCAGGGTGAGCAAGTGCTGACCAGTCCTGGCCGGGTGGCGTTGTCCGCCGTGCTGGCCGGACGCGGCATGCGCCGCCTCAATGCCTTTCTGCTCGGCAAGTCGCGTCTGTCGGATACCTTTACCCGCCGCCACAGTTTCGTCATCGGCGAAATAATCAGTTTGCAGAATGCCGAGCGGGTTTTCGCGCCGCATGGCTGGTCTGGCCCGTGGGAAGGCCCGTGGGTGGAGTCCAGCGGCTGGACGCGGATCATCCCCGCGTGGCGGCTGCGCGTCCTGGGTTTTGCCCGCTCGCAACTGGTTCCCGGCCACCGCCAAAATGGCGTCCTTGGTTCTCTCAATGGCCGTCTTGGCGCTGTGCGCCGGGCGGTGGCGGTGGACGATTCCCCGATCCTTGGCGACTTCCGCCTGTCCCTGCATGGCCCGTTGCGCCGCGTCATTCCGCTGCTGGAGTACCGGCGGGCGCTCCTGGGCTTCTCCTGCCCCCAGACCGGCCTTTGCGGCCCGCATGGCGGCTTGTCGGCCTGCTTCTGCCTGCGGGGCGAGCGTCTGGACGAAAACGGCTGGCAAGGCCCGTGGAGCGGCCCCTGGACGGCCTACCCTCTCCATACGGGGTTTTCCGCCACGCACGGGGCGCAGGCAGCCCGGATTGCGCCCGTATCGGGCCGGGGCGGACAGGTGGCCGCGCTTGCCGCGCAGGCCGAGCGTCTCAAGCCGGAGGATACGGACACGGCGGGCCAGGAATTTTTGACGCTCCACGGCACGACCTTGCGCCATCAATCCTGGTCTGGGCCGTGGGGCAACCGCAAATGGTGGGATTACACCGGACAGGCAACAATTCAACCTTTGGAGGAGTAGGCAATGCTTTCCACAATCACCAACACGGGCCGGGCGGCGATGGCCCGCGCCATCGCCGAGCGGCCCCTGCATCTGGCCTGGGGCATCGGCAACCCGGCATGGGACACCATGCAGCGAGAGGATTTGCCGTCTCTGGTGGACGCGGAGGCACTCCACGCCGAAATCGGGCGGCGCAAGCCGTCCGTGGTGCGCTACTGCATCCCGGACGATGAGGGCAGCATTGTCATACCCGTCTCCGAAAACGAGGCCGAGGGCACGCTGGAAAAGGCTCGCTACAGTTTCAGCGACACGCCCACGCC
Source organism: uncultured Desulfovibrio sp. (assembly GCF_910584445.1). Taxonomy (GTDB): domain Bacteria; phylum Desulfobacterota; class Desulfovibrionia; order Desulfovibrionales; family Desulfovibrionaceae; genus Desulfovibrio. Next base: position 40,449 of record NZ_CAJUBO010000007.1, read on the forward strand.
GTATCTCTACATCCGGGCCGATTACGACTTCGAGGACGCCAGCAACGCGGTCATCCGCGAAATCGGGCTGTTTGTGGACAGCAAGCCGCTGGACTCCTGCCCGGCGGGGCAGCTTTATTTCACGCCCGATGAACTTGCGGACACGGGCATGATGTTCTGCGCCCAGATTCTGGCCCGGCCCATCAACCGCACTGTCTCCATGCGCCAGAGCGTGGAGTTCGTGCAGCCCATTTAGGGGGGCATCATGGCGCGGAACATCGAAAACTACTACCAGACCTTTGACCCCGCGAAGCTCTTTGAGCGGATACTCTACCGTGACGGTTATGTCCTTCAGGGACGGGAACTGAATGACGCGCAGGAAATGGCCGCCCACCGGCTGAAACAGATAGCGGACGCCATCCTTGCCGATGGCGACATCATCCGGGATGCGCAGATCACCGTCAATGAAAAGACCGGCGAAGTCCAGGCGCAGTCCGGCGCGGTCTATCTGAACGGCGCGGTGCGCGGCGTGGCCCCGGCCACCTTTACCATCCCGACGACCGGCACCATTGCCGTGGGCATTCGGATGCGTGAAACGGTTGTCAGCGAGATGGATGACCCCAGCCTGCGCAACCCGGCCCAGGGAGTGGACGGAGAAGGAGAACCCGGAGCCTGGCGGCTCAAGGTGGAAACCTTCTGGAGCTATGACGGCGACGGGACGACCGGCGATTTCTTCCCCGTCCATGTGGTGGATAACGGCGTGGTGCGGGCAAAGGAACAGCCCCCGGCCCTGGACAGTTTCAACGCCCTGCTGGCCCGCTATGACCGTGACAGCACGGGCGGCGGCTCCTACATCGCCTCCGGCATGATCGTGCAACGGGCCGAGGATGGAGCCACCCAGATTTACACAGTCTCTGAAGGCCGTTGCCGGGTCAACGGCGTGGGTGTCGAGCTGCCCACCAGCCGCCGCCTGGCCTATGCCGCCACGCCGGACTTGCGCCGTATCGACACCGAAGTCCATGCGGCCCAGGGCGGCCCCTCGGAGCGCGTCCTTGTGGCGCATGGCCCCATCCACAGCGTGGAATCCCTGCGCGTGTCCATCGAAAAGACCGTGGAACTGGTGCATGGTTCCTATACCGGCTGCTCCGACACCCTGCCGGATACGTCTGTGCGATCCGTTGAAAAGGTCTGGCAGGGGGACACCATCTATGAAGCCGGGACGGATTACGTCAAAAATGGCGACAAAATCGACTGGGCACCGGGAGGGGCCGAACCCGCGCCCGGTTCCACCTATCACGCCACCATCCGGGCCATCGTGGCCCAGACGCCCGGCAACCTGGACGCGGACGGCTTTGACGTGGCGAACGCCGTTCCGGGGTCTGACATCCTCGTGACCTACCAGCAGGCGCTGCCGCGTCTTGATCGTCTGTGCATCACGGCGGACGGCGTATTCACCTGGCTTCAGGGCATTGCGGCGGAAACCAGCCCCAAAGCGCCGCCCGTGCCGGACACCATGCTGGCGCTGGCCACGGTGGCCCAGACCTGGCGCCCGGAGCGCCCGGTGACGTCTGACGGCGTCCGGGTCGTGCCGTTCAGCGACATCAAGGCGCTCAATCGGCGAGTGGACTATCTGGCGCAGGAGGTGGCCCGGCAGCGTCTGGAAGCCGATGTGACCACACGGGAGAACGGGGCGCGCGTGGGCCTTTTCGTCGATCCCCTTTTGAACGATGACATGCGCGATCAGGGTATCGAGCAGACGGCGGCCATCATTGACGGGGAATTGACCCTGCCCATTGCGGCTACGGCCTTCATGCTCTCTGCGGATGTGCAGCAGCCGATCGCGCGATCTTTTACCCCCAAGGTCTGCCTTGCCCAGACCCTCCGCACCGGGGACATGCGGGTCAATCCGTACAGCGCGTTTGACCCCATGCCCGCCCGCGTGACGCTCAAGCCTGCGGTTGATCGCTGGACGGAGACCCAAACGCAGTGGACGAGCGCGGAGACGCGCTATTTCAACCGCACGCGGGACGGCTACTACCACGTTGTGGTGGGCAGGGAATATTCCACCAGCAACGAGCTGCTGGCCCAGACTTCGGAGGATTTGGAATATCTGCGGCCCATTGAGGTGTCGTTCAGGATTGAAGGCTTCGGCCCCGGAGAGGAATTGCGGCAGGTAACATTTGACGGCATCCCCGTGGAAGCGCGGGCACTGGCATAAGGAGATATGTATGACGCTTGTTGCCGATGAACAGGGCGTGATCGAAGGCAAGTTCACGATACCCGAAAATGTGCCCGCCGGAGCCAAGACCGTGGATTTCGCCGGTGGAGAAGTCAACGGCTCGCGCGGCAGCGCCGTCTTTGTGGGCCAGGGAACGCTCAATATCCAGACATGGCGGCAGGTCAACAGCATTACCACCGTCTGGGTCGATCCGCTCGCCCAGACCTTTGCGCTGGAGGCGGATACGCAGGTCTGCGGCGTGGACTTGTGGTTCACGGCCTCCGGCGGGGATGCCAGGGTGCAGATCCGCGAAGTCAGCAACGGCTTCCCCACCGGCGTTGTCCTGGCGGAAAAGCATGTGGCGGCCGGCCAGATGGTCATTACCGGCGGCGGCCACACCCGTATCCTCTTTGACGCGCCGGTGCAGCTTTCGGCCAATACGGAATATGCCCTGGTCATCATGTGCGATGACGGGCAGACCTCCCTTGCCGTGGCCGAAATCGGCAAGTTCGACACGCTGGCCCAGACGTGGGTGGTTTCGCAGCCCTATACCGTGGGCGTTCTGCTGTCCTCCAGCAACGCTTCGACATGGACGCCCCATCAGGACAGAGACCTCGCGTTCCGCCTGCTCAGGGCCGAGTTCACGGCAGCGCCGCAACAGGTGGATTTGGGTGCTGCCGTTGCCACGGATACGGCTACGGACATGCTCCTGTTCAGCCTGGCGGACATCCCCACGGCCAGGAGCCGTATTGAGTACGAGCTGGCCCTGCCGGACGAGAGCAAGGTAACAGTGGCCGAGGGGCAGGCCGTGCGCCTGGCGAACGGCGTTTCCGGGCAGATCGGCGTCAAGGCCACGCTTTCGGGAGACACGGCCTCAAGCCCTGTGCTGTATCCCGGTACGATGCTGGTCTGCGGCGAGGTGGCCCAGAGCGCCGACTACTATACGCGCTCCATCCCCGCAGACAATGCCGTCAAAGCCATCCTCATTTATGACGCGATCATCCCGACCGGGGCGACGGTTACGCCGGAACTGCGCGTGGATTCCGGCGAGTGGCAGGCCATGACGCAGCAGAGCGCGGTCAATCAGGGGGATGGCCTTGTGGAGTATCATTTCGGGCTGGACTTGTCCGACGCCGATCTGGTCAAGGCGCGGTTGACGCTCACCGGCACCGGCACGGCGCGGCCCCGCGTCCGGAATATCAGGCTCATGGCCCTGGCATAAGGAGACAGCAGTATGGTTATGGACCCTCGCACCGCGTATCTGAATCTGCCCCTGCCGCATGAAAAAAATGATTTGCGGGAAGATTTGCCGCGTCTCATAGCACAGGCCAATGGCTTTGACGCCCACGCCAAGACCACGGACACGGCCCTTGCCGCGCGTCTGGAGCAGGCGAACGCCGCCGATGATGCCATAGCCGCGTTGGAGGCCCGCGCCACGGCAACGGAACAGGCGCAGGGCGTGACCGCCGCCACCGTGGCCGAGCAGGGGCAAACGCTGCTCGCTCATGCCGCCGCGCAGGAGGCGGAAGCGGAGGCCCGCGAAGCGGCGGATGATGCCGAGGCTACAGCCCGGCAAGAGGCGGACGCCGCGCACGAGGCCAGCACAAGCGCCCACGCGGCCCTGTTCAAGCACCTTGCCACCGGCTCGCTCTCGCCGGTCATCGGGATATGTCTGGCCGAGGAAGGCGGTGGGGCGGGAAGCTGGTGTCATGTGGACAAGGATGGCCTGCCGGTGACGCCGCCCAGGAGCTACTTTGACCACCATCCGACCTACAAGGCCATCCGCCGCGTCCTGGTGGACGGCCAAATGATGCAGGAACACAGCAAGTTTTACTACAAGGCGGGGGCAATCGCCTCCGGGCCGCTGGAGGGCAAGTGGGCGCGCTGGATCAGCCCGGATTCGCTGGAAGGATTCAAGGTCTTTCCCTCATTCCTCAAGGCGGGGCAGGAAATAGACCACTGGTATTGCGCCACCTATCAGGCCATCGACACCACGCCGGACGCGGCCAATGCCCAAAAAATCCTCGGCAGCCGTCCGGGCAGGCAGCCGTTCACCAATGTTGATTTCCCGACCATGCAGGCCATGTGTGCCAGACGCAATTCCGGCGGCGTGACCGGCTTTGCCATGTGGGACATTTACCAGGTGTCCGAGATTCAGCTTCTGGCGTTGCTGGAGGCGGGCACAAGCGACAGCCAGGCGTTTTACGGCCCCGGCTGGGTGGACGGCCAGTGGCGGGTGGTGAGCAATGTGGCGCAGTTTGACGCCAAGTGCGTGGATGATCCCACCGTGGCCTCGGCAAGCTGGCGCGGCCATGTGGGCCTGTGGGGCAATGTCTGGCAGATGGTGGACGGCCTGAAGACGCGGGATTCCGACAAACACATTATGATTTACAAAAACGACGGGTCAAAGGCGTGGATTGATACCGGCATTGTGGCCCCGGAACGTGCCAAGTTCGGGACAACCTACACCCATGCCTGGCCGGTGAATTTTCGTCACCAGAGCGGCGAAGGGTTTGACCTCGCGGATATTTTCTATCCTGAAACGCTCTCCACGGCAGGCGAGGATGGTTCGGGAGGCAGCGTCCCGGACGCCTACTGGGGGTGGCAGCCGGACTTCGGACAGGGGCAGGATCGCGTCTGTTACCTCGGCGCTCGCTGGACGGACGGTTCGCGTGCGGGCCTTTTCGCCCTCTATTTGTACCATCCGGCGTCCCTCGCGAGCATCGACCTTGGTTGTCGCCTCGCAAGGGCGTGAACTGTTTACGGGATACGGGCTTACTGTGCCCGCCGAAGGCGGGCATTGAAATTTTTTTGAATTTTGGGGGTATGAATGGACATTCTCATTTCTTGTGAGGGCAAAACCTTTCCGGCCAGTCTTGAGCCGGGTGATACTTTGGCCCTCTATTCCGTACCGCAGTCGTACAGCGAGGACGGGCTGTATCTCGCCCGCTGGGCGCAGGGCGAGCTTGAACCTGTGCCCGCCTGCGATAGCGTGGGCTTTTTGCTCAAATTGCGCCTTGAAAGCGGCCAGGACGGGCTTGAAACCCTGCGGGAAATCTATCTGGCGGAGGGGGTGGAATATGCCGAGAATTGAGACAGGGCAGGATAAAGAGGCCATGCGCGCGCGGATTGACGCCGAAACCAGCGCGGCAATCCTGGCGGGCTTTGACTACATGGTGGACGGCGAGGTGCTTCACTTCTCCTATGATGCTTTTGACCAGCAGAATTTCGCGGATACGGCCAACGCCTGCCTCCTGCAAAAAAGCGGCGCTCCCGGCCTGCCGGAATCCGTGACATGGAACGCCTACCGGGCCAACGGTGAGCTTGTCCAGCTTGCCTTGTCCTCCGATGCTTTTCTGATGCTCTACACCGCCGGGGCGCTGGCCCACAAGGCGGCCTGCATGGCCGAGGGCGGCCAGCGCAAGGCCGCGCTTGAAGGAGGCGCGGCATGATCCGGCACTGGCTCAAGCAAAGCCTGGTGGCCGTTGACCAGCTTGCCAACGCCATCCTTGGCGGATGGGCGGACGAAACGCTTTCCTCGCGCCTCTGGCGTAACCGGGAGCGCCCCGGCTGGAAGCAGGCGCGCAAGGCGCTTGATTTTGTGGCCGCGCGCCTAGGCGATGCCGACCACTGCCGCCAGTCCTATGAAAGTGAGGCCAGGCGGCTGCAATGCCCCCCGGAATTGCGCGAATCCTAATCACCTACGTCATTTATTGACTTAGATGATTAGGGTTTTTCTCCATGCCCCCCGCTAAAAAGGGGGTATAGAATGAAAGCCTACGGTAAAAAGCGTTACCCTGATGATGACTGCCATGTGATCGGCCATCTGACGGACTTCAGCGGCAAACGTTCCTGGGCCATTTACCGGACGTACACGCCGTTTTGTCACCGCCGCCACAAGGTTCTCACTACCAACAAGGGTGCTGCCAGGCGCGCCAACAGGCTCGAATGCGATCTGACGGAATAGAAATCGCCAGCAACGTCCAAAAGAAGGCCATGCTCCATTGCCGGGGCATGGCCTTCTTTTGGGAGGGGAACTTTGCAAAAAGTCTTTGCATGGCCCGCGTATTGTCCGGGAAATACTGCGCAGGCGGGGATATCTTGTGCGGCAGGAGAGGTGGGGGCAAACTGGCAGGCTGCCCCCACCGACGGGCTCCAAGCCCGCCACGGCCCACGGATGGAAATACGACTTCACCATCCGCGAGTAGCCGCCTGTATATGTCCGCGAGGGACGAATCTGTGTAGCACGGCGGCTGACTTTCGGGCCATAATCAACGGAGTCAAGCTTCATGTCCAATCTCTCTGCCCGCTCTCCACTGGCTGGCTGGATGGGCGGCAAATCGCGCCTCTCAAAACGCATCGTGGCCATGCTGCCGGATCATGTCTGCTATTGCGAGCCGTTCGCAGGAGCGGCCTGGGTGTTTTTCCGCAAGGCCGAATCCAAGGCTGAGGTTATTAACGACATCAACCATAAGATCGTCACGTTCTATCGGGTCATTCAGCATCATCTGGAGGAATTCGTCCGCTACTTCAGGTGGGTGCTGATTTCCCGTGACGAGTTTGAGCGGCTCAAGAGGGCCGGGCCTGACACCCTGACCGACATTCAGCGGGCGGCGCGGTTCTATTACCTCCAGCAGATGTGCTTTGGAGGCAGGATGAACGATAATCCGACCTTCGGCTATGCGGCGGTACGCGGCCCCAAGGTCGATCTTTTAAGGATAGAGGAGCAGCTTTCGGCGGCACATCTGCGGCTTGCCCGGACGTATATCGAGTGTCTGCCGTACCATGAGGTCATCAAAAGGTACGACAAGCCTACGACGCTCTTTTATATCGATCCGCCCTATTGGGACTGCGAGGATTACTACGGGAAGGGGTTGTTTGACTGGGAGGACTTTACCATTCTGGCCGAGCTTCTGGGGCGCATAGAGGGCAGGTTTATCCTCTCGCTGAACGACAAGCCGGAGGTGCGCAAGATGTTCTCGTCTTTCAGCTTTGAAACCGCCGATGTGCCCTATACCTGCAGCAACGGCAAAAACCTCGTTTCCCCGGAACTGCTCATCCGCAACTTCGACTGATTTCCCCATAAAACAAAAAACGTGCCAGGGCTGATTTCAGCTTTGGCACGTTCTCATTTCTCGTGCGGCGCATTCTCATTTCTCGTGCGGCCTCACAGCCGGTATCATGATGGGCGTGGGCGGCATCAGCAAACAGCTTTTTGAGCTTGCGGACGAGATCGTGGGCGGCATGTACGGCGGCATCGCCATCGCCACCATCCTCACCTGCATGTTCTTCGCCGCCATCAGCGGCTCCGGCCCGGCCACGGTGGCGGCCATCGGCATGCTGACCATCCCGGCCATGGTCGAGCGGGGCTACGGCAAGGTCTTTTCCGCCACCATCGTGGCCTGCGCGGGCATCATCGGCGTCCTCATCCCGCCGAGCAATCCCTTCATCGTCTATGGCGTGCTTGCCAAGGTCTCCATCGGCAAGCTGTTCATGGCCGGCATCCTCCCCGGCGTCCTCACCGGCGGCGCCCTCATGGTGTACAGCTATTTCTACTGCCGCAAAAAGGGCTGGCGCGGCACCGGGCGCCCCTTCAGCTGGCGGCGGCTGCTCACCTGCGTGAACAACGCCAAGTGGGGACTCATGGTGCCGGTGATCATTCTGGGCGGCATTTACGGCGGCGTCATGACCCCCACGGAATCGGCCGCCATCGCCGCCGCGTACGGACTCATCGTCGGCATCTTCGTCTACAAGGGCATCAATCGCTCCAATTTCATCTCGCTCATGGTGGACTGCGGCGTCACAAGCGCGGTGGTCATCATGCTCCAGGCCATGGCCGGCATTTTCGGCTATGTGGTCGCCATCGAGTCCATCCCGCAGCAGATCGCCCAGGTCATGCTCAGCCTTTCGGACAATATGTGGACCATCCTCCTCATCATCAACCTCTTCCTGCTCTTTATCGGCACCTTCATGGAACCGGCGCCCGCGACCATCATCCTGACGCCCATCCTCGTGCCCATCATGGTGAGCCTGGGCATGGATCCCATCCACTTCGGCGTCATCATGACCCTCAACCTGGCAATCGCCTTCGTGACGCCGCCCGTCGGTCCCAACCTCTTCGTGGCGAGCAGCGTGAGCGGCTGCGGCCTGGGCGCCATGAGCCGCGAGGTGGTGCCCATGCTCCTGGTGCTTTGCTTCGTGCTGGTGCTCGTCTGCCTGTTCCCGTCGATCAGTCTGCTGCTGACGCGGAATATGTAGCGCGTTTTCGCAATGAGATTGCGTAAACCTCTGGCGGACGCGGGAGCAGGCGCCCGCGCCGCAAAGGCGGAAAACCACGCTTTTCCGCAGAAATGACGAGAGCGAAACCTGAGGGAAATATCTGTTTTGCAGATATTTTCCTCAGCAAAATACTCCAGGACCATCCACCTTTTGCGGCGCTCCCAGTGACAGGGGGCGCCCCCTGCCGGACGCGCGGCGCGCGCTTCGGCCCAGGAGGCCGTGATGAATTTTTCCTTCATGCAGCACGTCAGGATCTGGGAAGAGCCTGGCGCGCTGGACAGGCTCGGGGAGCTGATGCGCCAGTGCGGCCATGCCAGGGCATTTCTCGTGTGCGACTCCGGCATCGTCAGCCTCGGCATGGCTGACAGGGCCATCCAGGCCATCCGCAAAGAGGGGTTCACCGCCACGCTGTATGACAGGGTGCGGCCCGACCCCGCGGCGGACATTATCGACGCGGGCGCGGAACTGTGCCGGAGCGAGGGCTGCGACTGCGTCATCGCCCTGGGCGGCGGCAGCTCCATCGACGTGGGCAAGGGCGTCAATATCCTGCGCAACAACCCGGGCCATATCCTGGACTATGCCACGGGCAGCCGCGTCATGCGGCCCTCGCCCGGTCTGGTGGCGATCCCCACCACGGCGGGCACGGGCAGCGAGCTTTCCAACGGACTCATCGTCACCGACCCCGCCACCGGCGTGAAGGTGCCCATCCTGGCGGTGAACGGCATGGCCGAATACGCCGTCCTGGACGCATCGCTCACCCTCGGCCTGCCCCCCACCATCACCGCCCTTACCGGACTCGATGTGTTCTCGCATGTCTGCGAGTCCTCCATGTCCGTCCTTGCCTGCGAACTCACCGATATCGTCTGCGAAAAGGCCATGACCGACGTGGTGGCCTTCCTGCCAAGGGCCGTGGCCGACGGCAGGGATATGGCGGTGCGCCGGCGCATGCTCTCCCTGGCGGCCATCGGCGGCTGGATGCTCGCCTGCGCCTCGGCCCATATCGGCCATTCCTTCGCGCATGTGCTGGGCGCAAAGCATCACCTGCCCCATGGCCTGGCCTGCGCCTGGAGCCTGCCTGCGGCCTTCGACTTTCTGGCGGAAAGCCAGACGCCCAAGATCCGGCGCATCGGCGAGATCCTCGGCGCGCGCTTCGACGGTGCGGAAAGCCCGCGGGCCGTGGCGGAAAAAACCTCGGAGGCCTATGGCGGCTTCTGCGCGTCGCTCGGGGTGCGGCCGCCGTCCCTGCCGCCACTGGACGAGTCCGACCTTGCCGCCACGGCTGAGTCCATCGCCCGCGAACCGCTTGCCGCCCTCTGTCCGCGCCGCGCGGAGGCGGAAACCATAAAACCGCTCCTGGCGCGGCTTTATGGCCTGTGAGTCGCTGTTTTCGGCGTTCACCAGTGTGCCAGGCACTTAAAAAGGGGAGGAGGAAAATGAGGAAAAAACTCTGTTCACTGCTGCTGGCCGCAGGGCTGCTGCTCGGCGCATCAGGCTATGCGCGGGCCGTGGATTTCTCGGCCCAGGGCACCTGGCTCTTCGGCTTCACGGCATGGGAGCCAGACCTCGTCCACAAGACGCGCCAAGGCAACAGGGAGACGAAGAACACCCGGGACAAGTTCGAGGCCAAGCAGCGTATCCGCCTGCAGTTCGAGGCCGCGGTCTCCGAAGCGCTGTCCGGCAGCCTGCAGATCCAGATCGGCAACAACTCCTGGGGCAAGGCCAACAATCCCCAGGGCGGCGCGGCCCTGGGCGCGGACGCCACGGATCAGATCAAGATCCGCCGCGCCTTCATCGACTGGATGCCGCCGGACTTCGACATGAAGGTACGCATGGGCATCATCCCGGTCTCGCTGCCCAACAAGGCGGGCGGCACGGCTATCATGGAAACGCAGGTGGCGGGCGTTACGGCATCCTACCAGTTCACGGAAAACGTGGCCCTGACCGCCCTGTGGGCGCGCCCCTTCAATGACAATTACACGGGCACGGGCCACGGCGACAGCCAGAACAACTACCTCGACAACATGGACCTGTTCTCCCTCATCCTGCCCCTGACCTTTGACGGCTTCGAGATCACGCCGTGGGCCATGTACGGCATGCAGGGCAAGAACACCTTCGGCAACAACGAGAAGATGCCCTACTGGGATGACGGCAACCCCGTCTTCACGTTCCGGCCCTACCCCGCGCTTTTCCCGGCTGGCTACACCTACGGGCAGAGCACGGGCAAGGCCTATGGCAGCATGTTCTGGGCCGGCCTGCCCTTCCAGATCACCGCATTTGACCCGCTCAACATCGAAGTTGACCTCAACTACGGCTACATCGAGTCCATGGGCCGCTATGATGCCGTCAAGTATGACGGCGCCACGCCCGTCACCAAGCGCTCGAGCACCGAGCGTCAGGGCTGGCTGGCGAAGGCGCTGGTGGAATACAAGATGGACTGGGGCGTTCCCGGCATCTTCGGCTGGTACGGCTCCGGCGACGACGGCAACCCCAGGAACGGCTCCGAGCGTCTGCCCTCCATCGTGGGCTGGGGCAACTTCACGTCCTTCATGGGCGACGGCAACCTGGCCTGGGCCTGGCAGGACTACGCCACCACCTATGCCGGCACCTGGGGCGTGGGCCTTCAGGTACGGGACATGAGCTTTGTGGAAGACCTGACCCACACCCTGCGCGTGGCCTGGTGGGGCGGCACCAACAGCCCGAGCATGGTCAAGTACATGAACACGGCCTATGCCTGGAAGGACGGCGCCCGCGAGTTCGACGGACCCTACCTGACCACCGAGGACGGCCTGCTTGAAGTGAACTTCATCAATAACTACAAGATGTACGAAAACTTCAACGTCAACCTGGAGCTGGGCTATATCGCCAACTTCATGGACAATGACACCTGGAAGAAGGCCGGCAGGAAAGACAGCTCCTTCGAAAAACAGGACGCCTGGAAGGCGCAGCTCGTCTTCGCCTACAGCTTCTGATGCCTGAAACACACCCTCAGGCGTGACCGGCGTCACGCCGCATGGCGCAGGCGGCCATGGCAACTCCGCACGGAAGGCCACGGCCGCCTGCTCTTGGCAGAAAACCCCGATCCAGAGCATTTTGCTGGGGAAAATATCTATAGATGGATATTTACCCCAGGTTCCGCCGCCTTGCTCCAGCCGTTGCAACGCAGGAAGCTCCGGATGGAGACAGCAACCGGCTACGCGAACAGTCAGCCAAGGAAACTGCTGTCGCCATTCGTAAGACTCGCAGGCTCGTCAACGACTGGCGCACGCAGGCAGAACCCGCTGACGGCTACCGCCATTTCCCCGCAGAGCGGGACAAACGGCGAAAAAGCGTGGTTTTTCCGCCATATTGCGGCGCGGGCGTCTGCTCTCGCAGCCGTCAGACCGGGAGGGCATGAAAAAAAGGACCTGCGAACTGTTCGCAAGCCCTTGGGGAATAATCTCTGGAGCCAGCTAAGAGACTTGAACTCTTGACCTGCTGATTACGAATCAGCTGCTCTACCAACTGAGCTAAGCTGGCGCGAAACTTCGTGGAAAACCGTCCGGCCCCTTGTGGCAAAAAAACCCCGTTCTGTCAAGAGGCGCCCGGTCCGGGGAACCTCAGGGCCGCACGGGTTTGCGGCTGCGGACCATGGGAGCGCCCAGGCGCAGCTCCTCGGCGATGCGCATGACTTCCTCGGCGCGGGCGGCATCGCCGCGCAGCAGCACCAGGACCACATAAAGCTTGCCCTCCCGCTGCATGCGGGTACGCAATCCCCAGCCCTCCAGGCGCTGGCGCAGATTGTCCACGCTTTCCTCGTCCCGGAAGGCGCCCACCTGAAAGACATAATCATGCATGGGCGCGGCGGGGTCCGCTCCCGGCGCCACGCCCGGGCCAGGTGCGGCAGGCGCGGGGTCCGTCGCGGGCGGGACCGCGCCCGGGACGGCGGCCTGCGCGGCGGGCGTCATCTGCCCCGGGAGCCGGCCGGGGTCCGTCCGCGGACCGGCACCCGTGGTGGAAGCCGGCACGCGCTGCGCCGCTGCCGGGGCCTCCGGCGCGCCGTCCTCATTCCGCAGGGCGCGGGCAAAGCGCAGCTCCTCCGGGGCAAGGATGCCGCGTTCCGGCGCCTCCGCGGCCGGCGGCGTTAAGGCGCCGGCGCCGCGCTCCTCCGCCTCCGCGGACGGCGGGGGGACTGTCCGGGCGGACTCCACCGCGGCCAGGCGGCGCTCGGCGCCGGCCGAGGCCCGCCCGCTCATGACACCGCCCACATAGGCGAGGGCAATGGCCGCGATCCCCAGAAAGGCCAGCGCCAGCAGGGACGAAAACCGTAATCGCAGAAAGGGAGGCGCTTCCGCGCCATGGGGGGAGCCTGGGGGCATTTCTGTCTCGCGTGTTTGGGGAACAGGCGCATGCGGACGTCAAAAGGGACGGGCGCAGCATAGCAGCCGCGCCCGCGGGCGTAAAGCCTCGCCCGGCGCCCACGCGCCGCCGTCCCCTCCCGGCCGGGCGGGACGGCGCGGGCGGAGCCGTTGCCCGCGTCCCTGCCCGGCTTGACAGCCGTCCCCCGGCCTCTGGTACACTGCCGCAGACCGCGCGTTCCAGGAGTCTGCCATGCCCGTTTCGCTCCGCATCCTTTTCTCCGCCCTGCTCCTGCCCCTGCTGTGCCTGCCCGCGCTCACGGCCACGGCGGCCGCTCCGCAGCTCTGCATCAGCAACCAGACCCGGCAGGATCTGCTCAATATCCGCTTTCGTTCCGGGGCTTCGGTCTTTTTTCTGCGGCTGGACATGGCGCCGGGCCAGCGCGATGAGGTGGAGAATCCGGGCGGCGTGGCGGACATGCGCGTGGATACCGGGCTTGCGCTCTGGTCGTTCCGGACCGTGCCCGTGGGCGAGGCCCGGCGCATGACCTTTTGCGGCGACCATGCGGCCTGCATGATCCTGGAATTGCAGGACGGCATCGCCCGGCATGTGAACGGCACGGTGCGCGATCTCGTCCCCGCGGCGGGCAGCCGCCCGGTCTGCGAGCTTGCCCAGTTCCGGCCGGGCATGACCATGAGCGATGTCTGCTCGCTCCTGAACATGGACGCCCCGCGCGACGACAACGACGCCATCCTTGAGGGGCTTGGCTTCGCCGGGCAGTTGTGGGCCGCGCGGCTCATACCGGGCGCCGCCGATGCGGACGACGGAGAGGCGAAAGCCACGGGGCGCGAATATCTGGAGCATCTGGAACTGCGCCGTCCGCTCGACCAGGCGGGGGTCGAAGAGTTGCTGCGCGTCCTCTACGCCCAGGGCTATACGCCATGGCAGGCGGAGTTTCCCGGTCTGGACATGGATTTCACGGAAATGCAGGACCTTTCCACCGAAAAGCGGCAGGATGCGCTGGAGCAGGCCCTGCGTCGCTTCCTGCGGACAGGCCGGGGCGAAGCGAACATCATGCTTGCGCCCATGGCGGAGCTGCCCGCCCTGGCGGACGCGGACGGCCCGCGCGCGGACGTGCAGCTTTTCACCCTCACCCTGCGGCCGGACTCGGGCACCCTGCTCGTGGATGTGGCGGCCTACAAGGGCAGCTCCGGCAACTGACCCCTCAGTCCAGCGGTTCCCCCGCCTTCTTGGCCGCGCGCATCCGGCGCAGCCAGTCATACCAGGCGGAAAGGCCGCTGCCGTCGCGGGCCGAGACCTCAAACACGGCCAGGTCCCGGTTCAGGCGCGTGGCATGGGCGCGAGCGCGCGCCACGTCAAACTCCACATGGGGCAGCAGATCCACCTTGTTGAGCAGCATGGCCCGGGCGAGATTGAAGAGCAGGGGATACTTCTCCGGCTTGTCATCGCCCTCGGCCACGCTGAGGATGGCGATCTTGGCGTCCTCGCCGCAGTCGAACTCCACCGGGCAGACCAGGTTGCCCACATTCTCGATGAACAGGATGTCCAGGCCGGCGAGGTCAAGCCGCTCCATGGCCGAGAGCACCAGATTGCTGTTGAGGTGGCAGCCGCCCTCGGTATTGATCTGGACAGCCTGGGCGCCGGTGGCGGCCACGCGCCGGGCGTCGTTGTCGGTCTGCAGGTCGCCCTCGATGACCGCCATGCGGAACTCCCCGCCCAGGTCGCGCAGGGTGCGCTCCAGCAGGGACGTCTTCCCCGCCCCGGGCGAGCTGATGAGATTGAGCGCGAGAATGCCCCTGGAGGACAACTCACGGCGCACCTCGGCAGCGATCTTGTCGTTGGCTTCCAGAACATTGCGGACAACGGGGATCTGCATCACGGCCTCCATGGACGCGCAGGGGTTGGAAAAGAAAGTGTCCGCGCGGCGCCCGGCGCGGCGGCGGTCCCGGAACGATCCCGGCGCGGAAGGACGCGCGGCGTTCCCCCCGCGCGGGACACGCGGGCGGCAGGCTCAGGAGGCTTCCACCTGGCGCAGGAGAAGCTCCTTGCCCTGCTCCACCACATGCCCGGCCACTTCGCCGCAGCCGGGGCACGGTTCCCAGCGGGCCTCCTGCCCTTCGCCGCCGAAGACCGTGCCGCAAAACGGGCAGCGCAGCCGCAGCGGCAGGCAGACGAGTTCCAGGCGGGCGCCTTCGTGCGCGGTGCCGCGCGTGAGGGCCTCAAAACAGAACCGGAGCGCTTCGGGCATGATGCCCGCCAGGGCGCCGTATTCCACGCGCACGCGCTCCAGCCGCGAACAGCCCCGGCCGCGCGCCGCGTCCTCGGCCAGTTCAAGCAGGCTCAGGGCCACGGACATTTCGTGCATGCGGGAGGCTAGCCCATTCCCGGCGCCGCGTAAAGACCACCGCCGCCAAAAGCCGCCCATGCCCGGCAATCTTGCTATTTGGGGCGAATAATGTACATTTCAGCCATGCGACAGCCCAGATATCTTGGCGTGTATACCGAACGCTCCGAAAACGGAGGGGCGCGCGCCGGCGGCATGCCCGGCCGCGGTCCGCGCTTCTTTGTCTGGGAACTCTCCCCGGGGGGGGACTATGCCGTCCAGGAGCTGGACGGCGCGCTCGAGCCTCGCGCGCATGTGCGGCTCATCAGCGCCGGGCGCCTCCAGAGCGGCTTCCAGCTGGAGCCGTCCATCCTCGTGGCGCCGATCACCCTGCCGGATTTCGCGCATGCCGAACGCGAAAACGGCGATGCCGCGCCGCGCGCGGCGGCGGAGCTTAATGACGATACCCTGCGCGAGCTGGAGAACGCCCGCAGGGCCAAACAGGTGGAAAACGACCTGCGCGGCAGTTTTCGCAAGGCCCTGCGGGGCCTGGGGCGCCCGCACGAACGCGAGGCGGCCCTGGTGGCCCTGGAGCAGATCGCCGCGGTCACTGACGGCATCGTGCCCGTCCACAAGCATATGTTCCGCGATTTCGGCGTCACGCTGCGCAAGAAGGACCTGCCGGAGCTTGCCCTGCGGTGCGGGCTGCGCGTGCTGGAGCTGGCGCCGGATGACGACCATGGGCATTTCAATCTCGCGCGCATCTTCTGCGCGCTCGGCGACTATGCCAGGGCCGTCGCCCATGTGGAAACGGCCATGCGCCTTGACGGCGGGGAGCCGGTCTATCCGCGCATGCTCGCCCATATCCGCCGGGAATGCCGACAGCCGGGCCGTCCGGCGGCCGCGCTGAAAAAACCGGGGGCGGCGTGACCGCCTCCGCTGATTGACAGCAAACGCTTCGCGGCGTCCGCGCCGCCGGCGAACGAGGAGCCTCACGGCATGAACAAGACCATTTTTTTCCTTATTCTCGCGGTCTGCATCCTGGGCATGGCGCTCATCCTGCTCAACCAGCGCCTGGGACGCGACCCGGAACCCCGGCCCGCCGCCCGCGCCGGGCAAAGCATCGTGGCCGAAGCCCCCGGGACCGATCCCGCGCCGGTCCTCCGCGAGGACGCCGGCGGGCCGGATGCAGGGCCGGATGCCGGGGCAGCCGGCGCGGCCAGCGCTCCGGCCGTGCCTCCCGCGCCGTCCCTTGAGGATGACGGGCAGCGGAACGCAGCCGCCCTTCAGGACCCGGAGACCTCCCGGCCGGCGCGTGACCGCGAGGCGACGGGCGCGGCGGCCGATGCCCTGGCCCTGGAGCGGAAAGAGGCCGAGGCGGCCCTGCGCGGCACTCCCCCGGCGCCCGCGACGCCCCCCGTGCCGCCCAAGGCGTCCCCCGCGGGCGCGACCGCGGGAAACGCCCCGCAGCAGGCCGCCAGCGAGGCGCAGCGCCAGCCCGCGCCAGCCCGCGCCGCCTCCCCGGCGAAAAAGCCCGCCGAGCGGGAAAAGGCCGCCACAGGGCGGCGCGTCATCACCCGCTTTGTGATCTTCGCCCGTGAAACGGGCGCCACGGTGCGCCTCGCGGGCAACGCTCCCCTGCGCTACAAGAGCATGAACCTGGACGATCCCGCCCGGGTGGTGCTCGACCTTGAAGGCGACTGGGAGGTCAAGGCGCCTGCGGTGCCGAAGAATCCGCTGGTCACCGCCGTGCGCGTGGGCGACATGGACGGCCGCACCCGGGTGGTCATCGACCTCAAGGCCAAGCCGCGCAGCGCCCGCGTCATCCCGGCCAAAAACGGCGACGGGGTGGACGTCCGCGTGGACCAGTGAGCCGCGCGGGCCACTCCGGCGGATCTTGCCGTTCAAAAGGCATGGAGCTGCGGAAACTTCTTATCCCATCAGGGAAGGTGATGGATATTCCAGATTCCGTCTGGAGCGGAGCGACAGACGGATGCTGGTGCCGAAAGAATCCTAAAAAATAAGCTATTTCAGCGCTGGCAAGGAAGAGAAAAATTTTCGCGGGGAGTGTACTCAGGTACTCGACCAAGAAAATTTTTCTCTGACGCAGCCAGCGCTGAAGCCATCCGAAGGGCGCGCCGCAGGCGCGTTTGCGTTGCCGCGCAAAGCGCGGCTTACGCAAATGGACCGCAACGCGCAGCTGTTTTTGACGGAGAATTTCGGCAGTCCCCCCCACAGCACAGACACATCACCAACCCAAAAGTATACTAAACCTACGCACGCGGGAGATCCTGCGCGCCGCGTGCCGCGACATCTACCGCCAGCGGCGCAGAAAGTCCGCCGCGCTCCCCCCGGCGTCCAGATGGCGCAGCAGGGCGCTGCCGAACACCACCGCGTCCGGCCGGGCCTCGGGCGGCAGTTCCGCAAGCTGCTCCGGGCGGCCGAGTCCGAAGCCCAGGGCCAGCGGCAGGCGCACGGCGCGGCGCGCGCGGGCCATGGTTTCGGCCACACGCGGGGCCAGGGCCGCGCGTTCGCCTGTGACGCCCATGACCGAGACCACATAGACATAGCCCTGGGCGCCGTCGGCGCAGAGCGTCATGCGCTCCTCCCCGGTATTCGGACCCACCAGCGGGATGAGCGCGATCCCGCGGGCGCCGAGGGCCGCGCGCGCGGGGTCCGCCTCCTCATGGGGCAGGTCGGGAATGATGCAGCCGGAAACGCCCGCCGCGGCCGCCTCTTCCGCAAGGCGCTCCAGCCCGTGGCTCAGGAAGGGATTGAGATAGCCCATGAGCACCAGCCCGGCGGAACCCGCGCGCCGCTCCCGGCGCGCCGCCAGTTCCGCCAGCAGATCGCCCAGATGGAAACCCGCCGCCAGGACCCGCCGCGACGCGTCCTCCACCACCGGGCCATCCGCCACGGGATCGGAAAAGGGCACGCCGATCTCGATGATGTCCGCGCCGCCGTCCAGTTCGTCAAAAGCGGTCCAGAAGGCCGCCCTGTCCGGAAAATGGGCCGTGAGGAACGGAATGAGCGCCGGACGCCCCGCCGCGTTGGCGGCCCGGATCTTTGCTTCAAGCGTGTGCATGCTGCGCCTCCCCGGCGGCGAGCGCCGCCTCGATGATGTCCATGTCCTTGTCGCCGCGGCCGGAAAGATTGACCACCACCTGATCGCCGGGCGCGAATTCCCCGGCGTGGGCGAACACCCAGGCCAGAGCGTGCGAGGATTCCAGCGCGGGCAGGATGCCCTCGGCGCGGCAGAGCCGGCCCAGGGCGTCCAGGGCTTCGGCATCGGTGATGATGTCATAGCGGGCGCGGCCGGTCTGCCGCAAAAAGGCATGCTCGGGACCCACGCCGGGATAGTCCAGACCGGCGGAAATGGAACCTGAAGGCTCGATCTGGCCGTCCTCTGTCTGGAGCAGGAGCGAGCGGCTCCCGTGGAGGACGCCCGGACGCCCGCGGTTGATCGACGCGCAGTTGAGGCAGCCCGGCTCGCCGCTGCCCCCGGCCTCCACGCCCACCAGCCGCACCCCGGCATCCGCCACAAAGGGATGGAACATGCCGATGGCGTTGGAACCGCCGCCCACGCAGGCCACCACGGCGGAGGGCAGGCGCCCGGCGTGTCCGAGCATCTGCGCGCGCGTCTCCCGGCCGATGACGCTCTGGAACTCGCGCACGAGCAGGGGGAAGGGGTGCGGGCCGGCGGCCGTGCCGAAGCAGTAATGCGTGTCCTCCTGGCGGGCGATCCACTCCCGCAGCGCGGCATTGATGGCGTCCTTGAGGGTGCGGCTGCCGCTCTCCACGGCGTGCACCTCGGCGCCGAGCAGGCGCATGCGCCGCACATTGGCCGATTGCCGCTCCACATCCTCGGCGCCCATATAGACCGCGCAGTCAAGGCCCAGGCGCGCGGCGGCCGCCGCCGTAGCCACGCCGTGCTGCCCGGCGCCGGTCTCGGCGATCAGGGCGCGCTTGCCCATGCGCCGGGCCAGCAGGGCCTGCCCCAGCGTATTGTTGATCTTGTGCGCGCCGGTATGGAGCAGATCCTCGCGCTTGAGCCAGAGATCGAAGCCCAGCTCCCCGGAGAGCGCGGGGCAGTGCGTCAGCGGCGTTTCCCGGCCCGCGTAGTCATGGAGCAGGCCGCCCAGTTCCTCCTGAAAGTCCGGCGCGGGCAGGATGTCGCGCATGGCCGCCTCCACTTCCAGCAGCGGCGGCATGAGCAGCTCCGGCACGAAACGGCCCCCGAATTCGCCAAAGTATCCGTCGTTCATTTTTTCTCCCGAAGCATGCCGGACGCGGCGGCAACGGCGGCCGCCAGCAGTTCCGGAGCTTTTTTGCCCGGCGCGTCCTCCACGCCGGAATTGAAGTCCAGGCCGTCCGGCCGCACGGCCGCCACCGCGGCGGCCGCGTTTTGCGGGCCAAGGCCGCCCGCCAGCAGCCAGGGACGCGGCGCCCGCAAGCCCGCGAGACGCCCCCAGTCCTGCGGGCGCCCGCTGCCGCCGCCACCGCGTCCGGCTTCCAGCAGGAACCAGGCGCAGCTCCCGGCGTGCTCCGCCAGCAGCGCCTCCAGTTCCCCACGGCCGGAACAGCGCTCCGGCCAGACGACGCGGATGACGCGCCCTGGTCCGATGCGCTCCGCGCAGGCCCGCCCCTGGGCGCCGTGGAGCTGGGCATAGTCCAGCCGCGCCGCGGCCATGACGGCAAGGATCTCCTCCGCCTCCTGCTCCACAAAGACGCCCACCCGCGCCATGCGGCCGGAGTCCAGCGCGGCCGCCGCCTCCGGCGTCACGAAGCGCGGGCTTGCCGGATGGAAGACAAAGCCGCAGAAGGCCGCGCCCAACCGCGCCGCCACGTCCACATCCGCCTGACGGGTGAGTCCGCAGACCTTAATCCGCATCTTCCGCCTCCCCGTGGCCCGGTCCCTCCCGGCCGGAGAGCATGCGGGCCAGCGCCGCGCCCGGCCGCCCCCCGGCCATGAGCGCCGTGCCCACCAGCGCCGCGTGGTAGCCCGCCCGCGCGGACCCGGAGAGGTGGGCGAAGCTGTCCATGCCGCTGGCGGCGATCCAGAGTTCGGCCGGCTCCGGCGGACAGGCGCGGATCAGGGCCAGCGCCGCCTTGCGGTCCACCCTGAAGGTATTGAGATCCCGCGCGTTGACCTGGATGATACGCGCGCCGCTCTCCCGGGCCAGGGCCAGGTCCGCCCTGTCGAACACCTCCACCACGGCCGCCATGCCGCGGGCCTCGGCCGCCTCGCGCAGGTCCCGCAGGGCGCGCGCGTCCGGCGTGAGCCGCACGATGAGCAGGAGGGCCGAGGCCGGGGTGGCCGCCGTGGCCTCCACCTGGAGCGCGTCCAGAAGAAAATCCTTGCGCAGCAGGGGCGCGCCCCCTCCGGGAACGCCTGCCAGCGCCCGCGCCGCGCGCGCCAGAAAGTCCATATGCCCGCGAAACCATGTTTCTTCCGTGAGGATGGACAGGGCGGCGGCTCCGGACCCGGCGTACTGCCGCGCCACGTCCTCCACCTCCAGACTTTCGCAGATGCTCCCGGCCGAGGGCGAGGCCCGCTTGTATTCCGCGATCACGGCCAGCGGCGCGCCCGGCGCCCTCCGCAGCAGGGCGGCGGCAAAGTCCGGACGCGAACCCTCCCACGGCGGCGGCAGCGCGCCCCGCTCCGCCGCGCGGCGCAGGGCGGCCACTTCCTCCGCCTTGGCGGCGCGAAAACGCTCAAGCCGCACGGAGCACCTCCCTGCCGGCGCCGGCGCGCACCGCCTCCCGCGCGCGGCCCATGGCCGCGCCGAGGCCAAGCTCATCCTCCAGCAGATACACGGCCAGGCCCACGTTGAGGGCCACCATGTCGAGCATGGCTTCCGGCCCGCGTCCGGCGAGCAGCTCGCGCAAAACGGCCACGGCCTCCTCGCGGCTCTCCACGGCAAGATCGGCGGCGCGGCAGGCGTGGGCCAGGCCGAAGTCCGCCGGCTCCAGGAGCAGGGGGCGGACCTCGCCGTCGCGCAGCAGAGCCACGCGCGCCGGTCCCATGGGCGTCACCTCGTCATAGCCGCCCGCGCCGCAGACCACGGCCCCGCGCCGAAGCGGCGTCTGGCGCAGGGTCTCCGCCGCCAGATCCACCAGTTCCGGCCGCGCCACACCCATGAGCAGATGGCTGGGCCGCGCGGGGTTGATCAGAGGACCCAGGATATTGAAGAGCGTCCGCACGCCCAGTTCCCTGCGAAGGGGACCGATATTCCTGAACGCCGGATGGAAGCGGGGCGCGAAGAGAAAGGCGAAATTGCGCCGCGCCACCGACTCGGCCACGGCGGCGGGGTCGGCCTCCAGATCCACGCCCAGAGCCTCCAGGGCATCGGCGCTGCCGCAGGTGGAGGAAACGGCCCGGTTGCCGTGCTTGACCACCCGGTAGCCCATGCCCGCCAGCGTCAGCGAGGCGGCGGTGGAGCAGTTGAAGGAATGGCGGCCGTCGCCGCCGGTGCCCACCACGTCGATGCAGGTCCCGCCCACGCCCTCCACGGCCACGGCGCGGGCCAGGGCCGCGCGCGCGGCGTGGGCCAGCTCCAGCGCGCTTTCGCCCTTCATCCGCAGGCCCATGAGCAGGCCCCCGGCCTGGGCCGGGGTGAGGCGGCCGTCCATGAGGGCGGCGAAGGCCTGGGCGGCCATGTCCGCCGTCAGGTCCTCGCGCGCGGCCAGCCGTTCGAGAATGGCGGCCATGTCCGGCGGCGCGGCGGCGGCCGTCCCCAGCGCCGCCGGAAAATTCGCCAGCAGGCGGATGCCGTCGGGCGTGAGCACGGATTCAGGATGGAACTGCACCCCGGCCCACGGCCGGTCGCGGTAGCGCAGGGCCATGACCTCGCCCTCCGGTCCGCGCGCCGTCACTTCCACGCGCCGGTCCGCCGCTTCGGTGAGGCGCACCACCAGCGAATGGTAGCGCCCGACGGTGAGGGGATTGGGCAGCCCCTCGAACAGGCCCTTGCCGTCATGGACAATGTCCGACTGCTTGCCGTGCATGACATCGGGCGCAAGCGCGATGTCAGCCCCGGCGTGCAGGCCGAGCAGCTGGTGCCCGAGGCAGACGCCGAGCACCGGCACGGACGGCGCGCGGGCCTCCAGCCGCCGGAGGAACTCCGGGCAAAGCCCGGCGCGTTCCGGGCGGCCCGGACCCGGCGAAATGCAGACCATGGCAAGGGCGGGGTCTTCCGCCATGCCCGGCAGGGCGGGATCGTCATTGGCGAGCACCACCGGTTCGCGCCCGAGTCCGTAAAACGCCTGCACGAGGTTGTAGGTAAAGGAATCGTGGTTATCGATGAGCAGGAACATGGTCTTCCTCCCCGGGCGTAAGCGCGGCGCGCATGACGGCGGACTTGTTGAGCACTTCCTTCCATTCGAGGTCCGGGTCGGAATCGTGGACGATGCCGCCCCCGGCCTGCCAGAACAGGCGTCCGTCCCGCTGCCACATGCAGCGGATGGCGATGCCCATGTCGAGGTCGACCGCGGGCGCCGCCTGTGCCCCCGTTTCCGAAGCGGCGGCGTCCACCCCGGCGCGGTGCGCCCCGGCAAGGCCGATCCAGCCGACGCAGCCCGCATACGGCCCGCGCGGCGCGCCCTCCAGCTCGCGGATGATCTCCATGGCGCGGCGCTTGGGCGCGCCCGAGACCGTGCCCGCCGGAAAGGCGGCGGCGAGCACGTCCACGGCATCTGGAGCATCCGGGGCATCCGCGCCCCGGCCGTGCCCGGGGCGCCCGCCAAGGGTGGCGCTGATGCGGCTCGTGAGATGCATGACGTGGGAGAAGCGCTCCACCTCCATGAATCGCTCCAGGCGCACGCTTCCGGGCAACGCCACGCGGCCGAGGTCATTGCGGCCCAGGTCCACGAGCATGACATGCTCGGCGCGTTCCTTGGGGTCGGCGAGCAGTTCGGCGGCCAGCGCCTCGTCCTCGGCGTCCGTGCGGCCGCGCCGCCGCGTGCCCGCAATGGGCGACAGCGTGAGCCGTCCCCCCTCGCAACGCACCATGACCTCCGGCGAGGAGCCGAACAGCATCAGTCCCGGAAAGCGCATGCAGAACATGTAGGGCGAAGCGTTGAGTCCGCGCAGCCGCCGGTAGCAGGCAAAGGCGTCTCCGGCGAAAGGCGTGGAAAAGCGGTGCGAGGGCACCACCTGGATGGCCTCGCCCTGGCGCAAGAGTTCCCTGATGCGCGTCACCATGGCCGTGTATTCGCCGGCTCCGCCGGTGTCGGCCGTGCCGCCCGCGGGGCCGTCCTTCGGCGCGGAAGCCGCCGCGCCGGGCGCTTCCCGCGCGGAGCGCGGCTCGCGGTATGCGCCCAGGCTGACCTGGCACAGCCGATGGTAGAGATGGTCGAAGAGCAGGACCGTGCCCGGCAGGGCCAGAGCGCATTCCGCCTCCTCCGGGGGCAGGCTCCGGGCCAGCCCCGGCTGGAAAATCCCGGCCATGCCGAAACCGAAATAGCCGTACAGGGCGCGCGTGATGGGCGGCAGGTCGTTCGCGCCTTCCGGCGGGAGCAGGCGCACGCGGCCCAGCAGGGCGCGCAGCCCCTCCACAAAGGGCGCGCCGTCCAGGTCGCGCAGCGGGGCGAAGCGGGCGTCGCGCGTCTCCAGCGCCAGGCGCCCCTCGCGGCAGGCGACGAGCAGGGCCATGTCGCAACCGAGAACGCTGTACCGGCCCCAGCGGCCGTCCACCTCGGCGCTTTCGAGCAGCACGCCCTCGCCGTCGCCCACCATGCCCAGCCAGAGGCTGATGGGGGTGTCCATGTCAGCCGGGAGCCAGCGCGCCCGCTGGCGGATCGTCACCATGCCGTTGTCCGTGTCCATGTTTCATCTCCGGCGCGCGTGCCGCGCCCGCAAAAGGGAAGAAAAAAAGCGCCGCCTCCCCGAAGGGAGACGGCGCCGTCAACGCCAGGATCCGCGAACGCCTATGCCCGCGCCACTCCCTTCACACGGAGAACGCGGCGCCACCAGGCGCGGGAGGAGGAAGCCATGCCGAAGGAACCGTCAGCGACCACGCCGCCGCGCGCCGGGGCCAAGGGGCGCAGGCTGCGGAAGCGGAGGGATGTGGTGACGGCAACGGACATGACGACCTCGCAGGGTTTGTTCCGGGTGTACGGTAATCGCGGGACGCGCATCCTGTCAAGCGCGGGAAGGGAATCCCCCCCGCGCCTGACATTTTTTGCCGTACGGGTATCGTTCTCCCAACCGATATCAGGAATTCCGGCAGAGTTCCCACCGAGCATCGGAACTCGTCTGGCACAGGAAGCCTGCGGGGCAGGCATCCGGCAGCGTCCGGCGGCATGATCGCCGCTGGCGGCCGCCCGTCGAGTCAAGCCCGGAACGGAACATGACGATTTTTTGTTTCCGCGCGTCCGCGCGGCCCTTTCCCGACAATTCCGCCCTTGGCCGCCGCGCTGATTCCCGCGCTTCGGGCGCTTTCCGCGCGTTCCCCGCCGCTTCCTCTCCCTCTGGCCGTCCCGCCCGCGCGCGCATGCCGCGCTTGCCGCTGCGGCGGCTCCCGCCACCACCCCGACGCCGGGCACCTCCACGCCCGAAACTCCCGAGCCGGACCTCACCTCGCTGGAAGGAACGCTGCACATCGGTGCCCCTGGCGATGTTGCGAGCATCAGCCTCAACGGCACCGAGGTCTGGACCACCCCCGGGGAAGGATCGTGGACGCCATCAAGACCCCCGGCGGCATACTCCACATAGACGGTTTTGAGGAGGGCACCGACCGCAGATTCAACCCTTAGCAAGAAAAGAATCGCTTCTTTTTGCATAACAAGTTGCAGTTCCACGCCACCTTTTGAGATGGAAAAAGACATTCTCCACAATATAGTGTGCTTTATACAGATATCTGTCGTATTCTCATTACTTTTTACGAATTTTTTTCGGGGTAATTACAACTTTCATTCCTCGTTGTGCAGCTTCTTCAACCACAGTGTCTGTCTCGAAAGCTCGATCTGCCAAAAGATCTTCCGCAACAAATCCGTCAATCACAGCGCAAGCTTCGTTGCAATCATCTCTGGTACCTTCTGTACTCATAGCTCTGAGTGGCATACCATGCACATCCACAGCCAAATGTATCTTTGTGGTGAGTCCCCTTTTGTGCGGCTCATGTCCTGATTGCCTCCCACAGCTCCGGAGGAAGGTCATCTTGCCTTATCCTCCAAGCTGGGCTAGCCTATTGTGCTCGCTCACAACTAATGGAGGAAGTTTAATGTCTATTCCTTTTTTGACACGTGAGCCTAGTGTATGCGAAATTGAACGGTTACGTTTGTTAATGAGTGTGTTCCGCGATGGAAGCGGCCAAGAGCGAGAACGTGATAATACATCAAGACCTGGATGGCGAGATCTTGAGAGAGTTTTTGCAGATTTTCTCGCAGGTCATGCAAATGAAAATAAGGAAATTTTTGATGTTATCGTTAGTTCAACAGATCAAAGAAATAAGGCATATGGAATTTCTCTAAAATCAAAAGAGTTGTCTCGTGCTAGTGCCCTCGAAGATTTGGAAAACAATGGGCGTGTGTACATGGAGCTATGCAATTCGCCTGCAAAACTATGGGGACCACTTAAAGAATTGCAGCTTACTGAGGAAATTTTTCGTGAAAAAAGACAAGATGTGGCTAAAACAGTAGGTGACTGTATTATTGCAACTATAAAAAATTGGCACAGAGATACAAAAAGGAAATATGAAGTTAATAATCCTGGGGAAAATTTAGATCTTGAGAAGAGTAAGTATATTACAGTTAGTAGTAACATTAAAAATAGCGTGCGTTCATACCAAGTGCATTCATTTTCCTTAAGCTTACCAACTGATTTGGTATGGAAATTTTCTTCGGAAAAATGTTTACGTGGTTATGATAGTAGCTCCCCAGAAGAAATCGTCTTTGATTGGTATGGGCTTTCTGGGGGGCAACTAAAATACTATCCAAAAGCATCAGAGGCGATTTATAAATCACCAATTTTTCATTTAGAGCAGCCTCCCATTCACACTCTTTCTGATAGAGCCAAAGAATATTGGCCTGACAAGTGGAGTTCAGATTAATGCAAGTTGCTGGGGCTGGACTTTTTGCTCTTGTAGCCCAGTACCGTTTACAAGATGTTTGAGAATTTTTTCAGCGAGTAGCGGAGGAACAGCATTCCCAATCTGGGTGAATTTGGATTCAATCTTCCCAACAG
This sequence comes from uncultured Desulfovibrio sp., assembly GCF_910584445.1. Lineage (GTDB taxonomy): Bacteria > Desulfobacterota > Desulfovibrionia > Desulfovibrionales > Desulfovibrionaceae > Desulfovibrio. Next base: position 66,789 of record NZ_CAJUBO010000007.1, read on the forward strand.
GCTCAAAATTCGTGGGAAAAGTTTGGATGAGGGCACATTCTCTCCATGAAAGTCTACGCGGTGTATCAAGAGGTATAACTTGATTCTGTGCCAATGCAACATCATATTCATCTGTGAAATCCCAACGTTGTTTCCATCCATCACTTAAATTTGACCAAGTAAGCTTCATTATAGGAGAAGCCGGATGTAAAGTAACATGCCGCCAGTTCGCAACTATCGTAAATGAAGGGGACCCCCATGGCGCTTTACGGTTTCGAGACATGTAGTACCATGACATGTGTCCCTCTGGATCATATGGTCGTTCATAGAATTCGCCTTTAGGCCATGAAGGCAACCCTTTAATTGCGAATCCATGCGATTCATATGCTGGTAACCCAGATCCTGCTTTTCCATGGGTTGGCGCTGGAAAGGCAAACTGCAATTTTAAATCTTTTCTTATTCCAACGATAAATAGTCTCTTTCTTGATTGAGGGACACCATAGTCTTTCGCATCAATAACTTTATAATAAATATCATATCCAAACCTTCCAGCATCATTGAAGACGCGTATTTGCTCATGCAAAAATGAACCCTTATTGATGTTCTTCAGTCCAGAAACGTTTTCAGCAACAAAAAATTTTGGTGAGGTATTGTTTAAACACCGCAAAAACTCTAGATAAAGATATGTCCGATTATCATTTTTTGGATTGCGATTGCCTCCCATTGAAAAGGACTGGCAGGGATATCCACCGATTACTATATCAGCTTCAGGAAATGATTTAATATTTTTTATATTATCCTCAACAATTTCTGTATTTTTAAAATTTTTCCTTAACGTTTCTGCTGCATCGTGATCAATTTCATTTGCCCATATAATATCAATGCCAGCTTTTTCAGCCCCAAAGTCCATTCCACCGCAGCCAGAAAAAAGAGATATTGCTCGCAATTTTGTATTCATTTATACAACATACCAATATTTTATTCTGTTGTACATGGTCAATGTCTATCGATATCCAACAGGAAGACTGCAATGTTCCAATAGGTTGTGCACCCTCCTCCTATCCGTCAAAGCGGGAAGCGCCAAACAACAATGACCCGGGAGAGAAGAGGGGTGAACAACCTATTGAAACATTGCAGCTAGCGTTCCACGGCGAAAATATTGCGGTACAGAAGGCCAGTGTCCCGGACTTCCAGGATGACCTGGGCATTGACGAGGCTGTACTGCTCAGGCACGCGGGAGATCATGACCGCGCGCTTGAAGCGGCTGATGCGGAAATTGCCCACATCTTCCGGGTCAAAGATCAACTGGTGTTTCTGGCCGGATGCCGTGACCAGCGTGGCGGAAACCGTGCCCGCGAGCAGTTTCTGGCTCTCGGGATTCCGCAGGTCCAGGCCGATGCGCAGCGCATTGCCCCTGAGAGCGCGCGCCTGGACGTTGGTCACCTTGACGCGGCCCGTGTCCACGGCGGGAAACTCCTCATGCCCCGGCCCCTCGGCCAAGGGCGTGCCCGCATTGGGCGCGCCAGGGGAGGTCTCCGCCCCGGCCGCCCCGGCCGGCCCCCCCTCCGCGGCCGGGGCGTCGCCGCCGGCGCGCGCCAGACGGCGCAGCAGAAGTTCCCGCCCCGGAACGCCCTCCTCGCGCAGCAGCTCCTCGAAATTTTCCAGCCGCTCGGCCGTGGCCTGCGCTGTCTGGCAATCGGTCTCGAAGCGCTGCATGTTGACGCGCAGGGTGACGTTTTCGTCCCACAGCAGCCAGCACTGCCAGGCAAGCAGGGCGCAGAGCGCCGGCATGCTCGCAAAAAAGACGACGAGGGCGAAAAAACGGCTCCGCCGCAGACGAAAACTGCGGCGCGGGCCATTGTCGCGCATGAGGATGATGCTCAGTTGTTCCCGATATCGCACGCGCTACCTCGCCGGAGCCTCGGGCACCCAGTCCTCGCGCTGGATGCGCCAGCCCGTGCCGTCATAGCGCAGCAGAAGGGTCTTGACGCCACGGTCGCTCCGGCCCGCGCTGTCCGCATACGCCTGGGTCATGTCCGCGCGGATGCCCCGCCTGTCCATGGCAAGCCGCAGGCCCGAAAGATTGACCAGCGTGGGACGCACTCGCTGCCAGAGGTCTTCCTTCTGGCGGCGGATGGCATTGTTGCCCGCGCGCCCGCTCTGGATGGCGTCCCGCGTGTAGCAGGCCATGTAGTCGTCCAGGCGGGCGCCTTCCCAGGCCCTGCGCCATGCTTCCACGGCGCGGCTCACCTCGCCGCTGACCGTTTCAAGGTAGTCGGCGGCCAGCCCGAACTCGCCGGGCCTGAACTCGGAGCCAACGATGCGGAACTCGCCATCGGTGTCCTTGCGCCACCAGAGGGTACGCAGCCCCTGCACCGCGCCCTCGGGACCCACGACCATCTGCTCGCAGCGGCTCACGGCCACCGGCCAGTGGAACTCCAGCACCGGCGCCCGCTGCACCACCCGCAGCCAGGGCTGCCGGAACTCGCGCTCCAGAGCGCGCATGGCGCTGTCGTAGGAACGGCCGCGCGGCACACCGAGCGAAAGCGGCAGGCGATTGTATTCCCTGCGGTCATAAAAATCGGCAATATCCTGCGAGCGAGCGGCAAAGGCCGCGTTCCAGGCGCGCACATCGCGGGCAAGGGCGGCCCTGTCCCCGGCGCTGAAGTCAGCCGCTGTTTCCGCCACAGCGGCGGGGACTGGCGCCGCAGCCGGGACTTCCGCCGCCGGGGTGGCCTCGGGGGCGGTGTTCGCCGGCGTGGCCGGCATGGCTGGCCTTTCGGGGGCAGCTGCCCCGGCGGACCCGGACCCTTCCGCGGGAACCTCGGGAGCGGGAGCAGCGGGCGCGGGGTCCTCCGCAGCGGGCGCGTTCCGACGCGCGTCCATGCTCCTGCCGCTCCCCCAGGTGATCTCCGCCGGGGGCGCCGCGGGCGTTCTGCGGGGCACCAGCGGGTCGCTGATGGCAAGCAGCCGCTCCGCCACCGCCGCCACAGCGGCAATGGCCGGTCCCGCCTTGGGCGCCTGTTCGGCGCCCGCGGCTTCCGGGCGCGCCACAGCCGTCGCGGCCACGGCCGCCCGGTCCGGGGCTTCCGGCATGTCCAGCCGGGGCGGCACCGGCATTTCCGGGTCCGCGCCGCCGGCGTCCGAGGTCACGCCGCGCGGCGCCTCGGCCACCAGGCGTCCCTGCTGAAAGTCCGCGCGCATGCCCACATCGCGGGGGGTCCATTCCATACCCACGATGCGGAACCTGCCGTCGCCGCCGCGCTGCCAGTAAAGGCGGCGGATGCCCTCCGTGGACAGGTTGGAGGCCGTATAATACTGTTCCGACCAGGTGACCCAGTAGCCCGGCCCCTCCAGGGCATGGATCTCGCGATTGTAGATTTTGATGAAGCCAAGGATCTTGAAGAGCCGCTCCTTGTTGCGGCGGAAGGCGCCAAAATCCTCGGTGGCGCGGGAATAGGCCGGGGCATCGTAAAAATCGAACATGGCGGCCGAGCGCGAGGCCCAGGCCCGGCTCCAGTCACGCATGAGTCCCCGCAGACGCGCCGCCGTGCCATCGTCCGGGGCGGGCGGGCGCGCGGCGTCAAACTCTTCGGCAAGCACCACGGGCGTGCCCGGCGTGAGCAGGGGGCCGACTTCCGCGATGTCCTTGAGTCCGATGGCGACGCACCCGCGCGTGGGCACAAGGTCAAAGCCCTTGCTGTGGATCCAGATGCCGTGCCCGGTCTTGCCGCGCAGCCGGTCCACAGGGTTCGGATAGTTCAGGGTATAGGCGATGCCGCCATATTCCCGGAAGTCCAGACCGCCGGCGATCTTGTATTCCACAAAATACACGCCTTCGGGCGTCCGCAGGTCGTTGGTCTGCTGCTTGTCGCCTGCCAGCTGGCCCGTCACGCACGGGTAGGTATAGCGCAGCTTGAACGGGCTTTTCTTCTCAAAGTAATGAAATTCCTTGCGTTTCTTGTCCACGCCCACAAGCCGCGAGGGCAGTCCCTCGTTACGCAGGCTCGCCTGCCAGTTGTCCGCCCGCGCCAACGGCGGCGCAAGCAGCGGCAGCGCCAGCAGGGCGCATGCCAGCAGGATGCGCGCGAGCGGCCCTATGGCGCGTTCAGCGGGCAAGTTCCACCAGCTCCTTGCGGGTGAAGAGCGCCAGCAGGTCGTAGCCCGCTTCCGCTATGGCCTCGCGGCCCCCCTCCTCCCGGTCGAGGATGGCGCAGACAGCCGCGATGTTCAATCCGGCGTCGCGCACACGTTCACAGGCCTTGAGCAGCGAACCGCCGGTGGTGACCACATCCTCAAGCATGGCTACGGAGTCGCCCGGGGCGAAATTGCCAAGCCCTTCCACAAACTGGCCCGTGCCGTGGCCCTTGGCCTCCTTGCGGACCAGAAGCCCGTGCAGCGGGCGCCCGCGCTCCCAGGAAATGACCGTGGTGGCCGAAACGAGCGGATCGGCGCCAAGGGTCATGCCGCCCACGCCCCGGATGGCAAGGTCCGCCAGAAGGTCGTTGAACAGCGAGCCGATGAGCCACGAACCCTCGGCCGAAAGCGCGGTGACGCGGCAGTCGAAATAGTAGTCGCTCCTGCGGCCCGAGGCGAGGACGAAGTCGCCCTCGCGGTAGGATTTTTCCACCAGGATGCGGGCCAGGCGACGCTTGCGCTCCAGCATGGGGCCTCCGCTAGTTTTCCGCGTCCGGGCCGAAGACGCGCGCGAAAATGGCGTCCTCGTGGCGCAGGTAGAAGGTAGGGTCGAACAGCTCCGCCAGTTCCGCGCCCAGCCGCGCCGAGATGACCGGGTCGGCGGCCACCAGCTCCGGGAAGGGGCGGCGGCTGCGCCAGCTCTCCATAGCCAGGCGCTGGACGGACTCGTAGGCCTCCTGCCGGGGCATGCCCGAGGACACCAGCGCCGTGAGCACCCGCTGCGAAAAATACAGGCCGCACGAACGGTCCATATTTTCCCGCATCCGCTCGGGATGCGTCACGAGGCCGCCGAGCAGGCGAGTGAGCCGCGCCAGCGCGTAGTCCGCGATGATGGTCGAATCGGGCATGATGACGCGCTCCACCGAGGAATGGCTGATGTCGCGCTCGTGCCACAGGGCCTGATCCTCCAGGGACGCCAGGGCGTTGCCGCGCAACAGGCGCGCGAGGCCGCACAGATTCTCGGCGGAAATGGGGTTCTTCTTGTGCGGCATGGCCGAGGAGCCTTTCTGGCCCTTGCCGAAGCCCTCTTCCGCCTCCAGCACTTCCGTGCGCTGGAGGTGGCGCAGCTCCACCGAAAGGCGCTCGATGCCCCCGCCCATGACGGCAAGGGCCGTGAAGAACTGGGCATAACGGTCGCGCTGGACGATCTGGGTGGAATGCGGGTCCACCCGCAGCCCCAGACGGTCCAGGGCCAGCTTTTCCAGTTCCGGCGTGACAAAGGCATAGGTCCCCACCGCGCCGGAGAGCTTGCCCACGCGCACATTCTCCAGCGCTTCGCGGACGCGGCGGCGGTGCCGGGAAAACTCGGCGTAAAAACCGGCCATCTTGAGGCCGAAACTCGTCGGCTCGGCGTGGATGCCATGGGTGCGCCCCATGCAGAGCACGCCCTTGTGCCGCCGGGCCAGATCCCCCAGCGTGTCGAGCAGGGCGTCCAGATCCGCCAGGATGAGCGCCCCGGCCTGCCCCAGCAGCAGGGCATTGGCCGTGTCAACGATGTCGGACGAGGTGCAGCCCAGATGGATGAACCGCGCCTCGGGACCCACCTTTTCCTCAAGGGAGGTGAGAAAGGCGATGACATCGTGGCGCGTGACTTCCTCGATGGCGAGGATGCGCTCCACGTCGATGTCCGCCTTCCGGCGGATGACGGCCACGGCTTCAGCCGGGACGCGGCCAAGCTCCGCCCAGGCGTCGCAGACGGCAAGCTCCACGGCCAGCCATGCCCGGTAGCGGTTTTCCAGAGTCCAGATACGGCCCATTTCCGGCCGGGTATAGCGTTCTATCATGCCTTCCTCGTGGGTGGATCAGGCCGTTGAGCCGGCACTGGCGGAAGCCGCGCCCGCTGCCGCGGGTTTCGCCGCCGGGGCCTCGGCGGTGGCGCCGGAGCTGGCCGGTTTCGCCGTTGTTGGGGCCGGGGCCGCCGGCTCCTTTGCCACCAGGGCCTTTTCGCCCTGGGTCGCGGGCGTGGTGGGCGTGCTCGCGGCCGGCACGGAAGCGCCGGAGCCGCCGTCCTCGGTGATGCCCTTGCGGTAGCCGTAATCGCTCACATACCAGCCCTCGCCCTTGAGCACAAAGGATGTCCGCGAGATGATCCGCGGCGAGGGCGTGCCGCAGTCGGGGCAGGGTTCCTCCCGGTGCGCTTCGGACGCCTTGACCCATTCCTCAAAGACGCGCCCGCACTTGGGACATTGATATTCATAAATCGGCATGGCGAAGAAAATCGGCCCGACCAGCGGCCGGAAGCCGCCTCCGGTTGAGGTGACGCCGTCCCGCCGCGCATGGCGCCGGGATGCGGCCTGAAAAAAACGCACAGAACGCCGGGCACGCAAAAGCGCGCGCCGGCCGTCCTGATCTCGACCACTGACGCGAAACCGTCAGAACCGGCGGCGCGCCCACCGCCGGGAAAAAACCGGGCCTCAGGCCTTGAGTCCGCTGCGCGCTTCGCGGGCGCGGAGCTTCATGCGCTCGGCGCGACGTTTGCGGCGGCGATCCAGCTCTTTCTTGCGCTCGATTTTTTTGTGAGCCATAGGTCTTTCGTCCTCCAGATGAAATTCCGGGCCTCGCCTCGCGGCAAGACCACAGCCGAAGTGCTCCTAAATAGGACATCCGCGCGGGAAAGTCCAGCCTGCGGCGGCGAAAAACCGCGGCACGGCGGGAAAAGGGCGATCGCCTCTTGCGGGGCGCCGCCCCGCACCCCGTTGGGGGCCACTGGCCCCCAAACCCCCGTTTGCGTTTCTCTCACTGCGTTGCAGTGAGAGAAACGGATGCCAATGTGAATGCCCTGTGTATTTTCTCCTCTTCCCGAAACCGGAAGGCAGCGCACCCTTTCCGCAAGTCCGCCCGGAGCGGAGCGCAGGGCGGGGGCTGTCGCCGCCGAAATCCTAAAAAATACGAATTTTTCGGCGCTGGCAAGGAAGTGGGCGATTTTTGGAGGGAGTGTACTTAAGTACATGACCGACAAAAATCGCCCAGTGACGCCGCCAGCGCTGAAAAGGCGGTTTTTGACGGATAACGGTGGCATCATGCGGAACAGTACGCCCGACATGCGCGACCAGTCTCTCGGCCCCTTTTCAACCGCGCCCGTTCCGGGCGGGAGCGGCGGCAGCGCCGTCAAAAAAGCCGCTCACGGTGCCGGTGGCGCGCAGGACGGCCGGGGCAAAGCCCTGCGCCGCAAGCAGTTCCTCCACCGCGCCTTCCAGACGCGCGGGCAGGCGCATGGCCTGAAACAGGGGTTCCGGCGTGAGCCGCAGCCGGAATTCCCCGAAGCCGCCCTCCGGCCCATGGGCGTCCCTGTCGGTCTCGTCCAGCGCGGCCAGGGCCGCCTCGGCCCGCGCCAGCCGCGCCAAAAGCCGCGCCCGCGGCCGCATGCCGTAGGCCAGACGCGTCAGCAGGCAGGGCCGCGCCGCCTGGTCGGGATGCTCCAGACCGGTTGCCCGCGCCAACGCGCGGATGGCGTCCTTGCCCAGCCCGGCAAGGGCCAGCGGGGAACGCACCCCGGCCTCGGCCACGGCCCTCAGGCCCGGACGGAAGGCATGCAGGTCGTCGGCATTGCCGCCGTCGCAGAGGACGCGGTCCGCCTCTCCGGCGGCGTCCAGGGTCCGGCGCAGGGCGGCCAGCAGGGCGCACTTGCAGGCATAGCAGCGTTCGCGGCTGTTGGCCGCCACCTCCGGCAGGGCCAGCGGGTCATGGGTCACGGTCAGGAGGCGCAGCCCCCGTTCCCGCGCCCAGCGGCGCGCGGCTTCGCTTTCCGCGGGCGGCACATGCGGGCCGTCCGCGTGCAGGGCCAGCACGTCGCAGCCCGAGGCCAGCGCCATATGGCAGAGGAAGCGGCTGTCCAGGCCGCCGGACAGGGCCACGGCCATGCGGGGAAGGCCGGCAAGCGCCTCCCCGAGCCGGGCCGCGTCCGCGCCGCCTACCATGCGAGCCGCGTCCGCACGCCGCCGGCGGCAAGGCATTCCTTGCAGGCGCGGATGCTGTACTGTCCGAAATGGACGATGGAGGCCACCAGGGCGGCAGAAGCCCCGCCGGTGGTGACCGCCTCCAGCAGGTGGCGCGGTTCGCCCGCGCCGCCCGAGGCAATGACGGGAATGTTCACGGCGTCGGCCACGGCGCGGGTCAGGCGCAGCTCATACCCGTCACGCGTGCCGTCGGCGTCGATGGAATTGACGCACAGCTCGCCCGCGCCCAGGGCCTCGCAGCGCCTGGCCCAGGCCAGGGCGTCCAGGCCGGTCCGCACGCGGCCGCCGTGGACGACGATCTCATAGCCCGAGGGCACGGTTTCCGTGGGGGGCACGGCAAGCACATCCATCCCCACCACCACCGCCTGGGAGCCGAACGCGTCCGCCCCCCTGCTCACCAGCTCCGGCTCGCGCACGGCGGCGGAATTGAGGGAGACCTTCTCGGCCCCGGCCAGCAGCACGGCGCGCATGTCGGCCACGCTGGCGACGCCGCCGCCCACGGAAAAGGGGATGAAGATCTCCCGGGCCACGCGTTCCACCACGTCCAGAAAGATGCCCCGGCGCTCCGCCGAGGCCGTGATGTCGTAAAAGACGATCTCGTCCGCTCCGTCCTCGTAATAGCGGCGCGCGCTTTCCACGGGGTCGCCGATGTCCTCGTTGCCCGCGAAGCGGACACCCTTGGTCAGGCGCCCGTCGCGCACGTCAAGACAGACAATGACGCGTTTCGAGAGCATGGGCAGCCTCCTCCCGGCAGTAGCCATAGAAATTTTCCAGCAGCGCCAGGCCCGGCCGGCCGCTTTTCTCGGGGTGGAACTGGACGGCCCAGAAACCGTCACGCCCAAAGACGGAACAGAACTCGCGCCCGTAGCGCGTGCGCGCGATCTCCAGTTCCGGCGCGGTCTCCACATAATAGCCGTGCACGAAATAAAATTCGGCGTCCGGGCCGATGCCGTCCAGCAGGCGCGAGGGGCGCACGACGCGCAGGCGGTTCCAGCCCATGTGCGGCACAGGGGCGCGGGTGCCGTCCTCCTCGCGCATGTCCGGCGGGAAGCGGCGGCAGATGCCGGGCGCGAGGCCAAGCGTGGGCACGCCGCCCTCCTCGCTGCGCTCGAGCAGGATCTGGCAGCCGAGGCAGATGCCCAGGAAGGGGCGGCCGGCGGCCACAAGGCTCCGCAGGGGCGCCTCCAGCCCGGCGGCGCGCAGGGCGCTCATGGCCTGGGCGGCCGCGCCCACACCGGGAAAAATGACGCCCTGCGCCGCTTCCAGGGCCTCGGGCCGGGCCGTCACGATGCTGGGGATGCCGCAGTGCTCAAGCGCGCGGCGCACGCTTGTCAGGTTTCCGGCTCCGTAATCCACGATGGCGAGCATGATCCTTCCTTGTCAGATGCGGGATGCGGGAGGGCAGCCTATCCCGCTTTGCCGCGCCTGTACAGCCGGACCCCGGGCAGGCGCGGACCGGACAGGACAGGTACGGACAGACAGCCGCCGGCGCGAAACGGCGTCAAAAAGCCCACACCCGGGGCGGAGATTCCGCATCGCGCAAGAGTTGGCCGGCTTTTTGCAAGGTGTGCGGCATCCATCAACGGCGAAATGCCACGGCCCGGCGGCCCCGCCGCCGACGGCAAACGAGGTTCGCATCATGCCCGTCATCTGGTTGCTCGGACTTTCCGGTAGCGGCAAGACCACGCTCGGCTCCCTGCTCCGCCTGCATCTCGAAAGCCAGGGCCATTCCGTGGCCCATGTGGACGGCGACGCCTTCCGCCGGCAGTTCGGCTTTTCCGGCTTCAGCCCGGCCGACCGCATCCGCAATATCGACGCCATGCGCGAGCATGCGCTCCAGCTCCATGCCCAGGGCAGGGTCTGCATCGTGACCGCCATCACGCCCTATGAAAGCATGCGCCGCAAAAACCGCGAACAGATCCCCATCTATCGCGAAGTCTGGGTGCGCTGCGCCCTGAAGACGCTGGTGGAGCGCGACCCCAAGGGCCTGTATGCCCGCGCCGCGCGCGGCGAACTCGCGCGCCTCACCGGCGTGGCCGATACCTTTGACGAGCCGCTGCATGCCGATGCCGTCATCGACACCGACCGCCTGACTCTGGCGGAAAGCTATGTGGCCCTGCGCGACCTGGCCGAGGAGGCGCTCAACGTCAGCCGCAGCTGGCGGGAATTCCGCGAGGGGCTGCCCCTGCCGAGCCTGCCGCTGCCGCCCGCGCGGCCACAGCGCCTGAAACAGTAGCGCGGGGCAAACGACGCTGCCATGCGCGCGGGTGATCGCCCACAGGCGCATCGGCACCGCAAAAGCGGAACCACGCCCGGCGGAAAAGCGTCAGAACACGCGCACGCCGTCCTGGGTGACCAGCACCGTGTGTTCCCAGCGCACGCCGCCCCAGTGGGGATAGTAGAGGCCCGGCTCCACGGTGACGGTCATGCCCGGTTCCAGCGCGCCCGTGGCGCGCGGGGAAAGGCTGGGGGCCTCGTGCGTTTCCAGGCCCACGCCATGGCCGAGTCCGTGGGTGAAATGGTCCTCCACCCCTTCCCGCGCAAAGACGGCGCGCGCCGCCGCATAGACATCGGCCAGCGCAAGGCCCGGCCTCATGACGGCCAGGGCCTCGGCCTGGGCCGCGCGCACCAGGGCGAGCGCGCGGGAAAATTCCTTGCCCGGCGCGTCTCCGGCCCAGAAGGTGCGCGTCTGGTCCGAGCAGTAGCCGTCCACCCGGCAGCCCACATCCACCAGCACCGGACCCTCGGCGGGAATGCGCGCAGCACCCGGGATGGCATGCGGCAGCGCCCCGTTCGGCCCGGCGGCCACGATGCTGGCAAAGGCCAGCCCCTCGGCGCCGTTCTCGCGAAAAAAGCGTTCGATCTCCCAGGCCAGTTCCCGCTCTTCCCGGCCCCGCCAGTCGCCCCGCGCGAGGCCCTCCTCCACATGCCGCAGGAGCCGGTGGTTGAGCGCGAAGCTCCGCTCCATGGCCGCGATCTCTTCAGGCTCCTTGATGCGCCGCAGGCGCTCCACCAGGCCGTCGGCCGCCTCCAGCGAGGGAAAGCGCCCGGCCCGCGCCGCCAGCTCCCGCGCGAAGGCGTGGCTCACGCCCTGCGCCTCAAGACCCGCGCGCGCGCCGCAACGGCGCAGCAGACGCGCCAGGTCCCCGGCCGTATCGCCGCCATACAGAAAGATGCGCTTCCTGTCCCAGAGCCGGGCCGCCGCGTCGGCATACCGCGAATCCGTGGCGAGCCAGTCCCCGCCGTCCGCCGTGATGACGAGCCGCCCCGCGCTTTCGTTGCACTGCGGGTCATGCAGCTCAAAGCCCGACAGATAGAAACGGTTGGGCGCGCGGCTCACGAGCAGGGCATCCAGCCCGCGCGCCGCCATGAGGCGGCGCAGGCGGTCGCGGCGCCGCGCGTACATCTCCCTGGTCCCGCGCGGCATATCCGCGCCCGTTCCGCAAGCTTCCCCCGCTTCCATGCCTCCTCCTCCGGCTGCTGGCCCGCGCCGTCAGGGAACGGCGCAACGCCATGGTAGCGCGCATGCCCGCCGGAGAAAAGCCCCGGCCCGCGCTCCTGTTGACCGGCGCCGCCCTCCCGGAGTATAGCAACGCCATGTCCACTCCATCCTCCAGCCTGCTGACGGTCCTGGACCTGGTGCCCTTCGGGCAGACAGGGCCGGGGCACCGTTTCTTCGCCCTGCGGCTCAGCCGCCCCGACTGGCCCGACTGGGAGCGCTGGCGCCCCGGCCAGTTCGTCATGGTGCGGCCCGTTTCCTTCGGCCTGGAGATCCCGTGGGCGCGGCCCTTCGGCATCTGCCACATGACGACCAGGCACCTGATCTGCTTTTTCCAGGTCCACGGGCGTGGCACGCAGCGCATGGCCCGGCTGACCGCCGGGGACCAGGTGCGCGTCTGGGGTCCGCTCGGCAACGGCTTTGCCATGGAGGAAGACACCCCCACCCTGCTCCTTGCCGGGGGCATGGGCATCGTGCCCTTTGTGGGCTATGTGAACCGTCACCCCCAGCCGTGGAACCTGGGCATGCTCTTCGGCCACCGCGAACCGCTGGGCTGCTACCCCGTGGACAGCATCAACGAGCGCGTGCCCGTGGATACCCTGCGCGAGCCGGAGTCCGGCGATCTCGACGACTTCATCTTTTCCCTGCAGGAGCGCATCCGCGACAATGCGGAGCAGAACGGTCTGGTGCTTGCCTGCGGTCCCCGGCCCTTCCTGCTCACCGTGCAGAAACTTGCCGCCAGATATGGCGCGCGCGCCCAGCTTTCGCTGGAAAACCGCATGGCCTGCGGCGTGGGCGCCTGCCTCGGCTGCGTGGCGCGCACCACGGAGGCGTGGCCGGTGGCCGCCACGCGCGGCGCGCCCGTTCAGGTCTGCACCCAGGGTCCGGTCTTCTGGGCCAACCAGATCGAGCTTTGACATGGACCTCACCGTCACTCTCAAGGGCCAGCGCCGCGACCTCACCCTGAAGAACCCCGTGCTCACGGCATCGGGCACCTTCGGCAGCGGCCTGGAATTCGCGCCCTATGGCGATCTCGCCGCCCTGGGCGGCATCGTGGTCAAGGGGCTTTCCCTCAGGCCGCGGCAGGGCAATGCCCAGCCGCGCATCGTGGAGACCACGGCGGGCATGCTCAATGCCGTGGGCCTCCAGAACGACGGGGTCGAGTCCTTCCTCGCCTTCAAGCTCCCCCACCTGCCGTGGCGCGAAACGGCCATCATCGCCAATCTCTACGCCACCAGCCCGGAGGAGTTCCGCGAACTGGCGGCCAGGCTCAACAGCGAGCCGGGCGTGGCCGCGCTGGAGGTCAATGTCTCCTGCCCCAATGTGGCGGCGGGCGGCGCCCTCTTCGGGCAGGACCCGAAGCTCGCCGCGGCCGTGACCCGCGCGGTGCGTGAAGGCGCGCCGGACAAGCACGTCATGGTCAAGCTCTCGCCCAATGTGACGGATATCGCCCTCATGGCGCGCAGCGTGGAGGATGCGGGCGCGGACAGCATCTCGTGCATCAACACCCTGCTCGGCATGGCCGTGGATCTTCCCCGCCGGCGGCCGGCGCTGGCAAATATCGTGGGCGGCCTTTCCGGGCCGGCCATCAAGCCGGTGGCCCTGCGCTGCGTCTGGCAGGCAGCGCGGGCGGTGAGCATCCCCGTGGTGGGCCTGGGCGGCATCGTTTCGGCGGATGACGCCCTGGAGTTCCTGCTCGTGGGCGCGCAGGCCGTGCAGGTCGGCACGGCCAACTTCCTGCGGCCCGACGCGGCCTTCGCCATCGTGGAAGATCTGCCCGCCGCCTGCGAACGCGCGGGGGCGGCGTCCCCGCGCGAGCTTGTGGGCGCGCTGGTGACGGACCGAGACGGACCCGCATGACACCCCGGGACCTGCCCGAGATCCTGCCGGTCCGCTCCCGGCGGGAATTTGCGGACTTCATCGACCTGCCGTGGCGCATCCTCGGCGCGTTCCCGCTCTGGGTCCCCCCGCTGAAAAGCCAGGAGCGCGACCTGCTCACGCCCGGGCGGCATCCCTTCTGGGAAACGGCGCGGCGCGAGCTTTTTCTGGCCCGGCGCGACGGCCGCGCCGTGGGCCGCATCGCCGCCATCGTGGACGAAAAGTACAATGCCTACGCCGGCGAACGCTGCGGGGCCTTCGGCTTTTTCGATTGCGAGGACGACCCCGGGGCGGCCCACGCTCTGCTGACGGCGGCGCGGGACTGGCTGGCCGACCAGGGCATGGCCTTTCTGCGCGGTCCGCTCAATCCCTCGACCAACTATACCTGCGGCCTGCTCGTGGACGGCTTCGAGCGGCCGCCCGCCATCATGATGCCGTGGAATCCGCCCTGGTACGCGCGCCTGCTCGAAAGCTGGCACCTGCGAAAGGAGGCGGACCTCTTCGCCTACCTCATCGAACGCGCGCGGCTGGACCTGCCGGACTGGCTCACGGAAGAGGTGGCCCGGCTCAAGGCCGAGGGCCGCTTCACGGCGCGCACGTCGAGCAAGGCCACCATGGCGGAGGACATCCGCGCCATGCTCGACATCTACCGCGAGTCCTGGGCGGACAACTGGGGCTTCTCCCCGCTTTCGACGGGTGAGGCGGAACGCCATGTAAAGGAACTGAAAACCATCCTCGACCCGGACTTTTTCCTGCTCTTCTTCCACGAGGGCAAACCCGCGGCGGGCATGGTGGCCCTGCCGGACATGAACCCCCTGCTCAAGCGGCTCAACGGACGGATCGGTCCCGCCGCGCCCTGGCACTGGTGGCGGTCGCGCGCGGAGATCCGGGGCGGGTACCGCATCATGCTCTTCGGCATCAGGGAGGAATACCGCCTGCTGGGGCTGCCGCTGCTCCTGCTGGACGCCATGCTCGACGCGGCCCGGCGCCGCCCGGACTTCCAGTGGGTGGAAGGCTCCTGGGTGCTGGAGGACAATGTGGCTATCGACGACCTCATCGAGGATTTTTCCGGGCGCCTCGTCAAGCGCTACCGCATCTACCGCAGGGAGATCCCCCAGCCATGACGGCACGCGCCGCTTCCCCCGCGCGCCCCGGGACCCGGGGCGCGGACTTGGCGCATCTGCGCGGCAGGCGTGTCCTCGTGACCGGGGGCACCGGCTTTCTCGGACGGCACCTGCTGCCGCGTCTGCTGGCGGCCGAAGCCCGCGTGACCTGCCTTGCGCGTCCCGGCTCGGAAGTGGCGCGCCTCCCGGACGGGGTGGCCGTGGCCCGGGGCGACTGCGCCAGCGGCGAGGGCCTGGCCGAGGCCCTGGCCGGGCAGGAGATCTGCATCCACATGGCCGCCCTGCTCTTCGGACTCGGCTGGCAGGACTACCTGCGCGCCAACTCCCGCGCCGCCGCGCAGCTTGCGCGGGCCGCCGCGGCTTCCCCCACGCTGGGGCGCCTGGTCCTCGTCTCCAGCCTCGCGGCGGCGGGACCAGCGGCGGACCCGGCCCGCGCTCCCGGTACTCCCGGCGCGCCCGGTACTCCCGAACTTCCCTGCCGCCCGGTCTCGGCCTATGGCTGGTCCAAGCTGCTGGCGGAAGAGATCCTGGGCCGCGCGCTGGGTCCCCGGCTCGTCATCGTGCGGCCGCCCATCATCTACGGCTCCGGCGACCGGGGCCTGCTTCCGGTCTTCAGGGGCGTGGCCCGGGGCGTGGCCGCAAGCCCCGGCGCGTTCCGCCGTTTTCCCGTTTCCGTGGTCCATGCCGATGACGCGGCGCAGGGCATCCTCCTCGCCAGCGGACCCACGGCTTCCGGCGCCTACTTCCTCAGCGACGGCGCCCGGCACGACATGGACAGCTTCTGCCGGGCCATGGGCCGGGCGCTCGGGCGGGAACGCGTGCGCGTCCTGCATCTGCCGCTCCCCGTCATGGCCGTCACCGCCGCCCTGGGCAGCGGCGCGGGCCTCCTGATGGCGCGCCTTGCGCGCCTGGGAGCCTGCCCGGCGCCCCGGCGCGCGCCCAATTGGAACCTTGACAAGTACCGCGAGGCGCGGGCCCCCGGCTGGCTCTGCGACGCCGGACGCATCATGAACGAGCTCGGCTATGCGCCGCGCATGGATCTGGAGGCGGGCATGGCCGAAGCCGTGGAGGGCTACCGCCGCGAGGGCTGGTTGTGAAGATCGCCGTTCAGGAACTTTCCAAGGCCTTTGGCGGCCGGGACATTTTCACCAATTTCTCGCTGGAGGTGGATTCCGGGGTCAGGCTCTGCGTCTGCGGTCCCAACGGCACGGGCAAATCCACCCTGCTGCGCCTCCTGGCGGGCGTGGAGGCCCCGGACGGCGGCCGCGTCCTCCTGCCCAGGGGCTGCCGCCTGGGCTATGTGGAGCAGGAATTTTCCGAAACGGCGCTGGACACCCCGCTCCTGACCTATGTCCTGGACGTGCTCCATGACTGGAACGACTTCTGGGCGCAGTGGGAGGAGGCCGCCCGCCAGAAGGACGAGGCCCGGCTCACGCGCCTGATGGAACGCCAGGCGGAGCTGGAGGCGGTCTATGGCTACAATCCCGAGCATCGCGCCAAGGCGGTGCTGTCCGGCCTGGGCTTTTCCGAGGCCAAGTGGGGACGCACCCTGCGGGAGCTTTCGGGCGGCTGGCGCGAACGCGCCAAGCTGGCGCGCGTGCTGGTGGCCGGGGCCGACGTGCTCCTGCTCGACGAACCCACCAACCATCTGGACATGGAGGCCGTGGAATGGCTGGAGGGCTTCCTGCGCGACTTCGCGGGCGCCCTCGTCTTTGTGGCCCACGACCGCGTCTTCATGGACAGCGTGGGCACCCATGTCCTTTATCTGGGCCTTTCCAGGCCCGTGTTCCGCAAGGCCACCTATACCCAGTTCCTGCGCCTCCAGGAGGAATACAACGCCCAGCGCGAGCGCGAGGCCAAGGCCCTCCAGGACGAGCTGGACCGCAAGATGGCCTTTGTGGAGCGTTTCCGCGCCAAGGCCACCAAGGCGCGGCAGGCCGGATCGCGCCAGAAGATGGCAAAAAAGCTGGAAAAGGAGCTGGAAGACTACCGGCCGGAGCCAAAGCGGCGCGAACTGAACTTCGCCTGGCCCGAGGCGCCGCACTCGGAAAAGGTGGTGCTGGCCGCGGCCGGGCTGGAATTCCATTTTCCCGATGGCAAGGCCATGTGGCCGCCGCTCACCTTCACCCTCTACCGGGGTTCGCGCATCGCCCTGGTGGGGCACAACGGCTGCGGCAAGTCCACCCTGCTCAAGCTGCTGGCCGGAAGCCTCGAACGCACGGGCGGCTCCGTGGTCACAGGTTCCCTGACGCGGCTCGGCTACTATACCCAGCACCAGATGGAGACGCTCAGGCCCGACACCACGGTGCTGGCGGAGCTGCGCCGCCTCGCCGACCCGCGCACCACCGAGGAGGAGCTTATGAGCGTGCTCGGCCTCTTCCTCCTCGGGCAGAGCTATTTCGACCGCCAGGTGAGCGCGCTTTCGGGCGGGGAAAAAAGCCGCCTGGTCCTGGCGAGCCTGTTCCTCAAGCGCTGCAACTTTCTCCTGCTCGACGAACCCACCAACCATCTCGACCTGGAAAGCCGCGAAGCCCTGGCGCGCGCCCTGGAGAACTTCGACGGCACCCTGCTCATGGTGGCCCATGACCGCTGGCTGCTCTCGCAGGTGGGCGCCGAAGCCTGGGAACTGGACAGCCGGGGCATCACCGTCCACGCCGATTTCGCGGCCTACGACGCGGCGCGCAAGGCGCGCCTCGCCGGAACGCCCGCCAGCGCCGTGCTGCGCCTCGACGGCGGCCAGAACATCGCGCGGGACGTCGCGCCGTCGGCCCCCCAGAACCGCCCGCTCTCCCGCGATGACCAGAAACGGCGCAAGCGCGAGGAGGCCGCCCAGCGCAACGCGCTCCACAAGGCGCTCAAGCCGCTTCAGGACAGGTACGCGGCCCTTGAGGCCGAACTGGCCCGCGTTCTGGAGGAACAGGGCGCCGCCGAATCCGAGCTGGCCGACCCGGAGGTCTATGCGGACCACGCGCGCTCGGGCGAACTCCTCAGGCGCTTTGAGGAATGCCGCGCCCGGAGCGAGACGCTGGTGGAGGAAATGGCCGGTCTCGAAAGCGACCAGGAGACGATCCGCGCCCGCTACGGCGCCGGGGACGCATGAACGCGGACGCGGGCGCATCCCCCGCCCCTGCCCCGGATGCCGGGCACGATGCGCTGCCGGTGGTGGACGTGGCCGCGGGCATCCTCTGGCGCCAGGGGCGCCTGCTGGCGGCGCGACGGCCGGAAGGCAAGCCGCTGGCCGGATTCTGGGAGCTGCCCGGCGGCAAGCTCGAACCCGGGGAAAGCCCGGCACAGGCGCTTGCCCGCGAACTCGCCGAGGAACTGGGCGTCACGGCGCGCGCGGCGCGCTTCTGGCGCGTCACGGAGCATGCCTATCCGGAACGCGGCCTCCGGGTGCGGCTCCACTTCTTCCATGTGACGGACTTCAGCGGCGAACCCGCCGCCCGCGAGGGGCAGGCCCTGGCCTGGGTCACGCCGGCAGAAGCGGCCGGCCTGGACTTTCTCCCGGCGGACGCGGACATGCTCGGGGCATTGCAATGCCCCCCGGGCGGGGATACAACCTCGCCGGAGGGAGCATGTCATGACGCCTGACGACATCCAGTGGCTCAGGGAATACGCCGTGGGCGTGGACAGCATCGACAACGCCCACCGCGAGCTTTTTGCCATCGTCCGCCGCCTGCACATCATCACCGAACAGGAAAAGCGCTACCAGTGGGTCGCCGAGGAAGGCATCAAGTACCTCAAGCGCTATACGCTCAAGCACTTTGAGGATGAGGAAGCCTACATGCGCGCCATCCGCTACCCCGGGCTGCCCGGCCATCTCCTCCAGCACGAGGGCTTCCGCGCCAGGGTGCTGCCGCGCGTGGAAGGGCACCTGGCCGCCGCCGGGTATTCGCCGGACGCCATCCAGCGCTTCCTGACCATCCTGCGGCTCTGGATCACGCGGCACATCCTTGTCCACGACAAGAATATCCGCCCGGAAGGCGCGGAACCCGGCCCGGAGGCGCAGTAGGACGGTTTGGTGCTGGCGGATTGGCCCGCTCAATATGCAGATGCTTGTTGCATCAAATAATCTTCAGAGGAAAAACGGGATACTTTTTTCCATCTTCTGTCGTGGCAAGACATGGCGCGGCCGCCAGTTCCGCCTTGCCCCTGAATTCATATTTTCCCGGCTGGTTTACTTCAAACAAGAAGACATCCTCTCCGCCTTGCAAAAATGTTTCAAGACGGAGATTCGCGCCTTTCAGATTCCCGCCATCTGTCAAAATCCTTCCAGCGAATCGCAATATCCCGTCTTTCCAGACATTGGGCAAGCCAGCCTTGGTATTGTTGACAACAATCACTATTGTCCCAGTCTTTGAAGAATACCGGATCCCGCCTTCACACGCGCACTGGAAGACGGACATCAATTGACGATTTGATAGTGTTTCACCGACAGACAAACCAGGATCAAACATATTTCTCCTTCCCGGGTCCCCGCAATTCCATACGGCAACCCCCGACATGGGCCATGACTGGCCCGGAGAGGACGGCCTTTCAGCGGGGCAATCCCCCCTCAAAAAATTTCCCGCGCCGACGCGGAAACGGGCGGTTTCCGGCGGGGTCGCCCACGCGCATGACCTGCAAAAATCGCGCAACAACGCCATCAGCGCAAAAAGAACAGTTTCGGAGGACTAGTACGGATAGTGGCATTCACCACCCGCCACATCCCGATCACTACCGCATCAATGGAGCCTGACGCCAGACTCAGGCGAAAATGAATTCCAGAGCCGCATCGGCCAGCAGGGCCGCCGCCTGGGTCACGCGCGGGGCCAGGGGCGGGGCGTTTGCCACATCCGACTGAAAATCCCCCACCAGCGTCAGGTTGCCGAGACGGCGGCGCCCCATGGGCGGGCCGCCCACACCCGCCATGCCCGAGGCCGAGGCCACCCGCAGGCCCGCCAGCAGGGCGCGCTCCACCAGCAGGGTCTTGGTCTCCGGCGCATCCACGGCCTCCACCCAGATGGGACAGGAGGGAAGCAGGCCCGGCAGCGTGGCCGCATCCAGGCGCAGGGGCGCCAGTTCCAGACGGATATGAGGATTCAGCTCGCGCAGAAGTTCCGCCAGGGCCTCCACCTTGAGACGCCCCACATGCCGGGGCCAGAACTGCTGGCGGTTGAGGTTGGACGGCTCCACCACGTCATGGTCGATGAGCAGGAAGTCCTCCACCCCGGAACGCGCGAGCATGAGCGCCGCATTGGAACCCAGGCCCCCGGCCCCGGCAATGCCCACCCGCGCCCGGCCGAGCCGGGCGAGCTGCTCCGGCGTGAAGTGGCGGCGCAGCCCCTCGCGCAGGGCGTCCCCGGCGCCGGGCGGACAGTCCGGCGCGCCGGCGCCGCTCATGCCGCGGGGTCTTCCCAGTCCTTGAGCACGGGCTGGTAGCCGTTGGCCGCAAGCGCGGCCATCATCTGCTCAAGGCTGCGATGGTCGGTGATCTCGAACTGGCCGGGATTGTGCAGATCCTCGGTGGCGCGGCCGCCCACGGCGGTGGACACGCCCGCCGAGACACGCGTGACGCCGACCGGCACGAGATGGTCGCGCATGAAGGCGCTCTCGCGGCTGGAACAGGTGATGCCCGCGCGCGGCAGGAAACAACGCAGGGCCGTCACATATTGCACCAGATGCCGGTCATCCACGCCGTGCGTCACCTCGAATTCCCCCTCGTGCGGGCAGATGCGCGGGATGGAAACGCTCAGCTCCACGCCGGGGAAGCGGCGCTGGAGCCACCAGGCGTGCAGGCCCGTGGCGAACGCGTCCTGTTCGAAGGCTCCCAGCCCGAGGAGCGCGCCCACGCCCAGGGAGCGCATGCCCGCGCGCGCGGCCCGCTCCGGCGCGGAAAGCCGGAAGCCGTAATCGCGCTTGGGACCGGCCGGGTGCAGCCAGGCATAGAGTTCGGGATCGTAGGTTTCCTGAAACATGGTCATGGAGTCCACGCCCGCTTCCACAAGCAGGCGGTAGTTCTCCTCGGTCTGGGAATAGACCTCGATGCCCACCGAAGCGAAGCGCGGCTTGATGCGGCGCACCACCCCGGCGATGTATTCCGGCGAAGAGACCTTGGGCGCATCGCCCGTGAGCAGGAGGATGTGCTGAAAGCCCAGGTCCGCGATGGCAAAGGCTTCGGCGGCGGCCTCCTCCACGCTCAGATGGCGGCGCGGCTGCGTGTTTTTGGCATTGAAGCCGCAATAGCGGCACTGGTTCGTGCAGACATCGGAAATATAGAGCGGCGTGAAAATGCTCACGGCCCGGCCGAAATAGCGCAGGGTCAGCTCGTGGGCCTTTTGCGCCATGGACTCCAGATGCCCTTCCGCCGCCGGGGAAAGGAGGACAAGAAAATCCTCCGGCGAAAGCCAGTGACGCTCCAGCTTGTCCAGCACCGCCGGCACGGCGTCCGGCGTGGCGCGGGCCACCAGTTCGGCGCGCCGCTCAGCGGGCCACGCCTGCAGAAATTCCCGAAACTGTTCCATCATGCACCCGGACCCGTAAAAAAACGATAGTGTGCATATGGTCCACTGCACACTTAATGCCGGAATTATCCTTCAAAAACAGCCTCTCCGCTGCTGGCTGCGTTAGCGAAAAATTTTCTTGGTCGAGTACTTAAGTACACTCCCTGCGAAAATTTTCCGCTTCCTTGCCAGCAGCGAAGAATTCTTATTTTTCAAGGATTCTCCCGGCACCAGCATCCGTCTGTCGCTCCGCTCCAGACGGAATCTGGAAGATGCATCAACTGATTGTACAACTGGACCCCCAAAACGCCCGACGACCGCGGCGTCAGCGCAAAAAGCCCGTCAGGGGCGACGAGGCCGCGGCCCCCTCGCCCCGGCCCCTCACCGCGCCCGCGCCCGCGAGCCAGGCGTCGCGCCCCGCGGCCACGGCGGCGCCGAAAGCCCGCGCCATACGCACGGGATCGCCCGACGAGGCGATGGCCGTGTTCACGAGGCACGCGGCGGCGCCCATCTCCATGGCATCGCAGGCCTGGGAAGGCAGGCCGATGCCGGCATCCACCACGATCGGGATATCCAGTTCCTCGATGAGGATGGCGATCATTTCCCGCGTACGCAGGCCCCGGTTGGTGCCGATGGGCGCGCCCAGCGGCATGACGGCGGCGGCCCCGGCGTCCACGCAGGCACGCGCCACATAGAGGTCGGGATTGATGTACGGCAGGACCGTGAAGCCCTCGGCGGCAAGCATTTCCGTTGCCCTGGCCGTCTCGTAGCCGTCCGGCAGCAGATGGCGCGTGTCCGAGATGACCTCGATCTTGATCCAGTCGCCGCAGCCGGCGGCGCGGGCCAGCCGCGCCAGACGGACGGCCTCTTCCGCCGTGCGCGCGCCCGACGTGTTGGGCAAAAGCCGCATATGCGCGGGGATATGGCCCATGATGCCCTTCTGCCCCGGTTCCACGCGGCGCATGGCAACGGTGATGACCTCCGCGCCGCTGGACTCGGCCACGGCGGGGATGAGGGCGTCGTCACCGTACTTGCCGGTACCGATGAACAGGCGGCTTTTCAGGGTCACGCCGCCAATGACCAGTGGATCGTCCTGCATATCGCCTCCGCCGCCGGCGCGGCGGCCTCAAACGTTCTTTGCGTTCAGCGTGTCCGTGGGAGACCGGGCATGCGGCCTGGGGAAACGCGTTCTCCGCGCGGGAAGCCCTTGCGCGGAGAAGCAGGGGACCTGTCGGCAACCGGCCGGCAACCGGCCGGAAGGTCCGGCGTTCAGATGCCGGAAAGGCGCCACGGTTTCGGGGCGGCCTAGCCCCCGCCCACGAACTGGACGATCTCCACCGCGTCGCCGTCGGCAAGGGCGCGCTCGGCAAAGGCGGCCGCCGGGAGGATCTCGCCGTTAAGCTCCACGACCACGGCCCCGGGCGCATGACCGCGCGCCTCCAGCAGGGCCAGGACCGTGGAAAAATCCCCGGTCTCGCGCGTGCCGTTGATGAGCAGTTCCATGTCGCCTCCCTTGCGGAATGCCGCGCCGGCGCGCGGCTGCGCCGCAATTCCTGTCCGGGGCGGATTCTATGTCCTCACTGCCGGGATTGCAAGTGGCGCGCCGTCCCGGCGCTCCTGAGCATGCGGCAGAGCGAGGAATAGCCGACGCCAAGGCACCGCGCCGCCGCGCGCCGGTCCCCCCCGCATGCCTCCATGGCCTGGCGCACGAGGACATCACGGGCCTGATCCAGCCCCGCCCTGAGGCTGCCGCCGCGCGCCTCCCCGGGCAGGCGCGGCAGGGGCGCGGGCACTGGCTCCCCTTCCGGACCGGCGCGCCGCTGCCGGACCTCGGGCGCATCCGTCCCGGCCGGCAGGGCCACGCTGTCGCTGTCATGTTCGGCAAGGATGGCGGCCAGAAGGCCCGCGTCCGGCGCGCCGTCGCCCAGCAGCAACAGGTAGTTCTCGAAAACGGCGCGCAGCTCGCGCACGTTGCCGGGCCAGTCGTGACCGCGCAGACAGGAGAGCACCGCCGGGTCCAGGGCCTCCGGCCCGCGCCGGTATTTTCGCAGCAGTGGCGCGAGAAGGGCCGGAATGTCCTCCAGCCGCTGGCGCAGGGGGGGGACCGCGAGCTTGAAGGTGGAGAGGCGGTAGTAGAGGTCCCGGCGAAAGCGCCCGAGCCTGACGAGTTCGAGCAGCGGCTTGTTGGAAGCGCAGACCACGCGCACATCCACGGGGTGCATCCGGTTGCCGCCCACGCGGAGCACCTCGCGCGTTTCCAGGACGCGCAGGAGCCGCAGCTGGGTCTCTTCGCTGATGTCGCCGATCTCATCCAGGAAAAGGGTGCCCTGGTGCGCCATCTCGAAATATCCGGCCTTCCCGCCCCGGCGCGCCCCGGTGAAGGCGCCCTCCTCGTAGCCGAAAAGCTCGCTTTCCAGCAGCTGGGCCGGAACGGCGCAAATATTGACCGGCACGAAGGGATGGTTGCGCCGCGCGCTCCCGGCGTGCAGGGCGTGGGCCGCCAGCTCCTTGCCGGACCCCGTCTCGCCCTGGATGAAGATGTTCGCCTCCGCCGGGGCGTACTGGCGCAGCTTTTCCCGCATGTGCCGGATGGGCGCGCTCCCGCCCAGGATGTCCGCGAGGCCGGTGCGGGCTGAAAGGCCGCGGGCGCAGAGTTCCCGGCTGATGCGGCTGCTGATGTTCTGGAGCGAGGGCGTGTCGCGGAACAGGCTCACGGCGCAGGGCGTGTCCGAATAGAGCGTGAGGGGATAGGTGGTAGCCATGAAGCCCTCGCCGCGCACTTCCACCAGGATGTTCTCGCGCGGGGTGAGATCTTCCAGCGTGTCAAGCAGGCCAAGCGGTTGGAAAAACTGGCTGAAAAAGGCGTCCCCGGCCTGGGGCGGCGCGTTGAGCAGCCGGTACGCGGCCTTGTTGGCGATGAGGACGCGCCGTTGGGAATCGATGCAGAGCACGCCCTCCTGAAGCTGTTCCAGGATGAGCATCATGTTGCCGTTGCGGCGTTTGGCCTCGCGCCGGGCGTGGGCCAGGTGGCGCGCCCGCTCAAAGGCAAGCCCGATGCTCCGGGGCGTGGGCTTGATGATGAAGCCCCGGCCGCCGAACTCCTCCATGCAGGCCTTGCTCACGCCGCCGCCGATGAGTACCTTGAAATTGTCGCGCACACACCGGCGGATGGCGCGGCGCATGCTCTCCGGCGAATCATAGACCGCGTTGCGGACTTCGATGTTCAGCAACCGCTCCATCTCCCTCGGCAGCCCTTCATGGAACTCGTCCTGATAGGAGGAAAGGACGATGCGGCCAGAATACTGCCGGGCGAACAGGAGCGCGCGCAGCACGTCCATGTCCGTGCGCTCGATCTTGACCACCGAGCGCGGCACGGAACGAAAGATCGTATCGCCCGTGCCGCCGTGGCAGAGGATGACTTCATATCCCTCACACAGACACTGGCGCGCCATGACCGGCCCGCTCTCGAAATCCACGATCTCATAGCGGATCTCGTCGCGCGAGCCGCCCATGATCTTTCTGCATTCCTCCACGATCTCGCCGGAATGCGCCAGCAGGGCAAAACGGTACCGTTCCTCGCCCGTGTCCATTGCTCCTCCGCGCCGTGCGGCCCGTTGCGCCGCTCTTGAAATTGAGAATTTCTCAAAAACAAGCTTATATTCTCATTTATGAGAAATCAAGACAGGCGCCGCCACCGGCGGCACACGGGGGACGGCGGCGTCTCCGCGCCCCGGCAGGGCAGGCGCGGCGCGGGCGGACCGCTCAGGCGGGGCGGGGGGACCGCCGGGTCCCGGACCCGCGATCCGGCTGGCACGCATTCTGCTTTCCGGGCGGCCGGGACGGCCGCTTCCCGCGCGGCCGTCCAAATTCCCCCCGCAGGAGCCTCCCATGACTCTTCCCCTTGCGTCCGTATCCGCCCCCGAACTTCGTCAGATCCTGCACAGCGCCGGAGAATTTGCGCTTCTGGATGTGCGCGAGCAGGAGGAATTTTCCCGGGAGCATGTGCTCCTGGCCTCCTGCGCGCCGCTGAGCCGTCTGGAACTCCTGGCCGGGCGCCTGGTCCCCTGCCGGGAAACGCCCGTCCTTGTCATGGACGACGGCCCGGACGACCGCCTTGGACGGGCCGAACGCGCGGCCCGGGCACTCCTGTCCCTGGGCTACACGTCCGTGCGCGTCGCTGAGGGCGGCCTTGCGGCCTGGAAGGCCGACGGCGGCGTCACGGTCAACGGCGTGGGCGCCCTGAGCAAGGGCTTCGGCGAATATGTGGAGTGCGTCCAGGAAACGCCGCGCATGACGCCCGAGGAAGTCCGCGCGCTCATGGACGATCCGGCCACGCGGAGCATCATCATCGATGTCAGGCCGCACAACGAGTACCGGCGGATGAACATTCCCGGCAGCGTCAACCTGCCCGGCTGCGAAGTGACCTACCGCCTGGCGGAGGTGGTCACGGACCCGGACATCGCCATCGTCATCAACTGCGCCGGGCGCACGCGCAGCATCATCGGCACGCAGACGCTGCTCAATGCCGGCGTCCCCAACCGGGTGGCCGCCCTCAAGGGCGGCACCATGAACTGGCAACTGGCCGGCTTTGCGCTGGAATACGGCGCGGACCGCCCCGTGCCGGCGAGCACGCCCGAGGGACGGCGCGCGGCGCGGGAGCGCGTTTCCCGCGTGGCCGCGGCATACCGGGTCCGCTTCGCCGATGCCGCGCAGGTGGCGCGCTGGCGCGAGGAGTCCGCGCACAGGACCCTCTACCTCTTTGACGTGCGCCTGCCCGAAGAATACGCGGCCGGGCACCTCCCGGGCGCCCGCAGCGCCCAGGGGGGCCAGCTCGTCCAGGCCACGGACGAATACGCGGCCGTTCGCAACGGGCGCTATGTGCTCGTGGACGATGACGAATTGCGCGCCATCATGACCGCGCACTGGCTCGTCCAGATGGGGCTTCCGCAGGTGTTCGTCCTGCGCGGGGGCCTGGAGGCAGCGGCCCCTGTCCTGGCCCCGCACGGTCTGGAGCGCGGACCCGAACCGGCGCCGGATGCGCGCGGAGCCGAGGCGGGGCTGGCGCCTGCCGAGGTCGCCCGCCTGCGGGCGGAAACGCCGGAGCCGCTCCTGCTCAATGTGGGCGCGAGCGATCAGCACCGGCGCCGCCACATCCCCGGCGCCCTCTGGTGCGCGCGCGCCTATCTGCCGGAAGCGCGCAGCCGCCTTCCGCACGCGGAACGCATCGTGCTGACCGCGGAGGACAGCGCCCATGCGGCCCTTGCCGCCGCCGACGCCCGCGCCCTCTGGCCCGGCGCCCGCGTGGACTTCCTCGCGGGAGGGAACCCGGCCTGGGAGTCCGCGGGGCTGCCTGTGGAAACGGGCATGCCCCGCGCCCTTTGCCCCGAAGAGGATGTCTGGTACCGCCCCTATACGGACCTCAATGCTTCCCGCGAAGCCATGCGCGGCTATTTCGACTGGGAATCCGGACTGGTGGAAAAAATCAGGGCCGACGGCTGCGCCGCCTTTGACGTCCGACGGCGCTGAACCCGCCGACAGACAAGGAGCCTCCTATGGAACAATTGCTTGACTACCTGCCGGCGGTCTTCACCTGGTCCAACTTTCTGGTGCTGGCCTGCGGCTCGCTGGGCGGCCTGCTCTTCGGCGCCATGCCCGGACTCAGCCCCACCATGGCGGTGGCGCTCCTGGTGCCGTTCACCTTTTACATGCCCCCCGTGCCGTCACTCCTGCTGCTGGGCGCCGTCTATACGTCGGCGGTGGCCGGCGGCTCCATTTCGGCCATCCTGCTCAGCATCCCCGGCGCCCCGGCCTCCATCGCCACGCTCCTCGACGGCTACCCCATGGCAAGAAAAGGACGCGCCCAGGAAGCGCTCTACACCACCTTTGTCTCCTCCCTCTTCGGCGGCGTGGTGGGCGCCCTGGCCCTCATCTTCCTGACGCCGCCCATGTCCGACTTCGCCATGAAGTTCGGGCCGTCGGAACTCTTCTGGACAACGGTGTTCGGCATCACGGTCATTGCCGGGCTTTCCTCCGGCTCCATGCTCAAGGGCCTGTTCGGGGGCACCCTGGGGCTGCTGCTCGGCTGCATCGGCGAGAGCAGCGTCACCGGCGAGGGGCGCTTCATTTTCCATGAGGCCCTCACGTCGGGCATCGCCATCGTGCCCGCCCTCATCGGCCTGTTCGCCCTGCCGCAGATCGTGGAGATGATGGAAGACGCCCACCTTATTTTTGAAAAGATCAAGGTGCGCGCCCAGCGCGGCCTGCTTGCCAGGGTCATCCGGCAACATGCCCGCTACAAGCGGTCGCTTTTCCTCGGCAGCCTCATCGGCACCGTCATCGGCGTCATCCCCGGTGCGGGCGCGCAGGTGGCCGGGCTTATGGCCTATGACCAGGTGAAGAAGATGGACAAGCACCCCGAACGCTTCGGCACGGGCGACCCGGAGGGCGTCTGCGCCAGCGAGTGCGCCAACAACGCCACCGTGGCGCCGGCCTGCATCCCGCTGCTCACCCTCTCCATCCCCGGCAGCCCCACGGCGGCCGTCCTTCTGGGCGGCCTGCTCATCCAGGGCCTGCTGCCCGGCCCGGAACTCTTCACCAAGAACGCCGACATCACCTATCCCTTCATCATCGGCATGTTCCTCGCCCAGTTCTTCATGTTCGGCTTCGGCATCCTCGTGTCGCGCTACACCCACATGGTGAGCGACATCCCCAACTACATAATGTTCTGTTCGGTCATGATCCTCTGCGTCTTCGGCTCCTACTGCGTGCAGAACAGCATGGAGGACGTGTACATCATGTTCGGCCTGGGCGCGCTCATGCTCCTGTTCAAAAAGCTCGACATCCCGAGCGCGCCCATCGTCCTCGGCATCATCCTCGGCCCGCTGGCAGAGGAAAACTTCCTGCGCGGCAGGATGATCGCCAATACCGACGTGGGCATGTGGCAGTACTTTTTCACCGGCGCCATCAATCAGGTGCTCATCGGCCTGTGCCTGCTCTCCCTCGTCTATGCCGCGTACAACGAGATCCGTTTCGCGCGCCGGGCAAAGGCCCGGCTGGCGCATACCGCGGAGGAAGACCATGCCTAGAGAATTTGCCGCCGCCCTTGTCATGACGGGCATCATCATCTTCTTCGGCTGCCAGCTCTCCGGCCCGGAGGACGAGCAATCGCTCCTGGTGCCGCGCTTTCTCCTCCTCCTTATGGGCATCTTCAACGCCGGACAGTACCTGCTGGCCCTGGTGCGCCACCGGCAGGGCATCGGCGCGCGCCTGTCCCTCGCGGGCTATCCGCTCAGGCGCGTGGCCGGGCTGTGCGCCCTGACCGTGCTCTATATCTGCGTTCTGGAATGGGCGGGGTTCTACCTGTCCTCGTTCCTCTACCTGACCGTCGCCTCCCTCCTGGCGCAGCCCATGCGCGTCACTCCCGGCGGCGCGCTGCGCCGCGCCGGGGTCTCCTTCATCTGCATCGCCTGCCTGTATCTGCTCTTTTCCCTCGGGCTTATGGTGCAGATCCCGAAGGGGTTCATGCCGTTCTGACCGGCGCCGGCCCCCGCGGGCCACGCCGCAATCTCTAACAGAGGAGAAACCGCAATGAAACGTTTTCTCAGCTTCGCCCTCGCCGCCGCGCTGCTGCTGCCCCTGTCCGCCCGGGCAGAACCCGCCGACAAGTGGCCCTCGGGTCCCATCACCAATGTCTGCACCTATTCCGTCGGCTCGCAGACGGACGTGCAGGCGCGCATCGGCGCGCTGCCGGCGGAAAAATACTTCGGCCAGCCCATCGTCATCCTCAACAAGGCCGGGGCGGGCGGCCTCACGGGCTGGAACTGGTTCATGGACCACGCGGGTCGTGACGGCATGACCATGACCGTCTATAACCTCCCCAACTTCATCGCCCAGTCCATCGTCAAGAAAAACGCCAAGTACGACATCCACAAGATGGAGCCGCTCGCCAACTTCGCCGCCGACCCGGTGGTGCTGTTCGTGCCCAAGGACTCCCCCTTCAACAGCGTGAGCGACCTGGTGGAGTACGCCAAGGCGAATCCCGGCAAGGTCACGCTCAATGGCTCGGGGCTGTTCGTGGGCCATCATATCGCCCTGCTCCTCCTCCAAAAGGAGACCGGCGCCAAGTTGACCTATATCCCCGAAAAAGGCGGTTCGGACGCCCTCCAGTCCATCCTGGCGGGCAAGGTCATGGGCGGCTTCAACAACCTTTCCATCGCCATGCGCGCCCCGGACAAGCTCAAGGTGCTGGGCATTGCCGACCTCAAGCGGCATGAATTCATGCCCGATGTGCCGACCTTCATGGAGCAGGGCTACAAGAGCCTGGACGACGCCACCACCAACTTCCGCGGATATGCGCTGCCCGCCGGCACGGACAAGGCCATCGTGGACAAGGCGGCCAGCAAGACCTACGAGATGTTCAACGACCCCGTCGTCATCGAAAACCTGAAGAAGACCGGCGTCCCCTACCGCATCCTCGACCGCAAGGCCATGCTCGACATCTTCGCCAAGCGCGAGGCCATCCTCAAGGAGCTGCTCAAGGACTATGTGGAAAAATAGACGGAGGCGCCGCTGACGGCGCCCTGGAAGAGGGGGGCGGCCACCGGCCGCCCCTTCGGCGTTTCAGGTCAGCCGCCGCGCCTGCGGCACAAGGCCGACCGCAGCCGCACGGCCAGCTCGCGCAGCTCGCGGCGCGTCAGCCCCAGAAGGCCGGGGGCGACCAGGCACAGGGCGGCCGCCAGGAAGGAGTACAGCACGCCGGAGGCGCAAAAACGGACGATATCGTCCAGCGCGCCCGGCGCCCCGGCGCCCATGGCCGCCGCAAGGAACAGTGTCGCCTCGCGCGCGCCGAAGGCCAGGGCCAGCAGCGCGGCGAGGCAGAGCAGCTGGTGGGCCGCATTGCGCCAGAAGGCAAAGGGAATGAAGCGCGAGGCCAGCCAGAGGTACAGGTTGACCGTGATGCACTGGACGGCCACGGTCTTGACGGCCAGGCCCGTGGCGCCCAGGCCGAGTCCCCCCAGATGCCCCGGCGCCAGCAGGAACCACGCCGCGGCAAAGCCGTAAACGCATTCGAACGCGGCCATGTTCCGCAAGACGCGCGTGCGCCCGGTGGCATGGAAGACCGAGCCTGCCAGCTGCCCATAGGCCTGGTGGAGCGGATACAGGGCCATGATCTGCACCGGCAGGATGGCCGCCGCGAACTGCGCCCCGCCGAAAAAGTCCACCAGGGCAGCTCCCTCGGCCAGGGTGAAGCAGGAAAAATAGGCGGCGACGGCATAGAGCAGCGGCGCGAAGCGCGTCAGGAGCCGCCCCATGGCCGGGACATCCTTCCGCCCCCAGGCGATGGAAAACTCGCGCATGACCAGCGGCGTCATGGCCGAGACAAAGAGAAAGCAGGCCATGCTCACCTTTTGCGACAGCGCGAAAAAGCCCTGCTGGGCGCTGCCGTCGAACCACTGGAGCAGCCAGCGCTCGGCCGTGAGCATGAAGAAGGACAGCAGCGCCTGCACAAAGAGCGGATGGCTGTAGTCGAAAAATTCCCGGCCATAGGCCCGCATCTGCGCCCTGTCCGGCCGAAGCCGGAGGGGCACGCCGCACTCGCGCCAGTGGCGGCGGCTCACCAGCCAGAAGGCCAGCGCCGTGGCGCCGAGCATGAGGTACTGCTGGGCGAAGAGGCTTTCGATGGTGAGCAGGTCCCCCCAGAACAGCAGGCCGAGCAGGGCCACGGCAAGCAGGGAGATGACCGTGCGCGCCAGCTCCGAGGGGATGGTGGCGCCAAGCGCGTCGTTCATGGAGCGCAGGACGCGCCCCCACCACGTCAGAAAGGCCCAGAGCGCGGCCAGCGGCGCGAGCCAGAGCGGGACGCCCGGCATGAGCAGCCCGCCCGCGGGCGGCCAGAGCATGAGCAGGGCCGCCAGCAGGCTCACCACGGCCACGCCGAGGCTCACGCGCAGGTAAAAGCCGGCCAGCGCGGTCTCGTCCCGGCGGCGGGAGAGGGCATTGTAAAAGCAGGTGGACGTGCCCATGTCCAGAAAGCCGGAGAGCTGCTGGAACAGGTTGGTGGCGAAGCTGTAATTGCCGTACATCTGCGGACCCAGGGCGCGCGGCAGGATGGCCTCCATGGCGAGATAGACCGGGACGGAGGCCATATTGGCAAGCAGCTTGAAGCCGTAGCGGCGCGCCAGCGTGGGCGTCGGGCGTTGCATGGAGGGAACGTACACGTTTTCGCGCGGCGCCGAAAGACCCTTGACGCGGGCCGCTCCGAACGGCGCCGGGGCGCCGCGCGCGTCCGGAAGCAGGCCGCCCAAAAGTGCCGGGAGGACTTGACGCGCCGCCCCGTTCCCCCGTATATGGGGGAAATCCATGTTCACGCGGGCAGGGACGTTCCGGCGGGCGCGCCGGGACGCATCCTCGCGCGCGCAACCCCGGGCCGGGCATGAGATCACTGAAGATCCTGCGCGAACACAAGAAAGAAGTGGTCGATTCCTGGGTGGAGGCGGTCTTCGCCACCTACCCCCTGGAAACCACGGGCTTTCTCCGTACCCGGCGCGACCCCTTCACCAATCCCGTGGCGCACATGACGCGCGAGGCCGCCAATGTCCTCTTTGACGCCGTGGCCGGAGAGGATGTGCAGGCCGCCACGGTGCGGGCCTCGCTCGAGCGTTTCGTCAAGCTGCGCGCCGTGCAGAAATTCGCTCCCAGCCAGAGCCTCGCGGTCTTTTACCTCATGAAGCCCATCCTCCGCGAAAAGGTCATGCCCGAAATGCGCCTCAAGGGACGCCTGGAGGACTACCTTGACGCGGAATCGCGCCTCGACACGCTGGCCCTGCTCGCGTTCGACATCTATGCCGAAGCGCGCGAGACCGTGGCCGAGTCGCGCATCAAAGAGATCAAGAACCAGCATGCCCAGCTCGCGCGCTGGGCGCAGCGCCTCGAAAACGGGCCGGAGGCCGACGCCGCCCCCGCGCCCATCCCCCCAACGGACCCAATGGATCCCCCGGCGGGCGATCCTGATCTGAACCCCAGCCAAGCGAGGTAGGGAATGTTTGCATCGTTGGTCCTCGTGCTGCTCATCGCGGCCATCGCCTGGATCGGAGCGAGCGTGGGGCTCGCGCCGCTCTTCGGCGTGGCGCTGCCGTATGCGGCGGTGCTCGTCTTCATCGGCGGCATGATCTGGCGCATGACGTACTGGGCGAAATCCCCGGTGCCCTTCTGCATCCCCACCACGGGCGGGCAGGAACAGTCGCTCGACTTCATCAAGCAGGCCAAGATCGACTGCCCCAGCACCACCTGGGGCGTGATCAAGCGCATGTTCACCGAGGTTTTCCTCTTCCGCTCGCTCTTCCGCAACACGAGCGCGGAAATGGTGGAGAACGACCCCGTCAACCAAGGTCCGCGCCTCATCTACTATTCCTCCAAGTGGCTCTGGGCGTTCGCGCTCGTCTTCCACTACTCGATCCTGGTCATCTTCATCCGCCACTTCCGCTTCTTCATGGAGCCGGTGCCGCTGCCCATCACCTGGGTGGAGACCATCGACGGCATCATGCAGGTGGGTTCGCCCCGCTTTTACTGGACCGGGGGCCTCGCGCTCTGCGCCCTGCTCTTCCTGCTGGCGCGGCGGCTCTTCAACCACCGCCTGCGCTACATCTCGCTGCTCAACGACTACTTCCCGCTCTGGCTCCTGCTCGGCATCGTCAGCAGCGGCCTGTGCCTGCGCTACTTTGACAAGACCGAGATCTCGCAGGTCAAGATCTACCTCATGGGCCTGACGCACTTCGCGCCGGTGTCCGCCGCGGGCATCAACGAGCTGTTCTTTGTCCACCTGACGCTCGTGTGCGTCCTGCTCATCTGCTTCCCCTTCTCCAAGCTCGCGCACATGCCCGGCGTCTTCTTCAGCCCCACGCGCAACATGGCGACCGATTCGCGGCGCGTCCGGCATATCAACCCCTGGAATCCGCCCAAGCAGTACTTCACCTACGCCGAATACGAGGATACCTACCGCGACGCCATGGCCGAGGCCGGGCTTCCCCTGGACAAGCAACCCGAAAAGGCCGCCGAGTAAGGAGGCATCACGATGGCAAAACTCCCCACGCCGCAAATGCTCGTCGCCAGCCGCCCGGCCTTTCCGGACAAGGACTGGTTCGACACCAAGCCGGACTTCATCCCCGGCAGCTATTGCTATCCGGCCAAGATGGAGACCATGGAGCTTCTGCACATGCCGCACCCGCATGAGTGGGACCCCATGGCCGAAGACTGGAACCTGCCCGACGACTGGGAAAAGATCCTCTGCGACGCCTTTGCCGACAGGCTCGAAAAGCACCGCTCGCTCAAGCTCTTCATGGACATCTGCGTGCGCTGCGGCGCCTGCGCGGACAAGTGCCACTTCTTCCTCGGCACCAACGACCCCAAGAACATGCCCGTGCTGCGGGCGGAGCTGCTCCGCTCCCTCTACCGCCGCGACTACACCATGCTCGGCAAGCTCCTCGGCAAGCGCGTGGGCGCGCGCGGCTGGGACAAGAGCGTGGTCAAGGAACTCTTCTACTACGCCTACCAGTGCACGGAGTGCCGCCGCTGCTCGCTCTTCTGCCCCTACGGCATCGACACGGCGGAGATCACCATGATCGTGCGCGAGCTGCTGCATGAAGTGGGCCTGGGCCTGCACTGGATCATGGACCCGGTGAAAAACTGCAGCTTCACGGGCAACCACCTGGGCATCCAGCCGCACTCCTATGTGGAGATCGTGGAAATGCTCGCCGACGACTGCGAGACCGTCACCGGCATCCGGCCCAAGACGCCCTTCAACAAGAAAAACGCGGAGATCCTCTTCATCACGCCCTCGGGCGACGTCTTCGCGGAGCCGGGCATCTACACCTTCATGGGCTACCTGCTCCTCTTCCACGAGCTGGACCTCGACTACACCTTCTCCACCTATGCGTCGGAAGGCGGCAACTTCGGCTCCTTCGTCTCCTTCAACATGGCAAAGAAGCTCAACGCCAAGATGTACGCCGAGGCGGAGCGCCTCAACGTCAAGTGGATCCTCGGCGGCGAGTGCGGCCATATGTGGCGCGTCATCAACCAGTATATGGACACCTACAACGGACCCGCCCCCGCCAATATGGAGGTGCCGGTCTCGCCCATCACGGGCACGGTGTTCGACATGGCCCGTTCCACCAAGATGGTGCACATCGCCGAGTTCACGGCCGACCTCATCCACCACAACAAGCTCAAGCTCGACCCGCGCAGGAACGCCAACCTCGTGACCACCTGGCACGACTCCTGCAATCCGGCGCGCGGCATGGGCCTGCTGGATGAGCCGCGCTATGTGCTCCGCCATGTCTGCGACAACTTCGTGGAAATGCCGGAGAACACCATCCGCGAGCAGACCTTCTGCTGCGGCGCCGGTTCCGGCCTGAACACCGAGGAGATCATGGAGCTGCGCATGCGTTCCGGCATGCCGCGCGGCAACGCCCTGCGCTATGTGCAGCAGAAATACGGCGTCAATCACATGGCCTGCGTCTGCGCCATTGACCGCGCCACACTGCCGCCGCTTGCCGACTACTGGGCCCCGGGCTGCACCGTGAGCGGTCTGCACGAGCTTGTGGGCAACGCCCTGGTGATGAAGGGCGAGGCCAAGCGCACCATGAACCTGCGCCAGGAAGACCTGCCCGAGGAGGCCCTGGACGATGCGGAAACTCCGGCGGACGGGAACGCCGCCAGCCAGGGGGAGGGCCGATAGATGTATAACGCCAAAGCCGTGATCATTGGCATCGTCATCTTTGTGGCGATTTTCAGCTCGCCCTTCTGGACGAGCTGGATCGGCCAGACGTATCAGAAGACCGGCGTGGTGCTGCCCGCCGGCGAAAAGACCTGCATCGAGGAGACGGAGTTCATGCGCGCCCAGCACATGCGCCTGCTCGACGAATGGCGCGATCAGGCCCTGCGCGAGGAGAACCGCGTCTATGTCTCGGCGCTGGACGGCAGGAAATGGGTCATCAGCCTCCAGAACACCTGTCTGAAGTGCCATTCCAACTACACGGAATTCTGCGAAAAGTGCCATGTGGCCAACAGCGTCTATCCCTACTGCTGGACTTGCCACATCATTCCCACGGAGGGCAAGCGATGAAAACGAGCAGAAGAAAGTTCCTCAAGGTGGCGGGGCTTTCGGCCTTTGCCCTTGCCGGCGGGATGACGGCGCTTGCGGGCGAGGCCGGCGCCCAGGTGGCCCCGGGCAAATACATCAAGCGCGAGGGCATGCTCTCGGCCAAACGCTGGGCCATGGTCATCGACACGCGCCGCTTCACGAGCGAAGCCGACTACGCGCCGCTCATCGCGGCCTGCAACAAGGCGCACAATATCCCGGACATCCCGGGCGACCGCAACGTCAAGTGGATCTGGACGGACACCTTTGACCATGTCTTTCCCGACGACATGAACAACCACCTCAACGCGGCGGTGCGCGCCAAGCCCTATATGCTGCTGTGCAACCACTGCACCAATCCGCCCTGCGTGCGCGTCTGTCCCACGCAGGCCACCTACAGGATGGAAGACGGCATCGTGGCTATGGACTACCACCGCTGCATCGGCTGCCGCTTCTGCATGGCCGGCTGCCCCTACGGCGCGCGCTCCTTCAACTTCATCGACCCGCGCCTCCACCTTGCCGATCCGGTGCCCAATCCGGCCTTTCCCACGCGCATGATCGGCGTGGTGGAAAAGTGCAACTTCTGCGTGGAACGGCTCAATGAAGGCAAGCTCCCGGCCTGTGTGGAAGCCTCCGACGGGCGGCTCCTCTTCGGCGATCTGGAAGACCCGAACTCCACGGTGCGCAAGGCCCTGGCCGCCAACTACAGCATCCGCCGCAAGCCGAGCCTCGGCACCCAGCCCGGCGTCTACTACCTCATCTAGGGAGAAAGGCCATGCTCGAAAAACTCCTCACCGGCCCAAGGTGCTACTATGTGTGGCTGCTCTTCCTCTGCGGCCTCATCGCGCTCTGCGGGCTTGTCTATCTTGACCAGCTCTTCAACGGCCTCGGCATCACGGGCATGAACCGCGATGTCTCGTGGGGCCTCTACATCTCGCAGTTCACCTACTTCGTCGGCGTGGCGGCCTCGGCGGTGATGCTCGTCCTGCCCGCCTATTTCCACCACTACAAAAAGTTCAAGCGCATGATCATCTTCGGCGAGTTCATGGCCGTGGCCGCCGTCATCATGTGCGCGCTCTTCATCGTGGTGGACCTGGGCCAGCCGCAGCGCATGCTCAATGTCATGCTCTACCCCACGCCCAACTCGGTCATGTTCTATGACATGATCGTCCTCTGCGGCTATCTCGGCCTGAACATCGTCATCGGCTGGGTCACGCTGGAGGCCGAGCTGCGCGACACCGAGCCGCCCAAGTGGGTCAAGCCGCTCATCTATCTCTCCATCCTCTGGGCCTTCTCCATCCACACGGTCACGGCCTTCCTGTATGCCGGCATCCCCGGCCGCCACTACTGGCTCACGGCCATCATGGCGGCGCGCTTCCTCTCCTCGGCCTTCTGCTCCGGTCCCGCCATCCTGCTGCTCCTGCTCTTCGTGGTCCGCAGGCTCACCGGCTTCGACCCCGGCAGGGAAGCCATCAGGACGCTGGCGACCATCATCGTCTATGCCATGTGCATCAACGTCTTCTTCTACCTGCTTGAGCTGTTCACGGCCTTCTACAGCAACATTCCCGGCCACATGGAACCCATCATGTTCCTCTTCTCCGGGCATGGCGGGCATCTCGCGTGGGTGAGCTACTGGATGTGGGCCGCGGTCATCATGGCCTTCGCTTCGCTGGCGATCCTCATTCCGCCGCAGCTGCGCACGAGCCGCCTGCTGCCGCTGGCCCTCCTCATGCTGGTGGCCGCCAGCTGGATCGACAAGGGCCTGGGTCTGCTCATCGGCGGTTTCACGCCCAACATGTTCGAGGCCTTCACGCCCTACATGCCCACGCTCAAGGAGATCGCCGTGGCGCTGGGCGTCTATGCCGTGGGCGCGCTGGTGCTCTCCCTGCTCTGGAAGATCGCCCTGGGCGTCAAGAAGGAAGCCGGACACTTCAGCGACTAGCCGCGCTGCGCGTCAGCGCATGAGGGAGTCCCGCACGGGACTCCCTTTTTTTTTTCGTCCCGACGCCCGCAAAAAGAAAGCGCAATGGCGCGGCATGCTTGACTTCCTCAACGGCTGCCCCGATACTGGGGGCAGTACGCACTGCGGCGCGCCCCGCTGCCGCCCGCTTCCCGCTCCAAGGAGTTTTCCATGCATCAGGCGCTCAAGGATGCCGTTTCCATCTGCAAGACCCTGCTCCGCAACGGGTATGACGCCCATGTGATCAACGCCCCGCTTCAGGAGCGTCTGCTCTCCGCCCGCACGCCGGGACAGACCGATGCGCCCGCCGTGGACATCGCCTGCGAGGCCACCGGCGAGACGCTGGTCAAGCTCTTCCCCCGTGTGAGCCTGGAAGACGGCAAGCGCGCCATGGCCGAAATGGAGGAAGACGGCACCCTCTTCCGCTTCTATCCGCTGGAGGCGGCGGATGCGGGCCATCCCGAGCTTTCGCTCCTGCGCGTCACGCCGACCATGGCCGCGCAGATGAGTCCGCGCGAGCGGCTCCAGTTGCGCCTTACGGGCTTCGGCAGCCCCACGCCCACGGGCGACCAGTACGAGGGCTTCGAGGATCTCAAGGGCGGCGATATCCGCCTGGTGGGCCTGCCGGACGAGACCCTGCGCCATGACTATCTGCTGGCCGTGCGCGCGCTGCGCTTCGCGGCCAACTTCGATGCGCCCATCGAGCCGAACACGTGGATGGCGATCGTCCGCGCCTCGGTGCGCGTCAACGATTATGTGCCCGCGCGGGACATCATGGAGGAATGGCGCAAGGTGGCCGCGGAATCCATGTTCCGTTTCGTGCGCCTGCTGTACGAGGCCCATATCCTCCAGGGACTCATCCCCGAAGTGGCGGCCCTGGTCTGCGTGCCCCAGCAGAACGACAAGGGCGAATGCGAGGGCAATGTCTTCGAGCACACCCTCAAATGCATGGAGCATTATCCCGAGGAAGGCTTCCACTACGACTGGCTCGGCGCCATGGCAATGCTCTTCCACGATGTGGGCAAGCTCTTCACGGCCGAGTATTTCGATGGCCGCTGGACCTACTACCAGCACCATCGCGTCGGCGCCAAGGTGACGCGCAAGATCCTGCGCCGGCTCCATTTCGCCCAGGAGGACGCGGACCTCATCTGCCACCTGGTCAACCACCACATGCGCTTCCACTTCATGATGACCGACCGGGGCATCCGCCGCTTCAAGGCCGTGGGCGAAACGCCGCGCCTCATCGCCATGGCGCGCGCCGACCTTCAGGCCCGCGAGGACAGCTTCACGTCCTTCAACCACAATATGAAATACCTCGGCCGCGCCGAAACGCCGGAGCAGATGCTGGAGCCGCTGCTCAACGGCAACGAGATCATGGAAGAGACGCGGCTGTCGCCCGGCCCGCTGGTGGGCGTCATCCGCGATGCCCTGCTCCAGGCGCAGATCGCGGGCGAAGTGACGGACAGGGACTCCGCCCTGGCCTTTGTGCGCCAATACGCGGGCAATGCCGCCGCGGACTAGAGCGTTTTCGCAAGGAAATTGCGTAACGCTCTGGCGGCTGCGGGAGCAGACGCCCGCGCCGTACTACGGCGGAAAACCACGCTTTTCCGCCGCTTGTCCCGCTCTGCGGGGAAATGGAGGCGCCGAAACCTGATGAAAATATCTGTCTTGCAGATATTTTCCTCAGCAAAATGCTCCAGCGGCCGGCACCGCGATGCCCTGCTGGAGCGGAGCCTGCCCGGCGCGGCCCTTCTGCTCGAGTCCTGCGCCCTGGTGGACGCCAGCGTGGCAGCGGCCGTGGAAGCGGCGGCGCGGAACGGACGGCGCGTGGCCTGTGGTCCCGGATGCGCTGTCTGCTGCCGCCAGCCTATCCCGGTCACGCCGCTGGAATTCCTGTGCATGCGCGCCTGGCTGCATCTCCGCGGCGCCGCGGAGAGCCGCGCCCGGCTTGAAGCGCAACTTCTGACCCGGATACGGGAAGAGCCGTCTCCGTTGCGACGGCCGTGCCCTTTTCTGCTGGACGGCGCTTGCGCCGTCTATGCCGTGCGGCCGCTTGCCTGCCGGCGCTATCTCGTGCTTGACCGCCGGTGCGCGCCCGGAGAGGACTGCGCCACTGACCGGCCGGAAGATATGCTCGTGCCCGCGCGGCGCGCCCTGCGCGCCGCCCTGGCGCTCACGTTCCCGTGGTATGCCGCGCGCTGGCGGAGCCTGCGGCTCCCGCGGCCGCCCGAGGCCGCTCCGGAAAGCGAGGCCGCGCAGGCGTGGCTGCGCTCCGTGACCGTGCCCGTCCAGGATCTTGCCTGGAAGTGATCCCTCTCACCGCCCCACAAACAGGAAGCATGCCATGATCACCATCGTGTATGGACATCCGTATGACAAGAGCTTCAATGCCGCCATCAGGGAAACCGTCATCGACACCCTCAGCGGGGAAAACGCGGCCTACAGCCTCATCGACCTGTATGCGGACGGCTTTGACCCCGCCGTCCGCCAGGCGGAGCTGGCCCTGTATTCGCAGGGGCGCACCTGCGATGCCCTGGCGCAACGGTATATGAAGATCCTGGGAAGGACAGAACGGCTCATCTATGTCTACCCCGTCTGGTGGGGCACGGAACCCGCCATCGTCAAGGGTTTTCACGACAAGGTCCTGCTGAAGGACTTCTCCTGGATCTATTCTCCCGAGGGGCGCCTTCTGCCGCGACTGCATATCGGGCACACGACCCTCTTCACCACTTCCGAAGCGCCGACGGAATGCTTCGCGGCATACTTCGCCGAGTATCTGCCTTCGCACGTCTTCGCCGCCGTGGGCATGGGCAATGCCACATGGCACAATTTCGAAAACATAACGCAGTCAACGCCCGGGGAACGCGCCGCCTTTCTGGAACTTGTCGCCAGGGAAACGCTGCGGACATGCCGGGCCTGAGCCTCGGCCGCGGACGACAAAAAGGGTCAGGAGGAAATCTCTTCCTGACCCTTTGAACTCTCTGGAGCGGGAAACGGGATTTGAACCCGCGACCTTCAGCTTGGGAAGCTGACACTCTACCGCTGAGTTATTCCCGCAAAAGGCTGGTGGAGCGGGAGACGGGATTTGAACCCGCGACTTCAACCTTGGCAAGGTTGCAC
>NZ_CAJUBO010000008.1 GCF_910584445.1 uncultured Desulfovibrio sp.
CCGCGCGAACTGGCCGACCGTTTCGGCACGCCGCTCTATGTGTATAATGAACGCATCCTGCGCGAGCGCTGCCGCGACCTCATGGGCCTGTCGACGCAGCCCGGCTTTGGCGTCAACTATTCCGTCAAGGCCAACGCCAACCCCTCCCTGCTCCAGATCATCCGCGACGAGGGGCTGGTGGCGGACGCCATGAGTCCCGGCGAACTTCGCATGGACGCGCTCGGCGGTTTCACGCCGGAAGAGATCCTCTATATCTCCAACAACAACGCTCCCGAGGAAATGCTCACGGCCCTGGCCCACGGCGTGCTCATCAGCGTGGATTCCCTCTCGCAGCTCGACATGCTCGGGGGCATCAACCGGGGCGGCCGCGTCATGGCCCGTTTCAACCCGGGCATCGGCGCCGGCCATCACGCCAAGGTGGTCACGGCGGGCAAGGCCACCAAGTTCGGCATCTCCCCGGACAGGATGGACGATGTTTTCGCGCTGCTCAAAAAGCACGAGATGACGCTGGCGGGCATCAACCAGCATATCGGCTCGCTCTTCATGGAGCCTGAAGGCTATCTTGAGGCGGCGAAGGTGCTGCTGAAGCTTGCGTCCGCGCTTCCCGCCGATGTGCTGAAGAGGCTGGATGTCATCGACTTCGGCGGCGGCTTCGGCATCCCCTATCACAAATATGAAGGAGAAGCCCGGCTGGACCTGGCCGCTCTCGGCCGGGGGCTGCACGCGCTCATCAGCGGATGGGCCGCGTCCACGGGCTACCGCGGCCGCTTTCTGGTGGAGCCGGGCCGGTATGTGGTGGCGGAGTGCGGCATCCTGCTCGGGCGCGTCACCGCGGTCAAGGAAAATGCGGGCACGCGCTATGCCGGCACGGACATCGGCTTCAACGTCCTCATGCGTCCCGCCATGTATGATTCCTTCCATGATCTGGAAGCCTACCGGGGCGATGCCGGAAACGCCGGCGAGTCCGTCCTCCAGACCGTGGTGGGCAATATCTGCGAGAGCGGCGACATCCTGGCGAAAGACCGCCTGCTCCCGCTCCTGCGGGAAGGCGATGTGCTGGGCGTGCTGGACGCGGGCGCCTATGGCTTCAGCATGGCGTCCAACTACAACCAGCGTCTCCTCCCCGCCGAGGTGCTCATCCAGGCCGACGGCAGTCCGCGCCTCATCCGCCGCAGGGAAACGCCCGAGGACCTGACCCGCTGCCTGGACGGCCTTGTCCGGCAGCCTTCCGGCCAGGACGCCGGCCCACGCGGCTGACGGAGCATCCCGGACCTCAGGATGCCGCAGGGCCGCTCCGTACCGGGGCAGGCCCGGATACCGGCTTTCCGCAAGAGCCTGAACCTGTTCGCGCACGACGCAAGGAGCGCCGCTCCGCATGCCCACGCCCCGCCTCGGCACCTCCCCCAGCGCCATCTGGAGCCTGACCTGGCCCCAGTTGCTCATGATGTATATCGTCTTCTTCATGGGCCTTGCGAGCGTATGGGTGGGGGGCAGGATCAGCGCCAATGTCCAGGCCGCCCTGGGCATGGTGACGCAATGCTCCCTCTTCCTCATGGTGGTGATCATGGCCCTGTCCAGCGGGGCCACGGCGGCCATCAGCCAGTCGCTGGGCGCGTTCCGCGTGCTCCGCGCCGAGCGTTATGTGGCCGCCACCTGGCTGGGAAGCCTTGGCCTCGGGCTGCTCATGGCGCTTCTGGGCTGGAGCTTCGGTGACGCCATCCTGCGGCTCATCATGGTGCCCGAGTCCATCCGGCCGCTTGCCGCCGAGCTTTGGCGGGTCTTCATGTTCATGCTGCCCGCACAGTATGTGTATTCCGCCACGGGCGTCATCTTCCGCGCCACGCGCCTGGTGCTGCCGCCGCTCTGGGTGGCGGCCCTCGTCTGCGCGGCCAACCTTTTCGGCTGCCTGGGCTTCGGCCTCGGCTGGTTCGGCCTGCCTGACTGCGGCTACATGGGCCTTGCCTGGAGCAATTTCGGCGCCCAATGCCTGGGCGCTGTCTGCAATACCCTGCTGCTCGTGCGCTCCGGCTACCTGCGGCGCCGCGCAATCCCCACGATGCGCTGGCTCCGCGTCGGCCTGCCCTACCTCGTGCGCGTGGCGCTTCCGGCGGGAGCGGCGCAGATCGTCTGGCAATCCGGCTATCTCACGCTCTTTGTCCTCGTGGCCTCGCTTCCGGTGGACAGCGTCCACGCCCTGGCCGGACTCACCGCCGGGCTGCGGGCCGAAGCCCTGCTCTTCCTGCCCGGCATGGCCTTCAACATGACCGTGGCCGTCCTGGTGGGCAACAGCCTGGGCGAAGGGCGCCCGGGGCAGGCCAAACGCGTGTCCCTCCCCCTGGTGGGGCTGGCGGCGGGCGCCATGAGTCTTGTGGCGCTTGTCCTCTGGCCCTTCCGGGCGGACATTGCCGCCCTGCTCTCGCAGGAGGCGGCCACCCGTGCCCAGATCGTGAGCTATCTTTCCTACAATCTTGTTTCCACGCCGTTTTCCATTGCCAGCACCGTCATGGGCGGCATCATGGTCGGCGCGGGAGCGACGCACTACAACCTGCTGGTCTATGGCGGCACTTTCTGGATCGTCCGCCTGCCGCTGGGCTGGCTGCTCGGGCACCGGATCTGGGGCACCGCCTCCGGCGTTTTTGCCGCCATGCTCGTTTCCCAGTGTCTCCAGACCCTTATCATGCTCTATGTGGTGCTGCGCTGCGACTGGGCGCGCTTTGCCATGAACCGGCAGCGCCGCCCCCACTGAACCCCATCCGTGGCCGTGTCCGGGAGGACCCGCACATGGCCGAAGGAGAACGAATATGGACCGGAACTTCATTCCCGTGAACCTCAGAGACGCCGATGCCTATTATGAACTCTGGCAGGCAACGCCGCGCCGCTCACTGGACTATACCCTCGCAAACCTCTGGGGCTGGCAGGAATTTTACGGACTCGAATGGCAGTTTGCCGACCGCTTGTGCTGGATACGCCAGACACGGCCGGAACCGCGCTTCTGGGCGCCCATCGGCGACTGGAACGCCGTGAACTGGACGACCCTGCTCCCCGCTGCGGGCGGCACGACGGGCCTGGAGTTCATCCGCGTGCCGGAAGCGCTCGTCCATATCTGGCGCAAGGAATTGCCGGACCTGGTGGAGACCGGCGAGGAACGGGGACAATGGGAATACCTTTATCGGCAGGAGGAACTGGCGACCCTTGCCGGGAACCGCTTCCACAAAAAACGCAATCACTATAACAGCTTCATCAAAGCCTACGGCGAGCCGGACTACCGTGGCGTGACCGACGCCATGGTGGAGGATGTCCTCGGCGTCCAGGATGACTGGTGCCAGTGGCATGAGTGCGACAACTCGCCCTCCCTGCTGGCGGAAAACGAGGCCATCAACCGCGTCCTGACCCGCTGGGATGCCTTCCGGGGCCTTACCGGCGCCTCGCTCTATGTGGATGGCCGCATGATCGCCTTCAGCGTGGGAGAACGCCTGGATGATGAAAGCCTGGGCGTCCACTTTGAAAAGGGACTCAGCGGCTACAAGGGCGTTTATCAGGCCATGAACTGCGAATTCGCGCGCCACGCGGGCGCCGGACTGCGCTGGATCAACCGCGCCCAGGATCTGGACGAGGAAGGGCTGCGCCAGGCCAAGATGACCTATCTCCCCGCCGACTTCCTTCGCAAGTACAGGGTCCGCGTGCGCCCGGCATGAGCCGCGCTCCGGGCGCCGATACCGCGGACGAAAACGGCGTCAGCGGTATTCGCGCCCGGACCAGAGCACGCGCCCGATCACGCGGAACTGGTCCGCGCCGTCGCCGCGCAAATCAAGGCTCAACGGCGGATAGGCCGGATTGGCGCTGTGCAGGACGACCTTGCCGGGGAGCTTGTCCACCCGCTTGATGTAAATGGCGTCCTCAAAGCCCACGGCGTAGAGCCGGCCGGGAGTGATGTCCGTCTGGCCCTGGTCGAGCAGGACCACGTCATTATCGAAGATCTCCGGGACCATGCTGTCGCCGGAAACGCGCATGAGCACCATGCGGCGCGGATTGCCCTTGCGGCGCAAAAAATCGCTGCGGAAGGCATAGCCGCCCTCCTGGGCGGCGCTGACCTCAAGGCTGCCCGTGCCCGCCGAAAGCCGCGCCTCGGCAAGCGGGATGGTGACAAGGTCACTCTCGCAGTCCGCGGGCGCGCACGGAAGCTCGCCGGCCCCGGCTTCCGGCAGGCGCGCGGGACCGCGCCCGAAAAAGAGCCAGTGGGCATTGACGCCGGTCTGCGCGGCGCAGGTCTGGACCCAGGCCGGGGGCACCTCGCCGCGCCTGCGCGCGCCATTGACGG
The DNA here is from genome assembly GCF_910584445.1 of uncultured Desulfovibrio sp. Lineage (GTDB taxonomy): Bacteria > Desulfobacterota > Desulfovibrionia > Desulfovibrionales > Desulfovibrionaceae > Desulfovibrio. Next base: position 4,319 of record NZ_CAJUBO010000008.1, read on the forward strand.
ATTGCGGCGTGATGCCGAGCGCACGCGCAAGCTCCGCATCGCTGGCAACGTCAAGCGCGCGCATGAGCCGGGTCAGACATTGGGCGGCAGCGTCGCCGGACTTCCGGGGTGAGGCAGGCAGAGGGACCATGGCATCCTCGCGGTTTGGGGATCGGCAAGGGGCCGTGCGCGGAACATGCAGGAAGGCTCCTGTGAAACAGGAAAACAATCTATCATGAACAGCCATCAATAACAAGCTGTTTTTTTCGCCTGATGCTGATTCCGCTCTGATTTTTGTTTGCCGGTGAAAAAGGGGAGTTGTCTTTTCATGCGACAAAGCGCCCCGGACCCGCACATGGCGGGACCGGGGCGCGCTGCACCGTTTTGTCCCGCAGGCGCTTACGGCACGTCGGGGAAGAGCGGCAACTTCTCCGGCGAGGAGATGGTGACGCTGTGCTTCACGCTGGCCTTGCCGTTGCCGGGCACCTCAACGTTCCAGAAGAGCATGTGCTCCTGCTCGTTTTTCTGCGCGGGCGGCTCATCCTTGTAGGTCACGGTGACGCCCTCGTCCACAATGACGGGCGCCGGACGCTCCAGCCTGACGGTGACGGGCCGGGCATGCCCGTTGCTCACCGTATAGGTCCAGGCCCAGGTCCAGGTCTTGCTGGTCTTGATGATGCCGCTTTCGCCCTTCTTGCGCGCATCGTCGAACGTGCGGACGCTGACGCGCGGGTCCGCCCCGAAATAGAGGGTGGCCTCGCCGCCGCGCGGGCGGAACACGCCGCTGCCCACGCTCTGGCCGTCCACGCTGTATTCGGCGGCGCCTTCGGGCCACGCCGAGGTGCCGGGCAGCGTGTATTTGGCAAGCAGCCAGACGCGGCTGTCGCCCCGGCTGGGCCGCGCCAGCCATTGCAGCGGCGCCTTCCAGGCATCCGCCGCGATCTGGAGGCGCGAACGGCCTTCGGGCAGGCCCGCCTCGGCCAGGGTCCAGCTGGCATAGACGGACGCGGTGTCCGCCGTTACGCCCGCTGCGGCCGGAACGGCATCCGCCGCGCCCTCCGCGGACAGCTTGGCGCCGCGCGCATTGAGCATCATGGGCACGGCCCGCGGCTGCGGCCGGGGCTGCGAATCCACCACCCATTCCGGAAGCGGCGCCGGCTCGCGCGGGCCGCCGCCGCGCGTGGCAAGCGTGACCCTGGTGCCGCGCCAGTCGATGCCGGAATACTGCCAGACATCGGCCATCAGCCGCACATCGATACTGCCGCCGCTGCCTTCCTCGGGCCGGGCGTTGAAATCATAGACGGCCTCCCAGCCGCAGTGGGGCCAGGTGTAGGAATAGCGCACGGCCACCTTTTCCCCGCCGGGCACGGGCTTTTGCAGGGTGACGCTCACGAGCTGGCCCAGTTCCGCGCCCGCGGGCAGGCGCTCGATGCGCTGTTGGAGGAGATTGATGCGCTTCTCCAGCGCTTCCTGACGAAGCACCAGTTCGGGCATGGACTCTTCAAGCAGTTTTGTCCGCTGGACCAGGTCCTGGGGCGCGGCGTTTTCGGGCTGGGCCTGCCAGAGGGCGATGGCCGTCTTGACGGTGACGAGGCGCGCCGCAAGGTGGCCGCGCTCGGTCAGAAGCTCCCCACGCGCCCTCGCCAGAGCGCCGGACTCCGCAAGGGCCACGGGGGAGGAACTCCAGCGCACCACGGTCTGGCCGGGCACGCTCAGTTGCAGGTTGGCGGCATCCGCCGGGATGGCGAAGACCAGCGTGCGCCCGGCATCCGGGCCGGCCGTCACGGGGGCGAGGCGCTCCTCCACCTCCAGCCGTCCGCCCGAGGGCGAAAGCAGGGCCGTCGCCGGGCTGGCAAGCGCGACCTTCACGTCCGCGCCGCGTCCAGACGCGGCGCCCGCATCGGCGGCCAGGGCCTGCCCCGCCTGGGAGAGGCAGAGCAACTGCCCGAGCAGGGCAAGACCAAGCCAGCGCAGGCGCCCGCGCCGGAAAGGCCGGGGCCGCGCGGGACCAGGATCGCCGGTATCCATCGTCGCGGCCCTGGCCGCGGTATGGGCATGTTCCATGATTACCTCCATCGGCGGCCGCCAGCGGCGGCCCCTGTTCAGCGTGTGAGTTTGCGGAATTTGAGGCGATGCGGCGTCTCGGCGTCCTTGCCGAGGCGTTTTTTGCGATCTTCCTCATACTCCCGGAAATTGCCCTCGAAGAAGGCCACATGGGCATCGTCCTCAAAGGCCATGATGTGCGTTGCCACGCGGTCAAGGAACCAGCGGTCGTGGCTGATGACGAGCACGCAGCCCGCGAAGTTGTCCAGCGCGTCTTCCAGCGCGCGCATGGTATTGACGTCGATATCGTTGGTGGGTTCGTCCAGCAGGAGCACATTGGCGCCGGATTTGAGCATCCGCGCGAGATGCAGGCGGTTGCGCTCGCCGCCGGAGAGCACGCCGGCCTTTTTCTGCTGGTCCGCCCCGTGGAAGTTGAAGCGCGTGCAGTAGGCGCGGGCATTGACCTCGCGCGCGCCGAGGCGGATGGTCTCGTGCCCGTCGCTCACCAGCTCATAGACGGTCTTGTCCGGGTCCAGCGACTCGCGGCCCTGGTCCACATGGGCGAAGACCACGCTCTCGCCCACGGCAAGGCGCCCGCTGTCCGGCTGTTCCTGCCCGGTCAGCATCCTGAAGAGCGTGGTCTTGCCCGCGCCGTTGGGTCCGATGATGCCCACGATGGCCCCCGGCGGGATGATGGCCGACACGTCCTCCATGAGCAGGCGGTCGCCCATGGCCTTGCTCACCCTGTCAAGTTCGATGACGCTCTTGCCGAGGCGCGGTCCCGGCGGGATGTAGATCTCAAGGTCGGGAGCGCGCTTTTCGCTTTCGTGCGAGAGCATGGCCTCGTAGGCGTTGATCCTGGCCTTGCCCTTGGCGTGCCGCCCCTTGGGCGACATATGGATCCATTCCAGCTCCCGCGCGAGGGTCTTGCGGCGCTCGGCCTCGGCCTTTTCCTCCCCGGCGAGGCGTTTCTGCTTCTGTTCCAGCCAGGAGGAGTAGTTGCCCTTCCACGGGATGCCGCGGCCCCGGTCCAGTTCGAGGATCCAGCCGGCCACATTGTCGAGGAAGTAGCGGTCATGGGTGACGGCAATGACCGTGCCCGGAAAGGTGGAAAGATAGCGTTCGAGCCAGGCCACGGATTCCGCATCGAGGTGGTTGGTAGGCTCGTCAAGGAGCAGGATGTCCGGGTTCTGGAGCAGCAGACGGCACAGGGCCACCCGGCGCCGCTCGCCGCCGGAGACCTTGTTCACCGGCATGTCGCCGGGCGGGCAGCGCAGGGCGTCCATAGCCATTTCCAGACGGGACTCCAGATCCCAGACGCCGCCCGCGTCCATGCGTTCCTGCACCTCGGCCTGCCGGGCCAGCAGGGCGTCCATTTCGTCCGGCTCCATGGGTTCGGCGAATCTGGCGTTGATCTCCTCAAATTCGCGGGCGATGGCGGCAAGTTCCGCCACGCCTTCCTCCACCACTTCACGCACGGTGCGCGTCTCTCCGGCAAGAGGCTCCTGCTCCAGATAGCCGATGCTCAGCCCCGGCGCGAGCACAGTCTTGCCCTCAAACGCCTCGTCCACGCCGGCAAGGATCTTGAGCAGACTCGACTTGCCCGCGCCGTTGAGGCCGAGGACGCCGATCTTGGCGCCATAAAAATAGGAAAGGGAAATGTCCTTGAGCACTTCCTTCTGACCGTGCCGCTTGGACACGCGGATCATGGAATAGATGATCTTGTCCGGTTCGTTGCTCATAAGCTCCTCAGGGTTTGCCGCCGCCACGCGGGGCTGCGCGGCCGCGGAAGCGCGCCCGGAAGGGCGCGACTTCTTTGCACGCTACACGGAAAGCCCCCGGTTTTCAAGGCGCGGCTGCCTTCGCCCTGTGCGAACGCCCTGCCGCGCGGGGATTTCCGCTCGACCTTTCGCCCCGCCTTTGGCACACTGGGGACACACCCCAACCCGGCGTGCCGCAGGACGGCCCGGCGCCGCAGAGACACACCCCGCGCATGAAGTTCCTCCCCTCGCAGATCAGCTTCTTTCTCCAGCAGCACAGCGTGCGCCGCAACCTCGTCTTTCTCCGGCGCTTCCTGCTCATGCTGCTGGGACTCATCATCCTCTATTCCCTGCTCTTCCACGTCATCATGCGCTACGAAGGGCACGACTATTCCTGGATCACCGGCTTCTACTGGACGCTCACGGTCATGTCCACGCTGGGCTTCGGCGACATCACCTTCACGTCCGACCTGGGCATGGCCTTTTCCATCGTGGTCCTGCTGTCCGGGGTGCTGCTGCTGCTCATCATGCTCCCCTTCGCGTTCATCCAGTTCTTTTATGCCCCGTGGCTCAAGGCGCAGGAAAAGGGGCACACGCCCCGCGCGGTGGGGCAGGACGTGAAGGGGCACGTCATCGTGGTCAGCACAAGCCCCATCGCCCTCAACCTCGTGGACGACCTGCGCAGCTACGGCGCGCGTTGCGTCCTCCTCTGCCACGACAGCCAGACCACCCTCGACCTGCTCGACCAGGGCTACGAGGCCGTGGTGGGCGAGCACGATTCCAGCGTGGTCTACAGCAACCTGCGCCTGACCGAGGCGGCCATGCTCGTGGCGCTGGACAGCGACGTGCGCAACACCAACATCGTCTTCACCGCGCGCGACGTGGCAAAGGATGTCCCCATCGTGGCCTCGGCCCAGAGCGAGGACGCCATCGACATCCTGCGCCTGGCGGGCAGCTCGCGCGTGTTCCAGTTCCACCGCCTGCTGGGCGAGGCGCTTGCCAGGCGCGTCCTCAACGCCAATGCCCGCTTCAGCATCGCCAGCCGTTACAAGGAACTGGTGGCCGCCGAGGGGCCTGTCATGCGTACGCGGCTCGTGGGCAAATCCCTGCGGCAGAGCGGCCTGCGCAAGGCCTCGGGGGCCAACGTGGTGGGCCTGTGGGAGCGCGGGCGCTTTGTCCTGCCCAATCCCGACACGGTCTTCACCGCCACCATGGTCATGGTCATCGTGGGCGACATGCAGCAGATCCAGGCGGCCAACGCCTTTCTCAGCGAGGACATGCCGGAGGAGACACGGGAACAGAGCGACGCGCCCGTGGTCATCCTCGGCTGCGGCCGCGTGGGCCGCGATGCGGCGCGCCAGCTTGAACGCAGCGGACGCCCCTACAACGTGGTGGACAAGACCCCCAAGGGCGGCTTCCTCAAGGAGCATCTTGTCATCGGCGACGCCGCCGACCTGGAGGTGCTGGAGCGCGCCGGCATCCGCACCGCGCCCTCGGTCATCATCACCACCCACGACGACGACACCAATATCTACCTCACCCTCTACTGCCGCCGCCTGCGCGAAGATATCCAGATCATCAGCCGCGCCACGCTGGACCGCAACGTGGGCATCCTGCACGCGGCGGGGGCAGACCTTGTGCTTTCGCTGGCGTCGATGGTGACGAGCAGCATCATCAACCTGCTCGCGCCGGGCAAGGTGCTCATGATCAGCGAAGGGCTGAACATCTTCCGCGCCATCGTGGGCAAGAGCCTGGTGGGCAAGCCGCTCATGGGCAGCGGCATCCGCAGCGAAAGCCGGTGCAGCGTGGTGGCCCTGCGCGGCACGGACGGCATCCTCCACGCCAACCCCGACCCCAGCCATGTCTTCGCGGAGGGAGAAGAGATGTATCTCATCGGCGATTCGGAGGCGGAAAAGGCGTTTTACGAAAAATTCGGCAAGAACGAGCCGCTCACGGCCTGAAACGCCGCCCGCGCGGGCGAAACGCCGGAGAGCCACCATTAAAGAAGAGAAGCGGCAGCATTAACGTGAAGTGGTTTGGATCGCCAGCGAACCTGTCAGGTTCGGGAAAGAACGCGGACGGACTTGTGAAAAGCCCGTATGGAGCATAGGGTGTTCTGCACCTTTCGACATGTGCGGGGGGACACATGCTGAACCAACAGCTCTACACGGTATTTAAGTCCATTTACAGGTGGATGGGCAGTGGCCTGCGAAAACGTTTCTGGCGGGTCATGGGGCTTTCCGTGGTGGTGGCCCTGACGGAATTCGGGCTGGCGGCCGCGGTGGCGCTCCTCGGCGTGGTCCTGGCATCGCCGCAGACCATTGTGCAGTCCGGCGTCATGCGGCGCCTTGTGGAGCTGTTTCCCTTCCTGCAACCGATGACGGAGGACCCGCGGCTACTGCTCATCTGCCTGCTGGCGGTCCTGTGCGGGGCCGTGCTGTGCAAGTCGCTGTCCCTGGCGCTCCTCACCTGGCGGCAATCGTCCTTCAGCCAGGCGCTCAATCTGGAAATGGCAAGACGCCTGTTCCACGGTTTCGTGAATGCCCCCTATCTCTGGCATGTGGGCCAGCGGGTCAGCGATCTGGTCACGATGCTGGGCTGGACCAGCTATGTGGGGCAGTATTGTTTTGCCGTCGTGCAGGCGTTGGGGCAACTGGCCGTCGCCGTTGTGCTGATCGTCGTGGTGTTCGTCGCAACGCCTGTCGTGGGCGGCATCGTCTTCACGGGCACCACCGTGGCCGCATATCTCAGCTTTCGTTTCAGCCGCAGGCTCGTCAATATTTCCAGTCAGGAAGTGGCCCAGGGCCAGCGTGACGCCGGCCGCATCGCGCACACCGCCCTGTATGGCGTCCGCGAGCTGATGATCTATCATCAGCAACGGGCCTTCGAATCCCGCTATGTCCAGTGCGAGGGGCGGGCGGCCCGCGGCCGGGCATTGCTGCCCGTCTGGAATCCGCTGCCGTCCTGGACGCTGGAATGGGTGGGGATGGTGCTCCTGCTCGGGGCGGTCCTTCTGCTGTACTGGCGGGATACCGGCATCGCGGCCACTGTGGGCGCCCTGACCCTGCTGGCGGCGGTAGCGTGGCGACTTTTGCCCATCATCAACAGACTGGTGCAGCAGCTGCTGATCATGCAGCAGCAGATACCCCAGATCGGGCCGGTGCTGCGGAAGCTGGAGGAAGTTGACGCGCTTTTGCCCTCCGCCCCCGAGAAGGCGGCAGACTGCCCGCTGACAAAAGATTTGCAGCTGAAAAATGTTTCCTTCCGCTATCCCGGCACGCCGGACGGCAGGCCGGATGCGTTGCGCGGTTTGGACCTGCGCATCCCGCGCGGAAGCATGGTGGGCTTCGTGGGGCTTTCCGGCGCCGGAAAGAGCACGGTGGTGGCTCTGCTGACCGGCTTGTTCCCCCCCACATCAGGAAAGATCCTGGTGGACGGCCGCCCCATGGACAACGCCCTGCGCGCGGGGTGGATCCGTCGTATCGGGTATGTGCCCCAGTCGCCGTTTCTGCTCAATGCCAGCATTGCGGAAAACATCGCCTTCAGCCACTGGGGCACGACAGTTGACCGCGCGCGGGTGCAGCAATGCTGCCGCATGGCGGCCATGGATTTTGTGGATGACCTGGAACAGGGGCTTGATACCGTCATCGGAGAGCGGGGGGTGCGTCTTTCCGGCGGCCAGATACAGCGGGTGGCAATTGCCAGGGCGCTGTACCACGATCCGCAGTTCATTCTGTTCGATGAGGCCACCAGCGCCCTGGACGGCGCGGCGGAACAGGCCATCCAGCAGACCATCGACAGCCTGCGGTCGCGCATGACCCTGGTGGTGGTGGCGCACAGGTTGAGTACGGTGCAGGCCTGCGACACGGTGTACTGGATAGATGAGGGCGAAGTGCGCATGGCCGGGACGCCGGAATCCGTGCTGCCCGCCTATGAAGCCTATCTCGCCGCGAAAAACGGCGCATGCGGCGAAGGAACCGTGCCCCCTGAAGCGCAGGGGGCGTAAGCCAGGCCTTCCCCTCGGCTCCAGGATCCATCAGAACTGCCTCCCAGCGCCCGGAAAACCCCGGAAAATCCCTGCGGCGGCCATACAGGCGCCGTGGCCCGCCACCGACCATGAACTCTTTGGGGCATGACTACCGCCGGGCTTGCGCCACGGAAGGAATTGGACAATACTGCGGGGCCAACACAAAGGGAGTGCAGCATGTCCGAAATCAAAAAAGTCGTTCTTGCCTATTCGGGGGGCCTTGATACCTCGGTCATCCTGAAGTGGCTCATCGTTACCTATGGGTGCGAGGTCATCACCGTCACCGCCGACCTGGGACAGCCGGAAGACCTGGCGGGCGTTGAGGAAAAAGCCCTGCGCACCGGCGCTTCCAAGGCCTATGTGCTGGACCTGCGCGAAGAACTGGCGCGCGACTTCATCTTCCCCATGAACCGGGGCGCCGCGCGGTACGAGAACCGCTACATGCTCGGCACCTCCATCGCCCGGCCCTGCATCACCAAGGCCCTCATCGACGTGGCCCGCGCCGAGGGCGCGGACGCCATCGCCCATGGCGCCACCGGCAAGGGCAACGATCAGGTGCGCTTCGAGTTCGCGGCCAAGGCCCTTGCGCCGGATATCAAGGTCATTGCGCCCTGGCGGGAATGGGACCTCATGTCGCGCACGGCGCTCAACGCCTTCGCCGAAAAGCACGGCATCCCCATTTCCAGCGGCGCCAAGCGCTACAGCATGGACGCCAACATGCTCCACACGAGCTTTGAGGGCAGCGAGCTGGAAAATCCGGGCAACGCGCCGCACGAGTCCTGCCACGAACGCTGCGTGCCGGTGGAACAGGCACCGGACACGCCCGAGATCATCGAGGTGGGCTTCGAGGCGGGCAACCCGGTCTCCGTCAACGGCGAGCGTCTTTCGCCCTATGCCCTCATCCGCACCCTGGCGGACATGGCCGGGCGCAACGGCATCGGCCGCGACGACATGGTGGAGAACCGCTATGTGGGCATGAAGTGCCGGGGCGTCTATGAAAATCCCGCCGGCACCCTGCTTTATGCCCTGCACCGCGACCTTGAGGGCATCTGCATGGACCGCGAACTGCTCGCCATCCGCGACATGCTCGCCGTGCCCTATTCGCATGCCGTGTACAACGGCTACTGGTTCTCGCCCGAGCGCGAAGCCATGCAGGCATTTTTCGACAAGTCGCAGGAAAACGTCACCGGCACCGTACGCGCCAAGCTCTACAAGGGCGGCGTCTGGCCCCTGGCGCGCACCTCGCCCGTGTCGCTCTTTTCCGAGGACCTTGCCACCTTTGAAGGCGGCAACTACGACCACAAGGACGCGGCCGGGTTCATCCGCCTGAACGGCCTGCGCCTTGGCCTGTTTGCCGCCGTGCGCGACCGGGCGGGCAAATAACCCCCGCGGGGCGCCCCGGGGCGCCCCGCACGCACGGACAGACCGCGCGGGCACGAGGAGAAACAGATGGCATCGCACACCAACAGCACCTGGGGCGGCCGCTTCAGCGCCGGCCCGGCGGAGGCTGTGGCCGCATATACCGATTCGCAGCGCTATGACCGCGCCCTCTGGCGGCAGGACATCCGCGCCTCCAAAGCGCACGCCCGCATGCTGGGGCGCCAGGGCGTCATCACGCCTGACGAGGCCGACCGGATCGTGGAGGGCCTGGACGCGGTGGCGGACGAGATCCGCGCCGGGACCTTCGTCTGGAAGCCCGCGCTGGAAGATGTCCACATGAATATCGAGTCGCGCCTCACCGAGCTGATTGGCGAAGCGGGCAAGAAGCTCCATACGGGCCGCAGCCGCAATGACCAGGTGGCCCTGACCTTCCGCCTCTTTGTGGCGGACGCGCTGGACGGCTGGCGCAAGGGGCTTGTCGCCCTCTGCGGGGCGCTGGCGCGCCGCGCGGGCGAACACAGGGACGACCTGCTCCCCGGCTACACCCACCTTCAGCCCGCCCAGCCCGTGAGCCTTGCCCAGCATCTGCTCGCCTACGCCTGGATGTTCCGGCGCGACGCGGGCCGCCTGGAAGACACCCTCGCCCGGGTGCGCATCTCCCCCCTGGGCGCTGCGGCCCTGGCGGGGACGACCTATCCGCTCGACCCCCAAAGCGTGGCGGAAGAAGTGGGCTTTTCCGGCATCCTCGCCAATTCCATGGACGCCGTTTCGGACAGGGATTTTGTGCTGGAGGCGCTCTTCGACGCGGCAACCGTCATGATGCACCTCTCACGTCTCTGCGAGGAGATCGTGCTGTGGGCCAATCCGGCCTTTGGCTTCGTACGCCTGCCGGATAGCTTTTCCACAGGTTCGTCCATCATGCCGCAAAAAAAGAATCCCGATGTGGCGGAGCTGATGCGCGGCAAGACCGGGCGCGTTTACGGCGCGCTCATGGGCCTGCTGACGGTCATGAAAGGGCTTCCCCTCGCCTACAACCGCGACATGCAGGAAGACAAGGAAGGCTTTCTTGACGCCGATGCCACGGTTTCGGCTTCCCTGGCGATCATGGCGGCCATGCTCGGAGAACTGGAATTTCGCGTCGACCGCATGCGGGACGCCTGCAAGGCAGGCTTTCTCAACGCCACGGAACTGGCCGACTACCTCGTGGCCCACGGCCTGCCCTTCCGCGAGGCGCACCACGTCACCGGCCAGGCCGTGGCCGCGGCGGAACGCGAGGGAAAGAGCCTGGAAGAGCTGACGATGGCCGAACTTCAGGCGCTCTCTCCGCGCATCGGCGAGGATGTGTACGATGTGCTCCAGTACGCGGCCGCCGTCCGGCGCCGGGAAACGCCCGGCGGCACGGGACCGCGCTCCGTGGGATACCAGCTGGAGAATTTCCGCCAGTGGCTGGAGGATGCCCGCGCCGCTACGTCCGCCTCTGCGCCGCCCGCTGCGAGAGACGCCCGCTGATGGCGGCCGCTTCCGGAAGCGGCGCTTCCGCGCCCCCTCTCTCATGGCCCGCATGGCTGGAGTCCGCACGGGTGGATGACGGCCTGGCCGCCTCGGCGTACGAGGCCACGCCGCCCGATTTCCGGGCGGCCCTCAAGACCGGTCTTGCCCTGGCCCACTTTCATTTCGGCGAGCGCACGCCATGCCTTGATGACACGGCGCGGCACGACCGCCTGGGCTTTTTGCGCGTGCGTTCGCGCGTTCCCGCGCCCTGGGCGCTCATCGTCATTTCCCCAGCCTACGCGGCTGCGGCCCGCCTCACGGCCGCCTGCGCCGCGGCCCTGCTGGCGGGGGTGCCGCGTGTGGGCGCTGTCTGCCTTGGGGGGGACCCGCATGCCGCCGCCCTGGTCAGCCTTGAACTCAGCGGCGTGGAAGATGTTTTCCGCCTTGACGCCGGGCGTTTCGCGGCGCTCCTTGACGGGCTTGCCGCCCTCCCCGGCCCGCGAGGACGCGTGGTGGTCCTCCACGATGGAGAACTGGCGTCCATCGCGCCTGCCGCCCGGAAGCGGGACATCCCCTGCCACGAGGAACACCGTCCTCCGCGTCTGCGCGTGGAGGCCACGGCCCCTATCGACCGCGAACTCCTCGCCTTCGCCCATGGCACCGCCGCCGTTGACGCCGCGCCGACGGCCGCCGCCCCGGTGGACGCCGTTTTTCGCGCCACGGCCGAAGCGGACCCGGATGCGGCGCTGACCCTCTGCCCGGGCTGCGAAGGTTTCTGGCTGCACCCGGGACTGGACCCGAACTTCTTTACCGTTTCCCGGCAGGCATTCGCCCCCTGGGCGCCGCTCCGCGCGGAGACCGCCGCCGCATCCTGAACCGCGCCACGGCGCACCGGAGGCCGCCCCATGCCCCCAGCCGACCACACGCGCCCCGACACGCCCACAACCGCTTCCAACCCCGCCATCCGGGCCATATGCGCCATTCGGAACCTCGGGATCATCGCCCATATCGACGCGGGCAAGACCACGCTCTCCGAACGGATGCTCTTTTACAGCCGCAAGATCCACCGCATGGGCGAAGTGCATGACGGCTCGGCCACCATGGACTACATGCCCGAGGAACAGGAGCGGGGCATCACCATCGCCTCGGCCTGCACCACCTGCCACTGGGGCGGCGTCACGCTCAACATCATCGACACGCCGGGCCATGTGGACTTCACCATCGAGGTGGAGCGCAGTCTCCGCGTCCTTGACGGGGCCGTGGGCGTCTTCTGCGCGGTTGGCGGCGTGGAACCGCAGTCCGAAACGGTCTGGAGGCAGTCCGAACAATTCGGCGTGCCCAAGATCGCCTTCATCAACAAGATGGACAGGCCGGGCGCGGATTTCGCCGCCGTGCTCGAGGCCATGCGCGCCAGGCTCAAGGCCAATGCCGTGGCCGTGACCGCGCCGCTGGGTCAGGGCGATGCCTTCACGGGCGTGCTGGACCTCATCACGGGCGAGACCGTGACCTTCAGCGACGCGGACCAGGGCAGCACGGTGACGCGCGCGCCGTGGTCGCCCGAAGAGGCGACCATGGCCGCCCCCTGGCGCGAAACGCTGCTGGAGCGCCTTGCCGAGGCGGATGACGCCTTCCTGGCGCTCTGGCTTGAGGGCGCGCCCGGCGAGGCCGACATCCGGGCGGCCTTGCGCCGCGCCACGCTGGCGCGCGCCCTGGTGCCGGCCTTTTGCGGTTCGGCGCTCCGCAACATGGGCGTGCAGCCCCTGCTGGACGGCGTGCGCGACTATCTCCCCTCTCCTCTCGATGTGCCGCCTCCCACGGGCACGGCGCCGGACGGTGAAACGACGCGCATCGAGCCAGATCCTGACGCCCCCGTTGCCGCGCTCGTCTTCAAGGTGCTCGTGGAGAACGGACGCAAACTGGCCTTTTCCCGCGTCTATGCCGGGAGCATCCGTGAAGGGGACGTGGTCCGGGTGCTCGGGGCGGACAGCGAAGGCAAGGCGCGCGAGCAGGCGGAACGCGTGGGCCGCATCTTCCGCCTGCATGCCGACAGGCGGGAACAGCTCGAAAGCGTCGGCACCGGCGACATCGCCGCGCTTGTCGGCCTGCGCTCCGCCCATACGGGCGACACCTGCTGCGGACGCGGACGGGACGCGCGCCTGGAGTCCATTGCCGTGCAGCCGCCTGTCATCACCCTCGCCCTTGAGCCGCGCAACGCCGATGAAGGCAAGACCCTCGACGAAGCCCTGGGACGCTATGCGGAGGAGGACCCGACCCTCACGGTCAGCCTGGACGAAGACTCCGGCCTGCGTATGGTCTCCGGCATGGGAGAGCTGCATCTGGATGTGCTTCTGGAACGCATGCGGCGCGAATATGGCATCAGCCCGCGCGCGGGTCAGCCGCAGGCGGTGCTGCGCGAGACCGTGAGCCGCGAGGCCGCGGCCGATGTGGTCTTTGACCGGGAATTCGGCAAGGAACGACAGCAGGGCGCGGTCGCCCTGCGCGTTGTCCCCCGTGAACGGCATGCGGGCAACCGCGTGCGGGTGGGCGATTTTCTGCCGAAGGAGGAGCGGGAAGCGCGCAAGCTCCTGCCACCGGCCTTTCTTGAAGCCGCGCTGGAAGGCGTGCGCGACGGATTGCAAAGCGGCGTCCAGACGGGCTGGCCCGTGGTGGATGTGGATGTGGAGCTGACAAAGGTGGAACGCACCGAAGGCCTCACCACGATCCCCGGTTGCCGGATGGCCGCGGCCCAGGCCCTGCGCGAGGCGCTCACGGCGGCGGTCCCCCTTGTGCTGGAGCCTGTCATGAAAACCGAGATCACCGTGCCGGAGGAATTTCTGGGCGCGGCCATCGGACTCTTCACCACGGCAGGAGGCAAGGTGGAGGATGTGGAAGACCAGGCCGGGCGCAAGCTCCTGCGCGGCACGGCCCCGTTGCGGCGGCTTTTCGGCTTTTCCACGTCCCTGCGTTCGGCCACCCAGGGCCGCGCGGGCCTGACGCTCACCTTCGACCGCTTTGACGCTCCCTAGATGTAAAGTGTCAACACGTTGTTCCCGCACCCGGTGGCCGGGAAGCTGGCGGGTTCCTGCCAAGAGCCGTATGTGGACACCGGAAACTGTGCCAGTACGCCATATAGGCAGGGCAACAGCCTCTAAAATCGTTAGTTAAACGCTTAAATCAACGTACATAGCCGATAGGCTAACATTATTTGGTTAAAACCCACTTCGAGAGAATCTGGACTTTTCCGAACTTCAGTACACAAGCATTTCATACCTAAGTTTGAACAGATATATGAATTGTTGAGAAAGCTACTCGGGCATAAAGATCACTTCAGAATCAAGATCGATAGTGTAATTTAAATTGCCCACCCACGTGTTGCTATTCAATTTGTGTGGGGGACTTTAAATCTTTTTCTAGTTTTACAATGTCTATAATAACTTGATGCATTATTACATAGTATATAACAATTGGATGCATTAAATTAAAAGAATCATCTGGCTTTAGATTTTTGTATGATTCTTTATTTATTCCCGAAATAAGAGACGCCTTTGCCGATGATTTCAAAATTGATGACAATTCAGTATCCCATCTGATAAGCGTATAAGAAAATGTAATAATCCGAACAATATGTTGGGCAAGAATATTATCCTTATATTTTAATAGGCCAAGGACAGTTTTTAAGTTATCGCTAAGTAATATATATTCTTTGGTAAAAGACTGGAATGTTGGAATATCATTAAGAACATCACCTATAAATGAATGAACCATTGCAGGTTTGAGTAGTGCTGTAAGCTTGTCCTTGTTTATTTTTTCATAGGTATAATCATTGACTGACATAATAACATTGCCGATATCATCCATTGATATATCTTTATTGTCATATACAGAACTTTTTAATATTTCCTTTAAATTTATTATATTATTTTTAATTAATTCATATGCTATCTGCTTATCTATATTTACATTAGAAATATCTTCTGAAATTTGTTCTTTGATATTATCTGTCAATTTTACTAATGAGTCAATCCCGCGAACCCAACCTGGCCTTTCATGGCTTTTAAATGCTTCATTCAGAGATGATAGCACTTTAGTTGCTAAGTCACTTTTATCAAGCCAAAAAGCACATTGTTTTCTCTTTACTAATTCAATAAATTTATCAAGTTTTTCTTTATTTTCACCACTGTCAATAAATTGAGGCGGAACTGGATAATTTCTATCGCGTATAAAAGAGAGTATAGGAATTTTTTTTGATTTTGCGTACTTATATTCTTTTTCAGTAAAACTTATACCTTTTGAATCTAATGTACCATATCGATGACCAATAATTATTATATAGTAATCGCTTTCGGCAATAAGTTTCTGAATCAGTTTCCAAGAAGAATCGTCAGCAGAGTTAAAATATTCCATTCCAGACGGAATATGATGCAGTGAGTATATTGCTTCAAAAACCTTATTCCTTTCTTCCTTTAAATCCTCAAATGTCGAACTGACAAATATTTGGTATTTTTTTGAATTTGCCATCCTTTTCCTTCCCGCCACCAAGTTGTATTTGGGGCAAATCAGATATGGAAATTATATTCCAATCTGTGGGTCAGAGTGTGGGGCAAATTTGCCCCACATACGAAAAAAGGGCTACATTTTCATGTAACCCTTTGATTCTATTTGGCGTCCCCAAGGGGATTTGAACCCCTGTTGACGGCGTGAAAGGCCGTTGTCCTGGGCCGACTAGACGATGGGGACATTGGCTGGGTTGCAAGGACTCGAACCTTGATTAGCGGAGCCAGAATCCGCCGTCCTGCCAATTGAACGACAACCCAGTGTTGCGTTCGACGTGTATAGGCCAAGCGCCGATGGATGTCAACCGAATTTTTCCACGCCTGCACGCATCCTATTACCTTCTCCCGCGCCTCCGAAAAAATCCTTTGCGGAGGCCGCACACCGCAGCAGGGGGGCGCTAGCCGGCCACCCCGACGCCATGGTCCTCTTCCGGGTGCCGCGGCGGTTGCCGGGGGCCGGCCTTGAAAATGCGTTGCAACACATAGACCGCGCCCATCAGGGCGAGTCCGATGATATCTGTCTTCAAACCGGGGGTGATGAGCGTGATGGCCGCGCCCACAAGGATCAGACGTTCCCAGAGATAGAGATTCCGCAACCAGTACCCGACGCTTGCAAAGGAAAGCGAGGCGATGCCTACCGCAGCCGTGCACACGATAAAGACGACTTCCCAGTTGCTCGCGCCGATCATCAGCAGGCCGGGGTTGTAACAGAAGATATAGGGGATGAGAAAACCCGCGAAGGCCAGCTTGACCGCCATGAACCCGGTGGCGTTGGGTTCGGCCCGGGCGATACCCGCCGCGGCATAGGCGGCCAGGGCCACCGGGGGCGTCAGGTCCGCGAGGATGCCGAAGTACATGATGAACAGATGGGCCGCGAGCATGGGCACGCCAAAGCTCTGGATGGCGGGGGCCGCAATGGTGGCGAGCACGATATATTTCGCCGTGGTGGGCAGCCCCATGCCCAGAACGATGGACGAGCACATGGTGAGCACCAGGGTCAGGGCGAAGCTCCCGGCAGAAAGCGCAAGAATGGCGTTTGCCAGCTTGAGTCCCACGCCGGTGAGCGTCACCACGCCGATGACAAAGCCCGTGCAGGCGCAGGCGGCTGAAACGCCAAGTGCCAGGCGGCCGCCATTTTCCATAGCCATGAGGACATCTTTGACAGCCAGACGGTTGCACCGGGCGAGGCTGCGCCGCACGGTCATGCCGCTGGGTCCGGCGCCGGCCCATGCCTTCCAGTTATTGGCGACAAGAGAGATGACCACGGTGGTCACGATGCAGTAATAGGCCGACTTGAGCGGCGTATATCCCTGCATGAGCAGATAGACGAGCACCACGATAGGCACAAGCAGGTAGCCGCCCTGCCGCAGCACGAGCCACGGCTTTGGCAGGCGCTCCCGGGGAATCCCCTTGAGGCCCAGGCGCTTGGCCTCCATATGCACCATGAAGCCCACCGCGAGATAATAGAGCAGCGCGGGGATGAGGGCCGCCTTGGCGATCTCCACATAGCCGACGCCCAAAAACTGCGCCATGATGAAGGCGGCGGCGCCCATGATGGGCGGCATGATCTGGCCGCCGGTGGACGACGCGGCTTCCACCGCGCCGGCAAAGGCGCCACGGTAGCCGACGCTTTTCATGAGCGGGATGGTGAAGGTGCCGGTGGAAACAGTGTTCGCCACCGAGGAGCCGGAAATGGTGCCGAAAAAGCCGCTGGCAAGCACAGCCACCTTGGCCGGCCCGCCCACGAACCTGCCGGCCGCGCCAAGGGCGAGATCGATGAAGAACTTGCCCAGGCCCGTGCTGTGCAGAAAGGCGCCAAAAAGGATGAAAAGAAAGACAAATGACGCCGCCACGCCCAGCGGCATGCCGAACAGACCTTCCGTCGTCAGGTACATGTGGCCGACGATGCGCCGCAGGGAAAAGCCGGGGTGCCCCATCATGCCGGGAATGAGGTTCCCGAACTTGGCATAGAGCAGAAAAACGACAGCCACCAGCGTAATGGGCAGGCCCACGATGCGCCGGGTGGCCTCCAGCACGAGCAGGATGGACGCGCAGCCGAAAATGAAGTCCAGTTCCGTCGGCGGCCCGGCATCCAGCACGATGACGTCATAATTCCAGATGATATACCCGCACACTGCCGCTCCTGCGGCGGCCAGCAGGACATCGTACCAGTTGAGCCGGTGCTTGTTGCCCGTGGCCCGCGCGGGATAGAGCAGATAGATGAGGACGAGGACGAAGCCGAGATGGACCGAGCGCTGGATCTGCGGCGGATACAGGCCCGTCGCCGCCGTAAAGAGCTGAAAGGCGGAAAAGAGGATGCAAAGGCAGCTGATGAATATCCGCAGCCAGCCCCGAAACGTGCGGAACGTGGCTTCCTTGTCGTATTTGGCGACGATCTCCGAAACGTCCAGCGTGTCCTGGATCTTGGCCGCCGCGTCGGAATCCAGCCTGCCCTCTTCAAGGGCGAAGCCGCCGGAACCTTCCTGCTCGATGATCTTCATCCGCTCTTTATGACTCATGGCTGCCTCTGGAATGGCTCATGGACGCTGGGGTCCGGCACCGCATCCGCACGGAGCGAAGGTAAAGGTAAGGGCATTCCCCGCAGGCGCCAGATCAGTCAGGGGCAGTTCCCGCATCCCCCCACCGGCGGGCAGCAACAGCACATGCCCGGCCACGCGCCCCACGCGCACATCAAATCTTGGGAGCGGCCTGTTGTATCCGCTCATGACGATCCGCCCATTCCCGGCGCTCATGCTCTGGCCCGGCTCCGGGGCCGAGGGCAGCCCCGCGCCGAAATCCTGATACACTGTCCTGTCCAGGCGGATGATCCCGTCCCGGATGACAAAATGATCTTCCACCGGCGTCAGTGCCACGGAATGGGTATAACGAATGGCAAATCCCTGTCCCTCAGCCATGGGCCACGCGCCCAGTACCGAGCCGTCGGCGCCAAGGGCGCACAGTTCGCCGCCCGCTTCTCCGGCGGCGCCTGCCGGTTGCGCCACCAGCAACAGGGCCGCGCACAGGCATAGCCGAAGTGCCGCCAGCAGACAACAGCGCCTGCCCCCGTCTTTTGCGGAAAAAGGACGGAACGGCGAAAAACCGCACCGGGCGGGAGCATATCCCGCCCGGCCGTTGCGACGTATGGGTCCAGAGAAGCTGTCCAAGGTCTACTTCAGGACGCCCTTTTCCTTGAGGTACTTTTCGGCCCCGGGATGGAACGGGATGGTCACGCCATCGGCGGCCTTCTCCAGAACGATCTCCGCGCCCTTGTTGTGCCCCTTCGCCACATCGCCGAGGTTTTCAAAAAGCGTCTTGGTGAGGGCATAGGCCACATCATCGGGCATGTCCTTGTTGGCGACAAGGATGGCCTGCACCGAAAGGGTGGGGACGGCATTCTCCTGCCCCTTGTAGGTCTTGGCCGGGATGGAGTCCTTGACGAGATAGGGGAACTTGGCGATGACCTGGTCGGCCTTGGCCCCTTCAAGCGGCACGAAAACCACTTCCTGGGTGGTGGTGATGTCCTGGATGGCCGGGCTGGGCGTGCCGATGGAGAAGACAAAGCCATCGACCTGGCGATCCTTGAACTGGTCGGCGGTTTCGCCATAGGGCAGGAAGATGGGTTCCACGTTCTTGTAGTCCAGCCCGTAGAAATCGAAAATCTGGCGGCAGTTCACCTCATTGCCGCTGCCGCGCGCGCCCACGGAGATCTTCTTGCCCTTGAAATCCTCAAGGTTCTTCACGCCGCTGTCCTTGCTGGCGACGACATGGATATATTCAGGATAGAGGCGGGCGATGGCGCGCACATTCCCGAGCTTGCCGCGGAAGGGAGCGTTGCCGTTGAACGCCGCATCGGCCACGTCATTCTGGACGATGGCGAAATCCACATCGCCGGATTCCACCAGGCGCATGTTTTCCCCCGAGGCGCCCGTGGCCTGGGCGGTGATGGAAAACGCGCCGTCGCTCTTGTTGCTCAACACCTGGCCGATGGCGCCCCCCAGGGGGAAATAGACGCCGGAGGTGCCGCCCGTAGCCAGTGTCAACCGCTTGGCATCAGCGGCGAACGCCGTGGCGGAGGCGAGGATCAGGGCGCCGGTCAGAAGAAGGCCCAACACGTTTTTCATCAGCGGTTCTCCTTGAAAAATGATTTTCCTCAATGGTCGCCCGCATGCCGCGCCGCGCGCCGGAGGAACATATACAGAAGCTTCATTTCCTACCCCAAAATCTTCCTGATGGCAAATGGCGCTGCCGTATCCGCCGAAGCCGCGGCGGGCAAAACGCTTGAAGGCGTGCCCCGCCTCCTGCTACCATGTCCCCCGCCTTTCCCCATGACCTTTTGCCCCGGAATGCCCATGCGCGCGCTGCTCGTTCCCGATCCCCACCGAGGCCCGGGGTACGCGGTCCTCGAACTTCATGACGCCGCCCCGCCGGATCCTCCGGTCTTTTTCCTTCGCCGCGCATCTGACGGCGCATGGCTTTCCGGCACCGGCTGGGGCCAGGCCGAGACCGCGCTCCGACCCGAGGCCTGGAATACTGACAGAGACCGCCAGCTCCTCATGCTCGGGACGGCCCTCGTGGATGCTCTGGAGCCGGGAGATGCCTACGCGCTCACTGTCCCCGGCGCCGGCTCCTGCGCGCTGGAAACGGACGACCATGTCCTGTCGCGCGCCAGCGGCGGAAACGGCGCGGGGAGGACGCCGCCACCATCGCCATCACGCCGGAAACGGCTGGGATGCGCCCTCCTCGGGGTCCTCATCTTCGTCGCATGGCTGGCGGGCGGCGTCGCCTTGTGGCACGGCAGCATGAGCGCCCCGGCCAGCCCGGCACCCGGCACGGCTCCCGACGACACTGCCGAAGAGACGTCGTTTTCCCTCTTTCCGCGCACCGACCCGGATGGCGAACCCACCTATGAACAGGAAGAAATGTCCAAGCCTTGAAAAAAAACGCTATCTGGGAAATACTGGCGCAAAGCGGATGAACAGCGGGACAGCCCCGCACGGATCCTGACGGGAGCACTCCATGACGGCACAGGAAAAAAAACAGGGCGCGCGGCTGCGCATTGGCTGGATCGGCACCGGGGTCATGGGGCTTTCCATGGCCGGGCACCTGCTGGATGCGGGCTGGCCGCTCACCATTTACACACGCAGCAAAGCCAAGGCCGAACCGTTGCTGACCAGGGGCGCCGCATGGGGGGAAAGCCCCGCCGCTGTGGCGCGCGCCTCGGACGCGGTCTTTTCCATCGTGGGCTTTCCCGCTGATGTGGAAGCGGTCATGCTTGGCCCGGACGGCGCGCTGAACGGCCTGGCGGAAGGGGGCATCCTGTGCGACATGACCACCTCCAGCCCGGAACTTGCCCGGCGCATCGCCGCCGAGGCCGAAGCGCGCGGCTGCGCCAGCCTCGACGCCCCGGTGACGGGTGGCGACGTGGGCGCGCGCCAGGGCACGCTCTCCATCTTCGTCGGCGGTGACGCGGCTGCCCTTGCCACACTCAGGCCCTGCTTCGAGACCATGGGCAAACGTCTCATGCACTGCGGAGGACCCGGCTCCGGCCAGCAGGCCAAGCTCGCCAATCAGGTCGCCGTGGCCGGCGTCATGTTCAGCGTGTGCGAATCCCTGCTTTTCGCCAGAGAAGCAGGGCTGGATGTGGCCCAGTGGCTCGAGCTTGTGGTTCCCGGTGCCGCCGGGAGCACGGCCATGAACACTCTGGGGCGCCGTCTGCTCAAGCCGGACTATGCGCCGGGCTTTTTCATCGACCATTTCGTCAAGGATCTCGGCCTCTGCCTTGAGGAATGCCGCCGGATGCGCCTGGTGCTTCCCGGCGCCACCCTGGCCGAGGAGTTTTACAGGATGATGCAGGCCCAGGGCCAGGGACGGGACGGCACCCAGGCCCTCATCCGCTGCCTGGCCGCACTCTCCGGCAAGGAGTGGCGCGGGCAGGCATAATCGCCGCGCCTTCGGACGCGCATTCGCGCGGCAGGCGACGCGCGGCACAACCGCCGTGTGCGGGGAGCTTCCGCCATGTCGTACACGCCGCCTCAAAATCCTCTGGAAGATCCGGCGCTTGCGCCCTATCGTGACTTCCTGCTCCGGCGCAGCCGCGACTTTGCCGCGGAACTGCGGCGCATTGCCGAGGTTTCCGGCTCCTTGCGCGCCTATGCCGATCTTCATAAGATTTTCGGCCTCCATCTCGTCCACGACGCGGATGGCGGCGAACACTGGCGTTGGCGCGAATACATGCCGCACGCCGAAGCCCTGTGGCTGACCACCAGCCGCCTCAACTTCCAGCGGCGCGCGAGCCATCGCTTTGCGCGCAAAGCGGATGGCGTCTTTGAGCTGATCCTGCCCAGGGAGGCGCTCGCGCACGGGGAATATGTGGAGTTGCGCGTCCAGCCGCAGGGCAGCTTCGCCAAGGGTCTGGGCGAAACTCCGCCGCCCTTGCGGCGCGTGCCCGCCTTTGCCCAATGGGTCGAGCAGGACAGGGACGTGCCCGAACAGTGGTGCGCGCGCGTCTGGCACCCCGCCGAACCCTATCGTTTCCGCCACCGGCGCCCCGGCGCCCTGGTGTTCCCGCGCATCTACGAGGCCCATGTGGGCATGGCGCAATCCTCCCTTGACCATCAGGGCGAAAGCGTCGGCAGCTATGAAGACTTCACGCGCCAGGTGCTGCCGCGCATCAGGGCCGACGGCTACACGGCCGTGCAGCTCATGGGGATCCTCGAACATCCGCTCTACCGTTCGTTCGGCTATCAGGTGAGCAGCTACTTCGCGCCCAGCTCGCGCTACGGCACGCCCGACGGTTTCAAGGCGCTGGTGGATGCGGCCCACGGCCTGGGGCTTGCCGTCATCCTCGACATCACCCACAGCCATGCCGCCTCCAATACGGAGCAGGGCCTTGCCGCCTATGACGGCAGTCACTACTTTTTCAGCAGCAAGGTCAACCAGTGGGGCACTCCCTCGTTTGACTATACGCAGGAAATGACGCGGCGCTTCCTGCTCTCCAACTGCCGCTACTGGCTGGAAGAGTTCCGTGTGGACGGCTTCCGCTTCGACGCCGTGGGCAACATGCTCTATCTCGACCACGGCCGGGATGACGACTTCTCCCATGTGGGGCGCTGTTTCTTCGGCAAGGATGGCACGCCGCGCGAGGATGCGGCGGGCGAACTCTATCTCTGCCTTGCCAATGCCCTGGTGCATGAGGAAGTGCCCCACGGCGTGACCATCGCCGAAGAGTTTTCCGGCATGCCCGGCCTTACCTGCCCGCCGGACCAGGGCGGTCTGGGCTTTGACTACCGCTTCGCCATGGGGATCCCCGACTATTGGGCCAAGGCCGTGGAACATCCGCGCGACATGGGCAGTCTCTGGTACGAGATGACCAATCACCGCCCCTATGATCGCACCATCAGCTATGTGGAATGCCATGACCAGTGCATCAACGGCGACGATGCCATGATCTGGCGCCTGCTCGGCGACGCCATGTACCACAGCATGGGCGCGTCGGCGGAGACCTGGAACATCTCCCGCGGACTGGCCTTTTACCGCCTCATGCGTCTCATCACGCTGGCTACCGCCGATGCGGGCTATCTCAATTTCATGGGCAACGAGTTCGGGCATCCCGAATGGCTGGATGCCGAGGAACACGCCCACCGGCAGTGGCATCTGGCCGATCAGGCGGAACTCAAGTATTCCGGGCTTGCCGCCTGGGACAAGGCCCAGCTTCTGGGGCTTGTGGCCCGGCATCTGGAGGACTTTTGCGCGCCCCCCCTCTTCCGGTTCATCCACGAGGAGGAGCGGCTGCTCGCCTTCGAGCGCGGGCGGCTGCTGTTCGCCTTCAATTTCAGCGAGACCCGCGCCCGGCAGAACCTGCTCTTCGCCGTTACGCCCGGCAAATATGTGGAAGTGCTTTCGTCCGACGAGACGCGCTTTGCCGGCCACGGCAACCTTGTGCTGACGCAGCCGCCCCTGGAGCATTTTACCATGCCGCTGGCGGATCGGCCCGAACAGGATATCGAGCTTTATCTGCCGCCCATGGTGGCGCTGGTGCTCCACCGCGAGGATTGATGCGCCCGGGGCCATGACGCCGCCGCGCCGCCATGCAACGGGGGACAGGACTCAGGCAAAGGTCGGGCACTGGGCAAGCGGAAGTCCGCGCGTGTCCTTTTCTGAGAGGATCGGACCGCCTTCGGGCACGGGCCAGTCGATGCCGAGCGACGGATCGTCCCACTTCAGGCAGCACTCATCATCTGGCGCGTAATAGGTCGTGCACTTGTACACGAATTCCGCCCCGTCGCCGAGCACGAGAAAGCCATGGGCAAAGCCCGGAGGCACCCAGAAAATGTGATGCGCTTCCGCATCCAGCACCACGGCATAGCTCCTGCCAAATGCGGGGGAGGAACGGCGCAGGTCAACGGCCACGTCGAAAACGCTGCCGCTGATGACCCGCAGGAGCTTGCCCTGGGGCTGGCGCAGCTGATAGTGCAGCCCGCGCAACACGCGTCCGCGGGAACGACTCTGGTTATCCTGCACGAAAAGATGCTCGCCGCAATGGCGGGCGAATTCATTTTGCCGGAAGGTCTCCATAAAAAAGCCGCGCGCGTCCCCATGCAGGGTCGGCACCATCAGCACCGGCCCGTCAGGTGCAAGGGTGTGGAATTCCATGTGCCCAGATTCTCCCTTTTTCCGTCTCCGGGGGATCGATACCGCCTTTCCGGGGGAAAGACAGCCCTATCCTTCCGCCTCCGCCCGCTGCGCCGAGTTCACGAGACGCAGAAGGTACTGCCCATAGTCCGTCTTGCCGAAAAACTCCCCGGCGCGCCGCATCTCCGCATCGCTGATCCAGCCGTTTTGCCAGGCGATCTCCTCAAGGCAGGCCACCTTGAGTCCCTGCCGCGCCTCGATGGTCTGCACATAGGAGGAGGCCTCGAGCAGGCTGGAGTGCGTTCCCGTATCCAGCCACGCGAAACCGCGGCCGAGCCGTTCCACATAGAGCTGCCCACGCTCCAGATACGCCTGGTTGACACTTGTGATCTCCAGCTCGCCCCGCGCCGAGGGCTTCAGGGCGCGGGCGATGTCGAGCACTGACGCGTCATAAAAATAGAGACCCGTCACGGCATAGGGGGAATGGGGACGCACAGGCTTTTCCTCAATGTGGATGGCGTTGCCGGCTGCGTCAAAACTGACCACGCCAAAGCGTTCGGGGTCCCGGACCTGATAGCCGAAAATGGTGGCTCCCTGCGTGCGCGCGACCGCCCTGCCCAGTTTTTCGGTGAAATGCTCCCCATGGAAAACATTGTCCCCCAGGATCAGGCAGACAGGTGCGCCGGCAAGGAACTCCTCGCCAATGAGAAAGGCCTGGGCGATGCCGTCCGGCCGTGGCTGCTCGGCATAGCTGAGATGGAGTCCGAAACGGGAGCCGTCCCCCAGCAGGCGCCGGTATTGCGGCAGATCCCTCGGTGTGGAAATGAGCAGGATCTCCCTGATGCCGCCGAGCATGAGCACCGAGAGCGGATAGTAGATCATGGGCTTGTCATAGATCGGCAGGAGCTGCTTGGAAACGCCCAGGGTGATGGGATACAGGCGCGTGCCCGTCCCGCCGGCAAGCACGATCCCCTTGTAGACGGTCATATGTCCTCCATGCGGTCGCCCGTGCCAAGCCGTTCGCAACGATAGGTGCCGTCCAGGACCTGCCGCCACCACGTTTCATTGTCCAGGTACCAGCGCACCGTGGCCGCAAGGCCCTCGGCAAAGGACACTCGCGGCCGCCAGCCCAGTTCCCGCCGGATCTTGCCCGCATCGATGGCATAGCGGCCATCGTGGCCCGGCCTGTCCGCCACCAGGGTGATGAGGTCCTCATAGCGGCGCACGCCCGCCGGCTTCCGCGGGGCGAGAGTTTCCAGATGTCCGCAAATGGCGCGGACAACGTCGATATTCCGCTGCTCGTTGCTGCCCCCCACCGCATAGGTCTCACCCACGCGCCCCCGCGCCAGCACCAGCAGGAGCGCGCGGACATGGTCCTCCACATGGAGCCAGTCGCGGATCTGCGCGCCCGTGCCGTAGACGGGGAGCTTCCGTCCGGCCAGGGCGTTGATGATGGTGAGGGGGATGAGCTTTTCCGGAAACTGGCGCGGCCCGTAGTTGTTGGAGCAGTTGGTGATGAGCGTGGGCAGCCCGTAGGTGCGCTGCCAGGCCCGCACAAGGTGATCGCTCGCCGCCTTGCTCGCCGAATACGGGGAACTCGGCGCATAGGGGGTGGACTCGCTGAACAGCGGG
The DNA here is from genome assembly GCF_910584445.1 of uncultured Desulfovibrio sp. GTDB lineage: Bacteria > Desulfobacterota > Desulfovibrionia > Desulfovibrionales > Desulfovibrionaceae > Desulfovibrio. The sequence continues at coordinate 29,815 of NZ_CAJUBO010000008.1, forward strand.
GCCTGCGCGCCGGGACCCGCGCTGGCATCCGCAAGGTCGCCGAAGACCTCATCCGTGGAGATATGGAGGAAACGAAAATCAGCGGCTTTTTCCGGCCGTGCGGCGGCAAGCCCGCGCCAGTAGCGGCGCGCTTCCTCCAGAAGGACGAAGGTGCCGCGCACGTTGGTTTCCAGAAAGGCGGCCGGGCTGTCGATGGAGCGGTCCACATGGCTTTCCGCCGCGAGGTGCATGACCGCATCAGGTTCAAAAACCTCGAAGGCCGCGCGCATGGCGGCAGCATCGGCAATGTCCGCATGAAGGAAATTGTAGCGCGGATGTTCCTCCACCTCCGCAAGGGAGGCACGATTGCCGGAATAGGTGAGCTTGTCGATATTGACAACGCGCCAGTCATCCCTGGAGAGCGCCGCGCGCACAGCCGCTGAGCCGATAAAGCCCGCCCCCCCCGTGATCAAAAGCGTATGCGCCATACTGCGGCGACCTCCAGACCATCTTGGACCGAATGGCATGACGCCATGCATCCGCGATCGCTCCCGCGCCCATGGCGGGGCGACCGCTCAAAGGCGCATGTCCGTTTCACGCACCCCCAGCGCGCGCAGCCGCGCATAGACCATGGCGCAGCCCTCGGCGTCAGAAAGGGCATTGTGATGCCGGAGCGGAATGCCGAAATGCGCGCATACGCACCCCAGGCTGCGGGAGGCAAGCTCCAGAGGGGCCTGGCGAACGCCCTTGAGGGTGCAAAGAAAGGGCTGCGCCGGTGGCTCAAGCCCGGCGACCCGGCAACAGGCATGAAGAACGCGCCTGTCGAACTGCGCGTTGTGGGCCAGCAAAAACCGGGCGCCCTCCAAAAGCTTCGCGGCCACGGGCCAGACCTCGGCAAACGTGGGCTGGTCTTTCAGGTCGCGCCACCGCAAACCATGGATGTGGGTAAACCACACGCGCGAGGAGGGGGGCCGCAACAGACTTTCAAAACGCGCTGCGACCGTTCCGCCCTCAATGCGTACCAGCCCCACGGCGCAGGCATAATGCGCCTCGCGCCCCGAGGTTTCAAAATCGATGGCGACACAGGGGGTCGCCCCCGAACACTGCGGCGCCTCCGTTTCAGCCGGCGGCATGACGGGCCGCCTCGGCCAGGCGCGCCGCGATGTACTCCCGCATTTCCGGCGAATCCTCGTCGAGATTGAAGCACATGGCATCCTCGCCGAGCAGCCCCTGGGGCACAAAATCACCGAGTCCATCCGGGTCGTTGACCATGTCCGCGTAAAAACAGACCGAGAGCCAGCGGCTTTCCGGCTCATCATCCACAACATCCACGAGAACAAAGAGTTCACGCTTTTTCTGCGCGGCATGCCGCGCCCGCAAGGAATAACTGATGCCGGGCCGGGCCTTGAACTCCAGCCCCACATCCGGCAGCCCGGCGAGGAAATGATGCCAGGACTCGAACGCCGGCTTGACGTGGAGCGGGTCCTGCCGCCAGTCCTCTTCAAAGCGCTTCAGTTCCTGCGTAGCGGATTCATTCATGACTGCTTCCCGTAGGGCGCCGTTTCAGCGGCGTTCCCGATTTGCCGACCCACTGCCAGGGCGGGCTTGACATATTCAGACTCCAGACACCGCGCCGTGCCTTGACGGCCCCATGTTCCTGGATATGCCAGCGGCGGCAGAGCATGGCCCGGCAGGTGGAGCGATCCACCCATGCCAGCCCTTTTTCGACCAAAAGATTGTTGACCGACCGGTCCTTCACCTGGACCAGGGCGCTGACCACGCCCTCGGCATCGGAACCGACGATGCTGAGGATGACCTTCGTCCCCGGCGGCAGCAGACGCATGAGTTCGTCGCGCGTTTCCCGGCCGAAGGGCTGCTCGTCGGTGGGCATGCCGATGCCATACAGGCTGACGGCATAGTCGGGAGTCTTCCGCCGCCAGTGTTCGCTGACGGCGATGAGGTTGCCCTCCTCCACGCGCACCACATAGGCCGTGGCCCTGTGCGGGGTGATGGTCTCCCAGGCAAGGGCCGCATCCGCGGCCAGGAGCACGGCCCCCAGGGCCACAAGAACAGCCAGGCGCATGCCTCCCCCCGTGTCGCGGCAAGCCGCGCGTCCATCCTGCATCCGTAAGGTATGAACATGCCCGCCCTTCCACGGCCTTGTCAAGCCGGAGAAGGACGGCAAAAAAGAAACGCCGGGGGCGAACGCGTCAGCCCCAGAGGACGCGCCCCGCCTGATAGACCACCACGGCAACGGCATAGGCCAGCGAGGTGTTGAACAGGATGCTGAACGCGACCCAGCCCCAGTTGCCCGCCTCCTGCCGGATGACCACCAGGGCCACGAAGCACGGCGAATAGAGCAGGACAAAGAGCATGAGCGCCAGGGCGGTGGCCTTTGACCAGCCGGGATCGCTCTTGAGGCGTTCGGCCAGGGGTTCCGCATCGTCCGGGTCCTGCTCGCCCAAGGCCCATGCCGTGCCCATGGTGGACACCACCGCCTCCTTGGCGGCCACGCCCGCGAGCAGGGCTATATCCGTGCGCCAGTCAAAGCCCGCGGGGCGCGTGACCGGCTCCACCCATTTGCCAAGGCGGCCCGCAACGGAATAGGCCAGCTTCTCCTCGCCGAAGGCATCGCGCGCGCGGGCCAGCTCCTCCTCCACGGCCTGTCGTTCCGCCGCCCCGGCGGGGAAGGCCTCAAGGCGCCCCTCCAGGGCGGCGATGCGCGCCTCATGCGGAGCGGCGGCCTCTTCCGGGAGGGCGGGAAATGTCATGGCAGCCCAGATGACGACCGAAATCGCCAGAAGGACCGTGCCCGCCTTCTTGATATACATCCACGCCCGCTCCCAGCAGTGCAGCAGGACGCTCAGGAGCGTGGGCATGCGGTAGGGGGGCAGTTCCATGACAAAGGGCGTCGCCTCTCCCTTGACGATGGACGAGCGCAGCAGGCGCGCCACCACCAGGGCAAAGACCCATCCCGCCAGCATGATGCCGAACATGACAGTGGCCGCATTTTCCGGAAAAAACGCGCCGGCCAGCAGCAGAAAGACCGGCAGCTTGGCGCCGCAGGTCATGTAGGGCAGCGTGAGCAGCGTGGCGAGCTTTTCCTTGGGGCTGCGGAGGGTGCGCGTAGCCATGGCGCCGGGGATGGCGCAGCCGCCCGCGATGCCGCCGGAAATGACGTAGGGCATCACCGAAGCGCCGTGAAGCCCGAAAAAGCGGAAGATGCGGTCCATCATATAGGCCATGCGCGCCATGTAGCCGCTGTCTTCAAGGAAGGAGATGAGCGCGAACATGATCATGATGAGCGGCACGAAACTGAGCACGCCGCCCACGCCGGCGATGACGCCATCCACCACCAGCGAGCTGACAAGCCCCTCGGGCAGGATGTCCCTGAAAAAATCGCCCATCAGGCCAAAGCCGTCCTCCACCCAGCCCTGAGGATACGCGCCCACCTCAAAGGTGATCTGATACATGAGGTACAGAACGCCAAGCATGATGAGCGGACCGAAAAAGGCATTGGTCAGCACCCTGTCGAGCTTGTCGGAAAGCGCGAGCCTGTCCCGCTCGGGGTCCCTGTCCAGGACGCCGTCGCGCAGGATGCTGTGGATGAACCCGTATCTGTGGTCGGTAATGATGGACTCGGTGCCGACATTGAACGTGTCGTGGATATGGGCGGCCGTCCTCCGGCACACGGCTTCAAGGCGCGCGGCCGCCTCGGCATCGGCGCCCCGCACCTCGCGCAGGATGGCGTCATCGTTTTCCAGAAGCTTGAGCGCCAGCCAGCGCGGCGCGTACACGCCTTCGAGAAGCCCGGCCCTCTCGATGATCTGTTCCAGTTCCAGAAGGGCCGTATCCAGATCCGGCCCGTAGGACAGGCGCAACGGCTCGCGGCGCCCTTCGCCGGCGATCCTGACGGCGGCGGCCAGGGTCTCGCGCAGGCCCTCGCCCTCGCGGGCGATCATGGGCAGTACCGGCGCATGCAGGAACTGCCCCAGGCGCTCCATGTCGATCTGGATGCCCGCCTCCCGCGCCTCATCCATCATGTTGCAGGCAAGGACCACGGGCATGCCCATTTCCAGAAGCTGGACCGTGAGCAGGAGATTGCGCTCCAGGGCCGATGCGTCCGCCACATCGATGACGGCCTGCACATGCCCGGCCGAAAGCTCACGCCGCGCCACCAGCTCCTCCTGCGAGAACGCCGTGAGGCTGTATGTCCCCGGAAGGTCCACCAGGGTAATGGAGCGGCCATCCTGTTCCAGATGCCCTTCCTTCCTGTCCACCGTGACACCGGGGTAATTGCCCACATGCTGGCGCGCCCCGGTATAGGCATTGAAAACCGTCGTTTTGCCGCAATTGGGATTGCCGGCCAGCGCAATCCGCACTGGTGCGCCGGCGGGGCCATGGCTGGTGCGTTTTTCCATCCCGTCACTCATCGTCACTCCCGGGATCCTCCCGGCGCGACACGCGTGCCGCGCCAGGAGCCAAGATGGGAAAATTGAAATTCATTTCCAATGAAATAGCGGCAAGCCCTGCCTCTGTCAAGCGCATCAGGCAGCCGGCAGACATTCGCGCAAGGTGGAGACGCCGCAGGAATGCACAAAGAGGATGGGGATGCGCCGGGAACGCGCGACCTGCTGGGCCTTGCGCCGCGCTTCGTGAGAAATTTTGTTGGTGAAGACGATCAACGCGTCCGGGCTGCCGATCTTGGCAAGAAAATTCCGCTCATTGCGGCTGATGCATTTCAGGCTGTGACCAAGGGCTTCCGCGGTCGCCACATATTCCGGCCTGAGGCGGTCCATGCCGCCGATCAGCGTCACGCTCATGACTTCCCTCCCCTGCAATGGTTCCGATCGAGTCCGCGCATCCGCGCGATGCGGACGCGGCCCGCCTGCGCCTGCCAGGCATTGGCCGGCCTGCTCCCAGCCCAACGCCTGCATGACGCCCTCCGCGAGCGTCGTTGGAGACATATAAATGAAAATGAATTTCATTGTCAATACAAAAACGACACTTCTCCTCCCTTTCCGCTCGCCTCCCGGTCATGCCGGAGAGCGGCGGCATGGCGCCGTCGCCGGACGGTCCCGCCGGTCCCGACGGTGCCGGAGAGGCGGACGGCCCCGCGCGGGCCTCAGAACGGCAGCCCGTGCGTCATGACGACGCAGGTGACGTCAGCTCCCGGCGCCAGCCCCGCCGGAAGATCGCCGCTGAGGGCGACCCGCACGGGCAGATACGCCACCGGCCGGCGAAGGGAAGCCGCGTTTCCGTCTCCCGCCGCTGCGGCCGCCAGCGTTTCCGGCAGTGCCTGGGGAGGGAGTATCTCCCGCACGACACCGGAAAGACGGGCATCCCCCCAACTGATGCGGCAGCGCTGGCCCACGCGGATGCTGTCGGCCGCTCCGACCGGAAACCAGGCGTCAACCCAGAAGGCATCCCCGGCGGCCTGCCCGGCGGGCGCGATCATCAGCGCCGGTTCCCCCGCCTGGAGCAGTTGCCCCGGCTCCGCGACCCGCCGCAATACCGTGCCGTTCACGGGGGCAAAAAGGGTCCCGTCCGCGACAAGGCGCCCGGACTCGGCGCCGGCGCCCGCCATTCCCCGCTGCCGCGGGGCATGGACCCGCGCCGCCGTGATTTCCTGCCGGATGCGCCCCAGCTCCTGTTCCATGGCCGCGCGCATCAGGCTGGCGCGCTCAAAATCCGCCATGGCCGTCTCCTTGCGGGCACGGGCCATGGCCTCGGCCTCCCGGGCGGCCGCATACTGACGCTTGCCGGCCACGCGCTCCCCGCCCTGGCTGTCCAGCGAACGCAATGCCAGCTGGGCGCGCACATGCTCCGTCACCCGCTCCTCGCGCAACAGGCGCAACGTGTCTTCCTCATGCCTTGCCTGCGCCATGCGCACGGCAAGATCCCGCTCCGCTTCCTGCGCCTGGCGCAGACGGGCGGCGCTTTCCACCATGTCCGGTCCCTGACGGGACCGCAATGCCGCGGCTTCGGCCGCCGCCTGCGCCAGCTGCCGGTCATAGGCGCCCGTTTCCATGCTCCCCACGGGCTGTCCCGCGCTCACCGCGTCTCCCTCCCTGACGTCCAGGGTGGCAAGCTGACCGGAAAACCGGGGCGCAACCATATGCACCATGCCGTCCAGACGCGCGCTGACGCTGGTGACCCTGCCCGAAAAGAACCACCAGCCAAGGGCGGCGCCAACGGCGACCAGAAGGACGAGAAAAATGACGGGAAGACGGCGACGCGCGGTACGCGTCGCGCGCGGCAATTCAAGATACACGGGTTCTGCCATGGCGCTCCTCCGGGCAAAGCCGGCTTCAGCGGACGATATGGGTCCCGGCCGGTTTCGGCATCACGCATGCAGATACCATGCCAAAAACAGGGATGGGATGTATCCCCCCCTCTATCCCTGCATTTTGAGGTTTTCCATGCGCCCGGCCTCCATGTCCAGTCCGGCCAGACGGCGCCGGACAAGGTCCAGCGCATGGCTCGAAGCGCGCAGGCGCGTCCATGCGCGTCCAAGATAGCGGCCCTGCGGCCGCATGACGCGCACCCAGATGCCGTCGGGCGCGCTGAGCGCAATGCAGACCAGCCCCACGGGCTTTTCCGGCGAGCCGCCCTCCGGCCCGGCGATGCCGGTGATGCCGATGCCGAGGTCCCCCCCCTGACACAGACGCGCGCCTTGCGCCATCCAGGCGGCGGTTTCCGGGCTTACCGCCCCATGCGCGGCCAGAACGGCTTCCGGCACGCCGAGCAGGCGCGTCTTGGCGGCATTGGCATAGGTCACAAGGCCGGTTTCAAAAACGGCGGAAGCGCCGGGCTGATCGGTGATGCGCTTGGCGAGGAGACCGCCGGTGCAGGATTCGGCCGTGACAAGTCGCAGCCCCGCGCGCGCAAGACCGGTCACGACTACCGCTTCCAGACTGGGAACATCCACACCATAGACCACGTCACCGAGACGTTCGCAAACGGCGTCCACAAGGGGCGCCGCCAAGGCCCGCGCGGCATCTTCATCCCCGGCCTTGGCGGTGACGCGCACGAACATTTCCCCCTCCGTGGCGTAGGTGGCGGCCGTGGGATTGCCGCCCCGGGTCAGGTCCCGGATGCGTTCGGCGGCCGCCCCCTCGCCGATGCCGAACGTGCGGATCATGGACGACACGATGACCGCCCCCGTGCGGCGCTCCAGAAACGGGCGCACGCTTCCGGCAAGCATGGGCAAAAGCTCGGACGGCGGACCCGGCAGGAGAAGGACGAACTTCTCCGCGCCGACAGGCACCGCGCAGCCGGGCGCGGTGCCGACGCTGTTGGGAAAAACCTCGGACCCGCGCGGCAGCAGCGCCTGCTTGAGCTGGTTCGCGCCCATGGGGCGCGTGCCGAAATATTCCCTGAGCCGCGCAAGGCTCTCCGCATCTTCCTCAAGCGGGAGGCCAGCCACGCGGGCCACCGTTTCCTTGGTGAGGTCATCGTCGGTGGGTCCCAGGCCACCCGTGCAGACCACGAGCGAACTTCGCGCCAACGCCTCGCGCAACGCGCCCTCAAGGCGCCCCGCATTATCGCCCACCATCTGGACATGCTCAAGGTCAAAGCCGAACGCCGCCAGTTCCCGGGCCACATGGGCCGCGTCCGAATTGACGGTATGCCCGAGCAGCAGTTCCGTCCCCACAGAGATGATCTCCGCTTTCACGCCTGGCTCCTTGCGGGCGCCGCACAGTGGAAACGACGCGCCCCGCCACCGCAGCCTATCTTGGACATGCCGCCTCCGCAAGGGCGCCCGCGCCCCGTCGGGGAACGGAAATCTTCTTTCTTGCTTGACAAGGACGCCCAAAAACGTTTGAGTTGAATGCGTTCGATGGTGCCGCTACGGCGTTGGGCCGTCGTGAGGGGAATCGTTTTGCGGTCGCCGTCATGCCATTTATCAGGAGGAAACGCTGATGACCAAGGCCGAACTCGTCGAAAAGATCGCTGCCAAGGGCAACCTCACCAAGGCGGGCGCCGAGCGCGCGCTCAATGCCTTTCTCGCCGCCGTGGAAGATGCCCTGTGCAAGGATGCCAAGGTGACCCTCACGGGTTTCGGCACCTTTGCCGTTGAGAACCGCAAGGCGCGGCAGGGGCGCAATCCCCGCACCGGCGAAACTCTGACCATTCCGGCCTGCAAGATGGTGCGCTTCCGCGCCGGGAAGACCCTCAAGGATTCCCTGAACTGACCGTCTTTTCTCCGGCCGCGGCAGCCGCGTCTTCCTTCGGCACCGCGGCCGGATATGCCTCTTCCGCCCCCATCGGCGGCATTTCCCTCACGCCTCTTGCCCCGGCTTTCGGTCCTGACCGGGGGGTGGGTCCGCGTGTCTTCCGTTTTTTTGCTTGAACTTCTTTCCTGGATGAGGTAAGAAGATTTTTTGCATTTCCGCGCCGCATCCGGCGCCATAAAGGGGGTGATTTTCTTGCCCGGAGTTTTTCTCAACGATGACGAGTACAATTTCGACATTGCCCTGCGCCGTTTCAAGAAGCAGGTGGAGAAGGCCGGCATTCTTTCTGAAATGAAGAAGCGCCAGCATTACGAAAAGCCCAGCGTCATGCGCAAAAAGAAGAAGGCCGCTGCCCGCAAGCGGCTGATGAAGAAAATGCGCAAGATGAACATGGCGTAACGCCCTGTCCGTGCATTCTGAAGCAGCGCTGCGGGAGATCCTCGAATTTCCCGCAGCGTTTGCTTCTTCTGAAAAGCGTCTTTCCTTTTTCCTGCCAAAGCGAGGATGCCATGAGCCTGACGGAACGGATCGACAACGATTATGTGCAGGCATACAAGGCCAAGGATGCGCTCCGGCTCAGCGTCCTGCGCATGGTCAAAACCGCCGCGAAAAACCGCCTTGTGGAGCTGCGCCGGCCCGGCGGCGCGCTTGAGGACGGCGAGATGCTGGATGTCTTCATCAGGGAGGCCAAGCAGCGGCAGGACTCCATCGAGCAGTACACCACCGCCGGGCGTCCCGATCTTGCGGCGAAGGAAGAGGCCGAACTGACGATCCTCCGGGAATATCTCCCCCGGGCGCTTTCCCCGGAAGAGCTGGGCGCCGCCATCGATGCCGCGGTGGCGGAACTTGGCGCCACAGGTCCGCGTGACATGGGCAAGGTCATTTCCGCCGTCATGGGCGCCTGCAAGGGACGCGCGGACGGCAAGGAAGTGGCGGCCGCCGTCAAGCGGCGCCTCTCCTGAGGCGCCGGCATCGCGTCCGCGGCCCCAGGGTGCCGTGGCAGCGACGCGCAGCCTTTCCGCGCGTTTCCCGGCGCGCGACCATTGCCAGGATTGCCGCAGGTCTTATCTTGTGCGGCATCACCACCAAAGCTTGTGATGCAGGATCATGATACATCCCCGCACGCTCCAGGCACTCGAATTTGACAAGATCATCGCCGCGCTCGCCACGCGTTGCCTCTCCGGCCCGGGCACGGCCCTTGCCCAGGCCCTGAAACCCCTGGCCGACGCCGATGCCGCCCACCGGGCCTTGCGCCTGTATGAAGAAGCGGCGCTCTGGAGCGCCACGCCCGAACCGGGGACCGGAAAGCCCTTTGCCCTCACGTCCTTCCCGGATACCTCGGGCCTGCTTGAGGCGGCCGCGACAGAGGCGGCCTCTTCCCCGGCGCCCGCGGCGCGGCGCGCGGTCCCCGATACGGAAGCCTTCTGGGCGCTCCGGGAACTGTTGCGCCTGGCGGCCAGGGCGCATGCGTCCATCGTTGTCCCCGAAGCCGCGCGACAGTGGCCGCTCCTGCTGGAAACGGCGCAGGAGACGCCCCTCCCTGTTCAGCTCGCGGCCGCGCTCGACCGCTGCATCTCGGACGATGCCCTGCTCAGGGACGAAAGCTCTCCCGAACTCTATCGCCTGCGGAACGAAGTGCGCCGCCTCCATCAGGGGTGCCTGCGGAAAGTCAAGGATTTCGCCAGGCAGTACAATCTGCTCCCCTACCTGCAGGACGAGTTCATGACCCTGTCGTCGGACAGATACGTCCTGCCGCTCAAGGCCAATTTCAAGGGCCGCGTGCAGGGCATCATCCATGACTGGTCGCAGACGGGCGAAACCTGTTATTTCGAACCCCTCTTCCTTGTGGAGGTCAACAACCGCCTTCAGGAGCTGAAACACGAGGAACGGGAAGAGGAACGCAAGGTGCTCGCCTACCTCGGCGACCTGCTGGCGGCGGAACTGACGGGCGCGCGCGGCGCCCTTGCGCTCCTCGCGCGGCTCGACCTCCTCCAGGCCAAGCGCCGCCTTGCCGAGGCGCTTGACGCCCGTTGCGTCCCCCTGACGCCCGCTGCCGAAGGCATCACGCTCATGGGCGCGCGGCATCCCCTTCTGGTGCTCGCCCGCCACGGGCAGGAGACACGGGCGCCCGCCACCCGTTCGTCCGCCGGCCAGCCGACAGTCGGGCAGTCGGTGCGACCGCTGGACATCATCCTGCGACCGGGAGAGCGCGTCCTGATCATCACGGGCGCCAATGCGGGCGGCAAGACCGTCTGCCTGAAAACGCTCGGTCTTGTGGCGGCCATGACCATGAGCGGCCTGCCCGCCCCGGTGCTGAGCGGCTCGCACCTCCCGTGGTTTTCGCGCATGGACGCCTTTATCGGCGATGAACAGAGCCTCGACGGCAACGTGTCCACCTTCACGGCCCAGATCGACCATCTCGCCAAGGCATGGAAACATCTGGACATACAGGGTCTTGTCCTGCTTGACGAATTCGGCGCCGGAACCGATCCCGCCCAGGGCGCGGCGCTCGCCCAGGCGGTTCTTGACGGGCTGCTGGACAAGCAGTGCTTCGCCCTTTCGGCCACGCATTTTCCGGCGCTCAAGTCCTACGCCCTGACGCGGGAGGGGGTGCGCGCCGCTTCCATGCTTTTTGACCCGGCCACGCGCAAGCCTCTCTATGCCCTGGCCTACGACCAAGTGGGCGCGAGCCAGGCCCTGGATGCCGCGCGGGAACACGGCCTGCCTGAAGAGATCCTGCGGCGTGCCGAACAGTATCTTTTGCAGGACGGCCAGGACACCACCGCCCTTTTGGGGCGCCTCAACGCCCTGGCCGCCCGGCGCGAGGAAGAGCTGGCCGCGCTGCACAGGGAACGCGAAACGGCGAAGAACGCCGCCCTGCAGGCAAAAGAACGGCTGGAAAAGGAACGCGCGCGCCTGCATGACGAGACGCGCCGCCACGCCGGCGAGCTTATGCGCGCCTGGAAGGAAGGCCGCGCCACCGCCAGGCAGGCCCTGAAGGAGATGTCACGCCTGCGCGCTTCGCTGGCGCCCGCAAAGGACGCGTCCGCCGCTTCCGTCCTCCCGGAGGCGCGGGCGCTCGTCGCCGGGCAGGAAGTGTTCCACACGGTCTTCAACAAGCGCGGCATCGTCACGGATGTGGACGAACGGCGCGGGCGCGTCCGCCTGGACATGAACGGCGTGAGCCTGTGGGCGGAACGGCGCGACCTGCGGGAAGCCGCGGCCTCCGGCGCGCGGGGAGCGGCTCCGGGCCGCGCGCCGTCGGCGGCGGGAGCATCCGCCGCTTCACGCGGGGCGGCTGGCGGGGCGCAGGAGGAAGCGGCAAGCCTGCGCCTGGATGTGCGCGGCCAGCGCGCGCCGGACGCCATCGCGGCGACGGAGCGTTTTCTGGACAAGGCGCTGCGCGCGGGCTTTTCCGAGCTGGAAATCGTCCACGGACGCGGCACCGGAGCCTTGCGCCGCGAATTGCAGGACTTTCTGCGCGCCCATCCGGCTGTCGCCAGCGCGACCCTTGCCCCCGAGGACCGTGGCGGTGACGGCATGACCATCGTGGTGCTGCGGTAGCCGGGCTGCCGCTCCGTTTTCTTCCGTTGCAACGCGCGCCGAGGCAGGCATGCATTCCAGGGATGCCATCCGCGTCATCAAGGAACGACTGAACATCGTGGACGTCGTGCGCCGCTATGTGGAGCTGAAGCGCAACGGTCCCCGCTGGGTGGCGCCATGCCCGTTCCATCAGGAGACCAAGCCTTCCTTTTCCGTCAATGAGGAAAAGGGGCTGTTCTACTGCTTCGGCTGCCAGGCCTCCGGCGACCTTTTCGACTTTTACGGCCGCATCAACGGGTTGGACTTCCGGGAGACCCTGGAACAGCTCGCGGCGGAACTCGGCATCGAGATCGACCGCGGCGGCAGGCCGTCCGCGGGCGAAGCGCGGCAACGGCAGCGCCAGTCGGAACGGCAGGCCATGCTGCGGATGCACGAACTGGCGGCGGCCCATTTCGCGGCCGCGTTGCGCGCGCCGGAGGGCGCCGAATGCCGGGAGTATATCGACCGGCGCGGCCTGAGCGGAGAGATCGTGGAACGTTTCGGCCTGGGCTGGGCCGGACGCCAATGGCAATCCCTCACCGACACCTTGCGCCGGGCCGGTTTTGACGTCGCCCAGGCGGCCCAGGCCGGCCTGCTGGGTACTTCCGGCACCGGCCGGGCGTATGACCGCTTCCGGGGCAGGCTGATCTTTCCCATCCGCAGCCTCTCCAACCAGATCATCGCCTTCGGCGGCCGCATCATCGCCGGGGAGGACGAAGCCAAGTACATCAACAGCGCGGACACGCCCATCTACAAAAAGGGCGAACATCTGTACGGTCTGGCCCAGGCCCGGCGCGCCATCGCCGCCTCGGGAGAGGCCCTGCTCACCGAAGGCTATATGGATGTGCTCACCCTGCACCAGTTCGGCTACGCCAATGCCGTGGGCGTGCTGGGTACGGCGCTCACGCCGGAGCAGGTCAAGCGCCTTTCCGGATTCGCCTCGCGGCTGCTCCTGCTCTTTGACGGCGACCGCGCGGGCCGCAAGGCCGCCCTGCGCTCCTGCGAGATGCTGCTCACGCGCGGGCTTGCGTGCCGGGTCGTCCTCATGCCCGAAGGGGAGGATATCGACAGCCTCCTGCGCGGACAGGGAAAGGACGCCTTTGAAGAACTCCAGGCGCGGGCGCGGGACGGTCTGCGCTTCTGCGTCGAGGCGCTGCGCGCCCTGGCCCCGCGCGAGAGCGTGGAATGGGCGCGGGATTTCCTCGGCCATGTGGAACTGCCGGAACTGGTGAGTCCCTATGCCTCGGCCCTGGCCGGGCACCTCCAGATCTCCGAGGCGGAACTGCGCCGGGGGGTGGCCGTGCGCCTGGACGAACGGCACGGCGGACGGGGGGGCGCCGCGCCTGCGGCCAACAGGGCGCGCCAGAACATGCGCGATGTGCAGATCATGATCTTTGCCGTGCGGTATCCCGAACGTCTTGCCGATCTGCGCGAGCTGGGCGCCGACCTGGCCCTGCGCTCGCCCGGTGCGCGCCGTTTCTGGGACGTCATCGAGGAATGGGGGGCGGAGGAAGCGCCCTACCATCTGGATGACCGCCAGAAAAGCTTCTGGTTCGCGCAGCGCGGACCCGACAAGGCGCCCCTGAATAATGGCGACTGGGAACTGGAATGCCTGCGCCGCGACCTGGAAACCTATTACGAATCGACAAAAAAATCTTCTGTTTCCGCCGCGTTACGCGAGAATACCGGAAATAGTGACTTTGCGGCGGACTTGGAGTATCTTCGCGCACTTCAGGAAACCTTGGAGAACGGCCATGAGCAATCTTAAAGAGGTCCAGCAAATACAGGTGCTTATCGCCAAGGGCAAAGGCGCCGGCTTCCTCACCTTCGATGAGGTGAGCAAGGCCCTCCCCGTGGAAATGAATACCCAGGAGCAGTTTGAGGAGATCATCGGCATTTTCGAGCAGTTGGAGATCCTCATCGTCGATTCCGAAAAAGACGGCAAGAAGATGTCCGCCGCCGCCGATGGCGACGAAGAGCTTGCCGAAGGCAACCTGGACCTCGCCGAAGACGAGGATTCCGGCGATTATTCCTCCCGCAGCACCGACCCGGTGCGTATGTATCTGCGCGAGATGGGCGCCGTTCCCCTGCTTGACCGCGATGGCGAAGTGGTCATCGCCAAGAAGATCGAGATGGGCGAGCAGGATGTGCTCTACGCCCTTGTGGAAGTGCCCGTGGCCGTGGAAGAACTCATCAACGTGGGCGAGGATCTGCGCCAGAACCGCATCAAGCTCAAGGATGTGGTAAAAACCATCGAAGAGGACGACCCCAGCGAAGATGAAATGAACCAGCGCCAGCGCGTCATCCTCCTTCTGGACGAGATCCGCCAGATTTACAAGAAAAAACGCAATTACTACAAGCGCCTTGACGAGTGTTGCACGCTTGCGCGCCGCGTGGCCGACCTGCAGAAAAAAATCATCGCCTTCAAGGAAGAGATCGTCACGCGCCTGCGCGACATCAAGCTGGAAAAGACCCTCATCGACAGGATCATCGAGACCGTTGAGGACTATGTCCGCCAGATGCACAACTGCCAGCGCGACCTCACGGCCTATATCCTTGCGACCGGGCGCACCCAGGCCGAAATACAGCAGCTTTTCGACGGTCTGGAAAAGCGCGAGGTCAACCCCGTGGAAGCCGCCCGCGATCTCCATCTCAGCGTGGACGAGCTTTTTTCCTTCAAGGAAATGATCATGGGCAAGATCGAGATCCTCAACCGCCTGCAGGAAAAGTGCTGCCACAATGTGGGCGACCTCGAGGAAGTGCTCTGGCGCATCAAGCGCGGCAATACGGCGGCCATGCGCGCCAAGCAGGAGCTTATCCGCTCCAATCTCCGCCTGGTGGTCTCCATTGCCAAAAAGTACACCAATCGCGGACTCCAGTTCCTGGACCTCATCCAGGAAGGCAACATCGGACTCATGAAGGCTGTGGACAAGTTTGAATACCAGCGCGGCTACAAGTTCTCCACCTATGCCACCTGGTGGATACGCCAGGCCATCACCCGCGCCATCGCCGATCAGGCGCGCACCATCCGCATCCCGGTGCACATGATCGAGACCATCAACAAGCTTATCCGCACTTCGCGCTATCTCGTGCAGGAGCTTGGCCGTGACCCCACGCCGGAAGAAATCGCGGAGCGCATGGAATATCCGGTGGAAAAGGTCAAGAAGGTGCTGAAGATCGCCAAGGAGCCGATCTCGCTCGAAACGCCCATCGGCGACGAGGAAGACTCCAGCCTTGGCGACTTCATCGAGGACAAGAAGGCCGTGGCCCCGGCGGAAGAAGTCATCAACACCAAACTTTCGGAGCAGCTTGCCGCCGTCCTCGCCGACCTGACCCCGCGCGAGGAGCAGGTGCTTCGCAAACGCTTCGGCATTGCGGAAAAAAGTGACCACACCCTGGAAGAAGTGGGCAAGCTCTTCAATGTGACGCGCGAACGCATCCGCCAGATCGAGGCCAAGGCGCTGCGGAAACTCCGCCATCCGGTACGCAGCCAGCCGTTGCGCTCGTACTATGAGAGCTGACGCCATGCCCGGCACCAGATCCGGCGCGCTGCCGCGCGCGCTGCGCCGGGCGGGGCTTGCGCTCCTCCTGCTCGTCACCGCGCTTTCCCTTGCACGCGCTCCGGTATCGCGGGCGGCGGAGCCAAACGCGGCGGATCAGGGACCGGGCCAGCCGGACGGCACCGTCGCCCACTGCTTTGACGGCGACACGCTCAAACTCAGGGATCGGCGGGTGGTGCGCCTTGCGGGCATCGATGCGCCGGAACTGGGGCGTGGTCAGACCCAGCCGCAGTATTATGCCCGCGAGGCAAAGGCGGAACTGGAGCGGCTCGCCACGGGCCGGCAGGTGGCCCTGCTGGCCGCCGGCGTGAACGACCATGACCGTCATGGGCGCCTGGTGGCCGAACTGCGCCTTGCGGACGGCCGCTCGCTCAATGAGCTTATGGTGGCTTCCGGGGCGGCCTTTTTCTATCCGCACCGGGATCTTGGGCCGGAATTTCAGGAACGCCTGCGCGATCTTCAGGCACAGGCCATCCACGAACGGCGCGGTCTCTGGGCGCACCTGCTTTCCCTGCCCCTGGCGCGCGAAACCTATGTGGGCAACCGCGCCTCGCTTCGCTTTTTTCCCGTGAACTGCCCCGAGGCGCGGCACATCAAGCCGCGCAACCGCATCCATTTCGGCACGCTCATGGATGCCTTCCTTGCCGGCTACGCCCCCGCCCGCATCTGCGTGTTCTGGCCGGAAGCCAGGTAGGGCATGCCGCCTGCCGGCCACGCGCGCAGCAGGCGCCCCAAAAGACAGGCGCTGATTTTTCACGAGGACGCATGAGGCGCCCGCCCTTCCCTGCCGACGCTGCAAAAACCACGGCCCGGAAACCGCCTGCGGACACCGCCACGGCCTTTCCGGACGCGCGCCGGGCGCCTGCATGGCCCATGCTTCTGCCGAAGCTTCAGCCCTCGAAGACCCAGTGCAGGATGCGCTTGTGCACCCGCAGCCGGTATTCGGCCTGACGCACCAGTTGCGATGCCCGGCTGGAGAGCACTGCCGGCGCCACGGGGATGGCGCGCACAGGCGAGGCGCTCAGAAAAAGGCGCGCATCGGGACGGGCTTTCGCCATCAGTTCGGGGGAGATGCCCCAGAGAGCCTGTTCCTCCGCATCCAGAGTGCCGCGGTAGCCCGCAAACACAAAGTTGGCGTCATGCACCGCCTCTTCAGGGGAATAGACAAAGCTCACCGGGCTGCCGATGCGCGCCGCACGGGCTTCCAACGCGCCTGTGTCGAACTGGCGGGGCACGGCAACGCGCAGGGCAAAGGGAAACCAGGCCGTCGCCTCGATGAGGGAATGGAGCGTGCCGTTGACGCAGCCCACCCAGGCCGCCGTCACCCCCTTGAGATAGCGTGAGATACGCAGCATGCAGGCGATGTCCGCCAGGGCATGGACGGGATGGGCGTCGGGACTGCCCGCGTTGATGACCGGGAAGCGCACTTCCGTTTCGGAAATGTTCCAGCTCGTCACCGGGAGGCCGTAGGCATAGAGGCAATCGAGGTAATAGCCGAAAATGGGCATCAGGTGTTCCTGGAAACCGCTGGCCTCTTTCTGCCAGACATCGGATTCGCAGCCTTCAAAAATGGTCGTTCCGCCCATCTGCCGCACGGCGGCGGTGACGCAGAGGCGCTCGGGCAGGGAATGCCGGGCGAACACGAGCAGCGCCACGCGCTCGGTCATGAAGTCCGACTGCAATTTGGCGTCGGGGATGCCGATGGCCTGCTGCACGAGCATCCAGCAGATTTCCGAACCAAGGTCCTTGATGGTCAGAACATTTCGTGCCATGGCTTCCTCCAGAACGACAGGCGATAGCGCGGCGGTACCCGCGTCACGAGCAGCAGGTGGGCGGGTCCGTGTCCGAACAGCGCGGCGGTACCCGCATCAACACTAACAGGGGGGCGGCGCCGTGTCCAGACAATGGGGACCCGGCTGCGAAGGGCTTGGATTTTCCGTCTCCATGGACTATCCTCGTTCGCCGCGACGGTGCCCACATCCACCGCTGACAGGGAGTCTCCATGGACGCCGCGTTTTTTGACCTTGACGGAACGCTGCTGGATACGCTTGCCGACATCGGGAATGCCTGCAACCGGATGCTGGCGGCCCACGGTTTCCCGCAGCATGCGCTCCCCGCCTATGCCGCCATGGTGGGCAACGGCTTTACGCGCACGGTCGAGCAGGCTCTGCCCCCCACTGTCACCGCGGCGCTTTCCCGGGACGGGCTGGAAGCCCTGGCCGCCGAGGCGCGCGCCTGCTATGCGGGCGATCTGCGCGCGCATACCGTCCCCTATGACGGCATGCCGCAGGCCCTGGCCGCGCTTGCGGACAGGGGCATGACCCTCGCCGTGCTTTCCAACAAGCCCGATGCCTGGACGGTCGCGCTGATCAGCCATTTTTTTCCGGAGATCCCGTTCGCGCTTGTCCGCGGCGCGCGCCCGGGGGTCCCGCTCAAACCCGACCCGGAAGCGCCGCGCGCCATGCTGGCCGAGCTTGGCCTTCAGGCCGGGCGTTGCGCCTATGTGGGCGACAGCGATGTGGATATGCGTACGGCGCTCAATGCCGGCATGGTGCCTGTCGGCGCGGCCTGGGGCTTCCGCGGCGGCGGGGAGCTGCTCCAGGCGGGCGCGCGCCTGCTTGCCGCGCTGCCGGAGGAGCTTCCGGCCCTTCTGGATACTGCCCCCGCCGCCAGGTGAGGTTGCCATGCTTCGGCCCATCATTGAGATCGATGAGGAAAAGTGCAACGGGTGCGGCCAGTGCGTCCTTGACTGCGCCGAGGGCGCTCTCGCCATTGTGGATGGCAAGGCGCGCCTGATCGGCGATATGTATTGTGACGGACTCGGGGCCTGCCTCAACTGCCCTCAGGGCGCCCTGACCCTGAACACGCGTGAGGCCGCGCCCTTTGACGAGGCGGCGGCCCTGGCGGCCAGGGCGCGCCGCGAAGCATCCGGCGCGGCCTCCGGTGGCTGCCCCGGCAGCGCGGCGCGCGCCCTCAGACCCCTGATGCCCCATGGAGGGGAAAGGAGCCACGCCGCAGCGCAGGAAGGCGCTCTCGCGGCGCAGTTACCCGCATGGCCCGTCAAGCTGGCGCTCGTGCCGCCGGCGGCCCCGTTCCTGCGCGGCGCGCGGCTGCTGCTCACGGCCGACTGCGCGAGCCTGGCCCTGCCGGACCTCCACGCGCATTGGCTCACAGGGCACATCCCGCTGCTCGCCTGCCCCAAGCTCGAAGACCACGCCGCCCTTCGGGAACGGCTGGGCGCCATCATCAGGGAGGCCGCTCCCGCCGGCATCACCATCCTGCGGATGAGCGTGCCCTGCTGCGGCGCGCTCGGCCGCCTGGCGGAACAGGCCATGGCAGCCTGCGGCGGCAATGTCCCGCTGGCGACGCATACGGTCCGGCTGCCGTAGCGCATTTTGCCGGGGAAAATATCTGTACGGCAGAGATCTCCCTCAGGTTTCGCTGCTGTCATTTCCCCGCAGAGCGGGACAATCGGCGGAAAAGCGCGGTTTTTCGCCATATGCGGCGCGGGCGTCCGCTCCCGCAGCCGCCGGAGCGTTTCCGCGGTTCCATTGTGAAAGCGCTCCCGAGGCGTCCGCCTTGTGGCCGCGCCCTTCCGCGCTGCTGAAGACGGATCCCATTGACAAATCCTAGCAAAAGACTATGTTTTGCGGGCGCCGGAACCCGACAAGCCGCGGGTCCGCGCCGCCCGCCAACAGCCCCGGCCCTTTCCACGGGAGGAACCGATGCCCATCAAAATTCCCGCAGATCTTCCCGCCCGCGCGGCGCTGGCGAGCGAAAACATCTTCGTCATGACGGACGAACGGGCAGACCGGCAGGACATACGCCCGCTGGAGATCGCCATCGTCAATCTCATGCCCACCAAGATCGCCACGGAAACGCAGCTCCTGCGCCTGCTCGGCAATTCTCCCATCCAGGTGAACATCACCCTGTTGCGGACGGCGGCCCATGAATCGCGCAATACGCCCGTGCAGCATCTCGAACGCTTTTACAAAACGTTTGACGAAATCCGCCACAAAAGCTTTGACGGCATGGTCATCACCGGCGCCCCGGTGGAGCATCTTCCCTTCGATCAGGTGGACTACTGGGACGAGCTTGTCGGGATCATGACCTTCGCCCGGGAGCGCGTCTATTCCACCCTGTATCTCTGCTGGGCCGCCCAGGCTGCCCTGCACCACTTTTACGGCGTGCCCAAGCATGTGCTGCCGGGCAAGGTCTCCGGCATCTTCTGCCATGAGGTGCTCCGGCCGGAGTGCCGCCTGTTCCGCGGATTCGACGATGAGTTTCTCGCGCCCCATTCCCGCCATACCGAAGTGCGTACGGAAGACGTGCTCCGGCATCCTGAGCTGCGCATCCTTGCGGAATCCGCCGAAGCGGGCCTTGCCGTGGTGGAGAGCCGGGACCAGCGCCAGGTCTTCATGACCGGCCATCTGGAATATGACCGGGGCACTCTGGACGCGGAATACAGGAGGGATCTCGCCAGGGGCGACGATCCCGCCATCCCGCGCCACTACTATCCCGGCGATGACCCGGATGTCATGCCGCTCATGACCTGGCGCGCGCACGCCCATCTTTTTTACAGCAACTGGCTCAACTACTACGTCTATCAGGAAACCCCCTTCAGCCTCACCGCCCTTGCCCGGGACGACGGGGAACGCGCGTCCTGACGGACGCCCGAGGCTCCGCCAAAGGAGACTGCCTTTTCCATGCGATTTTCCACACGAACACGCTATGGCCTGCGTTTTCTGCTGCGCCTGGCGGCCCAGCCGGAAGGCTGCCTGCTCCAGCTCGGCCAGGTGGCGAAAGAGGAACGCATCTCCTCCGGCTATCTGGAACAGATCGTCCGGGCGCTCAAACCGCTCGGCATCCTGCGGGCCGTGCGCGGCACGGGCGGCGGCTACGCCCTCGCCAAGCCCGCCGCGGACATCAACATGGAAGATGTTTTTCTGCATCTGGAAGGCGAGATCGCGCCCGTGCGCTGCCTTACCACCAACACGCTCTGCACGCATGAGGGGCAGTGCTCCACCCGGGCCTTCTGGCAGGCCCTCGACAGGCATATGCGCGATTTTCTGCGGCGCCGTACCTTGCAGGAGTTGAGCGAACAGTGCAAGAATACCCCGGGCGCCGGCTCCGCCTCGGGCGACAGGGGCGAAGAGCGCCCCATTTCAGGAGGATCATATGTGGAATTACACTGAGGCCGTCCATGACCACTTCCTGCATCCGCATAACGCCGGTCCCATCCCGGACGCCAATGCCATCGGCGAGGTGGGCAGTCTCGCCTGCGGCGATGCGCTCAAGCTTTATCTGAAGATCAGCGATGCGGGCGTCATCGAGAACGCGGGTTTCGAGACCTTTGGCTGCGCCAGCGCCATCGCCTCAAGCTCGGTGCTGACGGACATGATCAAGGGCATGACCGTGGACGAAGCCCTCAAGCTCACCAACAAGGATATCGCCAACGCGCTGGGTGGCCTGCCCAAGCAGAAAATGCACTGTTCGGTCATGGGCCAGGAGGCGCTGGAGGCCGCCATCCGCCAGTGGAAGGGCGAACCCGCGGTGCCGCATGCCCATGAGGAAGGCAGGCTCGTCTGCAAGTGCTTCGGCGTGACGGATGCCCAGATCATCCGCGCCATCCGCGAGAACAACCTCAAGACCGTCGAGGAAGTCACCGCCTATACCAAGGCCGGCGGCGCCTGCGGCGAATGTCAGGACGAGATCGCCGAGATCCTCGCCACGGAGCTGAAGCAGAAGCCCCTGCAGGAACTCAAGCCCCGGCCGCGCCTCACCAATGTCCAGCGCATGCAGCAGGTCCTCAAGGTCATCGACGAGGAGATCCGGCCCCAGCTTGCGGCCGATGGCGGTGATATCGAGCTTGTGGATGTGGACGGCAAGCGCGTGGTGGTGGCCCTGCACGGCCGCTGTTCGCAGTGCCGTTCCAGCAACGTGACCATCGGCAACCTGGTGGAGCGACTCCTGCGCGAGCATGTGGAGCCGGACATCGTGGTCGAGGAGGCCTGAGCCATGAATACCGTGTATCTGGACAACAACGCCACCACGGCCGTCGCCCCCGAAGTGCTCGACGCCATGCTCCCCTACTTCGGCGAGCTGTATGGCAACCCCTCGAGCATGCACACCTTCGGCGGTCAGGTGGCCGAAGCCCTGGAAACGGCGCGCGAACGTCTCGCCGCCCTGCTTGGCGCGGACCCGGACGAAGTCCTCTTCACCTCCTGCGGTTCCGAAAGCGATAACGCGGCCATCTGGTCGGCCCTGCAAAGCCAGCCGGAACGGCGCCACATCATCACCACCCGCGTGGAGCACCCGGCGGTGCTGAGCGTCTGCCGCTACTGGGAGCGCCAGGGCTACCGCGTGACCATGCTCGGCGTGGATGCCAGGGGACGCCTTGACCTGGAGGAATACGCCGCAGCCCTCGGCGACGACACGGCCATCGTTTCCGTCATGTTCGCCAATAACGAGGTGGGCAATATCTATCCCATCCAGCGGATGGCGGAGATGGCGAAGGAGCGGGGCATCCTCTTCCATACGGACGCGGTGCAGGCCGTGGGCAAGGTGCCCATCGACCTTCACCACCTGCCGGTGGACATGCTCTCCCTTTCCGGGCACAAGCTGCATGCGCCCAAAGGCATCGGCGCGCTCTACATCCGCAAGGGCGTGCGCTTTCGCCCGCTGTTGCGCGGCGGCCATCAGGAACGCGGCCGGCGCGCGGGCACGGAAAATGTGCCCTATATCGTGGGCCTGGGCATGGCCGCGCAACTCTGCGCGGACTTCATGCAAAAGGAACGCGTGGATGTGGCGCTGCTCCGCGACAGAATGGAAGCGGGCCTGCTTGAGCGCATCCCGGACAGCCGCGTCAACGGCGATACGCAGAACAGGCTGCCCAATACCTCCAACATCTCCTTCAAGAATGTGGAGGGCGAGGCTATCCTGCTCATGCTCGACCGTCTGGGCATCGCCGCCAGCTCCGGCTCGGCCTGTACCTCCGGCAGCCTGGAACCCTCCCATGTGCTCCGCGCCATGGGCGTGCCCTTCAACTACGCCCACGGTTCCATCCGCCTTTCCCTGTCGCGCTACACCACAGGGGAGGAGGTGGACTATGTGCTCGCCAACTTCCCGGGCGTCATCGAGACCCTGCGGGCCATCTCGCCGTTCAAGGGATAAGGCGTTTTCGCAATGGAATCGCGTGAACGCTCCGGCGGCTGCGGGAGAAGATGCCCGCCTGCCGGCTGCACGGGTCCCCCCGGCAACGGCTGCCGCGAACGGAGAGGCTGCGGACCCCCTATGTGGGCAAGGCCTCGCGCATTGCCCTGTACGCCGCCAGGGCTTCGGGGAATGGCGCGAGCGCCCGCTCCAGCACGCCCTGCCCGAGGGAAAGCGCAAGCCCGTAGTTGGTCATGGGAAGATCCGCCGCGCGGGCGGCGGCCATGCGCTCCAGCATCTGGCGGCGCGTGATGACGCAGCCGCCGCAGTGGATGACGGCCTTTGTCCCGGCGGGATAGGCAAAGAACTCCGTGCCCGCGGCCATCACCACATGCACGTCGCCGCCCGCCAGCGCGCGCAGCAGACGCGGCAGCTTGACGCGGCCGATGTCGTCCGCCTGGGGATGGTGGGAACAGCCCTCCTGGATGACCACGGTCTCGCCGGGCGCGAGCCGTTCAAGGGCGGCCGCGCCGGCGGCCAGCGTCGTGAGGTCGCCCTTGAGGCGGGCCATGAGGATGGAAAACGTGGTCAGCGGCACCCGCGGCGGCGTGGCGGCCACTGTTTCGCGCACCACCTGCGAATCGCAGACCACGAGATCCGGCGCGGCATTCAGCCGTTGCAGGGCGCCCGGATATTCCTCCGGTGTCGTCACAAGGCAGATGCCGCGCGCATCCAGACAATCGCGGATGGTCTGCACCTGCGGCTGGATGAGGCGCCCCTTGGGCGCGCCGGAATCCAGCGGCACCACCAGCGCCACCAGGCCCCCCGCGGGCAGCAGGCCTTCAAGAAGCGGCGGCTGGCGCAGGGCCGCATCAGGAAGGATGCGCGCAAGTTCCGCCACCACGGCCGCCATACCGGTCCCGGCCCTGGCGGACACACTGAGCCGGCGCCGCCCCTCCATGGCAGGCGGCTCTTCGTCCCCAAGATCCGCCTTGTTGCAGAGCACCACATAGGGAATGCTCCGCGCGTCCAGCACGGCGGCGACCTCCCGTTCCGGCGCTTCCCACAGCCCCCGGTCCGTCACGAGCAGCACGGCATCCACACCGCGCAGCGCGGTCAGGGTGCGCTCCACGCGTAGGCGGCCAAGGTCGCCCTCATCGTCGATGCCGGCCGTGTCCAGCAGGACCACAGGCCCGAGCGGGGCCAGCTCCATGGTCTTGGCGACGGGATCGGTCGTGGTGCCGGGCGTTTCCGAGACGATGGAAACGGCCTGCCCCGCCAGGGCGTTGAGCAGCGCGGACTTCCCCGCATTGCGGCGCCCCACCAGAGCGATATGCGGGCGCAGCCCCCGGGGCGCGCCCCGGCCTTCCTCCACGCCCCGCCGGGCATCGCGCGGACATTCAGGCGCGGCCATCGTTCTTCTCCCGCGGGCTGGAAGCGTCCTTTCCGCGTCCCAGCCAGGCGCGGAGGAACTCGATGCAGACCGGCATGACCGAGAGCAGGATGATGGCATAGACGATGAGGCTGAAATTTTCCCGGACCCACGTCAGGTTCCCGAGAAAGAAGCCGGCGGACACGAGCGCCCCCACCCAGAGCAGACAGCCGATGATGTTATAAAAGAAAAACACGGCCGGGTTCATCAGGGCGATGCCGGCCACAAAGGGGGCGAAGGTACGCACAATGGGGATGAACCGCGCAAGCACGATGGCCTTGCCGCCATGGCGTTCGTAGAAATGATGCGCCTTGAGCAGGTATTCCTTCCTGATGAAACGGCTGTCACGCGAAAAGATGGGCGGACCCACATGGCGGCCGATGCAGTAGTTCACGGCATCTCCGCTGATGCCTGCCGCCAGAAGGACGAGCATGACTTCGGGGTAGCCCATCAGTCCGGCGCCGGCCACCACGCCGGACGCGAAAAGCAGGGAATCGCCGGGCAGAAACGGCGTGACCACCAGCCCGGTCTCGCAAAAAACGATGACGAACAGGATGGCATAGATCCACAGGCCATATTGTTCCACCAGCTCAAAAAGGTGGACGTCGATGTGGAGCACGAAATCCAGAAAATAGCTCAGCGTTTCCATCCGCCAGCATCTCCTCTCCAGAGAGCAGGATCTCTGTCCCGCGCGGGCCGGGACATGCGAAACCGGGGCGACACCCGTCATCGGGACGCCCCCACTTGCCTCTTGTACCCCAGCGGCGGCTGTGGCACAACAGGCGGCATGCGATCCCCCTTCTGGCTGCGGCATATCCTGGGCGCCCTGGCCGCGGTCCTGCTGCTCCTGCCCCCCTGCGCGGGACATGCCGCCGAAGCATACAAGCCTGCCTTCCGCACGCTTGGCGAAGCGCTGACCGAGCCTCCCCTGCGGCTGGACATCAATGTCTGGTATCCGGGGACCCGGCAGCCGCGCGAACTCAGGTACACGCCCTGGACACTGTATGCCGCGCGCAACGGCCGCCCGGCGGAAGGGCGTTTTCCCCTGCTCCTGCTTTCGCACGCAACGCCCGGGACGCGATTCTCCTACCATGACACTGCCGCCCGCCTCGCGGCCAGGGGATTTGTCGTGGCAGCTCCGGCCCACGCCCATGACAGCATGCACAACATGGACGACCTTTTCACCTGGCCGCAACTGGAGAATCGCACAAAGGAACTGTCGGCCACCATCCGCATCCTGCTGGAGGACAAGGAACTCGCCGCCTGCATCGATCCGGGGCGCATCGGCGTGCTCGGTTTCGGCACCGGCGCCACGGCGGCCCTGCTCCTTGGCGGAGCGCTCCCCGATTGCGCCCCATGGTCCGGCTACTGCGCCAGGGCTGGCGCCGGGGACGCCTATTGCGATCCCTGGGTCAGGGAAAAAATCGACGCCATGTGCGCGGCCTTTCCCCTCGGGCGCAGCCCGGCCGATCCGCGCATCAGGGCCGTGGCCGCCGTGGCGCCGGGGTATGGCATGCTGTTCGGACCCACGTCGTTCCGCCATTTTTATCCGCCGCTCCTGCTGGTAGTGGCGGGCGCGGAGAAACTGGACAGGGCCGAACTCCATGCCGGGTCCATCGCGCGGGTGCCGGGGCTGAAGGCGACGGTGCTGGAACTTCCGCAGGCGGACACAGGCGCGCTCATGGCCCCCTGTCCGCCCCGCATCGCTTCGGAACTTCCCGAACTCTGCCTTTCGGTGACTCCTGAAACGCGCGCCGCCCTGGCACACCGGCTCGACGGCGCACTGGCGGAATTCTTCCTGCGCCATCTCGGCAGCAGCGCTCATGTGCCGGTCATCCCGGCGCCTCCGGATCTCACGCCCCCCGCGCCAAAGGCTCCGGCGCCCGCCGCCCCGGCCAGGCCCCAGAAACGCCGCGCCCGCCACCACCGCGCGCCCTCCTGACGCGCGGCGCGCCTGCGGCGCCTTTTCCCGACTGGCGTTTTTTTCCACGGCATGCTAGAGTGCCGCCACCGCAGAGACGTCCATCTCTCCCGCAGCGCTGGCTGCGGGTTCACCTCTTGCCACTCCTGAGGATGCATTATGCCCGGCACATCTCCGTCCGCTTCCGCCTCGTCCTGGCTGGACCCCGTCGCCCTCGAAACGGCGCTTGCCCGTGAAAGCGCGCCCGAAACGGCCGTGGTGCGCGAAATCCTTGATAAGTCCCTGGCACTGGAACCGCTGGGTCCCGACGAGATCGTGGCCCTGCTCCGGGTGCGGAAACCGGAGGATATGAAGCTCATCTTCGGCACCGCGGACCTGGTCAAGCAAAAGGTCTATGGCGACCGCATCGTGCTCACGGCACCGCTCCATATCAGCAATACCTGTGCCAGCGAATGCCGGTACTGCGCCTCCCGCAAGGGCAACACCGCCATCCAGCGCAAGCGCCTGGACCAGGCGGAACTGCGCGAGGCGGCGCGCAAGCTCATCCGGCAGGGGCACAAACGCGTGGTGCTGGTCAGCGGCCAGAGCACGAGCGCCGATGTGGAATACTGGGCCGAAGCCGTCGATGCCCTGCACCGCCTTTTTGACGGCATGGGGGAGATCCGCCGGGTCAATCTGGATCTCGGCGTCCTCACCGCCGAGGAATACGCGCTGCTGCGGCGCACCGAAGCCGGAACGGTCAATATCTATCAGGAGACCTACCACGAGGCGAGCTACCACAACGCCCATCCCGGCGGTCCCAAAAGCGACTTCGCCGGCCGGCTGCTCGGCCCGGAGACGGCGCTCAGGGCCGGAATGACCGATGTGGGGCTGGGGCTTGCCCTGGGCCTGGGTCCCTGGGAATTCGACCTGCTCGCCCTGGCGGCCCATGCCGCCCATCTTGCCCGCGAATACGGCGCAGGCGGCCGCACGGTCAACCTGCACCGCGTGCGTCCCGCGCCCGGTTGCGACTTCCAGCCGCCCTACGCCATGAATGACGAGGACTTCCTGCGCTGTGTCGCCATCACGCGGCTTGCCATTCCCTACACGGGCATTTTGCTGACCACGCGCGAACCCGCCGGGCTTTGGCGCGCGGCCTGCAATACGGGCTGTTCGCAACTGCTCACCGGCAGCGTCGCCAACCCCTATGAAAGCTGGACGGACGCGCCCGGTGAAAAGGCGCCCTTCCCCATCGGCGAAGACTGCCACCTCGACGAGGTCGTGCGTTTCCTCCTGGAGGAGGCCCGGCACCTGCCCTCCTTCTGCACGGCCTGCCCGCGCCTTGGCCGCAGCGGCAAGGAGTTCATCTCCCTTGTCCGCGGGGGGAACATCAAATCCCAGTGCGGGCCGAACTCCATGGCATCGTTCATGGAATTCCTCATCAACTATGCGACGCCCTATACGCGTCAGCTTGGCGAAAAGGTCATCGCCGAAAAGCTGGAGCAGCTCGCCGAGCATGAGCGCGGCGCGGCCGAGCGGCTCCTCCAGAAGGTGCGTTCGGGCCGCATGGACGAATTCATCTAGCAAAACGAGGACCTCTTTCGGGGCGCGTCGCGGGGCTTTCTGCCGCCGGGGCGCGCCCCGGCAAATTTCTGCCAGTGATCCTTTCATCACGGCGGCCAGCAAGGGGGCACGGCGTGGCGGAACGTTGGAGCGATATTTACTTTGACAAGCAGGACAAGGACATCCTTTCCCTTGTCAACCGTATTCTTGATTCGCGTACCGGCCCATCCGATGACGGTCTTTTTGACCCCAACCTCCATCCGCACGGCATCAAGGAGCTGGCCGCCACGCCGGTGGCGCGCATGGCCTACGCGGTCATCAATCTCCTCCGCAATCTGGAGGTGGGCGACGCGCAGGCCCGCGACAGGCTCCTTGCCCTTGAAGTCCTCTACGACGAGGTGCTCAACAGCGCCCATTCGCTCCTGCGGCGCAATACCGCGCGTGTCCTCATGCAGATCATGAAAGACATGGTGCGCGCCCATGGCGACCGGCTGACACAGCTCAAGCTGGCCCATGATTTCCGGCGCACGGCGCAGGGCACGCCGCGCATCGTGCGGCACATGCTCGCCCGCTATCACCTGCCGGAAATGCCCGAGGAGTGGAACCAGATCGCCTTTGACGACCATGTGTACGATGCCAATACCAAGGGCCGCAAAACGCCCACGCATCTCATCATGGACGCCTGGATCAAGGGCCTCCGCGACATTACCATCGGATATGAATACTGGGTGCCGCCGGATGCGGCGCGCGAGATCCTCCGGGCAGCGGAGATCACCGGCATCACCGTGCGTATCGGTATCGAATACCAGGTGCTTTTTCACGGGCGCTATGCGCGCCTGTTCTGGATCCCGCGCGGTTTCAGCTCCAACGAGGACTTCCTGGAATTTCTCCATAATCCCAAGCTCGCGGAGATGATGAAGCGCGGCAAGGAAGTCCTGGCCTGGAAAAAGGAGCGCATCCTCAACATCCTCAACGCCTGGAACGAACAATCGCGGCCCACCCTGGCCGCCGCCTGGGGCGTGGATGTGCCCCCCCTTGACCCCCGGGAGTTTCTCCGCTTTGTGGGCCGGGGGCAGCCCTCCATGCACCATCTGTCCGAATGTCTCCACCGGCATGTGCTGCCCGCCGCCCGGGAACGGGCGCAACGGCTGGCGCACAGCGGTTCCTCGGACCCTGCCGTCGCTGAGGAGCTTGCCGCCCTGGAAAATCTGAGCGCGGACATCATCGCCGATGAGTGGCTTGCCCCGGATACCCTCCCGAATGCGCGTGACGCGACCCTGTCAGGCTCCGAAAACATCCCGGAACTGCTGCGCCTCAGCCCGCAGGAGCTTGTGCGCGACCTTCAGGAACTCAATCCCGGCTATCGCCTCGTGCTTGGCCTCACGGACCTCCGGGTGGAAGATGTGGCGGAGGTGCTCTCCGATTGCCACGGCGCCATCACCCATCTGGAGATCTTCAACATGCGCGCCTGGCTTGAAGGGCGCCTGCATGACCTTGAGGCCATCGGCGAATTGCAGCGCGCCCTGAATCTCGGCCTCGGCCCGCGCGTCAAGCAGATGATCCGGCAGATGGGCCGCCATCTGGAACGCGAGGGCGATGAAGAGCGGGCCGCCAAGTTCCGGGACATCCTTCGCAATGTGCCCAAGCTCTGGGAGCATTATCGCCACAATCCGCTCAGGTCCCGCCTGGGCACAAGCTCCGGCGGCCGCCGCTCCTTCGGCATGGGACTCGTGCTCAGGGAAACGCTGCCCCACCGCGCCCTGGCCGAACTCAAGCGCAAACCGCAGCAGGTGCGGCCCATTCCCCTCTGTTCACCCGTGGAAGAGACCGAGGTTTTCCGCGAACCGGAAAATCCGACGTTCTGGCAACGACTGGGGGCGTACTTCCGCCGCCTCCCCGGCTGCCGCCATCTGGGCATGGAACGCAAGCGGGAATGGGAAACCGCCAGTGAATACTGCCGCATCTGCAAAAACGGCAATATCGCCAATCTGGGCGGACTCAACCAGGCGCGCCAGAACGACCTGCTCGGCGCCGGCAACTCCCGTGGGCAAACACGGCTCGGCCTGTCCTACCTCAACAGTGCCATCAGCAACTGGCTCAAGGTGCTCCTCGGCTTCATCCCCGCCTTTTTTTCCTTCCTCTACACCCAGGACTGGTGGTTCCTCGCCTGGTTCGGCACCTTTATCTGGTTCGGCATCACGGGTGTCCGCAATGTCGTGCAGATGATGTTTGCCGCCAATGGCTTTTCCAGAGGCACGCTCGTCCACTGGAAGGAACAGGTGAGCATCAGCCGTCTTTGCGATTCGCTGATGTACACGGGCATTTCCGTCCTTCTGCTCGAAGTCATGGTGCGCGTCTGGCTGCTTCAGGACGGCCTTGGCGTTTCCGTGGAGAACAATCCGACCCTCGTCTTCACGGTGCTCAATATCGTCAACGGTTTTTACATCTGCGCGCACAATGTTTTTCGCGGGTTCCCCAAGGAAGCGGCCATCGGCAACTTCTTCCGCAGCGGTCTGGCGATTCCGGTCTCCTCGTTCTATGATTTCATGCTCTTCAAGCTCCTCCTGTTCGTGGGGGTCGCCCAGCCCGAACTCTATCTTGTGCCGAGCGCGGCCGTGGTCTCCAAGATGGCGTCCGACACGGTGGCGGCCATCATCGAGGGCTATGCCGACAGCCAGGTCAATCTGCGTATGCGCCGCTGGGACTACAAGAGCAAGATCGCCAACGTCTTTGCCTGCTATACGCGCCTGGAACTGCTCTTTCCCCAGGAAGACGCGCTGGTCATGCTGGCGCGGCCGGGCGGACTCAAGGGGCACGGCGGCTCCAGGGGGCGGGAGCTGGAACGGGCGTTCATCATCAATGCTCTGGATCTCATGTATTTCTGGTACTATCAGCCACGCGCCCAGGAAGCGTTCCGCAAAATGCTTGTCTCCATGCCTGATGCGGACCGCCATGTCCTGGCCCGCGCCCAGCTGGTGCTCACCCGGGAACGCGAGATCAGTCAGATGCTGGTGGATGGCCTGCTCGGGCGCAATTTCTCGCCGCCGCTGGCCTTTTTCCTCAGCCGTCACAAGCAGTATCTGCGCCAGATGAGCAAGCTGTGCCGCCCACCACGCCAACAGCGCGGCCAGCATCAGGCGTACGCCCATACAACGGCGGCATAGGGCATTCGTCGTTTCGGCTTCCTCAACAAGGCGGGGGTCTGCGGCTTCAGGAAAGATGCCGGAGGTACGGCCTCTGGCGAAAAAAAGGGACCTCCGCGTCACCGGGAGGTCCCTTTTTTTTCGCGTTCCGCGCCGCCGCTCAACGGCCGCCGAAAAACTCCAGACCGATCCTTTCAACGATATTGTCCCGGATCCACTTGGGGTCGATCCATTCAAGCGGCGTGACTTCCACGCCGCCCACCAGCATGCCGAAGTGCAGATGATCCCCGAAGGCGAGACCGGTGCTGCCGGTGCGGCCGATGATCTGCCCCTTGCTCACCACCTTTCCGGCTTCTGTGAGCGTTTCGCTCAGGTGGGAATAGAGGGACATGACCCCCAGCCCATGGTCGATGACGATGAGATTGCCGTAAATGCCCAGTTCTGCCGTAAAAATGACACGGCCACTGTTGGCGGCGGGCACCTCCGCATTCCGCACGGAGGCCAGGTCGAAGCCGAGATGGAAGGATTCCCCCACCAGCTGGCCCTGATAGTGGAAGAAGCGATGATCCGCAAAGCCGGCGCGCGCCGCCGAGCGGGGCAGCCGCGAAAAAGCTCCGCGCCAGAGGATCGCGGCCGCCGTGTCCCGGCTGAGTTCGCGCAGGCTCTGCACATTGGCCGCGCGGACCTCATTATTGATATAGAGGTAACACTCCAGGGGATTGGCGGCCCCCGGCGCAAGGTGCCGCAGCTTGTTTTCCACCGCGAGGAGGAAGTTGTCCTTGAGTTCGAGGTTGTCGCTCTTGAAGGTGCGCTCAAACGCCATGACCGAAAGCCGGCTTTTGGTCGTATTGCCGGCAAGGTCCGTGGCCGTGATCTCGACGGCGTTCTTGTAGTCGCGGGCGGTCATCGTGTAGGGGAAGGGAAAGAAGCACAGGTAGCTGCCGTCCTTCTGGAGATAGCCCGGAACAAAATATCCGGCGACAAGAACGCCGCTGCGGCTCACCTCCTCGTCGATGGCATACCGGATGACCGCCGCGCCGCCGCGGCGCACGTTGGGCGGCAGCGTCTTTACGGAAATGCGCGGCGGCTGCGTATCCAGACGCATGGGCACAAGTTCGGTGCGGGTATTGCCCTGGCCGAAGCCCGCCAGCGAGCCGTCCGTCGCGCGGATCTCCAGCTCGAACGCCCCTTCGCGCAGTTGGGCGTCCTTGAGGGGAACGCTCACCGTGCGCTCGGGAAGATAGTCGTCAAAATGGCGGTTGAAGATGACATTGAGGACGTTGTTCTTGCGGATGCCCACCACCAGCGCACGGATGCCCGCCGGGTCCTTCATCCTGATCTCAAGGACGGTCGCGGGCGAAACACGGCCCGTGGACGGCGAGATCTGAATGACGGGTCCGTCAAGATCCTTGAAAAAGACATAGCCGCCGACGGCCAGCGCCCCGATGACCAGGATCGCCAGCGCCGTGGACAGGATGCTTGAGGTACGCATCGGCAACTCCTTGTGAGATGCGGCGATGGTCGCATACTGAGGCGACTTTTTCAAGGCGGCGCGGGCCGCCGGACCCCGGCGCCCCGAAAATCATGGGCGCCCCGCGCGGCACATTGACTTGGAGCGAAAAATCTGTTCTCACTTCCCGCATATGTTCAGCGGCAGACATCTCCATCCCGGCGTTGCGGGAGGACGCCTTCCGGGCACGCCCCAGGTGGACCCCCGGCGCCTTCGGCAGCGCATGGTGGAAGCGCTCGCCCGGCAGCTCGCGCAACGGGGCGTCGAGGCTCCGGCCGTGCTTGCGGCCATGGGCGCCGTGCCCCGGCATCTCTTTGTGGAGGAGGCGCTCCGCGCCCATGCCTATGAAGACACTCCGCTGCCCATTGGCTTTGGTCAGACCATTTCCCAGCCCTCCATCGTCGCGCTGATGACCGCCATGCTCCGGCCGCAGCCCGGCATGCGCGTGCTGGAGATCGGCACAGGTTCCGGCTATCAGGCGGCAGTGCTCGCGGCCATGGGCTGCGCGGTCTTTTCGCTGGAGCGCATGCCGCAACTGCACGCCGCCACCAGCGCGCTGCTGCGATCGCTGCAACTGGCGAACATCCGCACCTATTGCCGCGATGGCACCAGGGGGCTGCCGCTGGCCGCGCCCTTTGAGCGCATCATCGTCACCGCCGGAGGGCCGGAAGTCCCGGCGCCGCTTCTCGACCAGCTCGCCGAGGGCGGCATCCTGCTGATACCGGTGGGGTCCCGGCCGCGCACGCAGCGCCTCCTGAGAGTACACAAGCACCTGGGTCGGACGGATACGGAAGACCTGGGTCCCGTCATCTTTGTGGATCTTGTGGGCGATCATGGCTGGCGGCCGTGATCTCCCGCCTTCCGTAACGTTCAGCCCCAAGGAAATGCCATGTCATCCTGCTCTTCCTGTCCGTCGGGCGCATCCTGTTCGCATTCCACCACGCATGGCGGCGATGGCAACTGCAACGACCAGTTCGCGCTTCAGGACAAACGCATCGCCCAGACCCTGGGCGGCATCCGCCACAAGATTTTCGTCATGAGCGGCAAGGGCGGCGTGGGCAAGAGTTCCGTCACCGTCAATACGGCGGCGGCGCTTGCCAGCCGTGGTCACAAGGTCGGCATCCTGGATGTGGACATGCACGGCCCGAGCGTCCCCAATCTCCTCGGTCTCAAGGGTTCCGTGGAAATCGACGCCGCCACCGGTCTCATGCTGCCCGCGGTGTGCAACGACAATCTTTCCGTCATTTCCATGGATTCCCTGCTGGAGGACAGGGACCAGGCCATCCTCTGGCGCGGTCCCAAAAAATCCTCGGCCATCAGACAGTTTCTGGCTGACGTCAAATGGGGCGCTCTCGATTATCTTCTCATCGATTCCCCTCCCGGCACCGGCGACGAGCACATGACCGTCCTGAAGAGCATCCCGGACGCCCAGTGCGTCGTGGTGACCACTCCGCAGGAGATTTCCCTGGCGGATGTACGCAAGGCCATCAACTTCCTCCAGTATGCGGATGCGGCCATTCTCGGCATGGTGGAAAACATGAGCGGCCTTGTCTGCCCGAACTGCGGCACGGAAATCGACCTTTTCAAGAAAGGCGGCGGCCGTGAGCTGGCGAAAAGCTGCGGCATCCCCTTCCTGGGGTCCATCCCGCTGGACCCGGCCACTGTCGTGGCCGCGGACCGCGGCGTCCCGGTCGTGAACCTTGAGGGCGACTGCCCGGCCAAGACGGCCTTTCTGGCGCTGGCCGACGCCATTGCCGAAGCCTGCGACGGCAGCCTGGAGGGCCTCTCCGCCCCGGCGGCCCGGAAATAGCGGCTTCAGCCGGAAGCGGAACCAGACAAACGGACCGGCGCGCCCTGCATCTGTCGCCTCCTCCGCACGGAACGCAGGCAGGCGGGGCGCGCGTTTTTCCTCTTTTCTCCGGCCCGGTTTTATGCTACCGCTGAACGAGCAGTCGAATCCCTCCAGGCGCGAGCGAGGAGCAATGCTCAACCTTGCCAACAAAATCACCCTCTTGCGTATCCTCATGGCGCCGCTTGTCGTCGTCCTCCTGTATTTCCAGGGTCCGACGCTCTGCATCCTGGCCGCTCTGGTCTTCATCTTTGCCGCCATCACCGACTGGATCGACGGGTACATAGCGCGGCACGCCGACATGGTCACCAGCATGGGCAAATTTCTCGATCCCCTTGCGGACAAGGTGCTCATCTGCTCGGTGCTCATCATGTTCGTCAAGCTCGACTGGGCGCCGGCCTGGGTCGTCATCGTCATCGTCTGCCGCGAACTGGTGGTGACGGGGCTGCGGGCCATGGCTATCGACGAGGGGATCGTCCTGGCCGCCGACAGGTTCGGCAAGGCCAAGACGGTGCTCCAGATCGCCGCCATCATCCCCCTCACGCTCCACTACCCCATTTTCGGCGTTGAACTCTGGCCCGCGGGCGAGGTGCTGCTCTACGCCTCCATGGCCGTTGCCGTATTTTCCGGGGTCAATTACTGCCGGTATTTTTACCGGCACGCGGCGAACACCGTTTCCGCAGGAAAATCGGCATGAGCAGGCTGCAGATCCGCCTCAAGAACTGCATCCAGACGATCCTCGAACTGGAACCCGGCATGCGCGCCTCGGGGGCGGGCAGGAGCTTCGATGAGGATTTCGCTTCGCTGAAGACCTTTCTTTCCCGCATCGACAGCATGGATCTGGCGGAGGAAGACGTGCGGCGTCTCGAAGGGGCCACCGACACCCTGCTTACGGAACTCGGGCTTTCCCGACGCTGGAATGCCCATGACCGGCGTCTGCTGCAATAGTCATGTTCTGGCGCGTCTCCATCCTGCTCATTCTGGGCATTTTCAATCTCGCCCTGTTCAGCCGCATGATCTGGGGTCCCACAGGGCTTGTCGAATACCGCGATCTCAAACGCCAGCACGCGGCCCTGCTGACGGAGATCAGCACCCTTGACGCGGAAAACAGGGCATTGAGCAAGGACATCCGCCTTTTGCAGTCCGACAGCCAGTATGTGGAAAAAATGATTCGCCAGCGCCTGCATTACATGCGGGACAATGAGGTGCTCTACCTCTTTGGCAGCTCGGCCCAACCCAGCCCCGGAGCCTCGGCACATGACGGAAAAGATTGAATGGTACAAAGAGGTGCTCGAACTGGAGCCGAACTCCAAGGTCTTCTTCCCGCTCGCCCGACTGCTCGCCGGGGAAAACCGCGACGATGAGGCCATAGCGGCCCTGGAGCATGGCCTGGAACGCCACGGCGAATTTCTCGAAGCCCGGCTCTTTCTCATTGAACTGCTGTACAGGACAGGGCG
The DNA here is from genome assembly GCF_910584445.1 of uncultured Desulfovibrio sp. Taxonomy (GTDB): domain Bacteria; phylum Desulfobacterota; class Desulfovibrionia; order Desulfovibrionales; family Desulfovibrionaceae; genus Desulfovibrio. The sequence continues at coordinate 65,179 of NZ_CAJUBO010000008.1, forward strand.
GCAGGATGCCTGCGCCAGACAGGTCGAGCGGCTCAGCGCCATGTTCGCCTCCTATGCCGGGTTCTGGCAGGCGTGGGCGGCCTGCCTTTCCGAGGTGGAAGGCGAGGCGGACACGGCCACCGTGCTGCGCTTTCTTGCGGCGCACTTCCTCCATGGTCCCATTTCCCTGCATGAGGTGCTCGACCGGGGCCTGGAGACCCTTCAGGACCATGGTCCCCACCACGGCGCCGTCGCCGCGCACCACGGCATGACCGCCGCCTCCCCGGTGCGGCAGGCCGCGCCCGCCGCGCCCGTTGAAAGCATCGACGCCCCCGCCGGCGCGGAGCCGGCGCCCGAGTGGGAGAGCGCGGCCCCTTCGACGGACGACCCGCGCGCCGAGGAGGACGGGGAAGAACATTTTTCGCTCCGCACGCGTTCCATGGCCGAGGTGCTTGCCGAACAGGGAGACATCAGGGGCGCGCTGGACATCTACAACGAGCTGGCGGCAGCGGCCACACTGCCGGAGGAATGCGCGGACCTCCAGCACCGCATCGCCACCCTGACCGCCCGCATGAGTCACCAGCCCGATGTCCCCCAGCCCGTTCCTCCCGTTGAGGGCGAAAACGGCAGGAGCACCGACAGGCTCATCAGCATGCTCGAGGCTCTTGCGGAACGGGTGGAAGCCAGGGCACAGAGCTGACGCGGCATCTCTGACGAACATGGTACGGGAGAATCGGAGAAATACGGTGTCACATTTCTGCTTGCGCTCTTTCCTTGTCCTGCTGGCCGCGGCATTCCTGTGCGGCTGCAATGCCTACCAGCCCACCAAGAATGTCTGGAAAACGACAAAGGGACTCTGGAACACCTATGTGAGTCCTCCGGCCAGCGTCGACTATGAGGAAAAAGGCGATCTGCCGCCGCAGGCGCTGGCGCTTTCCACAAGCATGATCGGCATCGATGTGGAGCTGGGCAAGCTTGAGCGTGTCATGCAGAATGCCGACAAGCCGCCCACCCGCGAATGGCTCAACGGCCTGTTCGCTTCGTTCCCCTGGCTCAGCGGATTTGCCGGCGTCAAGTACGATGGCACCATTCTTGGGCAGGAACCGGCCAACGCGCTGAAGGAACTCGACTTCATCCCCCTGCTCTACGAAGACAAAAAACAGAACAGCCGCGCCTTGCGGGCGGATGTGCAACCGAGTCCGCTCGGGCCGGAAGTCATGCTCGCCACGCCGCTCTATGATGGCGTCGATTTTCTCGGCATCGTGGTCGCCTATTTCGATATGCGCGCCCTGATGCAGTATTCCGAGCATCCGCAGGACATGGTGGTGCTTTCGCCCTCCGCCCTTTTGTGGCCCGGCAAATACGAATTTGCCGCCACGCCCCTGGCCGGGCTGGACTGGGGCGAGATCGTCAAGCACAGTTCGGCAGGCACCTGCACCAATGCCACGGGTTCGTTCTTCTACCTTGTCCGTTATCTGGGCAACCTGCCGCTCATTTTTGCCGTCCCTGAAAAAGGGACGTTCCCGGAGGGCAATGGCGACGTGCAGCAGGGCGCCCAGTTCTTCCCCCAGGAACGCGAAAAGCTGCCCCCGCCGCCCATGCCTGAACGCGCCAAAAAGACGGACGGCGCCGTCCCGGCGTTCGCCGCCCCGGGTGAAGAGGCGCCCCTTGCCGGTGCCGCCGGCATGGAGGGCGCGAGTCCTGCCCCAAGCCCGGCTGACGCGGTTTCGGGCGCCAACGGCGCGGAGCGCCCGGCCAGGTCCGCCAATGAGATCGCTCCCGGCAGCCGAGACAGCGTCCTGCTCAAGGGCAAGGCAAAGGAACGGCAGCGCGTGCAGGAGCGGCAGCTGGAGGGCGAAAATGTGCCGGTCGAGCGCGTGCAGCGGCCACGGCGTCCTGCCGCGCCGAAAAAGCAGCGCCCGCAGGCGCCCGCGCTGGACCTCATCCCTGATGCGGACATGCCCGCCCTGCCGGGCGGCAGGCCCAGCCCCTTCGGCCCACGCGAGGATCAGGCGGCGCCCGCGCGCCCCAGCCCCTTCGGCCCGAAGGAGAGCGCGCCCCAGGAAGAGACGGCGCGGCCCGCGTCCGAGGAATCCCCTCAAGCGCCGGCTGCCGAAGAGACCCGGCCGCAGAAAACTGCCCCGGCGCCGGACCCCGAGGCCACCGCGCCGGTCGAAGACGCGCCTGCGCGGGAACCGGCGACGCTTCCGGGCGGCAGACCCAGCCCCTTCGGACCGCGCAACTGAGGATATGTGGAGGACGCCCGCGCATGGCGTGCGGGTCCATGCCGTGGCCGGCGCCGCCAGGCCAACAAAGGAGGCTCTCATGGCTGACATTACGGTTACCGAGCACCTTCTCCTGCACCAGAAACGTTCGCCCCACGCCACCGGACAGTTCACCGGTCTGCTCTATGACCTCATCCTTTCCGGCAAGTCCATTGCGCGGCGCATCAACAAGGCCGGGCTGCTCGACATTCTCGGGGGAACGGGGGAAGTCAACGTTCAGGGCGAAGATGTCCAGAAAATGGATTCCATCGCCAACCGGATCATGATCTATCGCATGGAACGGTGCGGCGCGCTCTGCGCCATGAGTTCCGAGGAAGAGGCCGACCTCATCCGCGTCGCGCCGGAATTTCCGCGGGGCGACTACATCCTCATCTTCGACCCGCTGGACGGCTCCTCCAATATCGACATCAACGTGGATGTGGGCACCATCTTCTCCATTCTGCGGCGTCCCGCCGGCAACAGCGGCGACGTCACCCTTGAGGAGGTGCTCCAGCCCGGCATCCAGCAGGTGGCCGCTGGCTACATCCTCTACGGGCCATCCACCATGCTGGTGCTCAGCACCGGCCAGGGCGTGCACGGTTTCACGCTTGACCCGGGCGTGGGAGAATTTCTGCTGTCGCATCCCGACATGCACATCCCCGAGCAGGGTTCCATCTATTCCGTCAACGAAGGCTACTGGCGCTATTGGGACGAACCCACGCGCGAAGCCGTCAAATGGTTCCATAACTGCCAAAGCCCGGAGGGCAAGCCCTATTCCGCCCGGTATGTGGGCGCCCTTGTGGCGGATTTTCACCGCACCCTGCTCCGCGGCGGCATCTATATGTACCCCGCCGACCAGCGCAAGCCGGAAGGCAAGCTGCGCATGATGTGCGAAGCCAATCCTCTGGCCTTCCTCGCCGAACAGGCGGGCGGCATGGCGAGCGACGGCCGGCAGCGCATTCTGGAAAAACGGCCCGATCGCCTGCATGCCAGGACCCCCCTCTTCATTGGCTCGCGCAAGGATGTGGAAGCGGTGGAACGCATCTACGCCCAGCACTCCTAGCCGCCGCGTCACAGACCGCCTGTTTCCGGTCATTCCCCGGTCTCGCGAGGCCGGGGAATGACCGGCATGCCCTCAGCCGCGCATTCCCGATCCGCCATGCTTGTTCTCGGCATAGAAAGCTCCTGCGATGAAACCGCTCTGGCCCTGGTGGCCGATGGCCGGCCCGTGGCCTCGGTGCTCGCCAGCCAGGCCGACATCCACGCCCTCTTCGGCGGTGTCGTGCCGGAGCTGGCCTCGCGCGAACACTACCGCTACATAGGGCCGCTCTTCGATGAACTCATGCGCCGGGCGGATATCGCCCCGCGCGCGCTCGATCTGGTCTGCGCGGCGCGCGGCCCCGGCCTTCTGGGCAGCCTCCTGGTGGGGGTGGCCTTTGCCAAGGCGCTTGCGCTGGGCACCGGAGCGCAGTTTCTCGGCATCGATCATCTGCATGCCCATCTTCTGGCTGCCGGACTTGACGGCGAACTGCCCTTCCCCTGCCTCGGCCTTCTGGTTTCCGGGGGGCACACCCATATTTATCGCATGGAAGCGCCCTGGCGTTTCCTCACCCTGGGCCGCACGCTGGACGATGCCGCCGGCGAGGCGTTCGACAAGGCGGCAAAACTGGCGGGCCTTCCCTATCCGGGCGGAGCGCTGCTGGACAGGCTGGCGCAAGGCGGCGACCCGACGGCCATCGTCCTGCCCCGGCCCTATCTGGACAATGCCAGTCTGGATTTCAGCTTCAGCGGACTCAAGACCGCCGCCGCGCTCTGGCTGGAAAAAAGCTGCCCCGTCGCCTGGCCCAGGCCGCTGCCCTCCCCCGAGGCCGCGCCGCAGGAGCTGCGGGATTTCTGCGCCGCCTTCAACAACGCCGTGGTGGATACCCTGTGCGTCAAGGTGGCCCGGGCATTGCGACAAAACCCGGACATCCGCACGCTTGTGGTGGCGGGTGGCGTGGCAGCCAATTCCCTGCTCCGGCAGCGCGCAGAGGAACTCATGCGGGAACGCGGCGGCCGCTGCCTGGTGCCGCCGCCCGGACTCTGCACCGACAACGCCGTCATGACGGCATATGCCGGCTGGCTTCTGGGGAACGCGGGGTATCGGCACGGCCTTGACATGGAGACCATCCCGCGCGGCAAAAGGATCCCGGACGACATGCGCCTGCGGAATGCCCCCTAGCCGCACCTTGGCGGCGGGCCTGACGCCTTGACAGCATGCGCCGGGGAAACTACAAGACTCTTAGTGGACGCCTCCGGGCGCTTCATGGGCCGCTGCCAACGTCAGCGGACCCGAAAATCAGGAGCAGCAGCGGTTTCCCGTTCCGGCAGCGCATGGTGGGTCCACGACGCTGCCGACCGCGGGCCAGTGCAAAGGCACGCACGGGATCTGCGCCTGCGGCGCGAAAATATGTGAGATCTTGCAGCCATTGCGCTGATTTTCGCGTCCCTCCGCCTGGCAGTCCGCCGCCGCTGGCGGCGCGCATACTGCGCGGCGGAGCTTGTTGCCATCAAGCGGGAACGCCATGCGCGTTCGTGTGGAATGGGTGCGGGATGCTCCCCGCCCCGTTCCGGCGGCACAGCCGCCGAAACCTGAAGGAGAATATCATGGCTGAACAGATCACTGACGCCACGTTTGGAAACATCGTCAAGTCCGACCTGCCTGTCCTTATTGACTTCTGGGCGCCGTGGTGCGGCCCGTGCCGCGCCATGGGTCCCATTGTGGACGAAATAGCCAAGGAATATGAAGGCCGCGTCCGCGTGTGCAAGATGAATGTGGACGAGAACCCCGTCACGCCCACCAAGTACGGCGTGCGCGCCATCCCCACCCTTGTCCTCATCAAGAACGGTGACACGGTCGAGCAGATCACCGGGGCCGTCGCCAAGTCCGCCCTCAAGGATCTTCTCGATACCAAGGCCCTCGCATGAAAATGCACGATGCCGTTATCGTTGGTGCGGGTCCTGCCGGCATAACGGCTGCCCTGTACCTGGCGCGCTCCGGCTGTTCGGTGCTCCTGTTCGAGCAACTGACGCCGGGCGGCCAGGTGCTTCTCACGGAAAAGCTGGAGAATTATCCCGGCTATCCCTCGGGCATCAAGGGCTACGAGCTGGCGGACCTCTTTGCGGCCCACCTGGAAGGACTCGCTGTTGAGCGCCCTGAAGGGGAAGTGACTTCCATCAGCGGCACTGCGGGCGATTTCACCATCAGGGCTTCGGCGGGCAGCGATGAATATCATGCCCGCGCGGTCCTGGTGTGTTCGGGCGCGCGGCACCGCAAGCTCGGACTTGCCAAAGAGGACGCGTTCATCGGTCACGGCGTTTCCTATTGCGCCCTCTGCGATGGCAACTTCTATCGCGGTCAGACCGTCGCCGTGGCCGGTGGCGGCAATGCCGCGCTGGAAGAATCGCTCTATCTTTCCAATATCGCGGCCAGGGTGCATCTCATCCACCGCCGGGATGAATTCCGTGGTCTCAAGGTCTATCAGGACCGGCTCGCCGCCAACGACAAGGTGGAGCTGCACCGCAGCACCATCATTGAGGCCCTGGAAGGAGAGAAGGAGCTGACGGGACTCAGCCTGAAAAATGTCAAGACAGGCGAGCGGGAACATCTGCCCGTGAGCGGGCTTTTCATCTATGTGGGCTTCGCCCCTGAAACGGCCTATCTGCCCGGGAACCTTGAGCGGGATGCCCAGGGATTCATCGTGACCGATACGGAAATGCGCACCAATGTGCCCGGCATTTTCGCCGCCGGTGACATTCGTTCCAAACTCTGCCGCCAGGTGATCACCGCCGCGGGCGACGGCGCAACAGCCGCTCAGTCGGCTTTTGTCTTTCTGGAACAGCTCGATGGCTAAAAAACTGCTCCGCTGTCTTCTGGTGGTCCTGTGTCTCGGCACACTTTCCGGCTGCGGCATCATCGACATGTTCTATCTGCCGCCGGCAGAGGATACCGCACAGGAAATCTTTGAAGCGGCCAACGACGCCATGAGCGAAAAGAATTATGTGCGCGCCGTTGAACTCTACAACAAGCTGCGCGATACCTACCCGTTCAGCCCCTACACCATCGACGCGGAACTTTCGCTGGGCGACGCCTACTTCCTTGACGAGGAGTATGACCTCGCCGCCGAGACCTACAAGGACTTTGAGGCGCTCCACCCGCGCCATGACGCCATCCCCTATGTGCTGTACCAGACGGGCATGTCCCTCATGAAGCAGTTCCGGTCCATTGACCGGGCCACAACGGAACTGCAGGAAGCCTATGACTGCTTCAGCCGTCTCCAGCAGACGTATCCCGATACGCCCTACGCCAAGGGCGCTGAAGAAAATATGCGGAACTGCCGCAAGCTCATGGCCGAGCATGAACTCTACATTGCGGATGTCTTCTGGCATATGGGAAAATACGGTCCGGCCTGGCGCCGTTATGAATTCATCGCGGAAAACTTCAAGGATGTGCCCGAAGTCGCCGAACACGCCAAGGAAAAGAGCGTGGCGGCCTACCATAACTTCCGCGCCGAAGAGGCGAACCAGATCCGCGAAAAGCGCCAGGGTTCCTGGAAAAACTGGTTCACCTGGCTCTAGCGGCGAGGCGTCCCTGCCGTTCACCGCGCAGCCGTGATGTGGCGGCTCTCAGAGAACCCCTTTTGCACCGGCCATGTGTCAGGGCATCGCCATGCCCCAATAGGCCCCAAAAGCACATCGGCGGACAGCCACGCCCCCGCGTGACCGTCCGCCGATGTGGTACCGTCCTTCCGGACCAGCCTTCCTTTCTCTTCCCTGACGTTGTGCGCGTCTCCTGCGGCACGCGCCCGGCGCCCGAGAACATGCGCGCCACGGCTTCCCTGACCGGCAACCGGGCGTTCTTACGCCGAAAAGGCTCAGGCGGGGACGAAATCTATGCTGCCGAGCAGATGATCCAGATCCAGAAGGATGAGCAGCCGGTTGTCCAGCTTGCCAATGCCCCGGATATATTCGGAACCGATGCCCGCGACCACCGGCGGCGGATCTTCCACCGTGCTTTCGGGGATGCGGAGGACCTCGGAAACACCGTCCACGAGAAAGCCCACGATCTTCTGTTCCAGTTCCATGACCACGATGCGGGTGTTGCTGTCCGGGGTATGCGCGGCCTTGTTGAAACGGGTCCGCATGTTGATGACCGGAATGACCTTGCCGCGCAGGTTGATGACCCCTTCGATGAATTCCGGCGCGCGGGGCACCATGGTTATCTGCATCAGGCGGATGATCTCCTGCACGGCGAGAATGTCCACGCCGAACTCTTCCTCGCCGATGCGGAATGTGACCAGCTGGATGAGATCGTCGTCGTGCGGATCATGGCCCGGAGCCGTCGCGACCTGAGTCATGGCATATCCTCCTTGCGCGGCGTCGTCCCGCCGCCATGCCGTCCTTGTGCCTGCCTTATCGGCAGCCTCTGAAAAAACTTAGGACCTCCGCGGCCTGCCCATCATGCGGGATGCCTCGGGCCAAGCCCCAGAAGCCTGCGCCAGCGCGGAAGCCCCGGATCAAGGTCCAGATACCCCTCCGGGATGCTGGGGACGGCAGGCGCGGCGAGATGCCGGCGCACATCGTCCGGAGTAGCCGTGCGCGCCAGCCCCGGCACGTCCTGAAGCGGGCAGAGGTCAAAATCATCCTCGGGAACCATGACCATGAGCGGCAGGCCCTTGAGCGCCGCTTCCAGCGCCGCCGTGGTGGAGTTGGATGTCCAGACCGTCACGCCCGGGGCAAGCGCCAGCGCCAGCGGCGCGTCACTGATACGCACGCGTTCGGCATCCGCGCCGAGCAGCTCGCGCACGATCCCATCCACCGGCAGGTAGGGATGCGGCTTGACCGTGATCTCCCATCCCGTCAGCAGCCCCTGGCGAAAACAGCGGGCAAAAAGACGCAAGTGGGCCTCTGTTTCATCGCGGAAAAAACTCGTGAGCAGAAGAAGCCGCCGCGCCGCTGCATGCCCCCCGGCCTCGCCAGGTACGGACAGCGCGGCATCCGTCGCGCCTTCCGCAAGGTAGAGATAGCGCAGGGCCTCGACTTCTCCCAGACGTTGGCGGGGCATGCCCGCGTCCAGCCACTGGCGGCAGGCCGAACGGCCGTTGCCCTCAATGGCGTCCGGCTGAAAAACGGCGCAATCCGGGGCCGTGAAGGTACGCGGATCATCGAAGTATCTGAAGTCCGTCGGGCGGATGCTGGAGTGCTGCGCGCCGATGACCGGGCCTGGGGTCCGCGCGGCCACATCACGCCCGGGAACTGTCCTGCCTCCGGCTGACGCGGGCCGCGCCGCCCCGCGGGACCGCACGGCTGTGGTCAGCATCCGCTCCCAGGGACAATTCTCCAGGGGGAAAAGCGTCCAGCGCTGCGGACCGCACCAATCGGCATAGCGCAGGAAGGCCCGCTGTTGCAGGCAACGCTCCAGACAGCGCCAGCCCCGGAAGGATTCCGCCCAATCCTTTTTGGCGTAGCGCCAGAAATTGAGCCGCGAACCGGCGAAACGGCAGGCCGCCGCGGCCTGCTTCTGAAAGCGCAGGCTCGCCACGGCAAGCCGCAGCCAGCGCAGGCTCGCCGCCCACAGATCGCCCGTGTCGAGAAATTCCTCAAGATAGTGGAAGGAGAGTCCGTCCTTTCCGGTTTTCCGGAACAGGTCGCGCAGTTCGCGGCACCGGGCAAAACTGAGCTGGGGCGACGGAAAGCGGATGAACAGCCAGCGCACAAAGTGTCCGCCCCGGGGATACTCGCGCCGCGCGCACGCATTGAACGCGTCATGGAGTCCCTCCCAGTACCGGGAACGGAACCGCCCTTCTTCCGCGGCATGCATATCCACATTGGGGAAATAGGTCACGATGGTGGCCGTCAGGTCTTCCCGTTCCCTGCCGGGCGCGCGCTCCGGCCGGCCGGCGCCCGCAAACGGCAGCATCCGGCGGACCTTCCACCACCAGTGGACAAAACGCGCCAGCGCCCGCACCGGTGCCGGGCACCATCCATAGAGCCGCCGCGCCAGTGAAGGCGCCCCTTCCGCCGTCCCGCCCCCCGCCGGAGACGAGGCGGAAAACTCCCGCCCGGTGGCGGAGCAAAATCCGGCCAGCGTTGCCCGAAGGTCGGCATCGCCCCCCACCAGAAGCACGCCGGCGCAACCTTCCGCTTCCAGAAGGCGTTCAAGACAGCGCAGCCTGTAGATGCTGTAAAGATCCGGCGTCATCTTGGGATGGCGTTCATAGAGCAGGGAGCACCACCACATGGAAAGGTCCTCGCCGCAGCGCAGGCGCTCCTGCAGCTCGCATGCCTCCGGACCGCCCGGACCTGTGGGGAGACGCCCCATGTCATAGGCCCAGGCCATATGTTCGGCGCGGATGGACAGAAGATCGGCATGCAGGCGCGCGGGGATGGAGACCTCGCCGGGCCGCGTTTCCCACTCGTCCCAGAGGGCGACGACTGTATCCGCATCATGCGGGGGGGCGTCCGCACCGGGCAGGTCCCCTGTCGGTCCGCGATCCCCGGCAGCCCACAGGAACAGCCGCTTCACGACAGCGCTCCCCCTCCTTCGGCGCCTCTCCTGGCTGCCGCGATGGCATCGCCATACGGCGCCCGAAGGACGCCCGCTTCGGTGATGATGCCGCTGATGAGTCCGGCCGGGGTGACGTCAAAGGCGAAATTGTACACCGGCACGTCTTCGGGCGTGATGCGGCGGCCGCCCATGCGGGTGACTTCCCCGGCGGGGCGCTCCTCAATGGGGATGCCCGCGCCGTCGGGGGTGGCGGCATCGATGGTGGAGAGCGGCGCCGCCACATAGAACGGCACCTGAAAATGCCGCGCCAGGATCGCCACGCCCATGGTGCCGATCTTGTTGGCCGTGTCCCCGTTGGCGGCAATGCGGTCCGCGCCCACAACGACCGCCTGGATCATCCCCCTGCTCATGAGATGGGCGCAGGCATTGTCGCAGGCCACCGTCACGGGGATGCCGTCCTGCGCCAGTTCCCAGGCGGTAAGCCGCGCCCCCTGAAGAAAAGGCCGCGTTTCATCGGCAATGACGCGGATGCGCTTGCCCTGTTCCACCGCCGCGCGAATGACCCCAAGCGCCGTGCCATATCCCGCCGTAGCCAACGCTCCGGCATTGCAATGGGTGAGGACGCAATCCCCGTCCCGGAGGAGTTCCGCGCCGTGCCGTCCCATACGGCGACACAGGGCTTCATCTTCGCGCTGTATGGCCGTTGCCTCGCGGTCAAAGAGCGCCTGCAGCTCCGCCAGGGGAAGGTCCTCCCCCGCTTCCGCCGCGCGCCAGACGCCGCGCATGCGTTCCACGGCCCAACGCAGGTTGACGGCCGTGGGCCGCGCCGCCGCCAGGCGTTCAAGGTCCGCTTCAAGACGGCGCCGGGCGGCATCCCCGCCCCGGGCGACGGCGCAGCGCACGGCAAGGGCGCAGCCGAAGGCGGCCGTCACGCCGATGGCGGGCGCGCCGCGCACCACCATGGTTTTCAGGGCGTCAATGACGTCATCCGGCGTGCGGCAGACCACATCGGCCTCCGCTTCGGGCAACAGGCGCTGGTCAAGCAGATGCAGCGCCCCCTCATCGGCATCAAAACGGATATGACTGTTCACAGGTCACCTTTCCGGTGTTTCCGTCCGCATGTCCAGGCTATTGCCGCCGCGCCGCCAGCTCCCGCAGGGGGGCCATGCGCGGGTCCTCCTCTTCCGGCGCGCAGGCGCAGCACCCTTCATTGAGATTGGTACCGCAGATGGGGCACAGTCCCCTGCATTCCTCCCGGCACAGCGGCGCCACCGGCAGGGCCAGCAGGAATTCTTCCCAGCAGACGGCGGCAAGGTCGAGCATGGGCGCGTGCCGGTCATACACCACATGCCCGGTGCCATCGGGGTCGGCATCGGCCAGCGCGGCGCTCTCCTCGGGGGGGATCTCCTCAAACTCCTCAAAGCCGGCGTCGATCTCCACGGCGGCATCCTCGGCGCAGCGGTTGCAGGGCATGATGACGGAACCCGTGAGCCGGCCGCGCACGAGGCAGCCATCCTCCGCGGGGACAACGCTCATATGCGCCTCAAGCCGCCGCTGGATGCGGCACTCCATATGGAACTCGCGCAGGGGCGCGAGCCAGATGTCCTGGTCGTCAAGCGTGAAGTCCTTTCCACCGGGAGGCAGATCGTTGATGGAGACAAGATACTTGCGCATGGGTCCCTCGCTCTCAGGCGCGCAGGGATGCGCGCCCGGGCATCAGTTTGTATCGGCCGTCACTGCCCCGTGACGAGCAGGGCCGCGGCAAGCCCCAGAAACACGAGACCGGCCGCCCGATTGACGAAAATCTGCCCCCGGCGCGAGGCATTGAACCGGCGCGCCAGTCTGCCGCCCAGGGCGGCCACCGAAAAAAAGACAAGGATCGTCGCCAGGATGAACAGGGCACCCAGCAGGACGACCTGCACGGGCACGCTGCCGCGCTCAGGTTCGCAGAATTGGGGCAAAAAGGCCAGAAAGAAGAGGCAGACCTTGGGGTTGGTCACATTCATGAGGATGCCGCGCCGATAGAGCGCGCCGTATCCGGGAAACTGCGCGCCGCCGCGCGCCGCCGCGCCGGGGGCTTCGGGCACGCGGGCCAGGGCGGCGCCGGAACGGAAGGAAAGCCACGCCAGATACAGCAGATAGCATGCGCCCAGGATCTTGAGCAGCCAGAACGCCGTGGGCGAACTGCGGAAGATGACGGCCACGCCCAGGGCAACGGCCGTGGTGTGGACGCACAGCCCCGTCGCCAGGCCAAGCGTGGTGACCATGCCCGCGCCCGCGCCGTACAGGGCCGACTGGGTGAGCACAAAAATATTGTCCGGACCCGGGGCAAGAGAAAGCACGAGTGCCGCCGCGAAAAAGGCACTCGCCATCTCAAGGCTCAGCATGGCCCGGTCCCCTTGCCGGCGGCCTCCCCGCACAGCAGGCGCCGTTTCTCCGCGCGGGGACGCGCCTTGACCGCGCGCTCCAGACGCAGCGCCGTTCCCTTGTCCGGGCAGGACAGGCTCGCCACAAGGCGCACCGGGCGCCGGCCCCTGGTATAGCGGGCGCCCCCCGGCAACAGCCCGTTATGCTGGGCCACGCGGCGCTCAGGATCGCGCGTGATCCCGCAATAGAGCGTACCGTCGCGGCATTCCAGCAGATAGACATGCCAGAAGGTCTCCCCGCTCCCTCCGCCGTCCGCGCGCAACGGTGCGGCGCTCATCCGTTGAACCCGCCCGCCAGCCAGACCGTGAGCATGAACGAGACGAACCAGTTCCCAAGGCGCCATGTCCAGGGATTTGCCTGGCGTCCCTCCATGAGCAGCCGCATGGAGCGGATGCTGCCCGCAATGGCGCCCGCAAGGTGGAACACGGCAAAGCCGATGCCCGCCAGCAGGCCGAACTGCGAAAGACAGACAAGAAAGAGGGCAAACGTGACGCAGGGGACAAGACAGGCATTGCCGTCCGCGCCCGTGGCCGTCCAGACACGGCCGAAACCGGCGCCGGCGCGGTCGCGGAACGTGCCGCCCATGCGGGAGGACCATCCCCCGGCGGCGCCCCCCTGGCGCCAGCCGCCGCCGCGGCATCCGCCGGAGCGCCCCGCGCCACGGCCGTCCCCGGGTCCGGACGCTCCGGCCATGCCTTCCCGGCCGGGCGCGTCCTCCGGTCCGAGCACTTCGGCATCAAGGACGCGGCGGCCGTCATCCGGCTGGTTCCCGGGGATCATGGCGCCGCTGCCGGCATCGCCGTCAGGGTGCTGGTTCATGCGTTTCCTCCTGGCGGCAGGGCCGCCGATGCAGTGCGGAGCGGGGCACTCCGCTTTCCGGCGTTTGCGCCGCCAATGGCGGCAACGCGCAGCCTGTTCCCGGTCCTTGCGAACGCCGCCGTTGCCCGCGGCCACTCCGCGTACCGGTTGTGCCGCGCGCCGGCGTCCGCGTCAAGCTCCGCGCCCGTCGCCGGGTGTTTCGACCACAAGGATGGCGAGATCCATCACATTGGTGCGCGTGGGACCGGTGACGAAGAGATCGCCGCCCCGCGCGAGGGCCGCATTGCTGTCATTGTTCCGCAGAAAGGCACACGCGGCCTCCCTGCCGCCCATGCGGGCCACGCTGCCGGCATCGGCAAAACCGCCGGCGGCCCCGGTGGGTCCGTCAGTGCCGTCCGTGCCCGCAAACATGCAGCTGACGGCAGGCATGTCCTCAAGCTCCAGCGCCGCCGCAAGCGCCATTTCCTGATTGCGGCCGCCCAGGCCGTTGCCTGTGAGCGTCACCGTGGTCTCGCCGCCCGCGAGCAGGCAGACGCGCCGGCCGCCGGAAGCGGGAGCGGCGGCCACGCGCCGGGCTTCGGCCACGAGAGCGCGCGCCACGTCCCGCGCTTCGCCGGTGAGGCTGTCCGTGAGGATGCGGGACTCCATGCCCAGGGCTTGCGCCCGTGCGGCCGCCGCCTCCAGAGCCTGGCGATTGGTGGCGGCAAGCACATTGCAGACCCGGGAAAAAAGCTCGTCGCCCGGCTTGGGCGTCTCCCCGGTCAGTCCTGCCGCCCCGGACTCCAGATGGCGGCGTGCCGCCGCGGGCACCTCGGAGAGGAGATGGAAGCGACCGAGGATCTCCAGACACTCGGCAAAGGTGGACAGATCCGGGGAGGTTGGTCCCGAGGCGATGACGTCCAGCGCATCACCGACCACATCGGAAACGATGATGCCGAGCACATCCGCCCCATTGGCCGCGGCGGAAAGCCGGCCGCCCCCGAAGACCGAAAGGTGCTTGCGGACGGCATTCACCTCCCGGATGGTGGCGCCGCACTGGAGCAGCAGGTTCGTCGTGCCCTGGATATCCGCAAGGCACAGCCCGGCTGCGGGCGCGGGCGTGAGCGCGCTGGCGCCGCCGGTGAGCAGGCAGATGAGCAGGTCGCCCGGAGCGCAGGAGCGGGCGATCTCCAGAATGCGGGCGGCCGCGGCGACGCCCGCCGCATCCGGCACGGGATGCGCCGCCTGGGCCAGGACGATGCGGCGCAGCGGCAACTCATGCCCGTATTTGACGACCACGAACCCCTCGTCGATATGCGCGCCCAAAAGGCATTCCAGCGCCCGGGCCATGGGCGCGGCCCCCTTGCCCGCCCCGACAACGCGCACGCGGCCACGGTCCAGCTCCCAGGCGCGACCGGCAGCCTCAAGCCGCCGCCCCCCGCGCGAGAGGCGCACATGGCGCGCCACGGCGGCGTCCGGCGCCACTGCCGCCAGCGCGGCCCGGAATATCTCCCGCAATCGCTCGCGCCGCCCGTTGTCACGTCCGTCCATGAGCGCTCCTTTTCCGTACATGCCCATGCCTTCCGCATACCAGAGACAGCCCCGCTTGTCATGGAAACTTCGGGACCGCATGCGGGGCGCGCCCGCCGGGGCGCGGCCTTGCTTCTTGACCAGCAACGCCGGGTAGCCTATGAATAGTCCTCCTCGTAGCGCGTCGCGGCACCGGGACGCCCCCACCAGCAGCCAAGGATTTTTTCTGCCATGAACTGGGACTGGGACAAGCTTCAGGAAAAACGGCAGCGGCAACAGGGCGCGCAACGTCCGCCCCGCCGTCCGGAAGAGCCGGACGGCGACGATGTGGAGGCCGGACGCGAAAAGCCGCGAAACCAGCGCTATCTGCTCAACGGCACCCGCGGCGGCGGTCCCAATCCCCTTGAACGCCTTTCCCGCCTCAAGACGCCGAACGGCCGCCTCATCCTGCTTGTCGCGCTGGCGGTCATCGTGCTTTGGCTGCTTTCGGGCATCTATATCGTCAATCCCGACGAACAGGGGGTCGTGCTCCGCTTCGGCCGCTATGACCGCACGGTGGACCCCGGACCCCATTACGCGCTGCCCGCGCCGTTTGAGACCGTCTATAAGCCGCAGGTCACGCAGGTGCTCCGCAGCGAGGTGGGCTTCCGCTCCGTGGGGCAGAGCGCCACGTTCCAGCAGGGGCAGGTCCGCACCATCGCCGAAGAGGCGTCCATGCTCACCGGCGACGAGAATATCGTCAATGTCCAGTTCAGCGTCCAGTACAAGATCAGCGATCCGGTCCAGTATCTCTTCAATGTCAGCGCGCCCTCGGCCCTGGTACGCAACGCGGCCGAAGCCGCCATGCGGGAGGTCATCGGCAACAGCGAGATAGACTCCGCCATCACCGACGGCAAGCTCAAGATCCAGAGCGAGGCGACCCAGTTGCTGCAGCATATCCTTGACCGCTACGGCGCGGGCATCCAGATCATCGCCGTCCAGCTCCAGGACGTGCACCCGCCCAAGGAAGTCATTGACGCTTTCAAGGATGTGGCAAGCGCGCGCGAGGACAAGAGCCGGATCATCAATCAGGCCGAAGCCTACCGCAATGAACTTCTGCCCAGGGCACGGGGCCAGGCCGCGGCCATGAAGAACCAGGCCGAAGCCTACAGCGCCACCCGCGTGCGTACCGCCGAGGGCGACGCGGCGCGCTTTGACGCCCTGCGCGTGGAGTACGACAAGGCGCCCAAGGTCACCAGGCAGCGCCTGTATTACGAAACCATGGAAGATATCCTTGCCGGTTCCGGCGAAAAGGTGCTCATGGACGGCGCGGCCGCCTCGCGGGCGCTCCCGTATCTGCCCCTGCCGAGCCTGAGCGCCCCGCAGGGACAGACCGCAAGCCCCGAACGGCGTGCCGCCCCGGAGGCCAAGACCTCCCCCACCCCGGGGACAGCCAGCGCGGGAGAACAGCGATGAAGAAGAATCCGCTCCTGCTCGTGGTGCTGCTCCTCGCCCTGGCGGCGCTGGCGAGCCAGTGCTTTTTCACCGTCCACCAGACGCAGAAGGCGCTCGTCCTCCAGCTGGGCGAACCCCTGCCGGAAGTCTATGGCCCGGGCCTGCACTTCAAGCTTCCCTTCATCCAGAATGTCGTGTATTTCGACTCGCGGGTGCTCAATTACGAGGCCCGCTCCCGCGAAGCCTTCACTGTGGACAAGAAGGCCATCGTTCTGGACAACTATGCACGCTGGCGCATCATCGATCCGCTCCAGTTCTACCGCACCATGCGTACCATCCCCGGGGCGCAGGCCAGGCTCGACGACGTGGTGTATTCGCAGTTGCGGGCGCTCGTGGGCGCCTATACGCTGACGCAGGTCGTTTCCTCGCACCGCGCGGCCATCATGAAGGAAGTCACGGACAAGGTCTCGGACCTCATGAAACCCTTCGGCGTGGAAGTGCTCGATGTCCGCATCAAGCGGACAGACCTGCCGCAGGAAAACCAGCGCGCCATTTTTGAACGCATGCGCGCCGAGCGCGAGCGCCAGGCCAAGCAGTACCGTTCCGAAGGCGAGGAGGAATCCACACGCATCCGTTCCGACGCGGACCGGCAGCGTGCGCTCATCCTTGCCGAAGCGGCCCGCGAGGCCCAGGTGGAACGCGGCCGTGGCGATGCCAGGGCGGCGGCCACCTATGCCGGCGCCTACAGCAAGTCCCCGGATTTTTATGCCTATCAGCGCTGGCTGGAAGCCATGCGAAAATCCTTCAAAGAAAACAGCAAGATGGTTCTCACCAACCAAGCGCCGCTGCTCAACCTTCAGGAATGACGCAGCGTCAGGAGCCTTGGCATGTCTTCGTTCGCGGAAATATACGGACGCATCACCCTTGCGACCAACTGCCGAACCCAGATGGAACTGGCAGAAGTGCTGGATATCCGCCAGTCGAGCATTTCCGACGCAAAACGGCGGAATTCCGTGCCAGGCGACTGGTACATGAAGCTTTTTGAAAAATTCGGCCTCAACCCCGACTGGCTCAAGCAGGGCATCGGTCCCATGTACCTCCGCACCGAGCAGGGGTACGCGCCCCAGGACGCGCCGGCCTTTCTGGCGGAAAATACCGCCGCCTACGGCGATGACCAGGCCAAGCACCTTGTGTGCACGGAATTTGCCATGCCCTCCGCCTGGACGGATACCGATGCCAGGCCCGAATTCTCCCCTCTGGGCAAGATCTCCCTCCCGCTCACGCTGGCGCGGCCCGGCATCCTCGTTTTTCGCATGCGGGGCGGCAATATGGCCCCGCTCATCAGCCAGGGGGCGCGCTTCGGCGTGGACACGCGGGAAGACGGCATCACCGGCCAGATCTATGCGCTTTTCGCGCCCAACGAGGGGCTGGTGCTGCGCCGCATCTTTCTTGACGGCGCGCAGACCGCATATCTGTTGCGTTCGGAATCCCCCGATTTTCCCGAAACGACACTCGCGCCGGAACTCGCGCGTCAGCGGCTCCTCGGCAGGGTGGTCTGGACGCTTCAGGAGTTCTAGCATGGGCGCGCCGCACTCACGGCAACTTCCCCTTCCTGTGGCCGGTCCGCACGGAAGTTTCTGGACAACGCCCCGGCGCACAGCGCGCCTTCTCGTCGTGCTCCTTGGCTGCGCCCTGCTCCTGGCGGCCTGCGGAAGCGCCCGCGAAACGGGAACGACGCTTTCCGCCCCGGACACCCGGGCGCCCGTTACGCCTGAAGAGCGGACATTGCCCGAAACAGCCACGCCCGCGCCGGACGCCACCGCCACTGCCGGAGCAGAGAGTGCGGCAGCCCTGCCTCCACAGGCTCCCGCAACCGGCATGGCGCCCTGCTGGCGCCCCCTTGCCGCGCGCCTGAAGGCCGACGGCATTTCCGGGCCGCAGGTGGACGCCCTGCTGGCGACACTTGCGCCAACGCCCTCGCAATCGCCCATGGGCCGCAAGATCCGCGAGCTGTACCGGCGCCGCTTCCTCCCCCGCCCTCCCTCGGCCACGCCCGCGCCCCTGTACTACAAGGGGGTCGTCACGGCAGCCAACGCAGGACTCTGCCGCGACTTCATCGCTGCCCACAGGGCGGCCTTTGCCGCCGCGGAAGAACGCTACGGGGTCCCGCCCGCCATTGCGGCGTCCCTGCTCTTTGTGGAGACGCGCCTCGGCAAGGTGCTCGGCGATGTGCCGGAAAACGCCTTTTATACCCTGGCAAGCATGGCGGTGAGCACCGCCCCGGCCGACATCAGCGACTGGCTTCCGCGCCTGCCCGGCTACCGGAAGCATCTCCCCTGGCTCACGGAAACCATGCAGAAACGCGCCGACTGGGCCTACCGCGAAACACGCGCCCTTGTGGAGCACATGCTCCGCGACCATATCCCCCCCGAGGCGTTGCCCGGCTCCATTTATGGCGCCGTGGGACTCTGCCAGTTCATGCCTTCCAACATTGCCACCTATGGCGCCGACGGCGACGGCGACGGACGCGTCGATCTTTTCAGCGCGCCGGACGCCATCGCCAGCCTCGCCCACTACCTCGCCAGGCACGGCTGGCGCGCGGGCCTTTCCCGCGAACGCCAGCATGCGCTGCTGATGACCTACAATCACTCGCGCACTTACGCCAACACCATCCTGGCCCTCAGCGACCTGGTATCGCAAACGCCCGCCGCCCTGAACCAGGACATCTCCGTCGCGTCGCGCGCCGCCACGATGCACAGGGGCAGGCCATGAACCCCGACCGCATCGTCATCACCGGCATGGGCGCGGTCACGCCGCTGGGCACAGGCGTGCCCGACTACTGGCACGGCCTTGTGCAGGGCCGGTGCGGGGTGGGTCCGCTCACGCGGTTCGATGCTTCGGCCCTTCCTGTTCGCATCGCGGCGGAGGTGCGGCACTTCGATGAAGACGCGCTCCCCCGCGCTGTGGCCCGCAATGCGGCGCGGTTCATGCGGTACGCCTTTCTGGCGGGCACGGAGGCCCTGACACAGGGCGGGCTGGATATTGCCGCCGCTCCTGAACGGGTGGGCCTGACCATGGGCACCGCCATGGCGGGCGTGGCCGAGGCCACCGCCGGCGAGGCCGCCTTCCTCGCCAGCAGGACGGGCAAGGTCAGTCCGCATTTCGTCCCCATGATCATCGGCAATATGGCCGCCGCCCATATGGCTATCCATTACGGCATCCACGGGCCGGGCATGACGCTGGAGACCGCCTGCTCCGCCGGTGGCGATGCCGTCATGACCGCGGCCATGCTGCTGCGCTCCGGCGAGGCGGACGCCATCCTGGCGCTGGGCGGCGAAAGCATCCTTTGCCCGAGCGTGGTCTCAAGCCTCGCCCAGGCGCGGGCGCTCTCGCGGCGCAACGATGCGCCCGAAGCGGCCTCCCGCCCCTTTGACCGGGATCGGGATGGTTTCGTCATCGGCGAGGGCGGCGGCGCGCTCCTTCTGGAAACCGAAGCCCATGCCCGCAGGCGGGGCGCGGCCATCCTGGCGGTGCTCGCCGGGTGGGGCAACAGCCTGGACGCCCACCACATCACCGCCCCCGACCCCACAGGCGAAGGCGCTGCCGCCTGCATGCGCGCGGCCCTGCGCCGTGCCGGTCTGGCGCCCGATGCCATCGGGTATGTCAATGCCCACGGCACATCCACGGGTCTTGGCGACATTGCCGAAACCGCCGCCCTGAAACGCGTTTTCGGCGGTCCGGACACCGCCCCGCCCGTCAGCTCCACCAAGGGGGCGACCGGCCACCTCATGGGCGCGGGCGGCATCACGGAGATCATCGCCTGCATCATGGCCGTGCGCGAAGGCATCCTGCCCCCCACCCTCAATCTGGAGACGCCGGATTCCCAGTGTGATCTCGACTATGTGCCCCGCATCGCGCGTGAGGCGCGGGTGGATGCGGCCATGTCCAACTCCCTCGGGTTCGGCGGCCAGAATTCGAGCATCATCGTTACACGTCCCGCATAGGAGATCCCCATGACGCATACGTATGACGTCGAGCGCTTCCGGGATAATTTCGAACACGAATTCACCTGGCTGAACGGTTTTCTGCGTAATGTCGGCCGTTTTGGCGATCAGCCGGCTCTGTATTCGCCCGAGCTTGACCGCCATTGGACGTATCAGGAACTCAATGCGGACGCGAACCGGCTTGCGCGCGCCCTGCAGGCCGACGGCGCGGGGCGGGGCAGCGTCGTCATGTATATGCTGTTCAACAGTCCGGAATTCGTCTTCTCCTACCTTGCCGGGCACAAGATCGGCGCCATCGGCTGCCCCGTCAACTACCGGCTCTCGCCGGGCGAGCTGGCCCTGCTCATCGATGACAGCAGGCCCCGAATCTTCATCTGCGATGGCGCCTTCGCCCCCGTGGCCCGCCAGGCCTTTGCCATGGCCGAACATGCGCCGGAACGCATCGTGATCGTCTCGGCGGAAACGAAGGGCGAGAACGCCCCGGCACCCGGGGAAACCGCCTATGCGGACTATGTGGCCGGACACCCGGAGACCGATCCCGTTCCGGCGTTCCGCAAGCACATCTATGACGAGACCACGCGCCTCTATACCTCGGGCACGACGCACCGGGCCAAGGCCGTGCCCATCAATGACATCAACGAGGTGCTTTCGGCCCATGACGTGCTCATGCACTTTCCGCTCAATGCCACAGACCGCACCATGAACATGACCCCGTGGTTCCACCGGGGCGGCCTGCATTCGGGAGGTCCCACCCCCACCCTGTATGCGGGCGGCGAAGTGGTCATCCTGCGCGAATTCAACCCGCGCCGCTGCCTCACCCTGGCGGAGAAGGAACGCGTCACCTTTCTCATTGGCGTGCCCTCCATCATCGCCCTGCTGGCCCGCGCGCAGGAACGCTCCCCTGCCGACCTTTCCGCCCTGCGCGGCATCGTGACCATGGGCAGCCCCTTTGAAAAGGCCGCCTGCGAGCGCTACCGCGAACTGTTCACGCCCAATATCTTCAACGGCTACGGCACAACGGAAACATTCTGGAACACGTTCCTCCGTCCCTACAATCTGCCCGAAAAAGCGGGAAGCGCCGGCATGTCCTGCACGGACGACGATGTGCGCGTGGTGCGCCTTGTCACCGAAGGCGCCCATGCCGAGCCGGATGACCTCGCCGCCAAGGACGATACGGAGATCGGCGAGATCATCATCCGTGCTCCGGCAAAATCCGCCGGCTGCTATGTGGGCAACGAGGAGATGACGCGCCAGAAATTCCACAAGGGCTTCCACTATACCGGCGACCTCGGCACCTGGGACAAGAACGAATTCGTCACCGTGGTCAGCCGCAAGGACGACATGATCATCTGTGCGGGCGAAAACATCTATCCCACGCAGATCGAAGCTGTGCTCAACGAGCATCCCAAGGTGGCGGAAAGCGCCGTTGTGGGCCGCCCGGACCGCCTGCACGGCCAGTGCGTCGCCGCCTATGTGGTGGCGGCCGACGAAAGCCTCACGGTGGAGGAACTGCGCGCCCATTGTGCAGCCCACCCCATGCTGCCGCCGTTCAAGCGGCCCCGATTCTACACGCTCGTGAAGGAGCTGCCGCACACGGCCACGGGCAAGCTCCTCCACTACAAGGTACGCGAACAGGCGGAACGCGACGCAAACGAGTGACCAGACGGAAGCGGAGAACGGCAAAAACGGGCACGCGCGGCACCCGGGAAATTTTTCGGCAAAACCTCTCAACTTTTTCTGGAAGTCGCCGATAGGGAACAGTACGCAAGGCGCGGTACGCCCATGTCAGCCACATGGGCACCCCGGCGGAACCCTGAGGTTCCACCCGCCCCGGGGATCGCGCAGCTTGATGCCCCGCGGCATCCGGCCCGCTTCCCGTTGTCGCCGCCCCGGACTGTACGTCCGCCGTTCCAGAACGGTCCGTACTCCGGGGCGGCATGGTTTTTTCGGCAATCTTTTGCCAGAACGATCCGCCGTTCCAAATGCTCCCGGCCGGGCGGCGCCCTTTTTCCCTTGTCTGTGCGAAAGCGCGCAGTGGGCGCGCTTCAGGGATCCGGGCCTTCTGCATCCAACCCTTTCCCCCCTATGAAGCCAACGAGTCCTGACGCGCCGCGCGCCAAAAAAAGCCTCGGCCAGCATTTTCTCCGTAACGAGAGCGTCTGCCGCCGCATCGCGGCCCTGCTGATGCCGCATGCGGAGGACCGGGTCCTGGAGATCGGACCCGGCCCGGGGGCACTGACGCGCGCGCTGGAGGCGCAACCGCACGCCCGCCTGCTTCTGCTGGAAAAAGATCGCCACTGGGCGGTCGAACGCCAGCGATACGGCGCTCCCGGCACGCGCGCCGTCCTTATGGATGCCCTGCGTTTTGACTGGCGGCGGCTCCCCCCGGAGTCCGGCTGGAAGATCACCGGCAACCTGCCGTACAACGTGGCCTCACCGCTCATCTGGGATATCGTTTCCCAAAGCGCTGCCACGCGATGCGTCTTCATGGTGCAAAAAGAGGTGGGCCAGCGCCTTGCCGCTGCGCCAGGCACACGCCAATATGGCGCGCTGTCGGTCTGGGTGCAGGCCCATTGCCTGCCGCGCCTGGAATTCACGCTGGGACCCGGCGCCTTCAGCCCGCCCCCCAAGGTGGATTCGGCCGTCCTCTCCTTCACGCCCGCGCCGCATGGGGAACGGCCGCGCTCTCCCCTGGCCCTGGCGCGGCTGCTGCGGATCTGTTTTCAGCAACGTCGCAAGCAGCTTGGCGGCATTTTCACGCGAGCGGGCCTCACATGGCTTGCCGAGGTCCTGCCCGAGTTCGGCCTCTCGCCCCAGTTGCGGCCGGAGGCCCTCCCAGTGGAAGCCTTCCTGCGCCTCTCCGCGTTGCTGGCAGACAAAACAGCCGGCGAAACGGAAGAAGGGCTGGCCGGCCTGGAAGCCGGCACCTGAACACGGGCGGATCGGCATCCGCACTGTCATATCGTCCAGGTTTAGCCCTCTCGCAAGCAAGCGGAGCGCCCCGAAAGAACAATCCTTTGGGGATTCTGTGCCGACCCTGGAAGTGCCGCGAAGCCGAGGCAGCGCTCGGTGGACCCGTTTGCATGCTCCGCGTTTCCGGGTCAACCACTTCCGGCGATGCAGACGCGAGCAGCGACGGACTCATTCCCCGCTGGCGGCTTTGCGCGCGATCCCCTGACATCCTTCTTCCAGCACGCCGCTTGTGGCCGTCCAGTTCCAGCGGTGAATCCCCCTGGCCGGGCTGCTGTTGCGCCATACCCACACGAATTTTCCGTCATTTTTATCGCGATTCCCCTTCTTCGTGGGACCCGACTCTAGACAAATCCCATTTATACGTTTATTGATATACCTAAAGAAATACAACAAAGAATCAGCGGCAGCTCGGGGCAAGGACAACCGGTCCGAACATGGCATGCGTCACACGCAAAAAACAATGCGCCTGTTTTAAGTTCTCCGGCGCTGTTGACACGTTTTCCGACGGGCTGGAGAAACGGGCCATTGAGACCTTTGCTGCCAGGACCGGGGAAAACAAAACTTCTGAAATGGATGAAAGGTGATGGATGTTCCGTTTCGCCTTGAGGATGATGGGAAATTGGGGATCATCACTGCCGAAAAGCAGTTCTTTACGGGAAAATGCATTCTGGATGTATCCGCCGAGGTATCTTGCCTTTACCATGTGTCCTACGACGCCAGAAGCGATCCCGAAGCAATCATTATCAATGTTTCCCTAAAAGACGAGGACAGGCGATTGACGGAGGATGATTTGCGCGATTTTATGAACAGGCTTATTGACCACCAAAGCTGGCTGGACTTGAACAAGGAATTTGGGGAAATCAGGGAAAAAATTGTCGCGGAGGCTTTTTCTCCGCTCAAGAAGTTGTAAATGTATACCATCCTGCCATTCAACTTCACCCCATTTGATGATTGCCTGCTTCTGGTGAATGAAGCGGGAGTCTTTACCTTTCTTGAACAAAAAGACTTTGACGATTTCATAAGGCACAGACTTTCCGAAACTTCGTCTGTTTTTGATGATCTTGAGAGCGATCTGTTTCTCACAACAGGAGATGTTGATCAGGCCGTTCGCAAACTTGCCGCCAGATATCGTTCCCGCAAGGAATATCTGCGCGACTTCACCAGTCTGCACATGATGGTCATCACCTTGCGATGCAATCAGAAATGCGGCTATTGCCAGGTATCCAGCGCCGATGAGGATTCCATAAAGTACGACATGTCCGTCGAAACGGCGAAAAAAATCGTCGATTTCATCCTTTCCGCCCCCACAGATTTTCCCAAGATAGAATTTCAGGGCGGAGAACCGACCATAAACTGGCCCACTATCGTCGCAACTGTGGAAAGTGCGGAAAGAAGGTCGGCTGAACTCGGAAAAAATGTTGAATTCGTCATATGTTCGAACCTTACCTCCATAACAGATGAGCAACTCCATTTCTGTAAGGATCATAAAATCGCTATTTCAACATCTCTTGACGGAACGCGTGATATTCATGACAAATTCCGCAGGACGCGTTTTGATAAGGGAACATATGATTCTTTTGTCTGCAATTTTAAAAAGGCAAGAGAAATCGTTGGCGACAGGGTCTCCGCGCTCATGACAACCTCGGCAGCGTCCCTGCACAAGCTGGAGGAAGTCATCGACGAATATGTAAGACTCGGCATGGACGGAATATTCATCCGCTCCCTCAATCCTTACGGTTTCGCCGTGGAAAACGCCCAGCGCATAGGGTATCAAATACAAGATTTTACAAAAAAATATCTGGAAGCCCTTGAATATATCCTAAAACTGAATGAGCAACGCTATTTCCCTGAATATTTTGCAACTCTGCTTTTCACGAGGATGCTGACATTCATGCCCACGGGATTCGTGGACCTGCAATCTCCAAGCGGCGTGGGAATAGCAGGGGCAATTTACGATTTTGACGGATCAGTTTTTCCATCCGACGAGGCCCGGATGCTTGCCCGCATGGGCGACAGGCATTTTTGTCTGGGTAATGTCAATGAGGGAACTTTCACGGACATTTTTGGCGGCACAAAGCTGCGGAAAATAACTTCCAGAGCCTGCGTCGAAACGACAGTTCCCTGCAGCTGGTGCGCGTATCAGGCCTACTGCGGAACTGATCCGGTGCGAAATTATCTTGAAAGCGGCAAGGAATGCCGGAATATGGCGGGGACCCCCTTTTGCATAAAACATAAAAAGATTTTTGAAGGACTCTTGCGGATATTGCGGAACGCGGACGACAGACGCAAAGCGATAATCTGGAGCTGGATAATGAACAATCCGGGATTGGCGGGACATGAAACAGGGCAAGGGAATTCCTAACAGCAAATTTGACAGGATCGTCGGCATCGCCACCACAAAGCCTGTTCCCGCGTCCTTGCGCCACAAGCATATCTATGTTGGCGAAACGGCGGGTTTTCATTCCCTCGGCTATGCCGGATGCATTTTTTCCGGCAAAGGCAAGGGCATTTTCCAGCCCGGCGCGATTACGCAAGCCGATATCTCCATAATAAACGACGGTGATATCCTGATACTGGATGACAGCGGAAAGTTTGATTTCGTATGGGAAGTCGGTTCACCACACAATGCTTTTTTTCTGACGGGTAAATGCAATGTGTCATGCCTGATGTGCCCACAGCCCCCCTGTGATTTCGAGAATCTGGCATACGGCGAGGCACGGCACATCCTAAAGCTCTTGCAGGGGCGGGAGATTGCAGACATTTGCCTGACGGGTGGCGAGCCGACACTGGCAAAGGACAAATTCATTGAATTTCTGGCCCACTGCGTGGCTCAGCATCCAGAATCGTATATTTCCGTCCTCACAAACGGGCAGACGCTTGCCGACCTGGATTTCGTGACACGCATTGCCGAAATCGCCACTCCCAATGTGATTTTTTGCGTTTCCCTGCATGGCGACAATCCAGGATTGCACGATGCCATCGTGAACAAGCTTGGCAGTTTTGAAAAAACGGAAGCCGGGATATATAATTTGGCGCGCAAGGGGGTAAAAATTGAAATCAGACATGTAATCACGAAAATGAATTATAAGAGATTGCCACAAATGGCACGCCACATCTACAATTACATTCCATTTTGTAATCATTATGCCTTTATGGCAATGGAACTGCACGGCGAGGCCGTCAAAAACGCCGACCGCATAATGGTAAATCCCGTTCAATATAAAGGGAATCTTGCGGATGCGGCGCTTTTGCTTGAGCGGGCGTGCCTGCCCGTATCACTTTACAATATTCCTTTATGCATGAGCGATGAACGGATAAGACATCTTGCAAGACAATCGATATCGACATGGAAAAATTTTTTCCCGCAAGAATGTTGCTCCTGTTCACAAAAATCCTTGTGTTGCGGATTTTTCTCCACTTCGGAGAAAATATCTATGGAAGATATAAAACCCTTCCATTAATTCAAAGGAGGTCAGACATGAGGAGAATCGTTTACTTCCTGTTCATGGCAATGAGTGTGTTCTCGGTGGGGGCAATCGAGCAACCCGTCCAGCGATCTGCCGATGTCCAGATGCAGCAGGACAAGACGCAACAGGATAATTCTTATTTTTCCGATGTCATGAACAAGGCATCCGATGAAACACTTGTGGCCGCCCACTATAGCCACAGAAGTCATTCAAGTCACAGAAGCCACGTTTCATCCAGGTATTGATCAACGAATGCCGTTCCTGTATAAGTACAATTGGATATACAGGAACGGCATATTGCATAAAAATAAATACCGTTCAAACTAAGTAAAAATTTATAAATATTATCATCATTTTATTAGAAATAAATTTTCTATATATGGTATTTACTTCCATCAATCAATAATTATATAATAATATATCTAGATGCATATCATGTTGTAATCCATATAAATATATTCAATTCAAGAAAATCATTTTCCACAATATTACCGGTGAAATAGATACATCTTCCATAGCAGATCAAAATTTTAAGGATTTTACGCAGTGGAATGACTCCGGATGCCATCTTTCCTGAGATTCCTGCCCGAACATCACTGTCATATCCCTTGTCCGCCAGAAGATATCCGGAAGAAATCCCTTCAACAAGTCTGCACGCCTGCGAGCAATCCGCAACTGTACCCGCTATACCAGATATTCTGCCCGACATACCATGCGTATTCACGACCAGGTGCGCCCTTACGTTGAGTTCTCTTTTGTTCGCTCATGTCTGATTTGTATCGCATGCCCCACAGCGTGCGGATGTGCCTGATATGGTCGGCGGCAGATCTTTCACCGGCGCACCAACGAAGTATCTGGGAAACAGCATCAGGAAAATGCCGATCATCACGTGCCCTCATACTACGAGAGCCTTGGCGTCAGGCAGATGCGGTCCCCAAGCCCTGTCGAATATGCCATGACGACGAGTGCGGCCGCGTGTTCCCCCTTGTTTCCGCGAGAAGAGCAGAGTGCCGCAAAAACAAGCATATAGATGACATTCTCCAGCAATGCTTTCAAAATTTTGCATATATTTCTCCTCGCCTGATTTTATCTTGTTAAATACTTCACTATCCCTGGGCAAATTTTCTGAAAAAGCGTTTGCCATGAAATTTCTTTGCGGTATACTTTATCCTGGTATTCTGCTCATCTTTGCGCTTGTGAAATAATATTTTTTCCTCACCGCATTGACTGAATGTTTCCCTTACGCTACGAAGATACTGTACAAGAATTTTTAACCATTTCATCTTCGCAAAGGAGTTTGCCATGAGCCACGACGTCAAAAACATGTATCATGGGCAGATCACTTCTTTCTTCATCCCCACTGTCACCCTTGTTGGCTCCGATTGCAGCAAGGAAATCCCCAACAGGCTTAAAAGCCTGAACGCCAAACACCCTCTCATTGTTACCGATAAAGGCATTGTTGCCTGCGGCATACTCAAAATGATCACGGACATTTTGGACAAGGCTTCAGTATCCTATGTGGTGTTTGACGGCGCGGTGCCCAACCCCACTGACACCAACGTTGCAGACGCCACTGCCGCATACAAGGAAAACAACTGCGACAGCATCATCACCCTTGGCGGCGGCAGCTCGCATGACTGCGGCAAGGGCGTTGGCTTTGTGGTCAGCAACGGCGGCACCATCCATGATTACGAAGGTGTGGACAAATCCACCAAGCCCTTCCCGCCCTATATCGCAGTGAACACCACGGCGGGCACGGCCTCCGAGATGACCCGTTTCTGCATCATTACCGACACCTCCCGCAAGGTGAAAATGGCTATTGTGGACTGGCGCTGCACACCCAGCGTTGCCATTGACGACCCTGTGCTCATGATGGGCATGCCCCCGGCCCTGACCGCCGCCACCGGCATGGACGCCCTGACCCACGCTGTGGAAGCCTATGTGTCCACAGCCGCCACGCCCATGACCGACGCCTGCGCGGAAAAAGCCATTGAGTTCATCAACCGCTATCTGCGCCGCGCCGTTGCCAACGGCAAGGACAAGGAAGCCCGCGAAGGCATGTGCTATGCCCAGTATCTTGCCGGCATGGCCTTCAACAACGCCAGCCTGGGCCATGTGCACGCCATGGCGCACCAGCTGGGCGGCTTCTACAACCTGCCCCATGGCGAGTGCAACGCCATCCTCCTGCCCTACGTCTGCGAGTACAACCTTATCGCGGCCCGCCGCCGTTTTGGCCGCATCGCCAAACTGCTGGGCGAAAGGACCGAGGGCCTCACGGCCAACGATTCCGCCAAGTCCGCCATCAAGGCCATCCGCGAGCTGTCTCAGGATGTGGGCATTCCCGAGGGTCTCGTCGCCCTGGGCAAGAAATATGGCAAGGAAGTGCGCGAGGAAGACATCCCCGTCATGACCGCCAATGCCCAAAAGGACGCCTGCGGCCTTACCAACCCCAGGATCATGACCGATGAGGCCGTGGCCGCCATTTACAAAAAGGCCCTCTAGTGTAAGATGTCAACATCTTGTTCCCGTACCCGGTAGCCGGGAAGCTGGCGGGTTCCTGCCAAGAACCATGTGGACGCTGGAAATTGTACCGGTACGTCCATATGGGCAAGTCCTGAGTGCGTTTCCAGGAGTGGGTATATGTACATGCATATGCCCACTCTTTTAATGATGTTCTGATACATCGTTCCGCATGCCCAGTGGTGTGGTGAGAATACTGTCGTGTCCGTTTATGCTGGATTCCGAGTTCCCGGCACGCGTGACGGAACTTCCACGACTTGCAGCAGGCTCCGTTGTCCGCGAGGACTCGATCCACCATGATACCTATCATGACACCGCGTTCCAAAGGAACTCCACGACAGATTCCGCGGTCTCGTCCGCATGGACCGCTGTATATGCCAGTCGTGAAGCATCGTCCACGCACACATGCAGGTATTCTCAGCCCGGTTCGGCCTGACGCAAGATCCCGATGATGTGCTCTTCGCTGAATCGACTTCGTCGGGCACGCCCCTTCGCCCCGCCTTCAGTCGCGTCACTGGGCGATTTTTATCGCTCATGTACGTGAGTATACTCCCACCCAAAATCGTCCGCTTCCTTGGCAGAGCAAAAAAATCTTATTTTTTAGGACCGTTGCGGCGACATCCCCGCCCGAAGCGGAGCCAAGGGCGGCCAGAGGAAAAACCTCTTTTCCTCACTGAAAAAAACATAACGGAGTTTCATGAGTCCTGAACCTCGTTCCGCCCCGGTGCGCATGCGGCCTTGTGCGTCCGCCGCAAATCTGCTAAAACGGCGCTATGAAAGAACTCGATCCGCACGCCATCCGGCCGTGTCTTGCCTGCGGAGGCACCGACGCGCATCTGGAGTCCATGCTTCCGCCTGGTCGCCGTCAGGAAGTCTGGCGCGTGGTCTGCGCCTGCGGCCAGACCCTCCAGCAGTGGTCCGTGACCCAGGGCGCCGCCATCCGCGCCTGGAACCGCAACCTGGCGCTGGAGACGGATACCCTCGCCCCTTCCCGGGAAGCTGCCGCATCCAGGATGCACCCCAAAGGCTGATTCCCCCCATTCTTCCCCGCGCACAAACGGAAGGGCATGCTGATCTTCAAAATGCTCAGAATGTGTCAAGGGTCAAATCCTCCCATAAGGAAACTCCAAAATAGTGCTTGACGGACAGTTTGGTATCACGTAGAAAAAGTTCGCTGTCACCATCGTCTATCCGGTTAGGACGGCGGCCTCTCAAGCCGCTAAGACGGGTTCAAATCCCGTTGGTGACGCCAAATTTGGGTATAACGAAGAATGCCAAAGTCCAAAAGACCTTGGCATTCTTCGTTTTTTCCTTCCAATACGGTTTCCCGAAGTCCAGCCTCGTCCGCTTGCATCCAAACATTTTGTAGGTATATCCGTAGGTAGAAATGTGGTACGGCATTTTCGATACCTACATGGATAACCGGCCGGAATACAAAATTTTTTGTCCATGTGGGCATCTCTCCGTCCAACGACAACCAGGGAGTGCCCATGCCTCTTACCGATACCCACATTCGCAGTCTGAAACCCGACATGAAGCCCCGCAAGTATTTCGATGGCGGTGGCCTGTTCCTCTATGTTCCCACCAGTGGCAGCAAATTGTGGCGGATGGCGTACCGTTACGACGGAAAGAGTAAACTGCTCAGTTTCGGGGAATATCCCATCGTCTCGCTCAGAGATGCCAGAGAGCGGCGCGAGGATGCGCGGCGTCTGCTGGCGAAGGGTGTTGATCCTTCCCTGCAGAAACGGGAGGCAAAACAGGCCAGAGTCACAGCCGAGCGCGAGAGTTTCCAGGGCATCGCCAAGGAATGGCATGAAACCCACTTGGCCGAGTTTTCCGAAAAACATCGAGGAACCGTCATGTACAGGCTGGAGACATACATCTTTCCAGCTATCGGCAAGACGCACATCGCCAAACTGGAAACACGGGATGTCATGGATGTGGTCAAACCGCTGGAGCAGCGGGGAAACCATGAGACGTCCCGGCGCGTGCTGCAAATCATCAGTCAGGTTTTCCGCTATGCGGTCATCACGGGCCGGGCGAAACACAATGTCGCGGCTGACCTTCGTGGAGCCTTGCGGCCGAGAAAAACCGTCCACCGGGCGGCAGTGCTGGAACCGGAGAAAGTCGGGCAGCTTTTGCGGGACATCGACAACTACGAGGGCTATTTCCCTCTGGTCTGCGCCCTTAAACTGGCTCCTCTGGTTTTTACCCGTCCCACTGAACTCCGCGCCGCACAGTGGCAGGAGTTTGATCTTGAAGCAAAGGAATGGCGCATTCCTGCCGAACGCATGAAGATGCGACGGCAACATCTTGTGCCGCTGTCCGAACAGGCGCTGTCCATTCTCCGGGAGCTTCAGAAATACTCCGGCGAGGGGAAATACCTTTTCCCCTCCATTCGCACCGAAACCCGTCCCCTGTCGGATATGACCATGCTCAACGCCCTCCGGCGCATGGGCTACCAGAAACACGAAATGAGCGTGCACGGCTTCCGTTCCATCGCTTCCACGCTGCTCAACGAACGCGGCTATAACCGGGACTGGATAGAGCGCCAGCTTGCCCACGGCGAACAGAATGAAGTTCGTGCGGCCTACAATTATGCGGAGTATCTGCCGGAAAGGCGCAGAATGATGCAGGAATGGGCTGACTATCTGACAGGATTACGCGACGCTGCATATCAGAAAAAAGCAATCTCAAGGAGGAAACATGAACGAGGACGCGATGAATGACCATGATATTTGCGTCTCCATTGGAAAAATTGAAGAAGAGTCCCAGATAACAACCAGAGATACCGGCTGGAGTGAGGAAGAAAAGGAGCACATGCGGCAGGCCGGTTATGATGACATGGACATGATCCGTGCGTGGTACAGCTGAAAAACGTACTGTAAGCCTCTTGGCGGCACAGATTGTACGGAGTAACGAACTGTACAGTCCGTGCCGTTTTTTGTGTTGTTCATCAATGGAAGGATGAAAAAATATTCTTTTTATTTCACAAATTAAAGAAAACTATTGCATGAAGGAAGGATTTTTTCTGAAAAAATGCTTTCGATGCACATCGGTATCCATCGTTATCGTACGGTATCGTACTCTGTAAATCTCTATTCTACTTCTTCAAACAACGTGTATTTATTGAACAATTGTGCTATAGTACTCCGTAACCATCAACTTTATACGGAGTTATCGCTATGGCATCAGATATCCCCTCCACTGGTTTTCTTCGGCTTCCGCAAGTTCTGGAACTTTTTCCCATCAGCAAGAGCGCATGGTGGAAAGGCTGTGCAACCGGCCGTTATCCAAAGCCACTGAAGCTTGGCCCGCGCACGACCGTCTGGCGCGCCGAGGACATCAAGGCGTTCATTGAAAACGCTGGTAAGGAAGGAGAAGGCCATGAATGATCTTCTCCACACTTTCCATGATGTGCTTGGTCAGCATGGCCTTGTCCCTGAAGAAATTTTTGCGGACGGCAATCTTCATCGTTGCCCCACAGAAGGCAAGCCCCACAAGCGGAATGGCGCGTATATCGCCCATCTGGACAAACCGGCCACCCTCTGGTGGTGCAACTGGGAAACTGACGACCAGGGCACGGTCTGCGCCGAAGAAAAGCAGACACTTTCATTTGCGGAAATGTCCGCATGGCGGGAACGCCAGCACTCCATCCGGCGACAGAGGGAAGAAGAATGTACCAGACGCCATGCGGAAGCGGCCCAGCAGGCAAGACAGGAATGGAATGCGGCAAGAGTGTGCGACGCCAGCCATCCCTACTTGTGGCGCAAGGGCATTCCAGCTTTGGAAGGCATACGGCAATCGCGGGACGGTACTCTGCTTATCTCGGTTCTGGATACCGCAAACAATCTGCAAAGCCTGCAACGCATCTATCCTGATGGAACCAAGCGCTTCCTCATTGGCAGCAAGGTCTCAGACGGCAGGTTCATCATTCAGGGGCAGCCGGAAAAGCCGATAGCCATCTGTGAAGGCTTTGCCACTGGCGCAAGCATCCATCTTGCCACTGGCTGGACGGTCTATATGGCTTTCTCCGCAAATAATCTTGCACCAGTTGCTAAGAGCGTAAAAGAACAGTTTCCAGACAGCTCAATCATCATTTGCGGCGACAAAGACGAAACCGGACGCAGCAAAGGCGAGGAAGCGGCCCGTCTCGCAAACGCTCAACTTGTGCTTCCTCAATTCATCAGCGGGAACGGCACAGATTTCAATGACCTCCACCAGATTGAGGGCCTTGAAGCCGTCCGTTCTCAACTGGAAACAGCCCTGACCAAACAGCACGGTCTTGTTGCCCTGGACATGAGCGAGTTCCTGTCCATGCAGATACCTGACCGGGGCTATCTTCTATCGCCCATTTTGCCGGTTCAAGGGATAGGCATCCTCTATGCTCCGCGAGGCGTGGGCAAAACCTTTGCCGCCCTGAGCGTGGCCGTGGCCGTCGCCTCCGGCGGCGCGGTGTTCAACTGGCGCGCGCCCATGCCCAAGAAGACGCTCTATGTGGACGGTGAAATGCCTGCCACGTCCATGCAGAGCCGATTGTCCTCACTTGTGGGCGGCATGGCCATCCCGCCGCAGGCGCTGAAAAACCTTTCACTCATCACACCGGACTTGCAGCCGTGCGCCATGCCGGATTTGTCCACATCCAACGGGCAAGCCATGATTGAGCCGCTCCTGAAAGGCGTGGACATGGTTGTGCTGGACAATATCGCCACACTCTGCCGCACGGGCAAGGAAAACGAATCGCAGTCCTGGCAGGCCATGCAGGCGTGGCTTCTGGATCTGCGCCGCAGGGGCATCACCGTTCTCCTGATTCACCATGCCGGAAAGTCCGGCGACCAGCGCGGCACCAGTGCGAAGGAGGACATCATGGATACGGTCATCAGCCTTCGCAGGCCCAGGGAATACGCAATGGCCGAAGGCGCGAGGTTTGAGGTTCATCTGACCAAAGCCAGGGGCATTCTCGGCGATGACGCCAAACCTTTCGAGGCCAACCTGATTACCGAAGGCAACGCCCTGCACTGGCAGGTTCGGGAAATTGAGGATGTGGAGCTGGAGGAGCTGAAAAGGTTGCTTGGCGAGGGCTACAGCATCCGTGACTGCGCCGAGGAAATGGGCAAATCGAAATCGGCTGTCCACAGACTGAAAAGAAAACTGGAAGGTCTTGATTGAGCCTATTTTCAGGTGTCCCGCTGTACCGCTGCTTAAGCGTCGGTACAGCGGGACACCTGTTTCCTACAGGATAAGGAAGTTTCATTATGTCCACACTCGTCCTGCACATGAGCAAGTTCAAAAAGGATGCCGTTCGCGGCATCCAGTCGCACAATAGGCGCGAACGCGAGAGCCATTCCAACCCTGATATTGATTACAGCCGAAGTGCGGGAAACTACGACCTTCATGAATCAACCTCCGACAACTACGCGCAGGCCATCCAGAATCGCATTGACGATCTGCTCATGGTCAAGGCTGTCCGCAAGGATGCCGTGCATATGTGCGGTCTGATTGTCAGTTCGGACAAATCGTTCTTTACCCGCATGGGCAAGGAGGAAACCAGGCGGTTTTTCGAGGAAGCCGCGGCCTATCTCACGGATTTTGTCGGCAAGGAAAACGTCATCTCCGCAATGGTGCATATGGATGAAAAGACGCCGCACATGCACTTTCTTCATGTGCCGGTGACGCCGGATGGACGGCTCAGCGCCAACAGCATTTATACCCGCGCCAGTCTGAAAAAGCTGCAAACCGAGTTGCCGAACTACCTGCAAAGTCGAGGCTTTGAGATTCAGCGCGGCGTCGAGCAGAAACCGGGGGCAGCGAAAAAGCATCTGGATACGCGGGAGTTCAAGCAGCAACAGGAGGCTCTGAACAATCTGATTCTGGAATCTGAAGAACTTGCCCAAAATTCCCGACAAATCCTTGATGATCTGGAACAGCGTGAAGAAGAACTGAAAAAGAACATTGAAGCGTATGAGCGACAGGCTGAAGAGGCGGAAAAGATTCTTCGGGAAGATTCCGCTTTACCGAAGGCATCCATGTTCAACTACCAGTCCGTGCTGAAAAAAGTATCCTTCATCATTGCCGAGCTGAAAAAGGCGCTTGCCGTCACACACATTGCTCAAAAGCAGAAAGAAAACCTGCAAAAGGAAGTGGAGGCGTTACGCAAAAAGCAGGCACAGCTTGAAGCGGAATACACGGCTCACAGGAAACAAAGCCATGAGGAAAAAGAGGAGATGGAGACGCTGTTGAAGAAAATGAAAAGACTCATGGCAGGCTATCAGGAGTTTTTGCGTCAGCCGGAAATCCGCCCGCTGCATCTCGACTTTGTGGAGCGCAAGCGAGCCGAACAGCTCCAGCGTCAGCAGGAAAAGGCACAGCAGAAGCGCGAACGTCAGGAAGAGGAAGCCCGGCAACAGGCCGAGCGAGAACGGCACATCCAGCAAGAGCCGGAAGCCGTGACCCAACGCCGTCGCTCAAGGATGCGCTGACCGTCCGCCGGGAATCCCGACTCGAAGGCGAGTCATAGCCCACTAGGCTACAATTATAAGATTTTACCGGACGGCATTAGACTAAAAATTTTTATATTTACAACTAGTTATATTGCAAATGCCAGTATTGAGGAGTATCAAAATCCATTGACCTCCAAGACTTTTAGGGGTATTTTTAGGGGTATGAAAACGGGACGTCTTTAGCGATTTTTATGCCGATTATGGAGGCTTGTCATGCCCAGAGTCATCAAACCGCTTACAGCTGTCCAAGTCAAGAATGCGAAACCCCAGAACAAGCCCTACAAACTTTATGATGGCGGCGGCCTGTTTTTGTTGGTCACTCCGGCCGGGGGAAAGCTCTGGCGCTTGAAATATCGACAGGAGAACGGCAAGGAAGGGCTTCTTTCCTTTGGTTCATACCCGGCGGTATCTTTGGAACAGGCACGGCGAAAACGTGACGAAGCGAAGCAGCAAAAGGCATCCGGGAACGATCCGGGACAAATTGCTCGCGCCGAGAAGGCCGAAAGCAAGTCGCTTGCCAGAAATACCTTTGGAGCTATTGCCGGGCAATGGATTGATTTCATGGGCTCCAAGATAGCTCCGCAGACCCTGAAATATTACAATTCCCTCATGAAGAATTATCTTCTCCCAAATTTCGGGGACATGCCTGTTAAAAAAATCAAACCATCGCACTTGATAGAGGTATTCAGAAAAATTGAGGAAAAAGGGACTTTGTACAGTTCAAAGCGATCATGCCAGATTTGTTCAAAAGTCATGCAGTATGCGGTTGCCCTTGAAATCATCGAAATCAACCCTGTCCCATCCATTCGGCAATTACTGAAGGTTCCCAAATACGGCCATTTTTCAGCTGTCACCGCCCCTGAATCATTGGGCAGTATCTTATACAAGATAGATCAGTACAAGGGATATGGTACTATACGCAACGCCTTGCGGATGATGCCGTATGTTTTTGTACGCTCCAGCGAGCTTATGAATGCTCAATGGAAAGACATGAATTTTGACGCCTGTGAATGGCGCTACACAGTTCACAAAACAAATACCCCCCACATTGTTCCCCTGGCTCCCCAGGTAATTGCCATTCTCGACGAACAAAGAAAAATTTCCGGGGAATGCGAGCTTGTTTTTCCCGGTTATCACGACAAGACAAAGCCCATGGGACCCAGTTCACTGTGCAGTGCTCTCCGCAAGCTGGGAATACCTTATTCCGACATGACTGTTCACGGGTTCCGGGCCACAGCGCGCACCCTTCTTGATGAGGTTTTGGGCGAACGCTATGAACATATTGAACACCAGCTTGCCCACGCTGTTCATGATCCGAATGGTCGTGCCTACAACCGTACCGAGCATCTTGTCGAGCGTAAAAGGATGATGAACAGATGGGCTGCATATCTGGATGAACTGCGGGAAAAGGCCCGACCTGCGAACCCGTAATCATACATTATCCTGTTTTCCTATCGCTTTTGGCATGAGCGTAGTACAGTGTCTCCGAACGGGGACACATGGAAAATCAAAATTCAAAAAGATATTTCTATAAACGCAACTGTCATCTTCAACATGCGGCGCGGTCAAAGGTTCATGCATTGGCCGCGCCGCTTCTCTTCCACCTCATATCCTGTCCGGGCTTCCCTGCTTCCCCTTTTCCCCCGCGTCACCGGGGAGAGCCGTGTCTTTTCCCAACCCTTCTCCATCCGTTGCAAGCTCCGGTTTCGGAGCTTTCTCAAACAGCCCTTGCAGCCTGGCAAGCGGAACCGATACCCCGGCCTCCGCCAGCAAGTCCCGGATGTCCTGTAACGTGTAGCCCTGCCGCATGGCCTTTTTGATGCCGTTGACCAGAAATTCCGCGACTTCCCCGCGAGTCTTTCCCGCCTCTTTCACCGGCAGATTGCGGAGCTTTTTCCGGGCGGTCTCTATCTGTTCCATTGTATAGCGTCGAGCTGTTGCCACAAGCATCACCTTCCTTGTCAAAAATTCCTTTTCCTTTCCAATACCACGGTAAAAACTTTATTGACAACTTTTCTTACCGGACAAATGCGTCCCAAACTGGATAGATACGGACGCTATTCCACAAATACGGACAATTCCTTTTTTGCACTTTTTCATCTTCTAATCCTATTTCCGCCGGAATGTATTGTTCAAGGAAAAACAATACCGTCTTTTTGTCTTTTTCTCTGGCCTTCAAGCGCATTTTTCATCTATGCTTGCGCCAAAAGAGGAAGCATGGCGCAACTGATGCGCCAGCCGAAGGGTGAAGGTAGTGTTCCAGAGACTGAGGAGCGTTCTTCTTTACAGGATGGTAGCTGTCTGACAACAGCTCGCATCCTGCCAAAGGCTTCGCCTCTGGACTCCAAAGAGCGTTCGGCGCTTCGCTTCTCACGCTCGCAAAAAGGCAGGAAAGGCAGATGGAAAAGCGGAAGGCGGCAAACAGATTTCAGAGGCGACGGACGCTCCGGCTTACCGCCGAGGAAGACGACAGATTGACCAGGCAGGCCGTGACAGCCGGAATCTCCGTTTCCGAATACATGCGGCGATTGTTCTTCGGCTGCAGGCCCATCATCGCCAGAACGGATGACCAGACCATCCGGGAACTGCGGCGGCTTGGGGGACTGCTCAAGCATCATTTTGACGTGGTGAAGCATACGGGAAACGCAGCCACTCTTGCAGAACTGGACGCCGCCTTGTGGGAAGTCCGGGTAGCCATTGAAGCCCTGAGCGAAAAACAATGATTGTCAAAAAGCTCAAGCGTACCAGCTTCAAGAAATCCAAGTCCACCATGATCGGTGGTCTGGTGGACTATATCCTTGCCGAACAAGACGACAACGGGAAAGACAAACTTGCTTTCGCCGGAAGCAGAAATTTCCTGACCATGACTGTTGCCGCGCAGAAAAGGGAGATGATTTCCCTTGCCGAGGAATCCATCCAGAGCAAAATGCCGGTCACACACTGGATTCTGTCATGGCAGGAAAACGAACAGCCTTCCCGTGAACAGGTGGATGAGGCGGTCAGTCTCTTTCTCCGGGGAATGAGACTGGCCGAACATCAGACGATCTACGCCCTGCACAAGAACACGGGAAATTATCACCTCCATATCGTCGTGAACCGGACGCATCCCTATACGGAAAAGGTAATTCAGCCGCACAGAGGTTTCGATATCGAGGCGGCGCACAAGATTGTTGCCGCAATCGAACACAAACAGGGTTGGGCGTCGCAGATGAATGCCCGCTATCGCGTCAATGAACAGGGATATGTGGTCAAAAACCTCCAGCGGCGGGAACAGGTAAAACCCAAGCCCAAGGCCGAGGACTTTGAAAGCGCCACGGGCGAAAAGTCCGCACAGCGCATTGCCCAGGAACGCGGCCATGCCGTCATCCAGAACGCCTCCTCCTGGGAAGAACTTCACGCCGGGCTGGATGCGGTCGGTCTGCGTTTTTCCCGCAAGGGTTCCGGCGCGGTGATTTTTGTGGGCGACACGGCGGTCAAGGCGTCCAGCGTGGACAGGAATTTTAGCATGTCCAAGCTGTGCAAGCGGCTCGGCGAGTTCAAACCCGGCTACTACTCCGAACAGGCATTCAAGAAGTCCGCCCCAGAGCCGGTCAGTCATGTGTGCCGAGAGGAATGGCAGGAGTATCAGCAGGAGCGGCAGAGGCTGGCAGAAGAAAGACGCCTCGCTAAGGCGAAGCGGGAGGAAGAATGGGAGGCACTGGAACGGCGACAAACAGAGCGCCGTGAGGCGGCTACGGCCCGTCTTGCCGCGCACGGGCTTTCCGTATTGAACATTGCCCGGCATTTCCTGAAAGAACAGGAGCGGCAGGAAAAAGCGGTATTGCGGGATAGGCAGTCTCAAGCAGAAAAACCGGAACGGCTCCCCCGCTTCAAGCACTGGCTCGGCAAGCGCAGTCCGCATCTTGGCAATCTGTGGCGTTTTCGGAGAAGGATCGCTCCCGGCGTGGAGGTCAGGAAACGCGAGTTCCCCAGGGTCGGTACATTGGCTTCCCCGTATGCCGCCTACCGGGAAATGGTCAAAAAGCGTTTTCCCGAAAAGATGGACGAATCACGGCTGGATGCGGCCATTGTTTTGTACATGCGCTGTGCCGGGTACACGCCACAGGAAGTTGCCAACGAAGTATTCAGACACACCCCCGCCCGCCCCACGGGACAGAGCCGTGATGAACGGATAGAGTACGGGCGCAGGGTGGTCTGGTACGCCTTCGGCACGGCAGGAGATATTGATATTGCAAATGTGCAGCCTACGATGGAGCATATTCAGAAGTTCAACCTTGAGGCTGAGAAAATGGAACGGGAGAGAACACAGCAGGAGCATCGCGCGTTTCGTTTACGCTGAGCCAGTCCTTTATATGCACCAGCGTTCAGCTTTGCCAATTCAAGCAATGGTAAATAAAGCTCTCTAGGATATAAAAATCTTTTCGTTGACCAGAGCGTGCAGCTTGAGTATCATTAAACTAACCTGCTTGAATAAATCATCTCTCGCGGATGGAGTTTTCATTATGGTAAATTTCTATTTTGGGTTGAGATGGAGCAGAGCAACAATTAATTGGGGCTATCAGGGTAAGCGAGGTGTATTGTTAGGATATAAAAAGTCAGCGAAAGATGGCAATATCAATTTTTCATCTTATACTGGATTTTATGTGTTATATAATAATGATAGAGCGATTTATATATCAAATTCTTGGTATGAAAATCAAAAAAACAATAGTTATTTAATGTATGATTGTTTAAAGCGACACACAAAACAAAAGAAAATTTGGAATTATTTTTCATTTATAGTTAAGGAAAATACCAAAGCTAAAATTGAGCTTGTTTACCTTATAGATGCCATGATTAATTACAAATTAAACCATTCAATATACAATACAAAATATGTATTAACTGAACTTTTTCAACATATTTAGCTCTATAAAAAGTACAATTACATATTTGTTGATTTTTTGTACTAATACTTCCAATAAGCTAGCTTACAGGGATATAAAATTTCAGCGTGATTACATCCATGGTGTCCATGTAAAGGCAGATAATTTATTATCTTCCCATCTAAAGGTGTATATTCTTCTACTAGTTGTCTTGGCAATGAGAAGCTCCCGCAATACGAGACTCGCAAGATCAATACGTTTGAATATGTCTGGAGTAGAATCTTTCCAGATAATAGCGATATCGCTAATCAGATTATAATTATTATTTGATATCGAATAAATTTTCAACCCAACACCATTATAATACTGTATGTATTTATAAGAAGAAAGCTCTGTCCCAGTATATCCATAAACTGGTTTTGTTGTTGTCGTTCCATGAATGACAAAATTGTTCCTAGTACCTCCACAAAATATATTATTTTGTGTTTCATAATGTGTTATTCCATATTTCGGAATTGCGTTATATCTAGTTTCTTCATTGGATTCTTTGATATAATTAATTGTAACAAAATAATTTGCTTGTGATAATAGATTGACAACATGGAGACCAAGGTTTTGAAATACAGAGCGAACGCTATTTTCTATATTTACATAAATTAAATCATTGTTTTGTAAAGATTTGTCAGGGGCAAGAAAAAATTTATCCTCATTACTTAGGTTAACTTGTGGGGAAAATTGAGATTGCGTATTGAGACTAAATGAGGAAATATGCGTGCAGGAACATGTCATTAAACACAATATACATATAAGATATATTACATATTCACTATAAAAATTTCTGAATCGGTAGAAATACATTGGAACCTCCATGCTCATTACACAATGTTTATTATTTACTGCATTTTTAACTCTATTGTATTTCCTAATTATATAGCAGTATTAAAATGATACCCGATACTATCCAAGTTGCTGTAGGATAACTGCCGGGGGCTTTTTTTGCAAATTTATTTTATACAAAACATATCAATAAGTTATAGCTAAAATTTATTGGCATGTACCAAAATCTTTCGAGAGACCTCTCGTCCTGCGAAAAACTGAATTCGGGATGTTGTTCGGCCATGTACTACTTCATCCACATGTATCCAAAAATTTTAGGGGTATTTTTTAGGGGTATCATAAATAATTATAGATTTTAATTCATTGATATAAAACAAAAAATTATATTTTTAGCGTAGCCCACTAGGGTTTACTGCGTAAACCCGTGGGCAAGCGTGCCGCTTGACCGCCAAAGGCAAAAGACAAATCGGGGG